>CAVDQG010000007.1:0-66928 GCA_963611165.1 Bacteroides uniformis
CGGAGGAAATTCACTATGAAAAAGATTGCTAATTTATTTAAGAAGTCCACACTTGAGAGAGTATACGTTAGAAGATCTCACAAGATGAGCAATGCCGAGCTCGTTAACACAGGATTCGGCTGCTCTTACATCAGATTCTGATCTTAACCTCATCAAACCGATGTATGAAAATTAACAAAAAATAAGCTGCGGAGCTAATCTGCAGCTTATTTTTATTTTATGGGCAATCGGTGTTGAAATAAATGAGCATAAGTGATATTATGCATTCAGATTTGTGTATACAAGCTGTTATGCTTAAGAAGGAAGGAATGTAAAATGAAAGCACCGATTACATTTGCTATTGCCGGTTTCGGTTCAAGAGGAAGCACTTATGCTTCGATGGCAGAGCTTTATCCCGAGAAAATCAAGGTTGTGGCTGTCGCCGATATCGTGCCCGAAAAGGTGGAACAGGCTAAGAAGCTTTATAATATCGCAGACGACATGTGTTTTGCAAGTGCCGAGGAAATGCTCGCTCATCCCAAGCTTGCCGATGTAGTATGCATATGCACCATGGACAGACAGCATGTCGACGAAGGAATTATGGCTCTTGAGAAGGGATATGACATCGTGCTCGAAAAGCCGATAAGCCCTGATTTGCATAAGTGTCAGGAGCTCCTTGAAGCAGCAAATGGGAAGAACAACAGAATTATTGTATGCCATGTTTTAAGATACACGGCATTCTATAATAAGCTTTATGATTTGATTCATGACGGCAGAGTCGGTGACGTTGTCAGCGTTACGGCTAACGAGAATGTTGCTTACTGGCATCAGGCTCATTCGTTCGTCAGAGGAAACTGGAGAAACTCCAAGCTTTCAAGCCCGATGATTCTTCAGAAGTGCTGTCACGATATGGATATTCTTCTTTGGCTCACAGGCAAGACCTGCAAGAGAATATCTTCATTCGGCTCAACTCACCTTTTCAAGAAGGAATGTGCTCCCGAGGGTGCAACACCTTACTGTATGGGCGGATGCAAGGCTAAGGACAAGTGCGTGTTTGACGCAGAGAAGATTTATGTCACAAACGAGGGAACGGGAATTGACCACACCGTAAGCTTTATGAGTGAGGTTCTCGCAATTAATCCGACAAGAGAGAAGATATATGACGCTATCGAGCACGGCCCCTACGGCAGATGCGTTTATATGTGTGATAACGATGTTGTCGACCATCAGGTTATCAACATGGAAATGACGGACGGCAGTACGCTTAATTTCACTATGTGTGCGTTTACCGATAAATGCTACCGCTACATCCATATCATGGGCACGGGCGGAGAAATCACAGCCGACATGAAGTCGAATATCATCACGGTTGAGACCTTCGGACAGGAGAAGGAAGAGATTGACGTCAAGCTGCTTTCTGCTGACCTTCGCGGTCACGGCGGTGGAGACAGCGGCATGATAAGCGAATTTGTCGATATGCTGATTAACGATGAAGAGCCGAACCACAGAACGACAAGCCTTTCGAGAAGCATGGAAAGCCATTTTATCGCTCTTGCCTCGGAGGAATCAAGATTAAATGACGGAAAAGTCATTGATCTTGACGAGTTTAAGACAAAGCAGGCTGACTGATAACCGAGCAGAAAAGCTCTCTGTTCATTTTGACAGAGAGCTTTATTTTGTATCCAAATGTGAATTTTTATAAAATACTTATTATCAATCCTTGCAATATGTCATTAATTATTGTAAAATGTTTACAACTGATAGAGTACAGTCAGGATTGAAAGGAATGGTATATAATGGCTTTAAAGCTTGAAACAGGCTATCTTAAGAATTTTATTGCACCGGACGAATATGAGGCAATTTCCGCACAGGTTAAGAGCGCTCACGATCTTCTTACTTCCGGCAAAGGACCTGGAAGCGACTTCCTCGGCTGGATGACACTTCCGACAGATTATGACAAGGAAGAGTTTGCAAGAATCAAGAAGGCAGCAAAGAAAATTCAGGATTCCTGTGATGTTTTCATCGTTATCGGTATTGGCGGATCCTATCTCGGAGCAAGAGCTGCTATCGAGTTTATGAAATCCGATAAGTACAACGACCTTCGCAAGGGCACACCTGCCATTTACTATGCAGGTAACTCACTTTCCTCAACTCATCTTCACGAGCTTCGTGAGATCTGCGAGGGCAAGGATGTTTGCATTAATATGATTTCCAAATCCGGTACTACAACCGAGCCGGCAATCGCATTCAGAATTTTCCGTGAGCTTCTCGAAGAGAAGTACGGCAAAGAGGGTGCAAGAGAGAGAATCTTCTGCACAACAGACAGAGCAAAGGGAACACTTAAGCATTTGGCTGACAAGGAAGGCTACGAGACCTTTGTTGTTCCGGATGACGTCGGAGGCAGATTCTCAGTTTTAACAGCAGTCGGACTTCTTCCGATAGCCGTTGCCGGTATTGATATTGACGCTCTCATGGAGGGCGCAAGATTCGCTCAGAACAAGTATGTAGATCCCGATATCATGCATAACGATTGCTATCTTTATGCCGCTATCAGAAATATCCTTTACAGAAAGCACAAGGGAATTGAGGTTCTTGTTTCCTATTCACCGAGATTCACTCTCATGAACGAGTGGTGGAAACAGCTCTTCGGCGAGTCCGAGGGTAAGAACGGCAGAGGAATTTATCCTTCATCCTGCGTATTCTCAACAGACCTTCACTCTTTGGGTCAGTTCATGCAGGAGGGTTCAAGAACCATGTTCGAGACAACAGTCCTTTTCGACAAGAGATCGAGAGACTTTGTCATCGGAAACGATCCCGAGAATGTTGACGGACTCAACTTCCTCGAGGGCAAGAAGATGTCTTGGGTCAACAAGATGGCTTTCGAGGCTACTGTTCTCGCTCACACAGAGGGCGGAGTACCGCAGATCGTTCTCGAGTGTCCTGACTTTACAGAGCACACTCTCGGTGAGATAATCTATTTCTTCGAGAAGGCTTGTGCAATCAGCGGTTATCTTCTCGCTGTCAACCCGTTCAACCAGCCCGGTGTTGAGAACTACAAGAAGAAAATGTTCGCACTTCTCGGAAAGCCCGGCTACGAGGCAGAGAGAGAGGTTCTCGAGGCACAGATCTCTAAGGCTCAGGAAGAGCTTAAGAGTGTAGATTTTTAAGGGATAACCCCCTTTCAAGTAAATACATTTAGGAGGAGCAAATAATGATTACTCTTTTAACAGGAAAAAAAGGTTCAGGAAAGACCAAGAAGCTCATCGAGCTCGCAAATAAGGCTGCAAGTGAGTCCAAGGGAAACGTTGTTGTTCTCGAAAAGGGCTCTAAGCTCACATATGATATCGCACCGTCAATCCGTCTTATCAATGTTGATGATTACAGCGTAAACGGCGAAGCTGCACTTCAGGGCTTTGTTTGCGGTATCCTCGCAGGTAACTACGACATCACAGATGTTTTTGTAGACTCTACTCTCAAGGTTATCGATGAGGAAGAGCTTGATGCATTCGTAACAGGTCTTGCACCTGCCGCAAAGGATGTTAACATCGTTCTTCTCGTTTCTGCAGACGACGCTGACATTCCGTCAAGCCTCACAGATTACATCGCAAAGTAATCTTACGAAGTAAGACCTAATTACCGGCAGGACTTACCCTGTCGGTAATTTTGAATATAGCCCAAAGATGAAAAACAAGGTAAATTTCTTGAAAAATACGGAAATTCTACCCTCGATTTTTCTTGACAAACGGGCTTAGTGTAAGTATAATAGACAAGTACGGTTTGAGGTGACTTATGCGTATTGACCTAACAAGGGTTTTTGCGGATGAAGAGAAGCAAATTGATATCGATTATGCTTTCAGCTTGAAGGACACCGAGATTGACGGATGCTATCCTTTTGTTTCGCCTGTTAAGGTGACGGGAGTGATTAAGCCGTTTGCGGGTTCTGCCGAGCTTACCGCACACGTGGAATATGTTTATTCCAAACCATGCGACAGATGTGCCGAGGAAACAACAAAGAACCTCAGTCTCGATGTATCTCACACAATCGTTTCTGAGCTTAGCAACGAGGAGGACGACGATTCCTTCATCGTTATCGAGAATAAGGAGCTTGATTTAGACGAGCTTATCTATTCCGATTTGATTCTCGAGATGCCTGTCAAGTTCCTGTGCAGTGATGACTGCAAGGGATTATGCCCTACTTGCGGAGCTAATCTCAACAGGACAACCTGCGATTGCAGTAAATCCCAAATAGATCCGAGATGGGCTGTTTTGGGACAACTTATAGATGATTAAATTATAAGAGGAGGTGCTAAGCCATGGCTGTACCAAAGGCTAAAGTATCCAGTGCAAGACAGAATAAGAGACGTTCCAATGTTTGGAAGTTAAGTGCCCCTGCCCTCATGAAATGCCCACAGTGCGGTGAGTACAAGACACCTCACAGAGTATGTGGCAACTGCGGATATTACAACGGCAGACAGGTTATCAACAAGGAAGCTTAAGTAATATTTTTGCTTACTGATTTTGTAATGCACGATAGAGAAGGGGTTCACCTCTTCTCTATTTTTTTGCTTGAATTTTGGATTTTTATCGACAATTTGCGAGAAAATCTGATATAATTAAGAGAATAATGTTTTCAATTTGAAATAATTTACAGAAGACAGATTAGCTATGACGGAATTTGAAGAGAGATACGGAAAAATCGTGAAGGTTGTAGCCGCTCTCATATGGGACGGCGACAGAAAAAGATTTTTGGCATGCAGAAGACCGCCTCACAAGACAAGAGGTTTGCTGTGGGAATTTGTCGGCGGTAAGGTCGAAAAGGGTGAAACACCCGAGGACGCACTCGTTCGTGAATGCGAAGAGGAGCTTGCGATAAAAGTCAGGGTGAACGATGTTTTTGCCGACTTGACGCATGAGTATCCAGATATGACCGTGAGGCTGACGCTTTTTAACTGCGAAATAGAATCGGGCGAGCCACAGCTTCTCGAGCACGCAGAAATTAAATGGATGACCCCTGCCGAGACGGACGATTATGAATTTTGTCCGGCAGATGAAGATATATTAAAAAAGCTCAAAGAGCTTGATTCAGAAGAAAATAAGGAGGAAGAAAGATGTCAAAACCGATAGTAGCAGTAGTCGGAAGACCGAATGTCGGAAAGAGCACGCTTTTTAATAAGCTCATCGGTCAGCGACTTTCAATAGTCGAGGACACTCCCGGCGTAACAAGAGACAGAATCTTCGGCGAATGCGAATGGCAGACAAGAAAATTCACCCTCGTTGATACAGGCGGTATTGAGCCGAAGTCGAACGATGTTATCATTTCTCAGATGAGAGAGCAGGCTCAGCTTGCTATGGACAGCGCCGATGTAATCATCTTTGTTACAGATTTGCGTTCGGGCGTTGTAAATACAGATATGGAAATTGCGGATATGCTCATGCGTTCCCGTGTTCCCGTTGTTCTTTGCGTAAATAAATGCGACTCCGTAGGCGATCCGCCGGCAGAGTTCTACGAGTTCTATAATTTGGGTCTCGGTGATCCGATTGCAGTTTCTTCTGTTCACGGCCACGGAACGGGCGACTTGCTTGACGCTGTCATGCAGTATTTCCCGCCCGAAGAGGATGAGGACGAGACAAGCGAGATCATCAAGGTTGCCGTTATCGGTAAGCCGAATGTAGGAAAGTCCTCGCTTGTTAACCGTGTATCGGGCGAAAACAGATGTATTGTTTCCGATATTGCCGGCACAACAAGAGACGCAATCGATATGACGATTGAAAATAAATTCGGCACATTTACTTTTATCGATACAGCAGGACTCAGACGCCAGAGCAGAGTTAACGATTCCATCGAGAAATACTCGAACCTCAGAGCAGAGATGGCTGTTGACAGAGCGGACGTGTGCGTCATTATGATTGACGCTGAAGTCGGCTTCACAGAGCAGGACTCAAAGGTAGCGGGAATCGCTCACGAGGCAGGAAAGGGCTGTATCATTGCCGTCAACAAGTGGGATGCCGTTGAAAAGGATACGGGTACACTTGAGGCTTACAGAAAGTCTCTCGAGAACGACTTCTCGTTTATGTCATATGCTCCGATTATATTTATTTCGGCTAAGACGGGACAAAGACTCGACCAGCTTTTTGAGATGATTAAGACAGTTGCCGCAAACAACGCTATGAGAATCACAACAGGTACGCTTAACGATATTCTCGCTCAGGCTACCGCAAGAGTTCAGCCGCCGACAGACAAGGGCAGACGACTCAAGATTTATTATCTCACTCAGGCAAGCACAAGACCGCCAACGTTTGTTTTCTTTGTTAATTCAAAGGAGCTTTTCCACTTTTCTTATCAGAGATATTTGGAGAACAGAATCAGAGAGGTTTTCGCACTTGACGGAACTCCGATTCATTTCATAATCAGAGAAAAGGGCGAAAAGAATCCTCAGTAAACTAAGAGCCGATATTTTTAATTCGGACAATCCTAAAGAAAACAAATAAAGGACGGATAGTACTATGCATGCATCAGACATTCCATATATTATTGTTCCGGCAATACTTTCGGCAATAATCTCATATTTGCTCGGAAGTCTCAACTTTTCTATAATTTTAACAAAGCTTAAGCATGACGACGTAAGAAAATACGGCAGCGGAAACGCAGGCATGACAAATATGCTCAGAGTTTACGGCAAGGGCCCCGCTGTTGCTACCTTTGTGCTTGACTTTTTGAAGTGTGCGGCGGCAATACTCATTGCACGTGCCATGATAAGAACTACCGTAGACGCAAATCTTCTCTCGGTCGATTATGTCGATTTGAGCGGTTATGTAGCCGGTTACGCTTGTATGCTCGGCCATATGTTCCCGATTTATTTCGGATTCCGCGGCGGCAAGGGCGTTGTCACAAGCACGGCGCTCATGCTCTTTATCGACTGGAGATGTTTCCTTGCCGTTATCGCAATATTTCTTATCGTATTTGTTTGGAAGAAGATAATTTCTCTCGGCTCGATAATCGGTGCGGCGGTTTATCCGATTTCAACATTCCTATTCACCTACTTTTTTGACTTCTATAAAAGTCCGCTTGCAAACCACGGGGACAAGACGGGTATGTATGTTATACTCGTGACATTGCTCTCTGTTCTTGTCGGCGCAACCGTTATCATCAAGCATCACGCTAACATCAAGCGTCTGATTGAGGGAACAGAAAAGCCGATAACCTCAAAAAAGGCTTGAAATGGCTAAAAGGTTGACTAATCACTGAAAATGTAGTATTATTATTCGGTGTAATATGTAAACCGAATTTAAACTGAATTATTCGGCAGTAAAATTGATTAGTAAATTCTAAAGTGTAAATAAAACAAAAAATAGGAAGTGTAATTTTGGATAAATTTATTATCAGGGGCGGTAACGTTCTGAACGGCGAGGTAACGATAAGCGGAGCAAAAAATGCTGCTGTTGCTATTATCCCGGCGGCTCTTCTTGCTGAAGGCCCGTGCAGAATCGAGAATGTACCTGATGTTTCCGATGTCAATATCCTCACATCGATTTTGACTCAGATGGGAGCAGATGTTCATTACGTTGATAAAAACACCATTGATATAGACCCTACAACCATCGATACCTATGAGGTTCCGAGCGATCTCGGAAGAAAGATGCGCGGCTCTTACTACTTCATCGGAGCTTTGCTCTCGAGATTTAATAAGGCTATCGCTCCGCTTCCGGGAGGTTGTGACTTCGGCGTCAGACCTATCGACCAGCACCTCAAGGGCTTTGAGGCACTCGGATGCACCTATGACGTCAAGGAGAATGCTCAGATTGAGGTTTATGCCGACAAGCTTAAGGGCGCAAACATCTACCTCGATATGGTTACTGTCGGTGCTACCATCAATATCATGCTTGCGGCGGTTAAGGCAGAAGGCTTGACCGTAATCGAGAATGCCGCAAGAGAGCCGCATATCGTTGACGTGGCGAACTTTCTCAACACCATGGGAGCAAATATCAGCGGTGCGGGTACAGATACGATAAAGGTCAGGGGCGTAAAGCACCTCAAGGGTGTTTGCTACTCTGTCATTCCCGATCAGATTGAGGCAGGAACATATATGGCTGCCGTTGCGGCTACAGGCGGAAATGTTCTCATAAAGAATGTTACTCCGAAGCATCTTGAGTCTATCACGGCTAAGCTTGAAGAGATGGGCGTGAAGATTTACGAGTACGATGACTCTGTGAGAGTTGTTCGTGACCAGCCGCTTAAGAAGTGCAACGTTAAGACCATGCCGCATCCGGGCTTTCCTACCGATATGCAGCCGCAAATCGGCGTTGTGCTCAGCGTGGCAAACGGAACAAGCATCATTAACGAGAATGTTTGGGAGAACCGTTTCAGATATATCGAGGAATTGAAGCGCCTCGGTGCAAAAATCACCGTAAACGGAAGAATTGCCGTTATCGAGGGTGTGCCCGAGCTTAAGGGCGGCCCCGTTAAGGCGGTCGATTTGCGTGCAGGTGCCGCAATGATTATTGCAGGCCTTGTGGCAAAGGGAACCACGAGCGTTGAGGAAATCAAGCATATTCAGCGTGGCTACGAGGATATTGTCGGCAAGCTTACTAAGCTTGGAGCGGATATTTATCTTCAGCAGAAGCCGGATTCTGCGGCGGACAGAATCGGTTAAGAATAAAAACGATAAAATGAAATACAGTCTCGGCAAAACCGAGGCTGTTTTTTTGCGAGGTTAGGTTAATGGCAAGACTTATTCCGCTTTTCAGCGGCAGCAGCGGAAACAGCTACTTTTTGGGCGAAAACGACAACGGAATACTAATTGACATCGGCAGAAACTGCAAACAGACAACAGAGATGCTAAAGAGCCTTGATATCTCTCCCGAGGCAGTGAAGGCGATTTTCGTCACGCATGAGCACAGCGACCACGTGAAGGGCTTGAGAGTTTTTTCTTCAAAGTATAAAACGCCTGTATATGCGACCGGCGGCACGCTCGGTGCACTCAGAAGCATGGGGGAGCTTAACGATAAGTTTCCGCAGTATGAGATTGGAGAGGGCGCAGTGGCAGCCGGAATGAGCGTGTTTCCGTTTCATACATCTCACGACTGTGCAGAAAGTTGCGGCTATCGTGTTGAGATGCCTGACGGAAAGATTTTTTCGCTTGCGACAGACCTCGGCTTTGTTTCCGATGAGGTCAAGAATGGCATAAAGGGCTCGGACTACATCGTAATAGAGTCCAATCACGATGTGAGAATGTTAAACAACGGCCCCTATCCGTATCAGCTTAAGAGAAGAATACTCTCTGACCGAGGACATCTCTCGAATGACAGCTGTGCGCATTTTCTTCCCGAACTCATCAAGAACGGCACAAGAAGATTCATGCTTGCTCATCTAAGCCACGAGAATAATCTTCCCGAGCTTGCCTATGAGACAAGTGCCTGCGAGCTTAAAATGGAGGGCATGCACGAGAATATCGACTTCACGCTCACCTGTGCAAGACGGGAAAACACGGACGGCAGAACTATCATTTTTTGACGGAGAGAAACAAAGAGAGTATGCAGACGGTTAAAATTATATGTGTCGGAAATCTCAAAGAAAAATATTGGCGAGACGCTGTGAGCGAATATACCAAGCGTTTGGGCGCATTCTGCAAGTTTTCGATTGACGAGATAGCCGAATATAAGCTTCCGAACAATCCTGCCGACAAGGACATAGAAAAAGCCCTTAACGAGGAGGGGAAAATAATTCTCAAGCATGCGGCGGACGCACGGTGCAAGATAATCCCCCTTGTCATTGAGGGAAAGACCTATTCTTCCGAGGGTCTTGCGAAAATGATAGAAAATGAGGCTATAGGCGGCGAGAGTGCAATAGCCTTTGTTATCGGCTCATCCCACGGACTTTCCGACGAGGTAAAGAAAGCGGGCAAGGGTATTTCCATGTCACCTATGACATTTCCGCACCAGCTTGCGAGGGTTATGCTGTGCGAGCAGATTTATCGTGCCTTTTCGATAAACAACGGCAGTAAATATCACAAGTAAAATTTTTCTAAAGTTTTGTAAAAGTCGCAGATTATCTTCTGCGGCTTTATTTTGTTGTTCATATATACAAATTTTTGGTGAAATTACAGGAATAAATCCCGTTTAATATCTTTGCTCTTTCATTAAATTTAGGAAAATTTATGAGGTTAACCGTTTTGGGCTGTTGATTGTTTAACAGCTAAATTAGTTATATGTCAAAGAAAGTATAATTTTTGCAAATTTAGTTTGAATTTTGAGAATTGTACAATTTGTCCGATATATTTCAATCTCTATTATAATCGTTATTATTTAAGTTATAAAAAGTCTTGACATTAATCAAACCGAGGAGTAATATTTATTTGCGCCTGAAACCCGAGGTTGTGCAAGGTCGGGCTTTAGGCTGTATATAAGGTTTAACGGGAGGATTTTTCAATGAAAAACTGGCGTAAGATTTTAGCAGTGATTTTGACACTTGCTATGGCAGTTTCAATGGTCGCTTGCGGCTCAGGCAGCTCTTCGGGTACATCGACGGATGCGACTGCGGCCGACGAGTCGACAGAGTCGGCAGATACTGAGGCAGATGACACTTCCGCAGATACTTCCACAGCGGATACAGCAACAGACGACGATGCAACACCTAGAAACGAAACGGTTTACTTCGGCGGACAGCAGTGGGGTACTGCTAACGACATCAACCCCTACTCATCAAACTCAAACAATTACCTAAACAGTCAGGGCGATTCCGCTCGTGAAATTGTTTATGAGACACTTTATATGTACAACTTGCTCGATGGTTCGGTCGTACCGCTCCTTGCAGACGGCGACTGGGTTATGAGTGACGACCAGAAGAGTGTTACAGTCAAGATTAATCAGGCTGCTCACTGGTCTGACGGTACAGCTTTAACAGCTAACGATGTTGTCGCAACATTCAATGCTCACATTAAGTACAATTCGGCAACAGGCGCAGACATGGGTCTTTACATCGCTTCCTGTGAGGCAACTGATGATTATACGGTAGTCTTTACAGCTAACGAAGAGAACTTCAACCCGCTTAAGCTCCAGGAGTATTTGCCTAAGATGTATATCTGCCAGGCAGATTACATCGCAAAAATGGAAGAAGAGTGCGGCGGCGATTCTGAGAAGTTCAAAACTGCAACATGGTGGGACGCACCTCATTCCGGTCCATATACACTCACAGTTCATAACGAGCAGAAAATAATCGTTAAGAGAGACGATAATTACTGGGGTCAGGACGAGTCCATGTGGGGTCAGCTTCCTGTACCTAAGTATCTTGTTCATAACATCTACTCAGGAAACGATACAATGGCTATCGCATTTGAGAACGGTGAAATTGATATGAACCAGCAGTTTGTTGCCAATATCTGGACATACTGGGAAGACAAGGGTCTCGATATTTCCACTTATATTGATGAAGCACCTTACTTCATAAATGCAACAATGCCGACGCTTTGGTACAACTGCCAGACAGAGGGACTTGATCAGTCGGCAGTCAGAAAAGCTATCGCAATGGCGGTTGATTACGATCAGATTATTTCTTCAGCAGTTTCGGGATACTCTTATACATTCTCAGAGGTTCCGCGTTCACTCTTCAACCCGACAGACGCCGAGCAGGAGTGGTACTCAAAGTGTGATGAGGACGGTACACTTTCAGCTCTTAACTTCACAGGTAAGGATATAGACGGTGCAAACGATCTTCTCGATGAGGCAGGCATTAAGGATACAGACGGCGACGGTTACAGAGAGTACAACGGCAAGAAGCTCGCATTCAAGGTTGAGAGCCCGTCAGGCTGGTCAGACTGGAACGCAGCTTGCGAGATTGTCGCAGCAGCAGGTCAGAACATCGGCATCGACCTCACAACATATTTCCCTGAGGCATCTGTTTGGTCAGAGGACGCACAGACAGGTAACTACGATATGTTCATGTTCACAATGACAGGTGCAGGCGTCGACGCTATGTGGCTCCGTGCTTATCAGACAATGTACGGCTTCGGCGGTGAGATTCCTGATAGAATCACATACGGTTACTCAAGATGGTACAACGAGAGAGCAGACGAGATTCTCACCACTATCCCTGTAACAACAGACGAAGACGAGCTTGTAGCACTTTACAAGGAGCTTAACGAAATCTACCTTGAAGAGGTTCCTTCATTCGCTCTTATGTACAGACCGAGCTACTGGCACGAGACAAACGAATCTGTATGGACAGGTTGGCCTGAGCAGGGCGATGAAACCAACATTCCTCCGACGGTTGCAATGGACGGTTACGGAATCGCAGCTCTCTACAACATCACGCTTGTAGATGAATAACTTGATAAAAATACCTAGAAAATACCTATAAAAATACCTAAAATCAGATGGGGCTCCGTTCATAAGGAGCAGAGCCGCTTCCGATTGCAGGGTGAGTTTACAGCAGTAGATTTTTCACCCACACAAATTAAAAACTAAGTCAAACTCGGATTTAGAAAATTACAAATGATTAAACCTTATTAACCTTGATCCCTCGGCATAGCACAAGTGCCGGGGGATATTTTCTGCGCAAGAAAAATTTCTCAAAATTTATTTATCGGGTGTAACAGAAGTCAAAGAAAAACATTTGAATTTTACTTGTTGGATTATTTGAACAAACTTTTTTATTAAGAGAAATATTATAAACACAAGAAAATTTGTTTTACCACGTTCAGGGCAGCCGCTAATTTTTCTAATTTAGGAAAATTTGCGGCTCTGATTTTGTTAAATGTTTTAATAATATGTTAGATTAATTAATTTAGCAAAATACAGTGTCCGTTTTGAAACAATTATCCGTTAAAATGGCCAAAGTTCATAATTTTATTTTCACTTTAGAAAAATAATTTTGATTTAATTTGCATTTGTGCAATATTAATATAATTAAAATGTAAACAAGATAAAAATTGTTGACTTTTCTATAATACGGGAGTAAAGTAAGCTTGTGCTTAAAGCCCGAGATTGTGCGGGGCGATAGGCTGTATAAGGTTATAAGGTTTAACAGGAGGATTTTTCAATGAAAAACTGGCGTAAGGTTTTAGCAGTGGTTTTGACACTTGCTATGGCAGTTTCAATGGTCGCTTGCGGTTCAAGCGGCGGTTCTTCCTCAGAGGCTTCATCGGAAGCTTCGACAGAGTCTACGGAGTCTTCTGCAGCGGAAGAATCCACAGAGGCAGAATCAAGTGAGGAGTCGGCAGAGGTAGAATCTTCTGCAGCTGAGACAACAGAGACAGATGCCGACACAACTCCGAGAAACGAAACAGTTTACTTCGGCGGACAGCAGTGGGGCACAGCTAACGACATCAACCCCTACTCATCCAACTCTAACTGCTTCCCGATGTCACAGGCTGACTCGGCTCGTGAGATTGTTTACGAGACACTTTATATGTACAACATGCTCGACGGTTCAGTCGTTCCGCTCCTTGCAGACGGCGATTGGGTTATGAGTGACGACCAGAAGACAATTACAGTCAAGATTAATCAGGCTGCTCATTGGTCGGACGGAACTCCTTTAACAGCTAACGACGTTGTTGCTACATTCAACGCTCACATTAAGTATGAGTCCAACACAGGCGCAGATATGGGTCTTTACATCGCTTCCTGTGAGGCTACAGATGATTACACAGTAGTCTTCACAGCTAACGAAGAGAACTTCAACCCGCTTAAGCTCCAGGAGTACATGCCGAAGCTCTTTATCGCACAGGCAGCTTACATCGAGAAGATGGAAGAAGAGTGCGGCGGCGATTCCGAGAAGTTTAAGAACGCTACATGGTGGGATGCACCTCATTCCGGCCCTTATGCTCTCACAGTTCATAACGATCAGAAGCTCGTCTTCACAAGAGACGATAACTATTGGGGACAGGACGAGTCCATGTGGGGCAAGCTTCCTGCACCTAAGTACCTCGCTCACAACATCTATTCCGGAAACGATACAACAGCTATCGCATTCGAGAACGGTGAAATCGATATCGACCAGCAGTTCGTTGCTAACATCTGGACATACTGGGAAGACAAGGGACTCGATATTTCCACTTACATTGACGAAGCTCCTTACTATGTAAATGCATCAATGCCTACACTTTGGTTCAACTGCCAGACAGAGGGTCTTGATCAGACAGCAGTCAGAAAAGCTATCGCAATGGCAACAGACTTCGATCAGATTATTTCTTCCGCAATGTCAGGTTATTCCTACACATTCGCAGAGGTTCCGCATTCACTCTTCAACCCGACTGACGCTGAGCAGGAGTGGTTCAAGAAGTGCGATGAGGACGGAGCTCTTACAGCTACTAACTTCGCAGGTAAGGATGTAGAAGGTGCAAACGCACTTCTCGAAGAGGCCGGCATTAAGGATACAGACGGCGACGGCTACAGAGAGTACAACGGCAAGAAGCTTGAGTTCACAGTTGAGTGCCCGACAGGTTGGTCTGACTGGAACGCATCCTGCGAAATCGTTGCAGCAGCAGGTCAGAACATCGGTATCGACCTCACAACATACTTCCCTGAAGCATCCGTTTGGACAGAAGACCTCCAGACAGGCGGCTATGACCTCATCATGACCACAATGACAGGTGCAGGCATCGACGCTATGTGGCTCCGTGCATATCAGACAATGTGGGGCTTCGGCGGTGAGATTCCTGATAGAATCACATACGGTTACTCAAGATGGTATAATGAGAGAGCAGACGAAATTCTCTCCACTATCCCTGTAACAACAGACGAGACAGAGCTTGTAGCACTCTACAAGGAGCTCAACCTTCTCTACAACGAGGAAGTTCCTTCCTACGCACTCATGTACAGACCGGTTTACTTCCACGAGACAAACGAGTCTGTATGGACAGGTTGGCCTGAGCAGGGCGACGGCAACAACATTCCTCCGACAGTTGCAACTGACGGTTACGGAATTGCCGCTCTCTACAACATCTATCTTGCAGACGAATAATCAGGTATTATTCAAAGCTTAAAATCAATCGGATTTTAAATCGGAAAATTTAATAAAAAGATTTAAACCTTAATTAACTTCAGTTCCCCTCGGCATAGCACAAGTGTCGGGGGGACATTTTTTGCTTATTTCAAGGGGTAAAAAGTAACGATTTGTAATAAGAATTTAGCGATTTTAACCGTTTTACTGCACTTTTTATTAATTTTAGGCAAAAATCGAGCATTTTTTGTGAAATTTAAGTGAATTTTGTGTTGACTTTATGAATGAGTAGGTCTATAATAAGTCACGCGTAAGAACCTAATTGTGCGAGGTTCTGTATGTATAAGGTATTTTTATAGGAGGATTTCATCTACATGAAAAACTGGCGTAAAGTTTTAGCAGTGGTCTTAACACTTGCTATGGCAGTTTCAATGGTAGCTTGCGGCTCAAGCAGTTCTTCTTCGAGCACTGCAGAGTCTTCTGCTGACACAGCAGAGTCTTCAGAGGCAGCTACAACAGAGGAGTCAACAGAGGCAGATGCTTCTGAGGAGACTTCAACAGCAGATACAGCAACAGAGGATGTTGATACAACACCGAGAAACGAGACAGTTTACATCGGCGGTCAGCAGTGGGGCACACCTAACGATGCTAACCCATTCTCTTCCAACTCCAACAACTATGTTCTCGCTCAGAACGACTCCGCTCGTGAGCTCGTTTATGAGACACTTTACATGTACAACATGCTTGATAACTCTTGCGTACCGCTTCTTGCTGCCGACGCATGGGAGACAAGCGAAGATCAGAAGACAATCACTGTAAAGCTCAATGAGGATGCAGCATGGTCTGACGGCACAGCTCTCACAGCTGATGACGTTGTTGCTACATTTGACGCTCACATCAAGTATCAGTCCAACACAGGCGTTGATATGGGTCTTTACATTTCTTCCGTAGAGGCTACAGATGAGCACACAGTTGTTTTCCACGCTAACGAGGAAAACTTCAACCCGCTTAAGATGCAGGAGTACTTACCGAAGCTCTACATCTGCCAGAAGGCTTACATCGAGAAGATGGAAGAAGAAGCAGGCGATGATGCAGATACATTTAAGAACGCAACTTGGTGGGATGCACCTCACACAGGTCCTTACACATTCTCCGTCTACAACGACCAGAAGATCCTTCTCACAAGAGATGACAACTACTGGGGCCAGGCAGAGTCCATGTGGGGTCAGCTTCCTGTTCCGAAGTATGTTTGCCATAACATCTACACAGGTAACGACACAACAGCTGTTGCTTTCGAGTCCGGTGAGATTGACGTAAGCCAGCAGTTCGTTTCTAACATTTGGACATACTGGGAAGACAAGGGTCTCGATATTTCAACATATATCGACGAGGCTCCTTACTACATCGATGCTTCCATGCCTACACTCTGGTTCAACTGCCAGAAGGCAGGTCTTGATCAGACAGCAGTCAGAAAGGCTATCGCAATGGCTATCGACTACGATCAGATCATTTCCACAGCAGTTTCCGGTTATTCTTACACATTCACAGAGATTCCTCACTCCCTCTTCAACCCAACAGACTCCGAGCAGGAGATGTTCAAGAAGTGCGACGAGGACGGTTCACTTACAGCTCTCAACTTCGCTGGTAAGGACTATGAGGGTGCTAAGGCTCTCCTCGACGAGGCTGGCATCACAGATACAGACGGCGACGGCATCAGAGAGTACAACGGCGAGAAGCTCTCCTTCAAGGTAGAGTGCCCGTCAGGTTGGTCTGACTGGAACGCATCTTGCGAGATCGTTGCAGCTGCAGGTACTGAGATCGGTATCGAGATCACAACTTACTTCCCTGAGACTTCTGTTTACACAGACGACATCCAGCTCGGCTCTTATGACATGACAATGGCTACCATGACCGGTGCTGCTATTGATGCTATGTGGGCTCGTGCTTACCAGACAATGTACGGCTTCGGCGGCGAGATTCCTGAGAGAGTTTCCTTCGCTTACTCAAGATGGTACAACGAGAGAGCTGACGAGATCCTCGCAGCTATCCCGACAACAACAGACGAGACAGAGCTTGTAGCACTCTACAAGGAGCTCAACACAATCTACAACACAGAGGTTCCTTCTGTTGCTCTTATGTACAGACCGGTTTACTTCCACCAGGTTAACGAGTCCGTATGGTCCGGTTGGCCGGAGCAGGGCGATGGTCTCAATATTCCTCCGACAGTTGCAACTGACGGTTACGGAATTGCTGCTCTCTACAACATCTATCTCGTAGAGGAATAATTCTAAATCTTTAGAATTTGCGGTAGCTTAACAAAGTTAAACAGAGTTAAACATCGTTAAAAACCGATAATTGAATGAATTTCCCTCGGCAGAGCACAAATGCCGAGGGATTTTTATGCTTTTGTCGACAAATGATAAAAGTTTTTCTCTTTTTGCGAAAATTATATAAGTAAACTCTAAAATATTACAATTTAGCAATAAAATGGTTACAGTTTTGTAATAATGAGGTTTTGATATATTTTATCGATAACAAACAATCAGCTTTGAAATGCGAAAGCATAATTATAATAAATATTATTAAAACATAAGTTTCGAATTGAAAAATTAAAGCCTCAAAAATTGTATACAATACCAACTTGAAAAGTAAAAATGCCCAATGATATGAAGCTTTTCATATGCACTTTAAGGTTACAAATTGTAATAACTTGTAATTTTCACGACTGTTGCAAATGATAATTTGTTGGTATATTATCTTCTCATAAGGTAGTAACCTTGTCGGATAGGTTACAGGTATAGGGAGGATTTTCACATGAAAAACTGGCGTAAGGTTTTATCAGTGGTATTGACACTTGCTATGGCAGTTTCGATGGTAGCGTGCGGATCGAGCAGCTCGTCTTCTTCTACTTCCACAGAAGAATCGACAGAGAGCAGCGCGGCTGAGTCTACCGAAGAAAAGTCTGAGGCAGCTTCAAGCGAAGAGGCTTCCGAGGAATCAAGTGAGACAACCACAGAGACAGGCACATCAAACTACGATTCCACTCCGAGAAACGAGACACTCTATTTCGGCGGAATCAACGCAGATAAGGCAAATGATATTAATATCTATTCTCCGAACTCATCATGTATGGCTCAGGCACAGTCAAGCTACTCTTATGTAGAGACTTATGAGACACTTTACATGTACAACATGCTCGATGGCGAGATTTATCCGCTTCTTGCAGACGGTCAGCCGGAGTACTCCGAGGATGGTTCGGAAATCACTGTTCACATCAATCAGGACGCTCATTGGTCTGACGGAACACCTGTCACAGCTAATGACGTTGTTGTAACATACAATACTCATGTTCAGGTTGGTTCTACAATCGGCTCCGACTTCTCACAGTATATGACGGTTGAAGCAACAGACGACTACACAGTAGTATTCAAGGCTGTTGAAGGCAATGTAAACCCGATTAAGATGCGTTCTTATCTCCCGTATGCTTATGTAGGTCAGGCTGCTTACATCGAAGCTAAACTCGAGGAGTACAAGGACAACAACGAAAGCTTCAAGACCGACACATGGTGGGACGCACCTCACTCCGGTCCTTACACACTCGTTGTTCATACTGATGAAAAGGTTCTCTTTGAGAGAGACGATAACTATTGGGGACAGGCTGAGTCCATGTGGGGCGAGCTTCCTCATCCTAAGTATCTCTGCCACAACACATTCTCCGGCAACGACACACAGGCTGTTGCATTCGAGAACGGCGAGATTGATATGAACCAGCAGTTCGTTTCTAACATTTGGACATACTGGGAAGACAAGGGTCTTGATATTTCCACATATCTCGATGAGGCTCCTTACTTCGTAGATGCCTCCATCCCGTCAATCTGGTTCAACTGCCAGCAGGACATCACAGATAACGCAGCAATCAGACGTGCTATTGCTTACGCTATCGACTACGATCAGATTATTTCTTCCGCAATGTCAGGTTATTCCTACACATTCGCAGAGGTTCCGCATTCACTCTTCAACCCGACAGACGCTGAGAAGGAGCTCTATGCTAAGTGCAACGATATAGTTGACCTCGAGTCCCTCAACTTTGTCGGTAAGGAATACGACAAGGCAAACGCTATCCTCGATGAGGCCGGAATTGTCGATTCAGACGGCGACGGCTACAGAGAGTTCAACGGCGAGAAGATCACACTTAAGTGTGAGTGCCCGTCAGGTTGGTCTGACTGGAACGGTGCTCTTGAGATTGTCGCTTCCTGCGGACAGGAAATCGGACTTAACCTCGAGACTTACTTCCCGGAGGCTACAGTTTGGACAGAAGATATCCAGACAGGTAACTTTGATATCATCATGAATGGCACAACCGCTTGCGGATATGCTGAGCCTTGGAACAGATTCTACAATGCGCTCTATGGTTGGGGCGGCAACTTCCCTGACAGAATTACAAACGGTTACTCAAGATGGTATAACGAAGAGGCTGATTCTCTCCTCGCTGCTATCCCGACAATGTCTGATGATGAGGCTATTGAGGCTTATGCAAGACTTAATGAGCTTTACCTTACAGAGTGCCCGTCAGTCGGTCTTATGTACAGACCTGCTCTCTTCCACGAAGTCAACGAGTCCGTATGGACAGGCTTCCCGGAGGCAAACGACGGCTCCAATATCCCGCCTCAGATCTGCATCGCAGGTTACGGCATTGCAGCTCTCTATGAGATCACACCTGTAGAAGGCTGATTTAATTGAGTGCATTTAACAAAATGACAAAGGCGTCATTTTCAAAATTATAACTTCAATCTGAAAACAAGTTATCCGACAAATAAAATCGCTCGCAGTGCTTTGGTGCTGCGAGCTTTTTTGTTAACATTAATTTTTATTTATTAAAAGTTTTGTTTTATTTTAAGATGCTTTACAATTTTGAGAATGTTGTTGTATAATAACAGCACAGGATAGGTGTGGTACCTAACCTAAAAACTAATATTTTCGATATCATGAAAATTAAGGTGTACCGCCCGAGAAAGGGACGATTTTTTGCCAAGTGAGTTAGACGGCATGAGGCAGATTAGAGTAATTTTTGAGGGGGAAACGGGAGCAGATAATGAGGGCGTATTTGTAAGCTGTTTTACGTTACCGATGCCTGCGTGATACAGGCGCCGAAGGGCTGTTTGCTTCATTCTATGGTTTTTGTGCTGTCGAAAATAAATAAAGCCGGGACGGTGGAATCAGTTGATTCTGCCGTCTGTTTTTTATGCCACGATTGAAAAGTGTTTATGTGGAATATGTATAAAATAACCTTGGTGAAATTCAACAAAACAAAACCATATTTTTCTACAAAAAAATTAAAAACGGTATCTTTCGACAAAGCATAACGAAAGAATCGAAAAATTAACGAAAGGTAACAATTTGTAACCGAAAATATATATCTATCGTGTTAAAACGAGATGATAAATTTTAGTTAATTTGTCCCAAAACAATTTGTTAACAAACTGTTTATACCTGTGTTGTTTTGCATAAAAACGGTTCTCAGAGGGTTGAACTTTTTGTAACAAAATGGTATTATTCATAAGTACAAGGAATAACACCGTCTAAACTGCGCTTCTTTGAGGAGTTCAGAGTTATCCCTTGTGATTCGAAAAGGACGATTTGCCGGCTTACAAATTGTTACCGATTGTAAAAAAGTCTTACAAAACACCGTTTTTAACGTGGGCGTGAGAAACAATACGATTGGCACAGGGCGTGGGCGAGCGGTCGGAATCGGAATTCGGTTTGCCTTTTCACAGTTGTTCGCATTAGTCCCTAAGCATTCCACAGTGTGTATGGGAAAAAGAAAACAGCTTAGAGAATCCAGATTGGCTATGAGTCAATCAGCTTATGAGGTGATGGTATTGAAAGGATATCTTAAGTACTATGGCGGTAGAATCGCTTGGTATGTCGTAACATTCTTCTGTGCTCTGATTCTTAACTTCTTGTTACCTCGTCTTATGCCAGGTAACCCGATAGCTTCCATCGTCAGCAACGCAACAGCAGGTATGACAGATGCTTCAGCTATTCAGCAGATTCAGGAACAGTACATTCAACGTTTCGGACTTGACAAGTCCTATTTCCAGCAGTTCTGGCTTTATGTGGGAAATTTACTTAAGGGTGATATGGGAACTTCGTTCTCTCAGTATCCCCGTACAGTTTCCGATATTATCGGTTCTTCTGTCCTCTGGACACTCGGACTTCAGATTCCGGCTATTATCGTCGGTTGGGTTGTCGGTAACTTCTTGGGTTGTATTGCAGCTTATATCAGAAAAGGCTTTGATAAGATTCTTATGCCTGTATCCATGTTCATTTCGAACATGCCTGCTTTCGGTATGGCTACTATTCTCCTTTGGTTATTCGCTATCGAGCTCAAGATTGCACCTTCCGGAGGCGGTTACGGCTTCGATATGGTTCCTAACGCATCCTGGGCATTCTTCGCATCGGTTCTCAGCCACTGGTGGCTTCCGTTCCTCTCCGTTGTTCTTATCACAATCGGCGGTCAGGCAATCGGTATGAGATCCATGTCCATCTACGAGTTGAACGCTGACTATGTTAAGTACAGCCGTTTCCTCGGTATCAAGGACTCAAAAATCATTCTTTACGTTTTCAGAAACGCAATGCTCCCACAGGTTACAGGTCTTGCAATGAGCTTCGGTTCTATGCTTTCCGGTAACATCATCGCAGAGCAGGTCTTCTCGTATCCCGGAATCGGATCCGCACTTCTCTCTTCCGTTACGGGTCGTGACTACCCACTTCTCTCTGGTTGCACACTGATCATCACAGTCATGGTTCTTATTGCAAACCTTGTAATCGAGATCCTCTACGGCTTCATTGATCCTCGTGTTAAGGCTAACCAGATGGAGTCTTGATTTCAGATTTAGGAGGAATGATTAGATATGTTACAGACTATTAAAAATGTTTTTCATGTGCCTAAATTTGTTGCAGGCTTCGTAATTTTCATGGTCCTTCTTATCGGATCGCTTTTATGGCCTTTGTTCGCAGACTTCGGTCCGCTCCAGAACGTCGTTCAGAAGAACGGTGGTTTCGCAGCACCGGGCACATATGTCAACGTAGCTGACATTGTTGAGCTTGATGCAGACGGCAGCAGCGTTAAATTCGATGTTGATACATCTGCTAACAGATTGGCTCACAGACTTGACGAGGAAAGCCGTCAGATGATGGTAGACTGGCTCAAGACTTACGGTACAACAGAGTACATTGCTGATGTCACAGACGAGGACGCAGCAGCTATGCAGGATCTTTCTACAGACGATATGACCGCTGTATGTAAGTACTGGGAAAAGTACTATGATTTCGATGCTATGCCGAAGTCAATCAAGAAGGCAGAGAGAAACAAGTACAAGACAATCAACAGCAAGGTTCAGACAATGCTCTCCGAGTCCGCTATTATCGTTGCTACAGAGGCTGAGGATAAGACACTCGAGAAGTCTTCTGAAATCAACATGAAGGCATTCGTCAACACAAGTGACGTTGCTTCAAGATATACTCTTATCTTAGGTTCTGATAACTTCGGACGTGATGTTTTCACAGAGCTCACATCTTCTATCCTTGTTTCAATGAGAATAGGTCTCATTGCCGGATGTATTGCAACGGCAATCGGACTTACACTCGGACTTATGGCAGGCTTCCTCGGTGGTTTCATCGATAACTTCATTACCTTTATCACAAACCTGTTCACAGTTATCCCCGGCTTCGTTCTTCTTATCCTCATCTCCAATGCTATTGGAGGTTCAAGCCGTGGTGTCACACTTATCTCTTGTATCATGGGTGTTACCTCATGGCCGTGGACTGCACGAAGCGTTCGTTCACAGGTTCTTTCACTCAGAAACAGAGACCACGTTAACATGTCCAAGATCTCCGGTCACAGCGCTGCTAAGATCATGATTCAGGACATTCTCCCATTCGTTGCATCCTATGTTGTAATGGCATTCATTCTTCAGATTTCTTCCGGTATCCTTTCAGAGGCACAGCTCTCCATGCTCGGCCTTGGACCGGCAACAACTGAGGTTTCTACCCTCGGACTTATGATGCACTGGGCACTTTCCTTCAATGCACATACTCAGGGTATGTGGTGGGCATTCTTACCGGTTATCTTTGCTATCGCGCTCATCACATTCTCTCTTAACCTTATGAATACCGGTCTCGACCAGGTCTTCAATCCACAGTTAAGAGACTAATAAAGGGGGTAAAATATTATGGCAAAGGTAATGCTCGAAGTTCGCGATTTAAAAACCAAGTATATTACCCGTATGAAAGAGGACGTTTATTCTGTTGACGGCGTTTCTCTTAAGATCGAGGAAGGTAAATCCCTCGGTGTTGCAGGTGAGTCCGGATGCGGTAAATCCACACTGGCACTTTCTCTCATGGGTTACTATTTTGCACCTCTCCACTACATGAGCGGTGATATTATAATTGACGGTCAGAATATTTCCGGCCTCAAGCCTGACTACATCAGAAAGCACATTCTCGGCAACGAGATTGCTTACATTCCTCAGGCAGCTATGAACGCTTTGAACCCGACTCAGAAGATCATTAAGTTCATTAATGACGTTATCAAGGTTCATGATCCAAGCATGTCAAAGAATGATATCTACGACATGGCAAGACAGCGTTTTGAGAAGCTCGGCCTTCCGGAGAACGTTCTTCAGAAGCACGCAGTTGAGCTTTCAGGTGGTATGAAACAGAGAACTGTTATCGCTATCTCCACAATTCTTTCTCCGAAGGTTCTTATCGCTGACGAGCCGTCATCGGCTCTTGACGTTACTTCTCAGAAGATGGTTATCAAGATGATGAAGCAGCTTATGCACGAGGGTCTTGTTAAGTCCATGATCTTCATCACACATGAGCTTCCGCTTCTCTATCAGGTTACAGACGATATCATGGTCATGTATGCCGGACAGATCGTTGAGAAGGGCACAGCTAAGGAAATGGTCTTTGATCCGATTATGCCTTATACTAAGGGCCTTATGGGATCCATCATCGTTCCTGAGGACGGCATGAAGGCTAACAAGCTCGAGGCTATCCCCGGAACACCTCCGAACCTTAAGCACCCACCGGCTGGTTGCCGTTTTGCTCCTCGTTGTAAGTATGCTAAGCCTGAGTGCAAGGCATATACGATTCCTGTTAAGGAACCCGCACCGGGCAGAGAATATCGCTGCCTCTTCGAGGAAGATTATCTGAAGGAGTTGTACGCTAATGGCTGAGTTAGGTAAGTCCGTACTTAGAGGCGAGGACGTCACTAAGATATTCGGTTTTGGTAAAGTTAGAACAGAAGCTGTTTCACATGTTAACTTCGATTTCCACGAGAGAGAGGTTATCTCCATCGTTGGTGAGTCAGGTTCAGGTAAAACAACTATTGCAAAGATGATTCTTGGCCTTATCGGTATTACAGAAGGTACAATCTACTTCAACGGTGAGCCAAGAGATATATCCACACAGAAGAAGAGAAAGGCTTATTGGCAGAACATACAGGCTATCTTCCAAGATCCTTTCGCAACATTCAATCAGTTCTTTAAGATTGACTCAGTTCTTCTCGACTGCATCAACTTAAGAGGCGGAAAAAATCTTCCTTATGAGGAGAAATACAAGATGATGGAGGAGGCTTGCTCCTTCGTTAACCTGAAGTTCGCAGAGCTTACAAATAAGTATCCGTTCGAGCTTTCAGGTGGACAGATGCAGAGACTTATGATTGCTCGTATCTTCCTTCTCAAGCCGAAGATTCTTATCGCCGATGAGCCTACTTCGATGGTTGACGCATGTTCACGTGCTACTATCCTCGACTATTTATTGAAGCTCCGTGACGAAGAGAATATGACAATCATCTTCATCACACATGATATCGGTCTCGCATACTACGTATCGGATACTGTTTACATCATGGAGCACGGTAAGTTCGTTGAGCAGGGCAGTGCTGAGGATTGCATCATTCATCCGAAGGCTGACTACACAAAGAGACTTATCTCCGACGTTCCGAAGCTGAACGAGGAGTGGGATCTCGATACGGTCTGATATTAAGACAGTATATTAAAGCTTAAACATTTGCGGCGTCTTTTATGGCGCCGCTTTTTGTTGTCTGTTTTTGGCAAAACATATTTGTCACATTTGCTATACGAAAAAATTTGATTTTTTGAGGGCGATATATTATAATTACAATGTTATAAAAAATCGCTTTAATTAGCGGAATATGAGGAATTTTCAGTGGAAAAGTACGAGTATTTAAGCTTTAAAAAATGTGAAGCAGAGGATATTCACGATGTTGCGGCGCTTATGCGACCGATTTTTAAAGACGAACTCACGATGTATCATCTTGAGGATAAGAACTTCAAAAAAGTTGACGAAGAAAAGCTACTTCAAAAATACATATTTGAATATAAAGCCGAGGCTTATTGTATTTATATGGACAATAAGCTCAAGGGACTTGTGCTTTACTGGGTAAATACAAAGGAAAACTGCGGACTTCTCGGAGAAATATACATAACAAAGGATATTCAGAACTGCGGAGTCGGTCAGCTTATTTGGAAATTTGTTCTGTCAAAAAATCCGAGCATAAAAAAATGGCGCGCCGAGGCACCCCTGTTTGCAAAAAGAAATCTGAACTTTTTTGTCAATAAGCTTGGCTTTAAAGTAATTGAAATAACGAAGCCGAAGGAAGGCTTGGACAGCGGAGTGATTTACGAGCTGTTGATTGATTAAAACTTAAAATGAAAGAAAAACGCTCTTACGAAAGTAGGAGCGTTTTTGCATGTGAGAATATTCAGTTTAACAAAAGTCTTTTTTACCGTAACAGTGTTACACGCTCAGCTTCATATCGCCGTCTTTTACCCAGCCGATTTTCTTGAAGAAGAAATGGAAGGCAAGTGTGACGATTGCGGGCAGAACAAAGTGCAAAAGGATAATCTCGAGTGCGAGCAGGGCAGAGCTGACGCTTCCCGACATCGCAGAGATTGCACCGAACTGTCCGACAAGTCCGCTTGTGCCCATGCCGGCACCAGATGCCGTGTTGGTCATCTTGAGTAAGCATGTGGAAACGGGGCCGAGAACGGCGCTTGCAAGGGTGGGAGCAAGCCAGATAGTCGGCTTTTTCATGATGTTGCCGAACTGGAGCATGCTTGTGCCCAGTGCTTGAGAGATGAGTCCGCCCCAACCGTTATCCTTGAAGCTTGCGACCGCAAAGCCGACCATTTGGCAGCAGCAACCGACCACGGCGGCACCTGCGGCAAGACCCGATAAATCGAGCATGATGCAAAGTGCGGCACTTGAAATAGGCGCGGTGAGTGCGAGGCCGACAATTACGGCAATGAGTATGCCCATGGGAAGCGGTGCGAGGGTTGTGGCATCGTTGATTATGCTGCCAAGGCCGCTCATGAGACTGTCTACTCCGGGGCCGACAAGCTTGCCTGCAAGTCCGCCCGAAACGATAGTTACAATGGGAGAAACGACAATATCGACTTTAGTCTTACCGCTGACGAGCGAGCCGATTTCTTCACCGAAGGTTGCGGCGACAAATGCGCCGACAGGGCCGCCTACGGAATAGCCGAAAGCACCCGTTGCAGCTGATGAGAAAATTACAAGCGGTTTCGCTTTGAGTCCCCATGCGACTGAAACACCGATTGCGGCACCGACTACATTTGAGCTTGCGCCGAGAACGGCACTGATTTCAGTTAAAAATCCGAGATAGGGGATTTTACCGAGCTGAGTTAAAATCAGTCCGATGATGAGCGAGGAGAAAAGTCCCAAAGCCATGGCGCTCATTCCCTCAACAAAATAACGATGTGCGTACTTTTTGATTACGGCAAAAAAGCCGTTTTCGTTTGATTTTGAAATTGATAAATCCGACAAAATATTCTTCCTCTCTGAATTGAAATCCTTCTTTGACCCCGAAGGAAAAGGAATCTATAGTAGCTATGTTGCGTCGGTTGGCGTCCTCTTTATTCCGCTGTCATCGCCTGACCGTCTTTTCGGTACTGTCGGTCGTGACATCGGCTTACTCAAGGTACTCCGCCTTTCGCCGTATGTAGTTTGATATTATGGGACGCTTGCCACAGAGAGGACGGCAAACGCTTATTTCCCGTATTGTTAAGAATTATACCATAAGTTAAAATTTAATCAAGCTTCGTTCAGATGATAATACCGCTTAGGTGGTCAATTTCATGCTGAATAATCTGAGCCGTGAAGCCCGAATACTTTTTTCGCTGTTTTTTGAAGCTTATGTCAAGGTATTCAACCTCGATTTCTTCATACCGTTTTGTCTTGCGGACGCCGTCCAGAGAAAGACAGCCTTCCTCGGTTTCGTATTCTCCGCTTTTTGATATGATTTTCGGATTGAACATAACTATATTGAAAAATCCAACCGTTACGGCAATGATATTCTTGTTTTCGCCAATCATATTCGCCGCCATTCCCACACAGCGTTCACGGTTTGCCGCAAGGGTCTCGAGTAAATCGTTTGCCGTGGCGAGGTCTTCCTTGCAGTTTTTGGCTGGCACGGATTTTCGTTTTAAGAAGAGAACATCTCTTGTGATATTTCTAACCAAATTATCAGCTCCTTTTTTCTTAGTATATCAGGAGTGGGAGCAAAAGAAAAGAGCCGACTTATGTCGGCTCTTGCTTGAACTTCTTGAATTATTAGTTACCGAAGCTGATGCCAGTGAGTTTAGCCTGCTTGATGATATCGCTTTCGGGATCGATATACTTGAGCTTTCCTGCGATGTCGGCAAGCGGAATATCGACAATCTCAAGTCCCTTGAGAGCGACCATTTTGCCGAAGTCCTTGTTGATGATATGCTCTGCGGCTGCTGCGCCGAGTCTTGTGGAAAGAACTCTGTCATATGCGCACGGCGAGCCGCCACGCTGAGTATGACCCGGAACGGTAACTCTTGCCTCAACGCCTGTTTCTTCAACAATCTGATCTGCAATCTCATAAGCAACGGATGGGTACTTTCTGTTTGCAATCTTCTCCTTGTACTGCTTTTTCTTGAGCTTTGCGTCTTCCTTGGAAATTGCTCCCTCGGCAACTGCGAGAATAGTGAACTTTTTGCCTGACTTTTCTCTCTGCTTGATAGCCTTGCAGACTTTCTTTATGTCATATGGAATTTCAGGAAGAAGAATGACATCAGCGCCGCCTGCGATACCTGCGTAAAGTGTAATCCAACCGACCTTGTGACCCATAACCTCAACGATGAAAACTCTTGAGTGAGAAGCCGCTGTTGTGTGGATGCAGTCGAGAGCGTTTGTTGCAATCTCGACGGAGGAATGGAAACCGAAGGTCATATCTGTTCCCCAAACGTCGTTGTCGATAGTTTTCGGACAGCCGACAACGTTAAGTCCCTCTTCGCTCAAGCGGTTAGCTGTTTTGAGAGAACCGTTGCCGCCGAGAACGACAAGAGCGTCAAGACCAAGCTTCTTATAAGTGGACTTCATAGCCTCAACCTTGTTGATTCCCTCCGGGGTGGGGATATCAATCTCTTTGAACGGAGTTCTGCTTGTTCCGAGGACTGTGCCGCCCTCTGTGAGTATGCCCGAGAAGTGCTTCGGCTTCATAAGCTTGTAGTTCTCGTAAATCATGCCCTTGTATCCGTCCATGAATCCGTAGATTTCCACATCTTCAACGTTCTTGTAGAGTGCCTTTGCCACGCCTCTCATGGTTGCGTTCAGAGCCTGGCAGTCACCGCCGCTGGTGAGCATTCCGATTCTTAACATAGTTAAATTCCTCCTTGCAAAAAATCCAATCATATTTTCGTTTCATGATTAGGTATCGAATATCTATAAAATCAATGATATAACATAATTTTCGTCAAGTCAACAATGAAAGTGAGAATGTTTTTTGTTACAAAAACACAAAAAAGACAAATAGGGACGAAATATCGCCCCTATCTAAAACTTTAATTTGTCTGAGCTGTTGTTTTGACCTCTTCGTCATATGCTTCTGCAAAGAAAATCTCCTGAGAATTGAGCTTTTCTCCGTTCGGATGAAGATTTCTGTCAACATAGAGACCTTCGGCGGTCTGCTCCTTGCCTTTTTCATCGTCTTGCATAACGGTATCGAAGATGTGGCGTACTTTTGCTCTGATTGTCTCGTCATAAATCGGAGCGGCAATCTCAACTCGTCTGACGGTGTTTCTCGTCATAAAGTCGGCACTTGCGATGTACATGCTCTCTTCGTCACCGATGCCGAAGCGGTAGATTCTCGAGTGCTCGAGGAAGCGGCCGACAACACTGATGATTGTGATGTTGTCCGTAAGTCCCGGAACCTTCGGCTTGAGACAGCAGATACCTCTGACGATGAGCTCGATTTTAACGCCCGCCTTGGATGCCTGAATGAGCTTGTCGATAATTTTCTTGTCGGTAAGTGAGTTAATCTTAGCACCGATATAAGCAGGCTTGCCAGCCTGAGCGTTTGCAATCTCGATATCCATCATATCGAGGATTCTGTTCTGCAAGCACTTAGGAGCAACGAGAAGATGCTGCATTTCCTCGACTGTCTCGCCCATGAGAAGTGCACCGAACACCTTTGCGCCCTCGGCACCGATATTCTGGTTAGCCGTGATGAGTGAAAGGTCGGTATAAAGACGGGAGGTTTTCTCGTTGTAGTTTCCTGTTCCTATCTGGGTGATGTAGCTGAGCTCTCCGCCGATATTTCTCGTGATGAGGCAAAGCTTGGAGTGAACCTTGTAGCCCGGCAGACCGTAGATGATGTTGCATCCCGAATCCTCGAGGCGGCGGCTCATCTCGATATTGTTTTCCTCGTCGAATCTTGCACGAAGCTCGACCAAAACATCGACTTCCTTGCCGTTCTCGGCGGCTTCCACAAGAGCCTCGATAACCTTGCTTCGCTCGGCTACACGGTAAAGCGTCATCTTAATGGAAACAACGCTGTCGTCCTCGGCGGCTTCGTTAAGAAGCTTGATAAATGTTCTTATATCATTGAACGGATAGGAGAGAAGAACATCCTTTTTCTCAATCTGAGGGATGATTTTCTCCTTTGGATTAAGCTGATTTGTAAGTCTCGGAGAACGCTTCTCGTAGAAAAGCTCCGGCTTGTTTCTGAGATTGTCCTGAATCGAGAAGACAAATTTTAGGTCAAGCGGCGTGCCGACGTTTATGACATGTGAGGCTTTCAGCTTGAGGTGCTTCAAAAGCTCGCCTTGCGTCTCGGCGGTGAGCGGTCTTGAAAGCTCAAGTCTTACGGGGCTGAGGCGTTTTCTCTGCTTGATAAGGCGTTCCATAGCCTCACGGTAATCGAGAATTTCCTCGTCGTAAGCGTCCTCGGTGTCAATGTCTGCGTTTCTTGTGACTCTGATGATTGACTTTTCGACTATCTCGTATTTCTTATAAAGCTTCTGAACAAAATGAAGAATGAGCTCCTCAGAGAGCATGAATGTGCCCGGTCTTGAGGGAATCTCTATAAGTCTCTTGAAAACGCTGTTAGAGCACGGAATGATGCCAAGTCTCGATTTATCCGACTTAGACTTCTTGCTCTTGAGAACAACGAGAGCATAAAGCTCCTTGTTTGTGAGGAACGGGAACGGCTGAGATTTGCCGATTACCATCGGAGAAAGATAAGGCGCAATATTTGTGTCAAAATACTTTTCGATGAGTTCGCCCTCTGATGTGGAAAGCTTATTGAAGTTAATGATTCTTATGCCGTACGGCTCAAGCTCGCCCATGAGCTGCTCGTAAACAAGAGCCTTCTTTTTCTCAAGACTCTTCACCCTTTTGAGAATAGCAGAGACCTGCTCAGAGCTTGTCATGCCTGTTTTGTTCTCTCTTACCTTTGGGTCGGTCAGGTGCTGATCCATGAGAGAGCCGACACGAACCATGAAGAATTCGTCCAAATTTGTCTGGAAGATAGAGGCAAATGTAAGTCTCTCGGCAAGCGGAACCTTTGGGTTGCCCGCTTCGTTTAAGCATCTCTCGTCAAACTGAAGCCATGAGAGCTCACGGTTAGTGTAGCACGAAAAATCCTTGTTCTTTTTTCCTTTTTCATCTTTTTCTGTCACGGTGTTCTCACCGAGCAGAGTTTCTTGGATTTCCATAAGATTGTCCTTTAAAATTAGATTTGTAAATGAGAAAACATCCACATAGTATACCTATAGTATATATTAAAGTATACTTTAAATGCGATATAATTTCAAGATAATATGATACTCCCAAAATGTAAAATCAGGGTGTTTTGCGTGTAAAAATCGTGTAAAATTCTAAAGCTTAATTTTATTTTCCCGTGCGGCAAAATAAAATGCGGCGGCACATCAGCGAAGTGAAACTTTTAAAATTGCTAATTTCAAAAAACGAGTCCAAAATAGGGCAAAGCACAAGAAAAATGAATTTTTTGCACAAAAAAGAAGCGCGAATTTCAAAATATACTCTTGACAGAGAAAAAACTAAAGTGTATAATTCTAACAAATTAAAAAAGCAAAAAAAAGGCTGAGAAGAGAAGAGTAGCCCGTACCGATTGACAAAGAGAGCCGATGGCGGTGGGAATTCGGTGCAAAAGATACGGAGGAAGAACATCTCGGAGCCGCTGACCAAAAGCCCTAAAAAAGAAAGAAGAAGCAGACTTAGACAGGCAAGTAGATTCAGACGCAGCTGCAGCGTTAAAGGCAGATTCGCATGACAGTGCGGAGTAAGCGGAACACAAAGATGTGATCAATTTTGGGTGGTACCGCGGATGGCTGATAGATTATTCAGGCTGTTCGTCCCTTAGGTTTAAGGGATGAGCAGCTTTTTTATTTTGTATTCGCCCGAAAAAAGAAAGAAGGACAGAGAAATGAACAGAACTCATTACTGCGGCAGATTGACGGAAAAAGAAATGGGTAAAACGGTTACCTGTGCAGGCTGGGTGCAGACGAAAAGAGACATGGGTGGAGTTATCTTCATCGATTTGAGAGACAGAGAGGGAACTCTTCAGGTTGTTTTCAACGCAATGTACATGAGTGAGGAAGAATTCCACATTGCTGAGACGCTTAGAAACCAGAGCGTCATCGAGGTCACGGGTCTTTTGCGAAGACGTGACGAAGAAACCTACAACCCGAAGCTTCCCACGGGTACAATCGAATTAAAGGCGGAGAAAATCACTCTTCTTTCCACAAGCGCATCACTTCCGTTCAATATGGACGAGAGAAGCAAGGTAAGAGAGGATTTGAGATTAAAATACCGTTTTCTTGACCTTAGAAGTCCTGAGATGGTGAGAAATCTTAAGTTCCGCCATCAGCTTGTCAGAGTTGTAAGAGATTATCTTGATAATGACGATTTTATCGAGATTGAAACGCCAATGCTCACAAAGTCAACTCCCGAGGGCGCAAGAGATTATCTTGTTCCGTCCAGAGTTCACCCCGGAATGTTCTATGCACTTCCGCAGTCACCGCAGATTTTCAAGCAGCTTCTCATGGTCGGCGGTTTCGACAAATACTACCAGGTAGCAAGATGCTTCCGTGACGAAGACCTTCGTGCGGACAGACAGCCCGAGTTCACTCAGGTTGATATGGAAATGAGCTTTGTTGAGCAGGAGGATATTTTCGTTCACCTCGAAAAGCTTTTCAAGCACGTTATGAAAGAGCTTATGCACGAGGAAATTACAGAGCCGTTCCAGAGAATGACATGGCACACGGCAATGGATGTTTACGGCAGTGATAAGCCAGACCTCAGATTCGACCTTCCGATAGTCGATATCACGGACATTGCAGAGAAGTGCTCGTTCAGCGTCTTTAACAGCGTCGTCAAAAAGGGCGGAATAGTAAGAGCAATCAGCGTTCCCGGCGGCGACAGCTTCACGAGAAGTCAGATAGAGGAATTGACCGATAAGGCATTCGGCTACGGTGCAAAGGGTATGGCTTGGATAAGCATAAGACCTGACGGAGAATTGTATTCGGTTCTTACAAAATACTTCGAGCCTGAGCTTATGGATGAGCTTATCAAGCGTGTGGGCGCAAAGAACGGAGATTTCATTCTTTTCTGTGCCGACAAGCTTGCTACTGTCAGAAGAACTCTTGGCGGACTTCGACTTGATATTGCCGATATGCTTGACCTGAGAAGAAAGGGCGAATACAAATTCCTTTTCGTTACAGATTTCCCCGAGTTCGAGTACAGTGAGGAAGAGGGAAGATGGCTTGCAACCCATCATCCGTTCACAATGCCGTATGAGGAGGACATAAAGTACCTAAAGACCGATCCCGAGAGAGTAAGAGCGCAGGCTTATGATGTTGTTCTCAACGGTACGGAGCTTGGTTCCGGCTCAATCAGAATTCACAAGCCCGAGGTACAGCAGGCAATGTTCGAGGCACTCGGATTCAGTGACGAGCAGATAGAGGAGAGATTCGGCTTCATGGTGAATGCGTTTAAGTACGGTACACCTCCGCACGGCGGTTTCGCATTCGGACTTGACCGTTTGACCATGCTTTTGCTCGGAGCAGATTCGCTTCGTGATGTCATCGCATTCCCGAAGATTAAGGACGCAAGCTGTCCGCTGACGGACGCACCGAATGTTGTCGATATCGAGCAGCTTGAGGTATTAAATCTCGCCGAGGCGTTCAAAACTCCCGAGGAGAGAGCGGGCGGAAAGTCGGCTAAGAAAAAGAGTCCGCAGATAGATATAAAGAATGTCGCAAACCTTGCAAGACTGAGCCTCACAGAGGACGAGATGAAAGAAATGCCCGATCAGATGAAGAGCATCATCGAGTTTGCCGACAGACTTTCGGAGCTTGATATAGAGGATGTTAAGCCGACAGCCCACGTTGTCGAGCAGACGAACGTCATGAGAGAGGATGTTCCGAAAAGCGATTTCACAAGAGAGGAAATGCTCAAGAACGCTCCGACTCACACCGAGGAATATATCTACGTGCCAAAGGCATTTGAATAAGAAGGAAGTAGCATGTTAAGTAAAGGAATAAAGGAGCTTTCCGAGGGACTTCGAAAAAAGGAATTTTCGAGCGTAGAACTCACTAAGCTCTATTTGGAAGAAATAAAAAAGAAAGACGATAAAGTCGAAGCTTTTCTTACCGTCACAACCGAAAAGGCACTTGAGATGGCAGATAAAGCCGACAAGATGATAGCAGAGGGCAAGGGAAGTGCTTTGACAGGCATTCCCATGGCGGTCAAGGACAACATCTGCACAAAGGGAATAAAGACCACATGCGCATCAAAAATGCTATATAACTTTGTTCCGCCTTATGAAGCTCATGTAACCGACAGACTTTTTGAAAGCGGTGCGGTTATGCTAGGTAAGGTAAACATGGACGAATTTGCAATGGGCTCAACTACTGAGAACTCTGCATTCAAGACAACCAAAAACCCGAGAAACTTAAGCCATGTTCCCGGCGGCTCGTCAGGCGGAAGTGCGGCGGCTGTTGCCGCAGGCGAATGCGTGTATGCACTCGGAAGCGATACGGGCGGAAGTATCCGCCAGCCGGCAAGCTTTTGCGGCGTCGTCGGAATGAAGCCGACTTACGGTTCGGTTTCGAGATACGGTCTTGTGGCTTTTGCTTCTTCACTTGATCAGATCGGCCCGCTCACAAGGAGCGTTGAGGATAATGCCGCAGTTTTGACAGCAATTTCAGGTCACGATGAAAGAGACACAACAAGCATTAAGCGTGAATACGGAGATTTTACCTCTAACATCGGCAAGAGCGTCAAGGGTATGAAAATCGGTATCATCAAAGAGTTTTTCGGCGAGGGCATAAGCGACGAGGTCAAGACGGCTGTTCTCGATGCGGCAAAGAAGTACGAGAGCATGGGCGCAGAGCTTGTGGAGCTTTCCATTCCTACGCTTGACTATGCACTCCCTGCTTACTACGTAATTTCTTCTGCCGAGGCAAGCTCAAACCTTGCAAGATTTGACGGTGCAAGATACGGCTACCGCAGCGAGAAATTCGACGATATAACCGAGCTTTACAAGAACTCGAGAAGTGAGGGCTTCGGCGCCGAGGTAAAGAGAAGAATTATGCTTGGTACATTTGCACTTTCTTCCGGTTATTACGACGCTTACTATAAGAAAGCACTTCAGGTAAGAACACTTATCATCAGAGATTTTAACAAGGCATTTGAGAGCTGTGACTTCATTCTTTCTCCCGTAAGCCCGACAACGGCTTATAAAATCGGCGAGAAAACAAGCGATCCTCTCGAGATGTACTTAGGCGATATTTATACCGTTCCGATTAACATTGCGGGCGTACCGAGCCTTTCCATGCCGTGTGCTGTCGGCAAGGATAATCTTCCAATCGGTATGCAGCTTATCGGCCCGCTTTTCTCCGAGAATAAGCTGTACAAGGCAGGCTATGCATTTGAGGAGGCAACAAGATGAACATGATAAAAGATTACGAGATGGTCATCGGACTTGAGGTTCACTGCGAATTAAAGACAAAGACTAAAATCTTCTGCTCATGTCCCACTACCTTCGGAGCCGCTCCGAACACTCACGTTTGCCCCGTTTGTCTGGGACTTCCGGGAACGCTCCCCGTGCTCAACCGCAAGGTTGTCGACTATGCGATTAAGGCCGGTCTTGCCACAAACTGCAGTATCACGGAGTTTTCCAAGTCGGACAGAAAGAACTACTTCTATCCCGACCTTCCTAAGGCTTACCAGATAAGCCAGTATGATTTGCCGCTTTGCCAGCACGGTTATCTTGATATTGAAACCTCGAACGGCTCAAAGAGAATAGGAATCACGAGAATTCACATCGAGGAGGATGCAGGAAAGCTTGTCCACGACGAGGAATTCGGCACAATGCTCGATGCAAACCGTTGCGGAGTTCCGCTTATCGAGATTGTATCGGAGCCTGACATCCGCTCTGCCGAGGAGGCTGTGGCTTATCTCAAGAAGTTAAGAGCAATCATTCTTTACACGGGAGTTTCCGACTGCAAGATGCAGGAGGGCTCTATGCGTGCCGACGTCAACCTGAGTGTTCGAAAGAAAGGCACGGAGAAATTCGGCACAAGAACAGAGATGAAAAACCTCAACTCATTCCTTTTCATAGAAAAGGCAATCGAGTATGAATATAAGCGACAGGTTGAGGCGATAGAAAGCGGCGAGGAGATTGTCCAGGAGACAAGACGTTACGATCAGAGCTCGGGAAAAACTTTCTCTATGCGTAAAAAAGAGGACGCAAACGATTACCGTTACTTCCCTGACCCGGACCTTGCACCGATTATCAGCCCGTACGATTACGTCATGAAGCTCAAGAGCGAGATTCCCGAACTTCCCGATGCAAGAAAGAAAAAGTATATGGATAAATACGGCTTGACCGCATATGACGCCGAGATGATAGTGGGCGACATAGAAATATCCGATTACTTTGAAAAGGGCGCAGAGAAAACAGATTACCAAAAGACCTTTGCAAATCTGCTTATCGGCGACTGCTTCTCCATGACAAGTGCAGACGAGCCTGAAATTAAGATTAGCGCTCAGTCGCTTGCCGAGATAGCTCAGATGACGGGTGACGGAACCATCAACTCGTCAACGGGCAAAAAGCTGATTAAGAATCTGTGGGGAACGGACGAAAGCCCCAAGGAGTATGTTGAAAAGAACAACTTAAAGCAGATTAACGATAAGGACGAATTGAAGGCTTATTTTGACGCAGCAGTCGAGGCTAACCCGAAGGCGGTTGCCGACTATAAGGCAGGCAAAAAAGCGGCTATAAGATCCGTTATCGGCGTAGTTATGAAAAAAACAGGCGGAAGAGCAAACCCCGCCGTATTAAATTCCGTACTCGAGGAATTCGAAAATAATCTTTAAATCGAGCAAAACAATATGCCACCGTTTTAAGCGGTGGCATTGCGTTTTTTAGTTTAGTCTTTGTTTTCGTTTCGGTTCATGTCGTACCAAAAATCATAGCTTGCGTTGACCTTGCTTTGGTAGTATTCCATTTTCTTTTTGCTCCTGATTCTGTCCCGAAGAGCGAGAATGGAGAGCATCTCGTCGGCGAGTTCCTCAAGCGGCGGCTTGCGGATATGACTTAAGTAGCCGAGCATCTGCCCCGCAGTGAAATCCGTGTTAAGCTCGTTTGCTATGGCAAGGGCTATGTTTTCGGGGTATTTTCTCTCGATGAGAGTGCGGTACAGCTTTTCGCTTTGCCCCGATCTTTTGTGAGAATTGCCGTTCATGCGTGCTCGCTCCTTTTCATTTTGTTCTTAGGATAGTATAGGCTAAAAATAACACCTTTACAAGCAGTTTTCACTTCTGATAGAATATATCTTAGGCGCAGAAAATGTGCTTAATACAGAAAACAAGAGGTAGCTTTTAAATGCTTAAATATAAAAAGGGAGATTTAATCTATTTTGCTAATGACGGAGATAATTTCTACGGGATTATCGATGAATTTTATGCCGATGACCGCTCGGGAGTTTATCTTCTCAGCTCGCAGAATTTCAGAGAAAGTGCGATATATAATTTGATTTTCAAAAGTGAAAACACCGAATACGATATTATCCCAAACGATATTTTGAACGAAGGCATGAAGCTTGATGCGGTCACCGTTCAGGCAAATGACATAAGACTGTTCTTATCCGGAGGGCTGAGTTTCTCGGAGATAAGCGGAGACAGACCTTTGCCGTTTGACCTTAAGTGCAAGAGGAAAGTGAAGCTTACAAGCGAACTTATGGCGGCTGCCGTTTTGCGTTCGCTCGAGATGGAAGAGCCTGCCGATAAGCTTCGAAGCTTTCTTCAGTACATATTTGCCGTCACAAAGCTTTGCGTTTTGCCCGATGAAGACGAAGAAAAATCCGATAAGCTTTTTGGCATCGGTGAAGAGGCGGAAAAAATACTTTGCCCCTACGATATCGACGTGATTAACTATGTTATAAACGAGGTTTCAAAGAACCCCTCGGGTATGACAATAGCAAAACTAAAGAATTTTTATGAGCTTCTCAAAATGCACAACGAAGGGAAAAAGCTTGATATTGACGAGAGAGATTATCCCGATTTTGTTATGGAGAATTTCATTGAAAAATTCGGCGAGAAAGAGGCGATGAATTCAGCCTCCGACAGGGAGATTATGCTCTATCGGATTTTCACCGACCGACTTGCCGAAAAGGGAAACAAAACCGCTCTTAAGAAGAAGGCTATGGGCTGTTTCGGACACGGAAACCGTGCCTACGAACAGGATTTCAAGGCGTCGCTTGAGTGCTTTGAGAGACTTTATGCGATTGACGGCGACCCGTTTGTAGCTAATTTCATCGGAAGCATCTACCTTCACGGCTATGCGGGAAAGCCCAATTTCAAAAAGGCGTACGAATATTTCTCCGTGGGAGCACTTGCAGGATATTATGAGTCCATATACAGCATGGGCGATATTTTTAGAAATGGTCTCGGTGTGAAAAGACAGCCCGCCATAGCAAACAAGCTTTACTCCGATGTTTACAATGCGACCTTTGATGATTTCAGGCAGAAGAGATTCGACTATGAATTTGCCGATGCGGCATACAGACTCGGTCTTTGCTACTTGGACGGAATCGGATGTGATGTCGATCACTTTTTGGCACTTTTATATTTTCTGCAGGCGGATTTTGCCATTAAAAAGAGAATGGAGACAGCCGATTGGTACGGCGATGAGCGTTTGGCTGAGAATATCAAGGAAAACATAAAAGAGCTTGAAAAGGAGCTTGGCGACGTCATAGATAAAAAATCCGACCATATTTCAAAGGACTATCCGTGGCTTTGCGGCAATCTCACGGCAGGCACAAGACGGGTTGAGGCTTTATACAGAAGAATAGGCACAGACGAAATCAAGTTTACGCTTGCAATTTTGGAGCACGACGGCACGAGAGCCGAGACTAAAGTCTTGGTTACTATACCCGAGCTTGAGCATGTGGAGCTTTCGGACGAAATTTATTTTTATGCCGACAAGGTGGAAGATTTCTGGTGCATGAATACGGGACGGTTTGTTTTCAACCATGTTGTTTACAACCCGTATTTACAGCGACACGAGTTTTATCTTTTCGATGAGCTTCAGGCTTTCATTGACGCGAAAAAATACACATACCACATAAGCCGACTTAAAAAAAGCGAGCTTTTCATCAGGTTTGCGGCAGTCAGCTTTGAGGGAAGTGATAAAACATATAATTACATCTGTGACGATGAGAACATCGGAATAGGTGATAAGGCGGTTGTTTCGACTGCCGACGGAGACAAAACGGTTACGGTAGAAAATATCTTTGTTCTGAAGGAAAGCGAATTGATTCTTCCGCTCGGACGCTACCGTGAAATAAAAAGAAAAGCATAAGAAAGGACGAAGAAAAATGAGAGACGAAAATTTACTTATCAGACTTTGTGACGAACTTGGTGTTTCGGGATATGAAACAAAGGTAAGAGAAATTTGCGAGAAGGAGTGTGCGCCTTATGCGGACGAGATGACCGTTGACGCAATCGGAAATCTCATCGTTCTCAAAAAGGGCAAGGGCGGCGAGAACTCAAAGAAAATTATGTTTGCCGCACACACCGACCAAATCGGTTTTATGATTAAAAAAATCGAGGCGGACGGCAGACTCAAGGTTTGCAACATGGGCTGGAACTGGACCGGTTCTGCTTACAACGAGAAGGTGATTTTCAGAAACGGTATTATCGGTGTAGTCGGATGTGAGGGAAGCATCGAGGACGCTAAAAACCATGTCGATCAGCTTTATATCGATATCGGTGCTAAGGACAAGGCTGACGCCGAGAAGCATGTGAAAATCGGCGATGTCTGCGGTTACTTCGGCCCATACTTCAATCTTCTTAACGACAATATCGCTTGCAAGTCGCTTGACGACAGACTCGGTTGCTACCAGCTTATTGAGGCTCTCAAGGAGAATGACGGAAGCTATCCAAACGATGTTTACTACGTTTTCACCGTTCAGGAGGAACTCGGATGCCGTGGCTCTAAGGTTACCGCCGAGAGAATTCACCCGGATTACGGTATTGCTGTCGATGTAACTCCGGCTCACGATCTTCCGTGCGACCTCACGGGTTCCAATACTGTCGGCGGCGGAATCGGCGTAAAAATTTGCGACCCGTCCGTTGTCTGCGATGAGGGACTTGTAACCGCTATGGAGTATGAGTGCGAGACAAGAGGAATCAAGTGGCAGAGAGAGGTTATCGACAAGGGCGGCACAGACGCTTCAAGCATGAATCTCTCGGGCACAGGCGTTAAGGCAGGCGGAATTTCCACCGTTCTTCGTTATCCTCATTCTCAGAGTGCGGTTTGCTCTAAGGATGATATTGAGGCAGGCGTTGACCTTTGCATCGCTATTTCTGCTCATCAGTTTTGATTTTGAATGATTAACTTTTTAAGGGGCGGCTAAAAACCGCTCCTTTACCATGCAGAAAAAGTTAAACGCTTAACAATTGCATAATTTATTTTTAGATAATATATTGTAAAAACAGTTACCTTAATGTATAATCTATATTGCAGATATAACCCCGCCTCTATGGGCGGGGTTAATACCGCCATTTGGCGTGCGGTCAAATATTTGCACAAAAGAATATATTCGGTGAGGAGTTGTAAAAATTGAGTAAGTTCAAAGATTTGTTTGGCGCTCAGGACATGACCGTAGGAAGTCCTACCACCTGTCTTATGAAGTTTGCCATTCCGCTGCTGATAGGTAATGTCGCACAGCAGCTTTACAATACTGTTGACTCTATTGTTGTCGGTAAGTATATCGGTGACTCGGCTCTTGCGGCAGTCGGTGTTGCCGGCCCTATCTTTAACCTGTTGCTCTCTCTTTTCATGGGAATTTCCACAGGTGCAGGTATCATAGTAGCTCAGTATTTTGGAGCAAAAAACAGAGAAGGTCTTTCTAAGGCTGTCGGAAATATTCTCTTTCTGACGGGATGCGTCACCGTTATCGTTATGATACTCGGTACGGCGGTCACCGCTCCGCTTTTAAAGCTTATGGATACTCCCGAGGGTGCTGTTTATGACGGCGCAAGAGATTACCTCGTAATTTACTTCTTGGGATTCTTAGGCTGTGCCGTTTACAACATGGGTTCGGGTATGCTTCGAGGTATGGGCGATTCCGTTATGCCGCTTGTTTATTTGCTTATTTGCTGCGGACTTAACATTGTTCTCGATGTTGCGCTTATCATCGTTATGAAGAATGTTGCCGCTGTTGCAATCGCTACGGTTATAGCTCAGCTTGTTTCGTCTGTTCTCTGCATTTTGAGACTGATGAAAATGAGAGATTCTTTCGACTTCGGTCTTAAGTATTTTAAGCCCATTAAATCACTTTGCTTCAATGTCATTAAAATCGGTCTTCCGTCAGGACTTACAACAGCGATTTTCTCATGCTCTGCACTTGTTGTTCAGTCGCTCATCAATTCCTTTGGCGAGGTTGTTATCGCAACAAACACTGTTATTATGAGAGTTGACGGCTTTGCCATGATGCCAAACTTCTCCTTCGGTATGGCGATGACCACTTATATCGGTCAGAATGTCGGTGCAAGAGAGAAAGAGAGAGTTGAAAACGGCTGGAAATACGGTATGAAGATAGGGCTTATCTTTGTTGCCGTTATGGTCGCACTCATCTGCATTTTCGGCAGAGGTCTCATGGAGATTTTCACACAGACACCGGAGGTTGTTCAGCTTGGCTCAACTATGCTCCGTATGCTCGGTATCGGTTATCTTTTCTGCACGGTTCAGCAGGTTTTACAGGGTACAATGAGAGGTGCGGGCGACACGGTTTCTCCTATGTTCATCTCTATCATCACAACGGTTATCATTCGTGTTCCGCTTGCATACCTTTTGAAGTCGCTCTTCATGGGTTCTACATTCTCCGTCTTGGGACAGAACCTCGGCGCTCAGTCACCGTCCGTTGCAATTTGGCTTTCCATGCTCATTTCTTGGTTCTGCGGTGCTATCATTACCACGATTTTCTTCAGATTCGGAAAATGGAGAAAGAAGGCTCAAAAGGCTGTTTTTGCGGCAAATGAGAGCGTTCCGGAAAACTAAACAAAACAAAATATCAAGGGAATGCTTTTCGACACTCTGAGGGAATGTGTTAACTGCATTCCCTTTTTCACTGTGACTTATTGAAGAAGTGAAATTAATTTGATATAATCAAAGTGTATGCTTATCCCCAAAAGATGGCTTTAGAAGTTTTAAATAAAAGTGAGGAAAAGGAAAATGCCAAAGGAATTTTATCATATGACTATTGCGGGTCTCGAGCGTGATTTGCCGATTTGCCCGATTAACGACAATCTTTCAATCGCAGGCTTTGTTATGTTCGGCGATGTAGAGGTTACCGAGGCTTGTGCAAGAGAACTTCTCGAAAAGTGCCCCGAGCACGATGTAATTTTGACGGCTGAGAGCAAGGGCATTCCGCTTGCTTACGAAATGGCAAGACAGGGCTGCGGCAAGTATGTCGTTGCAAGAAAGGGCGTAAAAGCTTACATGACAAACCCTGTATCCGTCGAGGTTAAGTCTATCACAACATTCAAGGTTCAGACTCTCATTCTCTCCGAGGAGGACGCAGAGGAACTTCGCGGCAAGAGAGTTCTCATTGTTGACGATGTTATTTCCACTGGCGAGTCTCTTGAGGCACTCGAGGCATTGCTTGCAAAGTGCGATTCCAAGGCTGTCGCAAAGGCTGCTGTTTTGGCTGAGGGCGACGCTAAGGACAGAGATGATATCATCTATCTTGAGCCGCTTCCGCTTTTCTTCAAGTAATCGGCGGTATGGCGTTTAACTACAATAAGCTTGACGACCTTTGCTTGAGCAAGGGAATCGAGCTTAAAAAGGACGAGATTTTATCCAAATATACCGGTTTCAGAACGGGCGGCCCCGCTGACAGAATGGTTATAGCAAAATCCGAAGACGAGCTGAAAGTACTTTTGAAGCTGATAAACGAGTCGGAATATAATTATTTTATTCTCGGCAGAGGCTCGGATATGCTTGCACTTGACGAGGGCTACCGTGGAATTGTTGTTAGGCTTGACGGCGAATTCAGTAAAATAAGCCTTTTGGAGGACGGTTTGACCGTAGAGTGCGGCGCAGGAGCATCGCTTGCTTCGCTTTGCATTTTTGCAAGGGACAACTGCCTCTCGGGACTTGAGTTTGCTTGGGGTATTCCCGGTTCTTGCGGCGGTGCTGTCTATATGAACGCCGGCGCTTACGGCGGAGAGATCAAGGATGTTGCCGTAAAATGCGAGTATCTGACAAAGAAAGGCGAAAAGGGCGAATTCTCTCTTGACGAGATGAAGCTTACCTATCGTCACAGCGTTTTTTCTGACTCGGATATGATTATCACGAAGGCATACTTTAAGCTGAAATCTGCCGACAAAGCCGAGATAGTCGCTAAAATGGACGAGCTTATCGGAAAAAGAAAGGCTAAGCAGCCGCTTGAATATCCGAGTGCCGGCTCGACCTTTAAAAGACCTGAGGGTTACTTTGCGGCGGCGCTTATCGAGGAGTGCGGACTCAAGGGCGAAAGCGTGGGCGGTGCCGAGGTAAGTGAGAAGCATTCGGGATTTATCATTAACAAAAACAATGCGACCGCAGAGGATGTTCTGAAGCTTATCGAAAAGGTCAAGACTGTCGTCCTAAATGAAAAGGGCGTAGAGCTTGAGTGTGAGGTTAGGATACTGAAATAAGGAGTGGCACATGAATTTTGTAATTGTAACAGGACTTTCGGGAGCGGGAAAATCGAGAGCGATTGACGCTATGGAGGATATCGGCTTTTACTGTGTTGATAACCTGCCGCCTATGCTCATTCCCGTTTTCTATGATATGTACACGAAATCCGAGGGGATGCCGCCAAAGGTAGCCGTTGTGTGCGACACAAGAGGCGGAGAGTTTTTCAAGTCGTTTTTTGATGCAATCGAGACACTTAAGCAGCAGGGAAGAGAATATAAAATTCTGTTTCTTGACTGCGCAGACGATATTCTTGTGCGAAGATATCAGGAGACGAGAAGAAAGCATCCCTTTGCCGACAGCTTCAACGGCTCACTCGAAAAGGCTGTAAAGCTTGAAAGAGAAATGCTCCATCCCGTAAGGGAGAGGTCAGATTATATCATTGATACCTCGAATCTTCGTCCCCAGTACATGAAGGAGCAAATCACCAGGATGTTCATGCAGTCGGGTGAGAACAGTCTTTATGTGCACTGCATGAGTTTCGGCTTTAAGAACGGACTTCCGGGTGAGGCGGATCTTGTTTTTGATGTGAGATGTCTACCGAATCCGTTCTATATTGACGAGCTCAGAAATCAGACGGGACTTGATAAGCCTGTTTACGATTACGTTATGGGTCAGCCTGAGGCGGAGGAATTCAGAAACAAAATCATCGATATGGTGGATTTTCTTCTCCCGCTTTATATCAAAGAGGGCAAAAGCCAGCTTGTCATTGCGATAGGCTGTACGGGCGGACATCACCGCTCGGTTGCGTTTGCCGAATATGTTTACAAGCATCTTATTGAAAAGAAAATCAAGTCAACGGTTACTCACCGTGATATTTTAAAGTAAAACAAGGAGACAGCGGTATGTCATTTTCGTCCGATACAAAAAACGAGCTTTGCCGAATACAAAATAAGCGTGAGGCGGACTTTGTTGCAGAAGGATATGGTATGCTGCTGTTTTCTAAGCTTCTGACAAGTGACCGCACGGCGATTAAAATCGAGAACAGCAATGTCGCAAGGCTTTTGGCGGAGTACTGTGCCGCCCTTGCGGGCGTTATTCCCGAGGTGCAGGTGAAGATGAGCGCATCGGGAACAAGCACAGAGCAAAGACAGAACAAGTGCATTTTCAGCTTGAGCAGCGATTTCCAAAAGAAACAGCTGACGGACGCTTTCGGTATGAGCGATGGCAAACTTTTCTTGAGTGAAACTATAATCAAGGGCTCAGAGGCGGCTTTTTTGAGAGGCGTTTTTCTTATTGCGGGAGTTGTCACCGACCCAAACCGTGACTATCACCTCGAGATTACCGTTTATTCCGAGAGGCTTGCACATGAGCTGAGCAATTTTATCTGTTCGCTCGGCTTGGAAATTCAGTCGGGAGTTCTCGAGAAGAACGGCTCAAAAAACGCATATATCGTTTATATCAAGGATTCGGGAGGAATAGAAGATTTCCTCACGTTTATCGGTGCGTCCGGTGCAAGCATGGAATTCATGCAGATTAAGATGTACAAGGAAGCAAAGAACGACATCAACCGCAAGGCAAATTTCGAGACTGCCAATATGGACAGAACCTATTCGGCGTCGGCTAAGCAAACCCTTGCCATTGCCGTCATAAACGATACAATTGGCTTTGACGAATTGACAGATGAGCTCAGAGCGGTGTGCGAAATGAGACTCAATAACCCCGATATGACGCTCAAGCAGATGAGCGAAAAACTCGGCATCAGCCGCTCGGGAGTTAATCACCGATTCCAGAGAATTATCAAGATTGCCGAGGAATGCACGGGCGGTAAAAAGATAGACGAGCTTATCAAAAGGTTTTGAACCGAAAGGAAAAGAAATTGAGAGAATCACTGGATGCACGCCAGAAGGCTATATTCTGGGGTATAATGGGCGGACTTGTGCTTTTTATAGCACTTGTTGTTTTTTTGATTGTGAGAACACTTAACCCTGCCGCAAATCAGGGTACTATGTATATAACTTCGTCCAATAAAACGATAGAGCCTGTTTCCAATGTTCTTCAGACAACGACGAAGGGCGTTGAAACTTCGTTCAGGGCACTGAAGCTTGAGGATATCGCCGACACGCTCCCGACGGTCGAGTATGACGGTGAGGATATCACGGTCGGTTTCAGCGATGACGACACGCTCGAAAATTTCAGCTTCTCGATGTATGATGAAGATCTGAACGAAATTTATTCGAGAGAGGAAAAATTTGTGTTTCCCGATGAAGCCGGCACTTATATAGTAAAAACGGAATTCAGCTGGGGATACACCGAGAAAAATTCGATTCTTACGGAAAATTACTACAAGGTACATTTCTCCGAGGAATCACTTAAATAAGGAATAATATGTAAGGTAGGATAAGATAAATGGAAGTTGCGCTGATAATTTTAAAGCAGATAATTGTTATGTTCCTGATTATGGGAATGGGATTTTTACTTTTCAGAAAGGGACTGATAACAAAGGAAGGTTCTAAAACCTTGGCAAATCTTCTAATTTATATTATTCTGCCGTGCGTTATCATAAACGGATTCATAACCGAAAGAACAGCGGAGAAAATCACAGAGCTCGGAGTGAGCGCACTTATGGCGGCGGCTTTTTTGGCGGTTGCGTGCATTATTTCAAGGCTTGTGTTCAAAAAGTATCCGATAGATAATTTCTCGTCGGCTTTTTCGAATCCCGGATTTTTCGGAATTCCGCTTATCGTTGCCGCATATTCAAGCGAGGCGGTTTTCTTCATTACGGCATTTATCGCTTTCTTGAATGTTATGCAGTGGACATACGGAGCGGCAATTCTTAAGGAAGAGAAGATTAAGATAAATTTTAAGACGATATTCACTTCGCCTTTTATCATAGGACTTATTATCGGTTTAATCATTTTCTTCACGGGAGTGCCGATTCCCACGGTTGTGAAGAGCACAATTTCAGCCGCAACCAACGCAAATACCTTTGTTGCTATGCTCGTTCTCGGAACATATCTTGCTCAGGCGGACATGAAGGAGGTTTTCCTCTCACCGAGACTTTACGGCGTCAGCTTTTTGAGACTTGTTCTGATTCCTGCCGTGTGCATGCTTGTCGGCTTTGTTATTCCCGATAAATTCACGGAGCTTTTCACCTGCGTCATGATCGCCTGTGCGTGCCCTGTCGGTTCGAACGTTGCGGTTTACGCTCAGCTTTACAACAAGGATTACACCTATGCAGTCTCGGCGGTCACACTTTCCACAATTTTCTCGGTTGTGACTATTCCGCTTATGCTTATGGCTGTAAGCTTATTCTGATATTTAAAATATTTTAATATTTTGCGACTTGTATTTTGAAAGGAGATACTGTTTATGTCTGACGGCTTTGTACATCTTCATGTTCACACGGAATATTCTCTCCTTGACGGAGCGTGCCGAATCGAGAAACTTCTCGACAAGGCAAAAGAGCTTCAGATGAAAGCGGTTGCAATAACGGATCACGGCGTCATGTGGGGCGCCGTGAACTTTTATAAGGCGGCAAAGGAGCGAGGAATAAAGCCGATTATCGGCTGTGAGGTCTATGTTGCTCAGAGGACGAGGTTTGACCGTATCCATGCACTGGACGGCTCTTCGAGACACCTCGTTCTGCTGTGTAAAAATGAGACGGGCTACAAAAATCTCATTGCTATGGTATCAAAGTCCTTTACGGAGGGCTTTTACAACAACCCCCGTGTGGATTTGGATTTGCTTAGTGAGCATCACGAGGGACTTATTGCGCTGTCTGCCTGTTTGGCGGGAGAAATTCCCAGAGCGTTAAACGCAGGGGATTACGAGGCGGCTAAAAATGCGGCTCTTCGTTACAATGATATTTTCGGACAGGGTAATTTTTACCTTGAGCTTCAAGACCACGGACTTAAGGAACAGAAATATATTAATCCGCAGATAATCAGACTTTCCCGTGAAACAGGCATACCGACAGTTCTCACGAACGACTGCCATTATGTCGAGCGTGAGGACGAGATGATGCACAGGGTTCTTCTTTGCATTCAGACGAGAAGAACGCTTGAGGACGAGGATATTCTTGATTTCGGCTCGAAGGAATTTTATTTCAAGTCTGAGGATGAAATGAGGGCGCTTTTCCCGAATTACTCCGAGGCGGCAGACAATACGGTGAAAATTGCCGAGAAATGTAATTTTGAATTTGAATTCGGAAAGACAAAACTTCCCGCATTCACCACGCCTGACGGTTCTGATAATAAAGATTATTTTGTCAGAATGTGCCGTGAGGGCATGAAAAAGCATTATGGCGAGAATCCCGATAAAAGCGTTGTCGAAAGACTTGAGTACGAGATAAATATGATAGACAGGATGGGATATATCAACTACTATCTCATCGTGCATGACTTTATCCGTTATGCAAAAAGCGTGGGTATTCCCGTCGGCCCAGGACGAGGCTCGGGAGTCGGAAGCCTTGCGGCTTACTGCATAGGAATTACGGCGGTGGATCCGCTAAAGTATGACTTGATTTTCGAGAGATTCTTAAATCCCGAGAGAGTAAGCATGCCGGACTTCGATATAGACTTTGCGGACGACCGCAGACAGGAGATTATCGACTACGTTGTGAGAAAATACGGCAGTGACCATGTCGCCCAGATAGTGACTTTCGGAACTATGGCGGCAAGGCTTGCCGTGCGTGATGTCGGAAGGGCGATGGCTTTGCCGTATAATCTTTGTGATGCGGTAGCCAAGATGATACCTACTGAAATTGGCATGACGATTGAAAAGGCTTTGAAATCAAATCCTGAGCTCAAAAAAAGATACGAGAGCGATTCCTCCGTCAGAGCGCTTATCGATATGGCTAAAAAGGTGGAGGGAATGCCAAGGCACACCTCGACCCACGCAGCCGGAGTTGTCATCACGGACAAGCCTGTTATGGAGTATGTACCGCTTGCGAAGAACGATGAGGCTGTTGTCACGCAGTACACCATGACGGGAATTGAGGAACTGGGACTTCTCAAAATGGACTTTTTGGGTCTGAGAAACCTTTCGGTTATCGACAATGCCGTAAAATTGATCCGTGAGAAAAACGAAAGCTTTGATATAAATAATATTCCCGAAGATTCCAAAGAGGTTTTCGATATGCTCTGTGCGGGAAAGACGGAGGGCGTCTTTCAGTTTGAGTCGGCGGGCATGAGAAGAACCACAATGCGTGCGAATCCGAGGAGCATAGAGGATCTCATTGCGATTATTTCGCTTTATCGCCCCGGTCCCATGCAGTTTATAGATATGTATGTGCAGAACAGGCACGACCCGAGCAAAATCCGCTATCGCCACCCGAGACTTGAGAAGATTCTCGGAGTAACCTACGGCTGTATCATTTATCAGGAACAGGTTATGACGATATTCAGGGAGCTTGCAGGCTATTCTCTCGGAAGAGCAGACGTTGTGCGCCGTGCCATGTCCAAGAAAAAAGCGGCTGTTCTCGAGAAAGAAAAAGAGGTTTTTATTAACGGTCTTCTTGATGAAAACGGAAATGTAATTATCGAGGGATGCGTCCGCCGAGGCGTAGACAAGGAGACAGCCGAAACGATTTTCTCCGAAATCGAAAGCTTTGCTTCTTATGCGTTCAATAAATCCCATGCGGCGGCTTATGCAACTCTTGCGTACCAAACGGCTTACCTCAGAAGATTCTATCCACAGGAATATTTTTCTTCGCTTATGTCAAGCGTTCTGGGGAATACACCCAAGCTTCAGGAATATATCGATGAATGTCAAAGCCTTGGAATCAAGATACTTCCGCCGCATGTGAATTATTCGGGTGCGGGCTTTACTCCGCATGAGGGAAATATCAGATACGGACTTTTGGCTGTCAAAAACTTAGGACGAGGACTTATCTCACGGCTTCAAAGCGAACGGGAGTTGAACGGTAAATTCAAAACCTTCTACGAGTTCTGCTCACGCATGAGCGAGAAAGACATTAACCGCCGTGCGATTGAAAGTCTTATCAAAGCGGGTGCGCTTGACCGCTTAGGCTCAAACCGCCGTGAAATGATGATGGCGCTTCCGATGATTATGGATTCGCTCGAAAACGACAGAAAAAATAACATTGAAGGTCAGCTGGGATTTTTCGGCACGGATGATTTCGAGAAAGAAATGAGAATAGACCCCAAGCCCGAATATTCCGAGAGGGAGCTTCTTGCGATGGAGCATGAAATCACGGGAATGTACATCAGCGGTCATCCCATGGAGCAGTTCCGTCAGGCTTTTGAAACGGGATATGCCGCCAGAACGGACAGAATTATCTCGTCTGCAAAGGGCGAGAGCAGTTACTATCGCGACGGTCAGAGTGTCAGAATTATCGGCATTATCGAATCGGTCAAAAAGAAGATGACGAAATCGAACACGACCATGGCTTTTGTTACGGCGGAAGATATGTATTCGAGCATAGAAATTCTTGTGTTCCCGAATGTTTTTGAAACATCGCAAAATGCGATGCGAGAGGGAGACACGGCAGAATTCAGCGGAAGACTCAGCTTCACCGAGGAACAGGAGCCTAAGCTTGTTGCCGACGGCGTGAGAAGAGTTTCTTCGATGTCGGATATTGATTTGTCACGGTTTAAAAACAAAAATAGCCGTTCTTCTTACGAAGTCAGGCAAAGTGAAAGCCGACAAGCTCCGATTCAGAGCAAAAAAACGGTATCAAACCCGGGACTTTATCTGCGAATCAAAAACAATGAATGCCGTGAGTACGAAAAAGCCCTGCAATATATTGATATATTTGACGGAAGAACGGATGTCTACATTTATTTTACGGACAGCAGAAAAATTGTCCGTGCGCCCGCAAGATACAGGGTGGATGTCAATAATGTTTTGATAAGAGAATTAAAAAAGCTTCTCGGAGACAATAATGTTGCTCTAAAAGAATAAAAAACAAAAAATGTATCCATTTATCAAATTGATTGAAAAGTTTTAAAAAAATTGTATAATTTGTCGGATTTCAAATGCTTTTGCATTTTGTCTTGAAATTGTATTCAATTTTGAATATAATCATAGTGTAAATGTCTTCCGTCCGATTGGCGGCGGAATTGATGATGTTTGATGTTTATTAAATCTTATTCTGGGAGGAATAATAATGTGTGCTAAAAGAATAGCAGTTCTCACAAGTGGCGGAGATGCTCCGGGCATGAACGCAGCGGTTCGTGCGGTTACAAGAACAGCTATAAACGAAGGATATGAGGTTTTAGGTGTAGTCAGAGGATACAACGGTCTTCTTCATGATGATCTTATCCCGCTTACACTCAGAAGTGTTTCCGATAAGATTCAGCTCGGCGGAACATTCCTTTTCTCCGCAAGAAGCCCTGAGTTTGCGGCTCCTGACGGATCCGGCTTCAGAAAGGCTGCCGAGACCTGCAGAAAGCATGACATAGTCGGTCTTGTCGTTATCGGCGGTGACGGTTCTTTCCGCGGTGCAAGAGCACTTTGCCGTGAGGGAATCCCCACAATCGGAATCACAGGTACTATCGACAACGATATTACTTCTTCCGATCACACAATCGGCTACGACACAGCTATGAACACAGCTATTCAGCTTATCGATAAGCTCAGAGATACAACAGAGTCTCACGACCGTTGCTCCGTTGTTGAGGTTATGGGCAGAAATTGCGGTGATATCGCTCTTAACGTCGGTATTGCGGCAGGTGCAATCGTAACTCTCGTTCCCGAGGTTCCGTTTGATATGCAGAAAGATGTTATCGACAGAATCAAGGCTGCACAGAAGACGGGCAAGAAGCACTTCATCGTTGTTGTTGCTGAGGGCGTCGGTCACACAGACGATATCGCAAAGCTCATCGAGAAAGAGACAGGAATTGAGTCAAGAGCTACAATTCTCGGTCACGTTCAGCGTGGCGGTTCTCCGACAGTTCGAGACAGAGTTCTCGGCTCAAAGTGCGGCTACTATGCTGTTAAGCTTCTCGACGAGGGCAAGAGCAACCGTGTTGTTGTCATCAGAGACGATAAGGTTGTCGACTTCGACATCACAGAGGCTCTCGATATGCCGAGAACCTTTGATAAGGAGCTCTACGAGGCTGCAAAGGTACTTTCCAACTAAGAGAATATTTCGGGCAAACGGCAAGAACGCTTGCCCGATTTTTTCGCAAATGAATTAGTTTTTGCTAACCGATAAATTTTTTCTTGACAACAAGGCTCTGCTTTAGTATAATACTAACGTTATGAAATAACAAAATTACCCATGGCTATTGCCGGATGGGAGGGATATAAATGGCAGAGATCAGATTAAAAGAGAATGAGACTCTTGACAGCGCTCTCAGACGCTTCAAGAAGCAGTGTGCTCGCGCTGGCGTTATCGCTGAGGTTCGTAAGAGAGAAGCTTACGAGAAGCCTTCTGTTAAGCGTAAGAAGAAGTCAGAAGCAGCTCGCAAGAGAAAGTATAAGTAATTGAAAAATACTTAAAGCATGAAAAGCGGGCTTTTGCCCGCTTTTTTGTTTTTACAATGAGGTTAACGTGAAAAAAAGTGGCATAAGATGGCCGACTGTCGCACTTGAGCGTGTGACGGAGCTTACACCTGAATTCATAAAGAGTATGGGAATAAAGGCGGTTTTGCTCGATGTCGACAATACCATAACTTCATACATCTCGAAGGAACCTTTTCCCGGAAGCATAGAGCTTATAAGAAAGCTCGAGAGCGAGGGGATTAGCGTATATATCGTTTCTAACAACAAGAGCAAGAAAAGAATTAAGGCGGTTGCCGAGAAATTTTCGCTTCCGTTTGTCAATGTGGCAATGAAGCCGCTTCCCGTGGGATTTATCCGCGCGAAAAGAAAACTTCATGTTAAATTCAGCGAGTGCCTTGTCGTTGGAGACCAGATATATACAGATATTATAGGTGCCAATCTGTGCGGAATGAAGTCGGTGCTATTGACTCCGATTGAGCCCGAAAGCGGCTGGAGCTTCAAATTAAGAAGAAAGCACGAGACAAAAATCCGCGAGGGCATGAAAAATTCCGATTGAGTTTTGGGAGGTACACAAAATGAAAAATCCTGTTGAAAGAATCAGAGAATTACTTTTAAAAGATCATCCTGAAAGAGCAGCTGTTGTCTATACTCCGCACAACAGAAGATATTTGACGGAGTTCCCGTCTTCCGACGGTGCGCTTGTCATCACAGGCGACGAGGCTGTCCTTTTCCAGGATTCAAGATATGTCGAGGCTGCGGCTGAGCAGGCAAAGTACTGCGAGGTTCGCCCGTTCACATACCTTTACGAGAGTGTAAACGAGGTTATCAAGAAGTCGGGAGCAAAAGAGGTCCTTTTCGAGACTCAGAAGCTCACATATGCCGTTGCCGCAAGATTTGCAAAAGAGCTTCACGCTTTTGGCGTAAAGGCTGTTCTCGATTCTCAGCTTGACAACGCTTGCATTGCGATGAGACAGATTAAGTCTCCCGAGGAAATCAAGAAGATGGAAGATGCTCAGGCTATCACCGACGCTACTTTCAAGCATATTCTCGGTTGCCTCAAGGAGGGCGTAACCGAGAGAGAAATCGCTCTCGAGATTGAGTTCCATATGAGAAAATTAGGCGCAGAGGGCAATGCTTTCGATCCTATCGTTGTTTTCGGTACAAACTCCTCAAGACCGCACGGTGTTCCGGGCGACAAGAAGCTTGCTCCCGGTGACTTCGTAACCATGGATACGGGCGCTATGAAGGCGGGCTACAATTCCGATATGACAAGAACAGTCGCATTCGGCTATGCAACAGACGAGATGAAGGCTCTCTATAATAAGGTATTGGAGGCTCAACTTGCCGTTATCGACGCTTTGAAGCCGGGCATGCGCTGCTGTGACGTTGATAAAATCGCAAGAGACATCATTGACGCAGTTCCCGAGTACAAGGGATATTTCGGTCACGGCTTGGGCCACGGAGTAGGCTTTGAAATTCACGAGTGGCCGAGATTCTCACGCCTTGACGAGACTTTGACTCAGCCGGGCATGGTTATCACAGATGAGCCGGGTATCTATATTCCTGGCAAGTTCGGCGTAAGAATCGAGGATATGCTTCTTGTTACCGAGGACGGCTGCAAGACTATGACAGGCTCACCGAAGGAGCTTATGGTTATCTAAGCGTAAATTCGCTCTTGCAATATACAGTGAAATACTGTAAAATATTAGAACAATACTATTATTTTGGAAATTAAAACTTTTGGAGGCAATATAATATGATTACAGCCAGTGATTTCAGAAACGGCAAGACTTTCGAGTATGAGGGAAAGCTCATGCAGGTTGTTGAGTTCCAGCATGTTAAGCCGGGTAAGGGCGCAGCTTTCGTTCGTACAAAGATGAAGAATATCGTAACAGGTGCTGTTACTGAGACATCTTTCAACCCGACAGCTAAGTTCCCTGAGGCTTTCATCGAGCGTAAGGATGTTGAGTATTCCTATGCTGACGGTGATCTTTACTACTTCATGGATACAGAGACATACGAGATGGAGCCAATCAGTGCAGAGAATCTTCCTGAGAACTTCAAGTTCGTTAAGGAGAACGATCCTTGCACACTTCTCTCTTACAAGGGAAAGGTTTTCTCCGTTACAATTCCTAACTTTGTTGAGCTCGTTGTCACAGAGACAGAGCCGGGCGTAGCAGGTAACACAGCTACAAACACAACAAAGCCTGCTACACTTGAGACAGGTGCTATCGTTAAGGTTCCGCTTTTCATCTCTGAGGGCGAGAAGATTCAGATCGATACAAGAACAGGCGAGTACATGGGCAGAGCTTAAGCCCTGACGCCTTACGGTTAACGATATATTTTCTGAAAGGGGTATATCACTATGAATAATACCGAAAAAGCAGCATACATCAAGGGACTTATCGAAGGTCTCGGAATTGATGAAAGCACAAAAGAAGGAAAGGTTCTCATTAAGATTAGTGAGCTTCTTTCTGATATTTCCAATGACCTTGATGACGTAGCCGAGGTTCTCGGTGAGGTCGAGGGTCAGGTAGATGAGATTGACGAGGATCTCTCCGATCTCGAGGAGGAGTTTTACTTCGCTATCGATGATGAGGACGAGGACTTCGACGATTTCGAGGACGATGACGACGATCTCGAGGAGTGGGACGACGAGGACGAGTACTTTGAGGTAACTTGCCCTGATTGCGGCGACACAATCGAGCTTGGCGGTTCTATTCTTGACGAGGGTTCACTCAAGTGCCCTAACTGCGGTGCGCTTATGGTTTTCGACCTTGAGGATATCAAGGACGAGGAAGAAGCAGAGGAATCTTCTGAGGAAGAGAACGAGACAGAGGAGTAATTCCTTTTCTCATTGTTTAAAGAATAAAAAATTATCAGCCGTTCGTTTGAGCGGCTGATTTTTTGTATGTAAATTAACGCTTAATCGGGTTTTCTTGCCGGTTTCTCTCCGCTTGGAAGAGATTCTTCTATGCCTTCGAGCTGTTCCATGTGCTCGGCTTTTCTGTCGGTGAAATCGGATTCGTAGTAGTAGGTGTCGCCGTCGGGGTTAACTCCACGCTTGAGAACCTCCCAGCTTTGAGAGAGAAGATAACTTTTTGTTATCTCACGGTTCCATTCTATCATGCAGTCTTCGTAGTCTCGGTTGCACTCGACAACATAGACAGATGTCTCGGTTTTTGCTATGACAGTGACTGAATGCTCTGCGCTTATGAAGCGAATGTGGTCGCCGACTTCTATGTCGTCCCAGTCATAGGAAATATAAATCGGAGTTTCTTCGCCCCAAAGGAAGTCGCTTATCATGCTTGCAAATCCAAGACACTGAATGTTGTCTCCCTCATAGGAGAACATATTCTTTGTTATGCCGTTGTAGGCGTTGCACCAGTAGTCGGAATACGAGCCGAAGTTTGAGCACGGAGTAGTGCTTATGTGCATGGCGGCTTGATATTTGCTCTCGTTCTCATCTTCATCCGCAACATCGTGAGAGTTCCAATAACTTCCTGCCGGAAAAAATTGCTTTAAAAGAGAGAGTTTCTCCGATATGGAGAGATTGGCGTATGCGGCTGAAAAAATAGTGCCTTCTTTATTGGGGTCATCGTCGGTTTCTGCAGTTTCGACCGTTTCGGCTAACTCGGATTCTTCGCTTTCTTCAGATTCTTCAGAGCTGTTTCCGCTTTCGCTTTTCTCGGTAGGGTCACTGCTGACGGTTGTTTTGTATTCGTAAGCATTGTCGGTATCATCGCTTTCATTTTGCGATTCTGTCGTTTCGTCCGTTCCGAGAGTTTTTACTTCGTCATGTTCTATGGCGTAGTAAGCTGTTGACGCCTGACTTCTTGCAGTGGTGCATCCGCTTAAAAGTGCCGCACAAAGGATAAGGGCAAGCGGAGCGGTTAGCTTTTGCCTTGCTCTTGATTTGGTTGCTTTTTTCAATTTTTTCTCTCCTGATATATATGTGTTAGATTGATTAGGTGATTAAATTTCATTCTAAATTACATTTACTGAATTATCTTTCTCGAGTAAGATTATCCGTTTTAATTGTGATGAATTTGTGAATGAAAAAAGGTAAATATGCAAAAAACAAGGTGCAAAATGTATGATTTTGCAAAAATAAACAGAATAGGTAACAAGACTTAATTGTTTTGATGATTAACTTTTTCTTCCTGAGTTAATGATAACATTAAACTTAAGATTAATGTCAAGGGGGGTGTTCGTTATTTTGCAAGATTGATAAATTGGGGCTTTCGTGATATTATCAATAAAACAAACTGAATTTTTACGAGGTATACATGGCTAAAAAATTTTATGCGGTAAAAAACGGCAGAAAAACGGGGATATTTCTCACTTGGAACGAGTGCAAGGAGCAGATAGACGGTTTTTCTTCTGCGGTATATAAATCCTTTCCGACAAGAGAGGAAGCCGAGAATTATCTTGCGGCTGACAGCAGAAATACAGTGAATGTTCCGACCGTGTCAAACGGAGAGGTTCCCGATTCGAGCGAAAGGGCGATAGCTTATGTGGACGGAAGCTACAAAAAGAACACCAAGGAATTTTCTTGCGGTGCGGTACTCTTTTGGCACGGAAAATCATTGAAATTTTCAAAAAAATTCGATGACCCCGCAATGGCTGAGATGAGAAATGTGGCAGGCGAGATAATGGGCAGTGTTTCCGTTATAAATTATTGCCTTAGAAACGATATTCCCGAGATTGTAATTTTCCATGACTATGAGGGCGTTGCACGGTGGGCAAACGGTGAGTGGAAAGCTAATTTAGACGCAACAAAGGCATATAAGGAATTTTGTGCCGACGCAAGAACTAAGATGAAAATCAGCTTTGTCAAGGTCAAGGGACATTCGGGCGACAGATTCAACGATATGGCTGACGCACTTGCTAAACAGGCACTCGGAATAGGCTGAGCACATTAGGTAAAGGTAGTGTAAATTTATCTCCCACAATTTTACCAAAAAACTATTTATTTACCGTGGAAAATGTGTTAAAATCAACTTAGCACAAGCGTATGAACCAGACAGGAGGAATGATGATGGCAGAATATTCCATCGCATTATCAAAAATAATAGAACAGCTCGGTCTTGATGCGGTTTATCTTCCGAAAAGTGCCGAGGAAATTGAAGTTACAACAGCCGAGGTCAACCGTCCCGGTGTTGAGTTCTCGGGATTTACTTCCTTTTTTGACAACAAGAGAATTTCTATCATAGGAATGGGAGAGATGGCTCTTCTTTTGAGCTATGACGAGGAGAAGAGAAACACCATAATCAAGCGTTATATGGAGCTTGAGCCGAAGGCTGTCGTTTTCACACGAGGCCTTGAAATTTCCGATTACTTTATGGAGTGTGCCGAGGCGAACAATGTTCCGATGCTAAGAAGCGAGCAGACGACATCTGATGTTTTCGCAACCTTGGTACAGTTCCTCTCCGATGAGCTTGCTCCGAGAGTTACCCGTCACGGTGTTTTGGTTGAGGTTTACGGTGAGGGCGTTTTGATTGTCGGCGACAGCGGCGTCGGAAAAAGCGAGACGGCAATCGAGCTTATCAAGCGTGGGCACCGACTTGTAGCCGATGATGCGGTTGAGATAAGACGTTTCAACAATAATGTTCTTATGGGACAGTCTCCCGAGAATATCCGCCACTTTATCGAGCTTCGCGGTATAGGTATCATTAACGCAAGAAGACTTTTCGGTATGGGCGCAATCAAGCTTAAAAAGGATATTGATATTATCGTAAGCCTTGAAAACTGGGATCCCGACAAGGTCTATGACAGAATGGGCGTCGACAGCGAATATACCGAAATTCTTGGAGTGGAAATTCCTGTTATCACCGTTCCGATTAAGCCTGGCAGAAACACAGCCGTTATCATTGAGGTTGCGGCAATGAACCACAGACAGAAGAAAATGGGCTATAATGCCGCAACGGAGCTTCTCTCCAATCTCGGCGTCGATGTTTCCACCATGCCTGTCCAGAAGAAGAAAAAGGATTTGAGCAATATCTGATGTACAAATATATTTTAATGGACAATGACGGCACGCTCATGGATTTTGCCCGTGCTCAGGCAAAGGCTATCGAGCTTGCATGGAATGAGAGCAAGACGATAAATCCGAAAAAATATAACCCGTCACTCGGAGAAATCTACGACAGAGTGAACGATTCCTGGTGGAAAAAGCTTGAAAGGGGTGAATGCACCAAGCAGGAGCTTACAACGGGAAGATTTCGTGAATTTCTGAAAGAAGCGGGAGTAAGCGGTGACGAAAACGAGATTGCAGAGCTTTACGAGCAGAACCTCTCGCATCAGAAGTTTTTGCTTGACGGTGCGACCGAGAAAATGCGTGAACTGAGCGAAAAATACCGTGTTTTCATCATAACGAACGGAATTGCTTTTGTTCAGCACGGCAGGCTTGACGACTGCGAATTCACTCCGTATTTTGAGAAAATGTATGTTTCTGAGGAAACGGGATTCGCAAAACCAGACAAGAGATATTTTGACTATGTTTTAGCCGACATAGGCGACAGCGATTTGTCTTCTTATCTTGTTGTCGGCGATTCGCTTTCGTCCGATATAAAGGGAGCGATGAATGCGGGAATAGACGCAGTGTGGATAAATCCCGATGAAAAGCCGCTTCCTGAGGGAATGAGCGTAAAATATCAGATAAAGAGCATAAAGGAACTCAACATCTGACTTAAAAAAATATTCAAAATTAATTTATACTTTTGACTTTATTTAAAGTAGGGAGTATATTATTATTAGATTACAGAATCTGAAAGGTGGTTTATAAGATGGGATTCATTAAGAATGCAATAAGCATTGCGGCGGCAGGTGTTGCGGCAGCAGGTGCAATTAAGGTAGCAAAGAGATATCAGGAAAACAGAACTCTCGATCAGGTGGCTGCAGGTGCAGGCGGAAATCCTTCCAAGAAGGAGACAAGCGAGATTATCGGTGATATTGCAAGAGCAACAACAGAGGTTGTCGAAGAGGCAGGCGTTGTTGTGCTCGATACAGTTTATTCCGTGTCGGATAAGGTCAAGGAGCAGATTGCCGCTAAGAAGGCAGAGCTTGCCGAGGAGCGTGAGAACGCCGAGACTGATGAGGATATCCTCGAGGAAGAGGGCGTAATCAAGTCTGACGACGGCGACATCGAGATTGAAATCGTTGTTGAGCCTGAAGGCGAAGAGAAGTCCGAAGAAAAGCCGGCAGAGGAAGCTGAGGCTGAGACAGCAGAAGAAGCTGTGGAAGAGCCGAAGGCAGAAGAGACTGCTGAAGTCGAGGAAGAGAAAACAGCCGACGACGAAGAGGAAGTCGAAATCAAGCTTGATGACGAGGATTGATTTTAATCTTCTTGATAAGCAAAAATCCAACAAATAATTTTCGCAGAGCTTAGAAATAGGCTCTGCGATTTTTTGTGATAATTATTGTTATTATTTTGGTAAAATACCACAATTATTCATATTGATAACCATAATTTCTGCTGTTAAAATTAAGGTATATTCACTATGGGAAGGTGTGACATATGGGACAAATGAGAAATCAAAACGAAGTTAAGCTTTCGACGTTTTATATTCATGTCATAGAGGGTGCGAATCAGCTGGGAATTTCGATTGACGAGGCTATCGAGAGAGTCAAGGCGATGGGATATACCGCATTTGACATTGGCTACAGACAGGACTGGATTCCCGTTTCTGACGAGGAAGTAATCAGCAAAATTCATGCTCACGGTATGAAGATAGCAAATTTCTTTGTGAATGCAGATTTTGCCCATGAATTTGACAAAGAGTGGTTCGAGGGCTGTATCGATTGCATAGCAAAATCGAAAACGAATTTATTACAGCTTACCCCGGGAATTTTCGGCAAGAACGATGACAGAGAAGAGGCACTCAAACGCATGATTGCCGCAGAAAAAGAGGTTGTCGCAATGGGAAAAGAAAAGGGAGTAATCGTCACGGTGGAGGACTTTGACCACATCGATTCACCGATTAACACCATAGACGGTGTGAAAAACTTTTTCGATAAAATCCCTGACCTTGGTTTTACCTTTGATACGGGTAATTTTTACCTCATGGAGGAAAACTGCGTTGACGCATTTGAGCCTTTTAAAGACAGACTACACCATGTTCATCTGAAGGACAGGGCACTTGTGCCGTTTGACGAAAAAGAATTTGACAAAGAAACCTACACGGGAAAGAAAATGTATGCTTCTCCCGTGGGATACGGAGTGATTGACATGAAAAAATGCATCGAGCTTATCAAATCGACAGGCTATGACGGATATTTGGCAGTCGAGCACTTCAGTGCAAAAAATCAACTCGATTATCTAGAAAAATCCGCAGAGTTTGTCAAGAAAGTATGGGAAGAATGCTGAATTAAAATTTTAGTGTGATGATATTTGTACAGCTGTGCCGCTTTGCGAAAAATCGTATTTACAGAGAACTGCGGCTATGCTACAATTTATTTAGGGTATATGGGAGGATATTATGGCATTTGAGAATGTGACAAAGGAATTTAAAATCGGAAAATACAATATTCCGTCAAGAATAATTTTGCCGCCTATGGCAACGGGAAAATCACCTGACGGTTCGGTTACGGACAAGCTTCTCGAATATTACAAAAAGCTTGCCGAAAATCCTTACATCGGAATTATTATGACAGAGCATTCCTATGTGAATATTCAGGGAAAGGCACATGAAAATCAGCTTTCCGCAGATGGAACGGCAGACGCTTCCACCTTTAAAAAGCTGACGGAAATCATCCACACGGCAAAGAAAGGCACTCTTGCCATTCAGCAGATAAGCCATGCGGGAAACAAGGCAAGCGAAAAATGGACGCATTCTGAGATTCTCGGCCCAAGCGATGACATGAACAAGGACGAGAAGGTTAGAGCCATGAGCATATCAGAGATTGAAAAGCTCGAGGAAGACTTTGTCAGTGCGGCAAAAAGAGCCGAGGAATACGGCTTTGACGGGGTTGAACTTCATGCGGCTCACGGCTATTTGCTAAGTCAGTTCTATTCGCCGATAACTAACCGCCGTGACGATGAATACGGTGCAGGGAGCGTAGAGAACAGAGTGAGGGTTATCACGGAGATAATCGAGAAAACAAAGAAAGTGGTTTCGCCGGATTTTCTCGTGGGACTTCGCTTCGGTGCCTGCGACAGAAAAGAGGACGGCACGGGAGCAACTCTCGAGGACGCAGTAAAGGCGGCTGAGCTTTTTGAAAAAGCCGGAGCGGACTTTATCGATATATCGGCTGGCGTTGACGGAGTTATCACTCCTAAAGATCCCGAGAAAAGATTCCCCGGATTTTTCAAGGAAGAAAGCAAGCTAATCAAAAATGCGGTTAATGTTCCCGTGTTCACGTGCGGCGGCGTAAAGAAAATTGCCGAGGCTGACAAGCTTATCGGGGACGGATATGCCGACATGATAGGAATAGGAAGAGCACTGCTTGCAAAGGCGGATCTTTCCGAGTAAAAATTCAACGAATTTCCTGTCGGCACACGAACGGAGGGTAATTATGAAAAAAACAAGACAAAGAATAACACTCGCCCTTATGACGGCTATGATTGCGTTGCTTTTCACGGGCTGTGTGAAGTTTGACACAAGCATCACCATTAAGAAGGACGGAAGAATAGATCTTGATATGATTTATGCTGTACAAGACGATTCGGGAAGTTATCTTGAAGAATATGCTGAGTTAATAGACGATATTAAGGCTCAGAGCTCAAGCCTTGCGGCATTAGGAATAACATGTGAGGATTACTGTGAGAATGGTTATACGGGTGTTAGATTAACAGGAAATAATTTAAAGCTCTCGAGGGATATTGAAAGTGAATTTTCAGATTTACCTGATTTTGACGGTGATTTCCTTTCGTATTCTGTTGACGGAAATAAGGTTTCTATCACTGCACTTCAGGATGACAGCTACACAGGCGGTTCTTATTCAAAAGAATACGGCAGTCTGATTTCAATGTCGGGTGCAAGCGCAACGATAAGAATTACATTCCCCGAGGGAACAAATGTCGTGAACAGCAACGCCACAAGCGTTTCTTATGACGGACTTACCTACACATGGGATTTGTTACAACTTGATTATCGTGACGGTCTTCGTGTCGATTTCGAGATGCCTATGACCGCTTCGGTATCTCTCATTTATGCGCTAATCGGCGGGGGTATCGGTGCGGTTGTGATTATTGCGGTTATCGTTGTTATCCTTGTTAAGTACAACAAAAAGCAGAAAGCCGAGGCAGCCGCAAGAATGTATGCGTATGGACAAAACACTGCGGTTTTGCCGAATGAGGCAAGCGATTCAGCGGTTGAGCGGAATGAAACCAATCAGCCCTAATGCGATAAAAATATTGTTTAATGATTTAGCCCCGATTTAGGTCGGGGCTTTTTGTTGTGATTTCAGTTTTTTCGTGTTAAAATAAAAGTAAATCCAAAGGTGTTTCAATGGATTTTTCATAGCGGAAAGCGGTGAAATTATGTCACAAAAAACTAAATCGAAGAGAAGAAAAATATCCGCCGTGTCGGCATTTCATTTCTATCGGCTAACTTACAGGTCGATTCTTTTTGTGCTTGCACTTATCGTTTACATACGGCTGAGAATAGAGAAAAGCTCCGTTTCTCTTGTGGATTTTCTCAAAACTCCCGTACTGTTCGTTGTCTGGATCAGCTTTATGGTCGAGATGATACTAAGGTTCATTCCTGCCAAGCTTGAAAGTCCCGGCAGTCAAAAGCAGTTTGCGAGGAATTATCACAGCACGGGTTCAATTGACGTCAAGCTTCACGACAACAACGCCGTTATGATAGTTGCGCTCGTCTGGATTGTTTTCAATGCGGCAATCGGCGCACTCTATATGCTCGGACTTATCGACAAGGGTATACTCCTCTTGATTTCGCTTGCGTTTTCCGTTTGCGATATGGTGTGCATACTGTTTTTCTGTCCGTTCCAGACATGGTTTTTGAAGAACAGGTGCTGTTCCTCGTGCCGCATTTACAACTGGGACTATGCCATGATGTTTACACCGTTATTTTTTATCCCGAACCTTTACACTTGGACGCTTTTGGGCTTCGGCGTGCTTCTCGTTATCCGTTGGGAATTAGCAGTTTGGCTCTATCCCGAGAGATTTTCCGAGAACACAAACGATTACATTTCCTGTAAAAACTGCACGGAGAAGCTTTGCCAGCACAAAACTCAGCTTATCGGCTTCAGAAAAAGCCTGATTGTCTATGCCGACAAGCAAATGAAAAGAATTCTCGGAAAAACAGACGAGGAGATAAGAAAACTCGTCAAAAAGTGAGGAAATTGAAATAAAAAGAAAATCTCATTGCATTAGAATGTATACTATACAATTTATGCAGTCAAATTATTCATTGAAATTATGGAATTTTTGTTTATTTATACAAAACTTAAATTTGAAGCTTGCAAAATTGTGCCGCAAGCTTGCATTTTGCCGCTTTGGTGACTATAATAATCACTGTATTATTTAAGCGAAACAAGAAACTATATCTGTTTCGGAAAGGTTACAAAAAGAGGTAAAGTAAAATGAAAAAGATTATATCCGTTCTTTTGGCAGTAAGCATGGCTGCTATGGCTTTCACAGCATGCTCAAGTTCATCAAGCTCAAGCTCTTCCACAGCTGAGTCAAGCGCAGCAGAGTCAAGTGCAGCTTCAAGCGAGGCTGAGGCAAGCGACTCAAGCGCAGAGTCTTCCGCTACTGCTACAGGTGACTTCACAACTGTTACAGACGGTGTTCTCACACTCGGCACAAACGTCTCCTTCCCTCCGTACGAGTACTATGACGGAGACACTCCTGTAGGAATCGACATTGAGATTGCAACAGCTGTTGCTGAGAAGCTCGGTCTTACACTCGAGGTTGTCGATATGGACTTCGGTTCAATCATCACATCTGTTCAGCAGGGCAAGATTGACTGCTCCTTCGCAGGCATGACAGTTACAGAAGAGAGAAAAGAGAACGTTAACTTCACTCAGTCCTATTCAACAGGCGTTCAGGCTATCATCGTTCCTGAGGGTTCTGACATTGAGACAGCGGATGACCTCGCAAATGCAGATCTCATCGGTGTTCAGGAGTCCACAACAGGTCACATCTACTGCTCAGACGATTTCGGCGAGGATCATGTTGTTGCTTACACAAACGGTGCAACAGCTGTTCAGGCTCTCGTTTCCGGCAAGGTTGACTGCGTTGTTATCGACGAGCAGCCGGCTAAGAGCTATGTAGAGGCTAACGAGGGACTCAAGCTTCTCGACACAGCATACGTCACAGAGGATTACGCAGCTTGCGTATCCAAGGACAACGAGGCTCTTCTTTCCGCTATGGACGAGGCTATCACAGAGCTCAAGGAGGACGGCACAATCCAGTCTATCCTTGACAAGTACATCAAATAATTTAGACTGAAAAACAGTAAAAAGGAAGCAGTCAGGTTGATTCGACTGCTTCCTTATGTTATATTATCTGAGAAAATAAAAAGCCTAATAAAATAAATTCAAAGAAAGGAGAAAGCAAATGGAATCACTTAAAAAGGGACTTTACCAGACCTTTGTCTATCAGGATAACTATCAGTATTTTCTGCGTGGCTTGAAAGTTACGCTTATCGTAGCGTTCTTTGCTCTCATTATCGGTCTTATCCTCGGCGCACTCGTCTCGATAGTCCGTTCCGCTCACGACCAGCAAGGTGAGCACAAAAGCAAGGTTCTCGGCTTTTTCAACGCAGTTTGTCAGATTTATCTAACCGTTATCAGAGGAACACCCTCCATGGTTCAGCTCCTCATCATGTGGTTTGTTATCTGGGCAAGCGCAAGAAGCTCCGACACCAATATGACAATCTGCGCTATCCTTTCCTTTGGAATCAACTCGGGCGCATACATCGCCGAGATTTTCCGTTCGGGTATCATGAGCGTAGACAAGGGACAGATGGAGGCAGGAAGATCCTTGGGCCTTACCTATGCATCCACGATGAAGTCTATCATCATTCCTCAGGCTTTCAAGACAAGCATCCCCGCTCTCGGAAACGAGATGATTACTCTCGTCAAGGAGACATCTATCGTTACCGTTATCGGACTTAAAGACCTCACAAAGGGCGCTATGATTATTCAGGCAAACACTTTCCAGGCATTTGTTCCGTACTTTGCGATTGCCGCAATTTACCTTGCAATCGTTCTGGTTCTTTCATGGATTATGAGTATTGTGGAGAGGAGGCTGAGAAAGAGTGATTTACGTTAAGGATCTAACCAAATGCTTTGGCGAAAATATAGTTCTCAATAAAGTTTCCGAGCACATCGCTCCGGGCGAAAAGGTTGTTATAATCGGCCCCTCGGGCTCCGGTAAGTCAACATTTTTGCGTTGCCTTAATCTTCTCGAAACACCGACATCGGGCGAGATTTCCTTTGAGGGAAAGGTGATTAACGCAAAGGGCGTGAACATCAACAAGGTTAGAGAGCACATGGGAATGGTTTTCCAGCACTTCAACCTTTTCAACAACAAGACAGTTCTCAAGAACATCACTCTTGCTCCCGTTAAGCACGGACTTATGAGCAAAGAGGAAGCCGAAGAGGAGGCTATGCGTCTTCTTAATAGAGTAGGACTTGCCGACAAGGCTGACGCTTACCCCGCACAGCTTTCGGGCGGTCAGAAGCAGCGTGTTGCAATTGTGCGTGCTCTTGCAATGAAGCCGAAGGTCATGCTTTTTGACGAGCCTACAAGTGCGCTTGACCCGGAGATGGTAGGCGAGGTACTTGAGGTTATGAAGGAGCTTGCCGAGGACGGAATGACCATGGTTGTCGTAACTCACGAGATGGGCTTTGCCCGTGAGGTTGCCGACAGAGTTCTCTTCATGGACGGCGGCGGAGTAGTCGAGCAGGGCACTCCCGAGAAAATCTTCTCGAATCCCGAGAGCCCGAGACTTCAGGACTTTTTGTCAAAGATACTGTAAAACAAATAAAATATTAGGTATGGCAATAGAATTCCCCACTTCATTTGATAAGTTGAATGAAGTGGGGATGTTTTTACTGTATGCTGAATTTCTGCATTACAGTTTTTCCTGTGCGTTTATGTTTGTACCAGATTTCTACATAATTACTATGAATTTCATATAATGTTATATTTGAGGAGAAAGAAGATTTTTTTGGATAATAATATTTAAACTTGTTTCTACCTGTGCGGTTGCTTACAACAGTTACCTTTGTAATTATCCAACCTGTTTTGGCATCTATTTTAAGAGTCTTATTAATTTTAGCTGATCGGGAAGTTATTTCATTCGTACTATTAAAGCCATGCGTGTATCTCGTGTTTCCGACTTTAAAAAGCTTTGCAGGATTATAGTAATTGTTGAGCACCACATATTTAAAGCTGTAGTAGGTTTCATGATATTTAAAACTGATTTTTGTTGTTCCAGAGAAATTGGAGGATGTAAGTCTTATTCCCTGACCATTGTGTACACTGCATATAGAAACACTCACTTTTTTATTGCTACTTTTTAAATTTGTGAAATAGTCGCCTTTGAAATAGTATGGAGCATTCATAGCAATTTTTATTTCAGTGGTTTTTCCAGGTAAATTATATGAATAATATGTATCTCTTAAATAGCTATTTTTGGATGTGGAAGCACTCACCGAAACAGGAAAGCTGAACAGCACTCCGAATAACAAAACAATGCTCAAACACAGACTTAAAGATTTTTTTATCATAACAATCACCCTCCTGAGGTAATAAAATATAGTGGTTTAAGTATACACCCGAGAATATTGTTTTGCAAGCTTTTGCAGATACTGTTTTGGTACAGTGAGAACACTGAACAGAAAAAACGGCAAATCTTTTCAGATTTACCGCTTTTTGTGTGCTGTGTAATTTAGTGATGGTATGTTAGGAAGTTGTAATCTTGGTAATTTTTACTGCTTGCCTGAGTAGTTAAGCATATCGATAGTCTGAGTAATTGTAGCACCGTTTGATGTAT
>CAVDQG010000008.1:0-4568 GCA_963611165.1 Bacteroides uniformis
TCCTATCGTTAGATTTTTAGGTCTAACTTTTGGGGGTCGGTACACGAAAGGAGGGCGTTTTTTCTCTTTAAAATGACCCAAATTCACTGATACTTGAAAAATTCTTCAAATAGTAATATAATTCAAATATCTATACTAAAATCGGCAAGCTGTGCCGAATATTTTTTGTTCGGCTGACAGCCGAGAAGGAACTTGAAAAATGAATATAAATAAGAACCAGTTCCGAAGACTTTTATCCTACATTCTTTCCTGGGTGATTATCTTCGTGCTTACCTACCTTTACTGGGTTGTATGGACTACCTACTACGCCAACAGCATTCCAAACCCCTACTGGCGCAAAGGTAACTGGGTTGTTGTCGGAGTTTATGCCATCATAACCTATGCGTTCATGAAGCTTTACGGCTCGAGAAACATCGGCGACTATCGCACCGTGGATATTATCTATTCACAATGTCTGACAGTCATAATGGTAAATGCATTCGACTACGGTATCGTTTCTCTTATCAACCGCTGGTTTGCGGGAGTAAAACCGATGCTTTTGCTGACGTTCTTTGACTTTTTGTGCGTCATATCTTGGGCGATAATCTCAAAGTACATTTACAGTAAAATCTACAGTGCACGACAACTTTTGCTGGTTTACGGCGATCACGACCCCGACGGTTTCATCAACAAGATGAACACCCGAAAGGACAAGTACAATATCCGTGAGTTTTTCTGTGTGAACAACTTCACGCAGGAGGAGGTCTTCTCGAAAATCGAGGAGTACGAATCCATCATCATCTGCGATATTCCTGCCGATAAAAGAAACGAGCTGATTAAGTTCTGCTTCAGTAAGAACATCCGAGCTTACGTAACGCCGAAGCTTTCTGACATCATTCTTCTTGGTGCGGAAAGCTCCAACATCTTCGATTCTCCGCTTCTAATCTGCAAAAACCGCGGTATAAGACTCGAGAAGAGAATAGTCAAGCGTATACTCGATTTGATAATAATCATCCCCATTACGCTTCTCACCCTCCCGTTCATGCTTATTTTTGCACTCATCATCAAGCTGACGGACGGCGGAGATGTTTTCTACAAGCAGAAAAGACTTACACTTAACGGAAAGGTTTTTGAGATATATAAATTCAGAACCATGAGAATGAATTCCGAGAACGGCGTTGCTCAGCTCGCCAAAAAGGACGACGACAGAATCACTCCTATCGGAAAATTTCTCAGAAAAACTCATCTTGACGAGCTCGCTCAGGTTATCAATATCCTAAAGGGCGAAATGAGCGTTGTAGGTCCAAGACCCGAAAGGCCGGAGATTGCGGACGAGTACTCAAAGGTAGTTCCGGAGTTTAATTTCCGACTGAAGGCTAAAGCAGGTCTCACGGGATATGCTCAGGTTTTCGGAAAGTACAACACAACACCGTACGACAAGCTGAAGCTTGACCTTTACTATATCGAGCATCAAAGCGCACTGCTTGACATCGAGCTCATTCTCAAGACAATAAGAATAATGTTCACAAAGGAAGCCAGCGAGGGTATCGCACAAAACCAGACCACCGCCCTCGGCTCACCCTTCAGTTCGACAAAGCAGGACGTCACGATTATCGATGATGACGGAAATGTCAAGGTAGACAAGATTGAAAATGAAAGCTGATATATCGGTAGTCATTCCGATTCACAATGCCGAAAAAACAATAATCGAGGCACTTTCTTCCGTTGTTTCCCAGCGACTGCACGAGGACGACACCCTTGAAATAATTCTGGTGGACGACCAAAGCGACGACGGCGGAATAGAAAAAGCGACCGCATTTCTTTCCGAGAAAGGCGCAAATTACAAGCTTCTTAAAACAGAGGAAAGATCCGGCCCCGGCGGAGCAAGATCGCTCGGCGTCAAAAATTCAGGCGGAAATTTAATAGCCTTTCTCGACAGCGACGACATCTGGGCAAAGGACAAGCTCATCAAACAGCTTTCCGCCATGCACGGCTCCAAAGCCGTAATGTGCTCGACAGGCAGAGAGTTCATCGAAGCAGACGGAACACACACGGGAATTTTCGTACCTGTCGGCTCAAAGATAACCTACAAGGATTTACTGAAAACCAACAGCATCTCCCTTTCCTCCGTTCTAATAAAGCGTGAGGCAATCACGAAATATCCCATGACAAGCGACCAAAGTGTCCACGAAGACTATGTTTGCTGGCTGAAAATACTCAAAGAATACGGCTATTGTATTGGTATCAACGAACCGCTTCTCTATTACCGAAAGAGCGAAACTCAGGTTTCCGCAGGAACGGTAAGCACGGCAAAGAAGCATTTCAAATCTTTAAGACAATCGGGTATAAATCCCGCCATGAGTCTTGTGTATTTTGCCAGCTACGCTGTAAACGGTGTACTAAAGCACAAGGGACTAAAATAAAAACAAAGCATCCGAACGGCTTGATAAGTCGCTCGGATGTTTTTTCATGTCAATCAATTTAAAATATCTATTATCTATCTCATTCTCATGGGCGGCAAGGGGCCGACCTCTCCAACGACTTCTCCCTCAAGCTCCGCCGTCTCGAGAAATCTCTTCCAAAGTCCGCGGTACTTGCTCTCTTGCGGGTCAAGCGGCGGCGGCTCAATTTTTCTTGTGTCGATAAATCGGCTTTTTGAGTCTCGGTGCACGAGTGCAATTTTATGAGCATCATCATATATCATAAAAGTCTCGCCTGAAAGTTTATCGGTGAAATGCTCGGCTATAAGCGGCAAAATATTATTTTGGGGCGATATTTTGCTCATAAGAATACCGCCGTAATCGGAAAAAGTAATCATTCCCGTCATGTGATGCGCCTCTCTCGAGAGAAGCTGAACCGCCCTTCTCATAGCCGACACGTGCTCGTTTTCGAGCATATCACAAACCCTTGCGCCGAAACGAAAGCCCATGTAAATAAACGAGAGCATATGAATTTCCTTTTCATTTAGGCTTGTCAGAAAGCATTCTTCTATTAGCTCCTTTGCCTGAAGAGAAATCTTCTCGGGAATCGAGCGTCTGACACGAGCCGCCCTCAATTTGTCTGTCTCTATCACCTTGACGGGAAAGACGGTATCCCTTGCCTCGTCCTCCCGTTCAATCGCCGTCGGAAGCTCTTTTTTCAGAAAACTCTCGAATACACAGCACATAAATCCGTCAAAGCTGCCGTCATAGTGATAAACCACATGATTTTCAAGAAAGCTCTCGCATATCATCAAAAGTCACCTCCGCTCATAATTTTACCCGTAACTCTACAAGAAACCGACAGGGTGCACCGTGTGATCTTCCCTCGGATTTATACTTGATAACGCACGATTGGACATAAAAACTCCGCGAACCAGGCTGTCCCGTCCGTAAGTATCCCTGAGCATTTCAACGGTTTTTTCAAGCCTTGCCCATCTCCTGCTTGTCCTTTCCTCAGGGTAGAGCGAGCACTGCGAACCGAGGTCCTCGCAAAGCTTTATCGCACGAACGCCGATGTTTCTCAGTGCACCTACATCGCCGCACTCTTTGTAGAGTTTAAATGCGTAGTTAAAAATACTCTCGGAATCTGCTACGGGGAAATCCGTGACGCACTGGTGACCAAAGCTGTATAAATCAGAAGTCCTCATACTGATTTGTACACCTGTTGCCGCAAGTCCGTTCTCTCTGAGTCTTTCAGCCACGCTTTCGCTCAAAACATAAAGCATTATTCTGACGTCTTCGTCACAAGTCATATCGACAGGAGTGGTTGCGGTGTTTCCTATGCTTTTGATTTCTCTTTTGCAGTCAGTCGTAATTACGGGAGAAATATCGTTTCCACGAGCAAACGCCGACAGCATATAACCGTTTTTCCCGAAGATTTTTCCAAGAAATTCGGGCTTTGCTTCAGCAAGAGCTCCGATTGTGTTTATACCGTATTTTTTAAGCTTCCGCTCGGTAGCCTTTCCGACCATTAAGAGATCCTCTACGGGCAGTTGCCAGGCCTTTTCACGGTAATTTTCTCTTGTGAACTCTGTGACAGCATCGGGCTTCTTGTAATCACTTCCGAGCTTGGCAAAAATCTTATTCCATGAGACTCCTATAGATACAGTCAATCCCAATTCGTCCTTTATCCTCGCTCTTATCTCCTCTGCTATCTCTTTGCCGCTGCCGAAAATCATTCTGCTCCCGGTGACATCGAGCCAGCATTCATCCATGCCGAAAGATTCCACTTGGTCGGTGTACTGCATATAAATCCGACGGGCAAGTGAGGAATATTTCTTGTATCTGTCATAATGAGCCGATACAAACTCCAAATTAGGACACTTTTGCTTCGCCTGCCACAGCGCCTCACCCGTTTGAACGCCTGCCTTTTTGGCAAGCATATTTTTCGCAAGAACTATTCCGTGCCTCGACTCCTTATCTCCGCCAACAGCCATGGGAATATCCTTTAGCGATGGGTCATAAAGCGTTTCGACAGACGCATAGAAGTTATTCATATCCACATGAAGTATCACACGGTCGGACGAAAAATTTCTTTTTGTTTCTTCCATTGTCTTTCTTTTTAGGTAGTTTTTATTACTAAATATCCGAAAAGAAAAATACTCACAG
>CAVDQG010000008.1:4578-62793 GCA_963611165.1 Bacteroides uniformis
GCAGTAATTAAAGCGTTCATAGCGCACTCCTTTTTTTTTTTTTTTTTTAACATATTTTTAGAACAAGCGTTTGTCTTTATTCCTATTATAGAACATTTGTTTCAAAAGTCAACTGTATTTCGAAAATATATTCGAAATATTTGTTTGCTACAATATATAGTACAATTGAGACGCAAAACATCATTCTGTCCAAAAAAGAACAAACTGTAAACAAGCTGTAAATTGATTGGAAGTATATTGAAAATGCAATTTTTGGGAATTATAATATAGCCATAAAATAAATTATCGATTAGAAATATTCAAAGAAAGAGAGTGCTGATTTTGTTTTTTAGAAAACTTCAGGAATTCATGTACGGACGCTACGGCACAGATAAATTTAATGTATTTTTGCTTATTCTCGGACTTTTCATGTCCTTTGCAGGTAACCTTTCAAGATTTAGACTTATCATACTCATACCGTACATCATATACGGCTACGCAATATTCAGAATGCTCTCAAAAAACTACGTCGCAAGACGCAAAGAGAACGATGCTTTTCTTAAAATTTGGAACCCGATAGTAAAGTGGTTCAGATTTCAGAAGAGAAAATTTGACGACAGAAAAACCTACACCTACTTCAAGTGCCCGAATTGCCACCAGCAGCTTCGCGCACCGAAAGGCAGAGGCAAAATCCAGGTAACCTGTCAGAATTGTCGCAAGCAATTCGTCAAAAAGGTTTGATGAATTAATTTATATATGAGGAGCTATTGATATGAATGTAGCATTATTGGGAACATGGCATGTTCACGCACCGGAATACAGCGAGGCTGTTATCAACAGCGAAAAGGCAAACCTTGTAAAGGTTTGGGACGCAGACCTCGAAAAGGCTAAGGCTTTTGCGGCAAAATATTCCATTGCTTATACAGATAAGCTTGAGGAAATTCTCGAGGACGAGACAATCGACAGCGTTCTCGTCTGCACAGCAACAGGCGACCACGTAAGCGTTATCCCTGCTGCGGCTAAGGCAGGCAAAAACATATTCACCGAGAAGGTTCTCGCATTCACGGCAGCCGAGGCTGAGGCTATCAAAAAGGTTGTTGACGAGAGCGGAGTTAAGTTTACTATCTCCTACCCGCACAGAACTTGGGGCAAGCTCAAGTACGCAAAGGATCTTCTCACAGAAGGCAAGCTTGGAAAAATCACCTATGCAAGAGTCAGAAACGTTCACTCAGGTGTTTCTGACGGATGGCTCCCCGAGCACTTCTTTGACAAGGAGCAGTGCGGCGGCGGTGCAATGATGGATCTCGGCGCTCACCCGATGTACACTCTCGCTTGGCTTTTAGGCGATCCGAAGAGCATAACATCCACATTTACATCGGTTTACGGCAAGCCCGTTGAGGACAATGCTGTTTCCGTTCTCGAGTTTGACGGCGGTGTAATCGGTGTTTCCGAAACAGGCTTCGTCTCAAAGGACAACCCGTACACACTTGAGCTCAGCGGCACAGCAGGCGCACTTCTCGTTCACGGTGACAGAGTTGCAAGCTGCAACCCGGCAACAGACGGCGAGTGGAAACATCTCCACAACGAGTGGCTTCCCGAGAACGATCCGCTTCCGATTTATCAGTGGATTGATGCAGTCGTAAACGATACAAAAGCACCGTTCGGCACAGATGAAGCTGTTGTCCTCTCTAGGCTTATGGAGGGCGCATACAAGGCATCCGAGAGCGGAGAGAAGTATTACTTCTGATTTCTCACTTAACAAACATTCAGCGGCGTTTCTTTCGGAACGCCGCTTTTCCTTTGCTCATTAACAGATAACACAAAAAGGATGCCGATTTAAAAACCGACATCCTCTTTGTATTAGGTTAGAATTACAATTATTCGTTGGTTATCTGCTTATAAAGAGCAATATACTCTCTTGCACTCTTGCCCCAAGAATTATCACACTTCATGGCTCTGTCAACGAGAACATCCCAGCCCTTTTTATCGGTATTGTACTGATAAATAGCTCTGTGGATTGTGTTGAGCATATCGCCGGAGTCGTAGTTGAGGAAAGTGAATCCGTTTCCTTCTCCGTCGCCGCTGTCTGTGATAGTATCCTTAAGTCCGCCTGTCTGACGGATTATGGGGATAGTGCCGTATCTCAAGGATATCATCTGAGAAAGTCCGCAAGGCTCTGCCTTCGACGGCATGAGGAACATATCTGCACCTGCGTAAATCTTCGATGATAACTCGGGAATAAATCCGATTGTAATGCTGAATCTTCCCGGATACTTGTCAGCCATTTCCTTGAAGAAGGTCTCATACTCCCAGTCACCACTGCCAAGAACAGCAAACTGAGCATTCGAAAACTCCATAATGTTGTCGATAGCCGACTTAACAAGGTCAAGTCCTTTGTGAGAAACAAGTCTTGTTACCATGCCGATAAGCGGAAGATTTGGCTTCACCTCAAGACCGAGTCTTTCCTGAAGCTTTGCCTTGTTGACTGCCTTGCCCGACTTATCCTTTACGCTGAAGTTAGCATAGAGCTTTTCATCGGTCTCTGGGTCATAGAGCTTTTCGTCAATTCCGTTGAGAATACCGCTCAATTTCCATGAACGCTCACGGAGAATCGGGTCAAGCTTATGTGAGAACCACGGGTCGAGAATTTCCTTTGCGTAAGTCGGGGAAACAGTCGAAACCCAGTTAGAGGTCTCGATTGCACCCTTCATGATGTTCACGCAGTCGTTCCACTCGAGGAGATTTGCGCTTGCGCTCGGAATACCGAAAACATCCTCGAGAATCTCTTTCCCGTACTGTCCCTGATATTGAATATTATGGATGGTGAAGAGAGTTTTAATTCCCTTGTACCATTCCTGATTTGCATAGAAAATATGATAATAAACCGGCACAAGACCTGTCTCCCAGTCGTTGCAGTGGAGAACATCGGGTTTGAAATCAATCGCCGGAAGCATCTCGATACATGCTCTTGAGAAGAATGCAAATCTCTCGGCGTCGTCATAATGGCCGTAAAGTCTGCCTCTCTTGAAATAATACTGATTATCAAGAAGATAATAGGTTACTCCGTCATATTTAGCTTCATAAATACCGCAGTACTGGCGTCGCCAAGCAACTGGGACACTGATGCTGGTTACAAAATGCATAGAGTCCTTAAGTTCCTGCGGAATACTGTCATATAAAGGCATTACAACTCTGCAGCCGATAAGGCGTGTACGAAGAGCCTTTGGCAATGAGCCGGCAACATCTGCAAGTCCGCCCGAAGCAGCGAACGGTCTCGCTTCACTTGTGCAGAATAAAACTTTCATGATGAATCCTTTCTATTTTCTAAAACCACACACCAATATAAACAGACATACTCCGAGCAGTTACCCACTACTCGGAGTAGCCGTCAATCTTTCTTTTGAGGTCTTTCCTTATCAGACCTTAGTGTTCTTTGCAATGTAGAACGGATAGGTCTCGGTGCCGGACATCTTCTGACCTGCGCTTACCTCTACCTTCTTGTCAAGAACGACATAGTTGATGTCAGCATTCTCACCGATTACGGTATCCTGCATGATAACGCAGTTCTTGACCTTTGCGCCCTTCTTAATCTGAACGCCGCGGAATACGATGCAGTTCTCAACCTCACCGTCAATGATACATCCGTCAGCAACGAGAGAATTGGAAACGTTTGAGCCTAAGCCGTATTTTGCCGGCATATCGTCTCTGTTCTTTGTGTAAATCGGCTGCTTCGGATTCATGAAGAGCTCATTTCTTACCTTCGGATCCATAAGAGCGATGTTAGCGTCAAAATAAGATGTGAGAGAAGTAATCTGATAGGAAACTCCCTCGTACTCGTAGCCGTAAACCTTAGCGTCCTTGATGAGCATAGGCAGAACTACTCTGTCAAGATCGAGAAGATTCTTGCCGTAGCAGTTCTCAACAAGAGAGATGAGATACTCTCTGCCGAGAATATACATGCCCATACCGACATTTGCGCTCGATGCAGCCTTATCTGTAACGATAGACTCTCTTACTCTGTCCTCAGGGTCGATTGTGAAGACATTTGTGCTTACTCCGTCAACAACAGCGCCTCTGCGATAGATGCATGTTACGTCTGCGCCCTTCTCGATGTGATACTCGAGAGCGTCGGCATAGTTGATGTTTGCGACATAGTCGCAGTCGGAAAGAATTACATATTCCTCATGAGAATTGTTGAGGAAGTTTCTGATGCTGTAAAGAGACTCGATTCTGCCGTTGTTTCTTGTGTGATCTGTTCCGAAAGGCGGAAGGAGATAAAGTCCCTCGTTCTTTCTGGAGAGATCCCAAGCCTTACCGGATCCTAAGTGATCCATAAGGGACTGGTAGTTCTCCTCTGTTACAACACCGATTTTATTTATACCTGAGTTTACAAGGTTTGAGAGTGGGAAGTCAACAAGACGGTATCTTGCGCCGTAAGGAATTGACGCCATAACTCTTTCCTTTGTAAGCTCGCTTACTCTGTTTTCATGAACATAGGCAAAAAGGATGCCCACCGCTTTCTTTGCACGCATTATTCTACATCCTCCTTATTATGCTTCAATCATTTCCTTCGGAGCTACTACCTGAGCATCAGCTACAGTAGCCTCCGGTCCTACAACAGCAACGCCCCAGTCATCGAGGTTAGCCATGTTCTCGGGTCTTTCACCGACAACAGCGCCCTTACCGATGTGAGCATTCTGAGCAACAAGAGCATACTGAACAACAGCGCCCTCTTCGATTACTGCGCCCGGAAGAATAACGGAGTTATCAATCTTAGCGCCGCTTGCTACATAAACGCCCTGTGAAAGTACCGAATACTCGAGGTCACCGTAAATCTGGCAGCCCTCTGCAACAAGTGAATTCTGAACGCTTGTGCCGTTTGCTACATAGTGAGGCGGCATATCGGGAGTTCTTGAATAAATCTTCCACTCGTTGTCGTCAAGCTTTAAGTTGAGGTTAGGATTGAGAAGGTCAAGGTTAGCCTCCCAGAGAGCGTCGATTGTTCCGACGTCTTTCCAGTAGCCTTCAAATGTATAAGCAAACATTCTCTCGCCTGAATTGAGCATGTTCGGAAGAACGTTGAAACCGAAGTCGTTCTTGGAATTCGGATCAGCCTCGTCAAGCTCGAGATACTTTCTCAGCTTCTCCCATGTGAAGCAGTAAATACCCATGGAAGCGTTTGTGCTCTTCGGGTGCTTCGGCTTCTCGTCAAACTCATAGATGCTGCCGTCCTCGTTTGTGTTGAGGATTCCGTAACGGGATGCGTCCTCAAGAGAAACGGTATAGCATGCGATTGTGCAGGCTGCGTTGTTAGCCTTGTGATATTCAACCATCTTGGAATAATCCATCTTGTAGATATGGTCGCCCGAAAGAACGATAACATATTCAGGATTATATCTTGCGATGTAGCCAAGGTTCTGATAAATAGCATTTGCCGTGCCCTTATACCAGTCTGTTCCCTGCTGCTGCTCATACGGCGGTAATACTCTTACGCCTCCGTTCATGGAGTCTAAGTCCCACGGCTGGCCGTTTCCGATGTATTCATTGAGCTCCAGCGGCTGATACTGTGTGAGAACACCGACTGTGGATATACCGGAGTTCACGCAGTTTGAGAGCGGAAAATCGATGATTCTGTACTTTCCGCCAAATGGTACTGCAGGCTTTGCGACATTCTTTGTCAGCGAATAAAGACGGCTTCCGCGTCCTCCTGCAAGCAGCATTGCTACTACTTCCTGTTTAGGCAACATAATTGTTTCCTCCCTAATATTTCATATATATAATTGTGTGATTGGTTTTCCCTTATCATTATTATACAGTTATATAATAACAACTGTGTAATAAAATTGCAAGAATTTTATTTAAAATTATACAATATCCTAAAACAGCTTTGTAAATTTTGTGTAGTTTGTATTAAAACCATGTAAAATTTCAGAGTAACGAAAAAGGGGAAAAATCGCCTGATTTCTCCCCTTTTTTCTATAAAGAAATTTAAATTTGAATGCCCGCGTCATAGCCTGTTCTGACGGCATTTGAGACATTGGCGGCACTTATGCAGTCGCCGACGGCGAAAAATTCTTCGGGTATGTTTCTGAAGCTTTCCGAAAGCTCTTTGGACGCTCTGTAGCCTATGGCAAGAACGACAGAGTCAGCTTCGATTAATTTTTCTGCTCCGTTCTCCTTGCACACAATTCCTGTCTCTCTTATGCTTGTGCACACAGTGTTCAAGTGAATTTTCACTGATTTTTCGCAATGCTTTCTTATCGCAATCTGCGGAATTTCACAGCTTGCGGCGGCAAGCGTATCGGTCATTTCGACAAGCTCGACCGTTTTTCCGAACTCCTCGGCAAGATAAACAGCGGTTTCTGCGCCGACATCACCGCCGCCGATAACGGCGATTTTGTCTCCAAGCTTATTTTGAAGTGCAAGAGAATAAGCCATTTCTGCCGTGATGACATTCTTTCCGTCCGCTCCCGGGATTTTCGGAATAATCGGTCTTGCTCCGACAGCCGATATAACTACATCCGGTGAAAGGGCTTCGACAAGCTCTGGAGTAGCCTCGGTATTAAGTCTTACATCTATCTTTGACTTCTCTGTTATATGAATTAAATAATTCATAAAATCGCATAAGTTCTTCTTGAAGCTTACCTGTTTTGAGAAAACAAGCTTTCCGCCGAGGGTATCACTTTTTTCCAAAAGGATGACTTCATGGCCACGGCTTTTTGCCGATATTGCCGCCTGCATTCCTGCCGGGCCGCCGCCTATTACGACAACTCTTTTCTTTTCTGTGGCACAAGGGACAAGTCGCTTGAGTCTGAGCTCTCTGCCGACAGTCGGATTTACCGAGCAGCCGAAGTTCTTCGCTCTTGTGTAATCAAGACAATGGAAGCAGCGAATGCACGGGATTATCTCATCCTCTTTGTCGGTGCGTGATTTGGTGACAAGGAATGCGTCGGCAATTGTTCCTCGAGCCATAGAAACAATGTCCGCTCTGCCGCTTGCAAGGCACTTCTCGATGTCCTCTGGGTACTGATAACCGCCAAGAGTCAGGACAGGAATGTGGATTCTTCCCGACTTCTTGACATATTCGGCAAGGTATGTGTTCACTCCGACTGGCAAAAAGTGGTTTGGATGGGTTATCTCCTCCGTGTCAGTCACAAATGAGCCTGCTGAAATATGAGCAATATCGATTTTATCCTGAATCATCTCGAGAAAATCCACGCAGTCCTTCTCGGTAAATCCACCCTCTTCTGCAAGTTCCGAGCCTGAAATTCTGTATTCTATGAGAATTTTTCTGCCGACTCGTTTTCTTATGGCATCGAGAATCATGATAGGAAATCTTGCTCTGTTCTCGAGACTTCCGCCGAATTTATCGGTGCGTTTATTGAGAAACGGCGACAAAAACTGGCTTAATATGAGGCCGTGGCCGCCGTGAATGAGAATCATGTCAAATCCGCATTTTAGCGCATTCTCGGCTGCGTCAGCATAAAGCTCCGCAAGCTGCTGCATAACGTCCTCAGTGAACATTCTTACCTTTGCGCCCGATCTTCTTGTGCTCTCACCGTTGACGGTGTACACGCACAATTCTCCGTTATAATCATAGCCGTGATAAGAAAAACCGAGAAGCTCAAGGCTTATCTTTGCTCCGTAAAAATGAACAGCGTCTGTCAGCTGAGTCCAGAAACGGTGTCCTTCCGGGTGAAAGATGTTTTCGTTAGCGTGAACGGGATCATACGGCTTATGAATGTCCATATTCTGGGCAGAAACCGTTATGCAAGCCGAGCCGCCTCTTGCTTTTTCTGCGTAATAAGCAATAACGTGATCGTTCGGATACTCTTCCCGTCCTGCGAGAAGATGAGCCCCTGCGGGAGCAGACCAAATTCTGTTCTTGAAAGTCACTCCGCCTATCGTGATGGGAGCGAACATATGCGGATATTTATTCTTCATAAGATTTTCCTCATTAAAACAATAAAAAATTTATCATCATTTTACCACCGTAAAATAATCATATCAAGAACTTGAATTATTTTTCCCGTTAGATTATAACTAATAATTAAGAAGATATCTTAGACAGCGAGAAAGGCAATATCATGGAAAGCAAAAAATTTATATACGAAACTCATCTTCACACCTGTGAGGCAAGCGCTTGCGGCGTGGCTCACGGTGCCGATTATATCGATTATATGTCTAAGCTCGGTTACTCGGGAATTATAGTCACCGACCATTTCTTTAACGGCAACTCCTGTGTACCGAGTTTTCTTCCTTGGAAAGACAGAGTTGAAAAATATCAGGCGGGATATTTAGCCGCAAAAAAAGCTGCCGAGGGCAAAAATCTCTCCGTTTTCTTCGGCATTGAATATAATTTCAAAGGTGACGAATATCTTATCTACGGAGTGGACACAAAGTGGCTTCTCGATAACCCGGACATCATGACAAAGGAGCGCACCGAGGTTTACAAATGCGTTAAAGCCTACGGCGGACTTATGCTTCAGGCACACCCTTACAGAGAAAGAGACTATCTCTCTGCAATCAGACTTACTCCGAGTGCATGCGACGGAATCGAGGTATATAACGCCTGCAATAAACCGTACGAAAACGCTCTTGCAAGAGAATATGCCGAAAAAGAAGGTATGACCGTTTTAAGCGGCGGCAGTGACATTCATTATCTGAGTGATGAAAACAAGGGCGGAGTTGCCTTTGACCGAAAGCTTGAGAGCATAGATGACTTCGTGAAAGCTATGCTGAATCACGAGGGAACTCCCGTCACTTTAAGAGACGGCAAATTTACTCCAGTGACGGAATTTTCCGATGAAAATATCGTTTCAAAAGCCCCGACTCTCCCCGTTATCGTTCTCGAAAAGTAACCATACAATCAAAAACCGCTATACCCACAAAGTGTACAGCGGTTTTGCGTTAAGTTTTGAACATTGCCGAGAAACTTGTTGAAAAGTTTCCGCTTAACTCAGCCTCAGAGTTTTGATAATCTTATCAAGTGCGATTTTTAACGGTCGATACAAAATCAAAGCGACAAGGAAATTTCCACCGCAATGAATGAAATCGAAAAGCAAGCCGCTTGTAAAATACGCCCAGAAGCCGCCGATTCCGCCGATGAAAAGATAGACTATCGAGCAGAGAAATCCGAAGCAAAGACCGTAGATACCGGATATGCACGCCCAAACAAAGGCGTTGTCCACCCACCTGAATATCCATGCGATGAGCGCAAGAATCGGCCAGATGTAAATATACATAATGACCCATGTGTTAAACCCATAGGTCATAGCCTCTATGAACACAAAGACTGCCAAAATTCCGAAAATCCGCTCTCTGAAGCAGATTGTGAAAAGTATGGTTAAGAGTGACACAAGCTCGATATTCGGCAAAAATGCCAAGGCAACCTGCGAAACATACATTAGCACGCCGAGCATTGCCATCAGGCAAATGTCCCTTATAACCGTGGTGCGGCTTTTCATTTATATCAGTAGCCTTCTGTAAATGTGAGCTCGTAGTGGTCTCCGTCAGCAACCATTGTGTCTGTTGCTCCCGTTGTGAGAGTCTCACCGTCCTTAGTGATGCACCACCACTCCTGGTTGTCCTCGTTTACTGTCTCGCCGTCAGCTGTGATAATGTAAAGGCCCCAGTCTGTCTGGTTGTCCTCGACGATCTTAGCATCAAGAAGAACCGTCTCAAGGTTCTCTGCGCTTGTCTGGCAAACGAACTCGTTTGTAGATTTATCCTTATGGATAACCTCGACTGTGACTGTCTTAGTGCCCTCGTTTACCTCAGGTCTTGTGTTGGCATAGATTACTCCGAATACTGCAATGAGCACTACGAGTACGACAGCTACGATAGCTATCACTTTTTTGTTTGACTTCTTTTCAGTCATATTAAATTCCTTTCTGCCGAATCCTCGCGGCATTAAAATATAGTCTGCTTTCGGTAAGTCTTCCGACTTATGCTTTCAGTCCTTTCGTCTTCCCGATTTCTCAGTGACACAAGAAAGGATTTAAGATTATATGCAATCACGGCGGCGGGTCCGTCTCGGATTTTCACCGATGTTCCTTATTAAGTCTTTTCAGTCGCCGAAAGCTGTATAAGTATATTTAAAATTTGTCGAAAAGTCAACAATTGCCGACTTTTGAGATAGATTTGCGATAAAAAAGAGCCTTTCCAAACGGAAAAGGCTCTGATTTTCTTATTTTGCGTAGTCGACAGCTCTCGATTCACGAATCATATTAACCTTGATCTGTCCCGGATAACTCATCTCCTGCTCAATCTTCTTACAGATGTCACGGGCGAGAAGAGTCATCTTTTCGTCATTGATAACATCAGGCTTAACCAAAACTCTGATCTCACGACCGGCCTGGATAGCGTAGCATCTCTCTACGCCGTCAAAGCTCTGAGTAATCTCTTCGAGCTTCTCAAGACGCTTAATGTAGTTCTCGAGATTCTCTTTTCTTGCTCCCGGTCTTGCGGCGCTGATTGCGTCTGCAGCCTGAACCAAGCATGCGATAATTGTTTTTGCTTCGATGTCGCCGTGGTGAGCTGCAATAGCGTGAATAACCGCTTCGCTCTCCTTATACTTTCTTGCGACCTCGACGCCGATATCAACGTGCGAGCCCTCAATCTCGTGATCAAGTGCCTTACCGATATCATGGAGAAGTCCCGCTCTTCTTGCGATAGTCGGATCAAGTCCGAGCTCCGATGCCATCATACCTGAAAGGTATGCGACCTCAAGCGAGTGGTTGAGTACATTCTGACCGTAGCTGGTACGATAACGCAAACGTCCCAGAAGTCGAACGAGCTCATGATTGATGCCGTTGACGCCTGCGGCAATGACCGCTCTTTCGCCCTCGGCTTTGATTGTGGCTTCAACCTCACGGCGAGCCTTTTCTACGGTTTCCTCAATTCTTGTCGGATGAATTCTGCCGTCCTGAATAAGCTTTTCAAGTGCAACTCTTGCAATCTCTCTTCTTACAGGCTCGAAGCTGGAAATTGTGATAGCCTCAGGAGTATCGTCTATGATAAGATCAACTCCGGTAAGATTCTCGATTGCTCTTATGTTGCGTCCTTCACGGCCAATTATGCGGCCCTTCATTTCATCGTTAGGTAGAGGAACTACGCTGATGACGGCTTCCGAAACATGGTCTGCCGCACATCTTTGAATTGCCAGAGAGATAACCTCTCGTGCCATTTTGTCCGAGTCATCCTTGAGCTGCTGCTCATAATCCATGATTTTGAGTGCTTTCTCGTGGCTGAGCTCACCGTCGAGTGTATCGAGGATATGAGCCTTTGCCTGCTCCACCGTAAGACCTGAGATCTTCTCGAGCATTTCAAGCTGACTCTTCTTTATCGTTTCTGCTTCCTTGAGCGTCTCGTCTGCTTTCTTAAGCTTGTTGTCGAGCTGTCCTTCCTTTTTCTCGAGATTCTCAAGCTTTCGGTCGAGATTCTCTTCCTTCTGGACTGCTCTTCTTTCTTGACGCTGAACCTCTCTGCGGCGGTCGTTCAGTTCTTTTTCCGTTTCATTGCGGAATTTCTGAACTTCCTCCTTTCCTGCAAGGACAGATTCCTTTCGCTTTGTTTCTGCTTCCTTGGCAGCATCGTTAACTATTCTCTCGGCTTCCTTTTCCGCCGAACCGATTGCAGCCTCTGCAATCTGCTTGCGGTGTTTGATTCCGAGGTTATAAGATATAAATCCTGCTGCGGCTGCAGCAACAATTATCAGAATAAAAGAAAGATAAATTGGCATTTTCTGGCACCTCCTTTTCTAATAAATTAAATATTCAAACAAATTGAATCAATCAGAAAAATTCGGGTGCGTTAATCCCTGAATAATACAGTTCAATATAATGAAAACTGTATGAATTATTATAAGACTTTTGTGCACGGGTGTCAAGGTATGCACTTTTGGGATTAAATTCCTTTTCTTCGTCAAAAACCGTGATTTTTCTCGGTTTTTTCAGAATATTCGGTGAGTTTATTTTCTTAAACGGTAAAAAATATTGTGCATATTCTTTAATTAACCGTCATTTCTCCTCTCAAATCCGTGCCCATAAGACGCTTAATCTCGTCCTTATCGCTTGTCTTGCTGAAAAGATAGTAAAGCTTTGTAACGGCTGCCTCGGCAGAAAGGTCAGAGCCGTTCACTGCTCCTGCCGCTTTAAGTCCCGAACTTACCTCGTATGTTCCGAGCACCGCTCTGCCCCTTAAGCACTGGGTGCAAACAGCTATGACCGTGCCGTTGTCTGCGGCTTTCTTGAGGACGGGAATGAGCGCCTCGTCGTACTGCGGAACATTTCCCGCACCGAAAGCCTCAAGAACAAGACCCTTGAGCGACTCTGTCATTATTCCCTCAAAAAGGCTGAACTGAATGCCCGGGAAAACCTTCAGAACGGCTATCGGAATGTGCTCGGCAAGCGGAGTGAAGCTGAAATTCTCTCCGGGTGCTCTGATAGCTATATCGTTGTATCTTATATCGATACCCAAAGTGGCAAGATGCGGATAATTGGGAGAATCAAAAGCTATCATCTCGTCAGCCGAAATCTTTGTACTGCGGTTTCCTCGAAGCAAAACTCCGCCGAAGCAAAGGCAAACCTCCGTGCAAACTCCCTGAGCGGCGATTATTGCGGCAGAAATGATGTTGTCGTGGGCATCGCTTCTTATTCCGCCGATAGGAATTTGCGAGCCGGTCAAGACAATGGGCTTGGAAAGTCCCTCAAGCATGAACGAAAGTGCCGACGCAGTGTAAGCCATGGTGTCAGTTCCGTGAAGAATGACGAATCCGTCGTAATTATCGTAATTCTCGGCGATTATTCTTCCGATTCTGTTCCATTCCTTTGCGCTGACATTCGAAGAATCGAGAAGCGGATCGAATTCTATCAAATCCCATTCAGGCATACCCTGGCGTGAAAGATCGGGAATTCTCTGCATCTCGTCATGAAGATAGCCTTTTTTCGGCTTGTAACCCGATTCACTCTCAATCATACCGATTGTTCCGCCCGTATATATAAAGCATATTTTTTTATTCATATAAAATTCCTTTCGGCTAAATTCTTTCTCAGTCCTTGATTTTCTCGAGAATTTCTTTGTACCTTGAAATTATCTTGTCATAATTCTCCCTCAGGTGCGGAAAAAGACAGTTGGTGCAGTCCTTTACCCCGTTTTCTCTGTAAACAAAATTCCCCTTGCATTCTCTTCCGAGCGCATAAAGCGGACAGTAACAGAAAAGACAGTTGAAATTATTTTCGTCCGCTCCCTTGTGGCACGGAAAATATTCACATTCCTTGTGTGAAAAATAGGAATAATTCTTACTCAATCAAATCAGCTCCTTGCAAGCAAAAATGATACCACAAAGCTCTGCCGTTTAGCAAGCTGCGGTATCATTTTGTTGATTTTATTTATTATGCCTCGGCTGTTATGGAATAACCTATACCGCGAACGGTCTTGATGCATGTGCCCATATCGCCAAGCTTCTGACGAATGGTTTTGATATGCATATCAACCGAGCGTGACTCTCCCTCAAAGTCCAGTCCCCACACGGCACGCATGATGGCGTCTCTTGAAAGGACTATGTTCTCATTCTGCATGAGGTATCTGAGAAGCTCATACTCCTTGAGCGTAAGAACAATGTTTTTGTCATCCACTCTTACGCAGTGACGGTCTCTGTCGAGTATTATATCGCCGACCCGAAGTTGTCTTGTTTCGGCTCTTGCACTTCTTCTCATAATCGAACGGACACGGGAGAGAAGCTCAAGCACGGAGAAAGGCTTTCTTATATAATCATCGGCGCCCTCGTCAAGACCTTTTACCATATCCATCTCGGTAGACTTTGCCGTGACCATTATGACGGGGATGTTTTTTGTCTTGAAGTCCTCCCTCATTTTCTTGATTATCTCGTAGCCGTCCTCATCGGGAAGCATGATGTCAAGAAGAACAAGGTCGGGGACAACCTCCTCAAGTCTTTTATAAAATGTACTTGCCCTGTCGAAAGACTGAACCGTATAATTGCTGTTTTTCAGTGCAATTTCTTCTATTTCTCTTATACTGGTGTCGTCCTCGACTATATATACCAATGCCAAAATAATTCCTCTTTTCGTTATGGCAGAATGTAGGCATTCTTCAGCTTTCTGTAGCTCTCCTTAAAGCTTGGGTCACTGTTTTTGATTGTTGCGTCAAACTGATGCATATCCATGATGTCAGCAGGAATCTCAATGAGAGCAACGGCGATATTCTTGCAGTGGTCGGAAACTCTCTCGTAGTTTGTGAGAATATCCTCAAGGACAAGTCCCGCCTCAGTGGAACACTTTCCGTTTCTGAGTCTTGCGACATGTCTCTGCTTGATTTCAAGCACGAGGTCATCGATAACCTCCTCGAACGGCTCGATGTCTCCTGCCTCTTTTGAGTTGAGAGTATCGAAAGCATCCGTTGTCATGGAAACAATATCATAAACCGCCTTGCTGAGTATTCTTAATTCCTCCATACCCTTGTCCGTGAGATTCAAGCCGTTCTCGGACATGCTCTCGGCGGAATATGTGAGGTTAATCGCATGGTCGGAAATTCTCTCAAAGTCACTTATCGAGTGAAGAAGAATGGAGAGAAGGTGGCTGTCCTGAGTATTCAGCTCACGGCCCGAAAGCTTAACAAGATACGAGCTTAATTTATCCTCATAGCTGTCCACAAGCTGTTCAAGTCTGATGACCTTATCCGCCTTTTCCTTTGAGTAATCCTTCAGTGCCTCCATTGCGAGCACGATAGCCTCTTGCGAAAACTTGGACATATCAATGACCGCATTCTTGCAAAGCTGCATTGCAACAGCAGGAGTCTCGAGAAAACGCTCATCGAGTGCGGCAAGGCTCTTCGGCGTGCCGTCGCTCTCCTTGTCGTCTGCCTTATCTCTTACCGTGAGAGTAGCAAGCTTAACAAGCAAATCCGAGAACGGGAACCAACAAATCGCACAGGCAATATTGAATATGCTGTGGATAACCGCAATACCCGCTGCTCCCGCAGTCTCATTAAGGAACGCAAAATCCATGAAGCTGTTCAGAGCATAGAATATAGCCATGAACACTATTGTTCCGATAAGGTTGAAGTAAAGGTGGATAAATGCCGCTCTCTTAGCGTTCTTGTTTGCTCCGATAGCGGAAAGCATAGCTGTGATACATGTACCGATGTTCTGACCCATGATAATCGGAAGTGCGGTCGAATACTTAACGACACCTGTGATGCAAAGTGCCTGAAGAATACCGACAGAAGCCGATGATGACTGAATGACAGCTGTCAAAACAGTACCGGCAAGCATACCGAGAATCGGATTTGAGAACTTAAGAAGCAAGTTGGTGAAGCGGGGATCGTCCTTGAGCGGCGATACGCTGTCGCTCATGGTCTCCATTCCGAACATCAAAACCGCAAAGCCGAGAAGAATATTACCGACAATCTTCTTTTTGCTTCCGTCCTTGCTTGTCATAGTGAGAACCACACCGATAAGTGCAAGAACAGGTGAGAATGAACTCGGCTTGAGCATATTGATAAAGAAATTGTCTCCGCTGAGTCCGCTGAGTGACAAAATCCAAGATGTGACTGTCGTACCGATGTTGGCACCCATGATAACGCCGACCGCCTGAGTAAGTCTCATGATGCCGGAGTTTACAAAGCCGACAACCATGACGGTTGTGGCAGATGAGGACTGAATTACCGCCGTAACAAATACGCCGAGCAAAACGCCCATTATACGTTTTTCCGTAAGCTTTTCGAGAATTTTCTCGAGCTTTCCGCCCGAGAGCATGACAAGACCGTCACCCAGTGTGTTCATTCCGTAAAGGAAAAGGGCGAGTCCGCCAAGCATCGTCAAAACTCCGAATATATCCATGTTAATTAAATACCCCCTTCAGTATTTTACGATTCGTATGTTAAAGGGGTTTTGTAAAGACTAATCGTAGCTAATGTAAAGTCTGTGTAAAATTTATGTGATTTACATGCTTTTTACAATACTGTGGTTTCAATCTTTACAATCGGGTATTATTGTGGACTCAAAGGAGTGATAACTATGTCTGAAATCAATAAAATCTGGAATCGTATCGACAACAAGCAAATCAAAACAGAAAACAAATACCGTCTTGCTTTTCTCGTCTTCAGCGTAATATCCGCAGTTTTCGGGGCACTTATCTGGTTTATTATCGGTAGCAGAATTTTCTCGGGGCTTGATAATGCGGTGTGCTTCATCGGCTTGCCCGTAGTTCTCTCTTGGCTCTTCGTTTATATTTACTCGTGCAATCATTCATTCAAATGACAAAAGCTGTTTGATTTTTGCCTAAATCCATACCGTAATATCAAAATATTAACATTAAAATGTTAAATCCCGACCCGTAAATGCGGTCGGGATTTTCTCTTTTTGCTTAGTTGTTTGCTTCGGCGGGAATATCTCCGACGCCGTTTAAAATAACAGTCGGCTGATAAGCATATGTGCTCGGAGTTTTTCTGTCCGAAACGCCGCTTAAAACAAGCACCGTGTCCACACCGCTCTCCGTTCCTGCTATTATATCGGTATCCATTCTGTCACCGATAATAACAGCGTCCTCGGAGTGGCATCCAAGCAGCTTAAGTCCCGTTCTCATCATGAGCGGATTGGGCTTTCCGCAGAAATAAGCCTGCTTGCCCGTAGCCATTTCAACGGGAGCAACAAGTGCTCTGCACGAGGGCATTATGCCGTTTTCAATATTTCCCGTGACATCGGAGTTTGCTCCGATTAGTTTGGCACCGTCCAAAACGAGATTAACCGCCTTGGTAAGTGTTTCGAGAGAGTAGCTTCTTCCCTCACCCATTACGACATAATCAGGGTTCACATCGTTCATCGTGATTCCCGCATCGTAAAGAGCGTTGAGAAGTCCAGCCTCACCGATAACGTAAGCCGAACATCCCGGAGCCTGAGCCTTTAAAAACTCAGCCGTCGCAAGTGCGCTTGTGTAGAAATGTTCCTCAGAAACACTCACGCCCATTCTCTCAAGCTTCTGCTGAAGCTCCTTCGGAGTCATTCCGCTGTTGTTGGTGAGAAAAAGAAACTCCTTATTGTTCTCCTGAAGCCACCTGATGAATTCAGCCGCGCCCGGCAAAATCCTGTTTCCGTGATATATAACTCCGTCCATATCACAGATAAATCCCTTTTTCTCTTTAAAATTTATCTTCAATATTAGTCCTTTCGATCATAACGGTCATCAACGGAGAAGATAACCCATTCTGCAATGTTGGTAGCGTGATCGCCTATTCTTTCGAGATACTTATTTACCATAAGCAAATCCGCCGCCGTCTCTGCGTGCTCGGGAGTCTTCTGCATAACCTCTATAAGCTCACCCTTAACCTTGATGAACAAATCGTCTACTATATCATCATGGTCAATAACCTTCTGAGCCTTACCTGCGTCTTTTTCGACATATGCCTCGACAGCCTTGAGGAGCATAAGAATAACCTCGGCGCTCATCTTTCGGATATTCTCGGCATTTACCTTATTGATGCTGTCGGGCATCATAACCGTGAGCTCGGAAATATCCGCCGCCTGATCTCCGATTCTCTCCATGTCGGTGACCATTTTCATGGCTGCCGTGATGTTTCTCAAGTCATGAGCGACAGGCTGCTGCTGAACCAAAAGCTGGAAGCAGATGTTCTCTATCTTCTTCTGCTCGTGGTCAACCTGCTCGTCGTCTTTCATAATCTGCTTTGCTTTCTCGATGTCCTGATTGAAAAGTGCGTCAAGAGCATTCTGAATAGCCTCCTCAATCATATTGCCCATGTGAACCATTTCCGTGTTGAGTGAGCGAAGCTGTTCGTCAAATTTAGTTCTCATTTTTCTCTCCTTACCTTAATAGCTTTAGCCGAATCTTCCTGTGATATAATCCTCTGTACGCTTATCCTCAGGATAAGAGAAGATCTGCTTTGTCTCGCCGAATTCCACGAGGTCACCGAGAAGGAAGAACGCTGTGTAATCGGCAACACGAACAGCCTGCTGCATGTTATGTGTGACTATTACAACTGTATATTTCTTCTTGAGCTCTTCCATAAGATCCTCGATTTTCGATGTTGAAATCGGGTCAAGCGCACTTGTAGGCTCATCCATAAGAAGTACATCCGGCTGAACAGCCAATGCTCTTGCGATGCATATTCTCTGCTGCTGACCGCCCGATAAGCCGAGTGCAGACTTCTTGAGTCTGTCCTTAACCTCATCAAAAATAGCCGCACCTCTTAGGCTCTCTTCAACTATTCTGTCGAGGGTCTTTCTGTCCTTTATGCCGTGAACTCTCGGGCCGTAAGCGATGTTATCGTAAATGCTCATCGGGAACGGATTCGGCTGCTGGAAAACCATACCAACTTTCTTTCGGAGAATCGTAGTATCAACGCCGGGAGCATAGATATCCTCTCCGTCAAGAAGAACCTCTCCTTCGATTCTGCAGTTATCTACCAAATCGTTCATTCTGTTAAGAGTTTTGAGAAACGTTGACTTACCGCAGCCGGAGGGGCCGATGAAAGCAGTGACAGCATTCGGCTTAATCTCCATATTTATTCCCTTAAGAGCGTGGTTCTCACCGTAATAAAGGTTGAGATTCTTAACGCTGATTTTAGACTTTTGTTCCATATTATCTTTTCCTCGTTACATCAAATTTTGCGGCTAAACGCTTAGTTCCAAGATTGATTAAAAATACAAGTATGAGAAGTACGACCGCAATTCCGAATGCCGTGCTGAAATCTCCCTCACTCGTTGCAGATAAGTAAAGCTGAGTGGTGAGCGTGCCGCCCGACTGGAAAATCTTTGAGAACACAGCTACAAATGACTTCGGAAGTGCCTTGGAGCTTCCTGCTGTGAAGAGGAGCGCCGCCGACTCGCCAACTATTCTGCCGATTGCAAGGATAACACCCGTGATGATACCGGGCATAGCCGACGGAAGAAGAATAGTTCTGATTGTGTGCCACTTTCCTGCGCCGAGACCGACCGCACCGTGACGGTACGAATTGGGTACGGTTTTGAGTGCTTCCTGAGTGTTTCTCGTGATGAGCGGAAGAACCATCAAAATAAGCGTGAGTGCACCGGTGAGAAGTGAGTAGCCAAGCTTTAAGGTCTGGCCGAAGAACATCATACCGAACAAACCAAAGATGATGGACGGGATACCCGAAAGAGTCTCAGTTGCAAACTCGATGATATTGACAAGCTTGCCGGGCTTTGCGTACTCGTTTAGGTAAATTGCGGCACCGACACCGACAGGAGCGGCGATAATCATTGTGAGTATGACGATAAGCAATGTGTTAACGATGTTTCCCGCAATACCTACCGTGCCTTTTCGAACGGACGTGACCGTAGTCAAAAAGCTCCAGTTTATGCTTCCTATGCCCTTAACAAGAACATAGATGATGATTGCCGCCAAAAGTACAACCGTGAAAGCCGCACTGAGATATATTAAGAAGTAAAGAATGGCGTCAGTTGGCCTTTTTTTCGCCTTTGTCAGGGAATTTTCTTTATTCATGCTCTGCTCCCTTTCTCAGCTTCTGTAAAATTAAATTGATAATCATTATAAATACATAAAGAACAAGACCGACGGTGAAAAGCACCTGTCTGTGAGTTCCCTCGGCATAACCCATCTCACTTACGAGCTGTGTTGTGAGGAATCTTACGGAATTGAACGGAAGCGGCATATTTACCGAACCGCCCGCAACCATGTTGATAGCCATAGCCTCGCCGAGTGCTCTGCCGATACCGAGAACGACGCCAGTCATAATACCTGACTTTGCGGCAGGAATCGTAACCTTGAAGATAGTCTGGATTTTGCTTGCTCCGAGTGCGAGCGAAGCCGCACGAAGATCCTTTCCTACCGAGCGGATTGACGATGCGGAGACATTGACAACTGTCGGCAAAATCATTATCGCAAGAACGATGATAGCGGAAAGCATATTTGAACCGCCCGTGTACTGATGTGTGCTTGAACCCGCAAAAATCAGCTTTTCCAATTTATACATGAGCGGATTAAGAAGCATAAGACCCAAAAGACCATAGATAACGGAAGGAATAGCCGCCAGAAGCTCGACCGCAGGCTGAACAACAGCCGCCAATTTTTTATTAGAGATTTCTGTTAAGAAAACCGCTGTTAAAAGTCCGATAGGGACACCGATTAAAATGCTTATGCCCGTACCTACCAAGGACGAAAGTATAATATAAAGAATACCGTACTGCGGTTCGTCAGCCGTCGGCTTCCATACAGTTCCGAATAAAAGCTCGGAAACTCCGACTTTCGAGAAAGCCGGAGCACCTTTAGCAATCATGTAAATTGTAATGGAACAAACGGCAAAGATTGAAACGACTCCGCAAATTATGAAGATTACCTTAGCTATTGATTCAACGGCATTCAGCTTTGCTTTTTTGTTCATATTCTGCTCCTCTTTAAGTAGCCTCTTAGCTTATTTTACTGAGGAAGGATGAGACCGAGGTCTGAGATAACGCTCTGACCCTCATCAGACTCGATATAGCTGAACCATGTCTGAATGAGTTCGCTCTGCTCGCTGATTTCGCCCATTGTAGCCATAACGAACGGTCTTGAAAGGAGATAGTCGCCTGCGAGAATGTTTGCCTCTGTTGCCTCTACACCATTGAGAGATACTGCGTTGACGGAATCGTCAACAACATCGAGGGATACATAACCGATAGCACCCGGAGTTGAAGCAACCTTAGCAAGAACAGCACCTGTGGAGTCAAGCTCCTGAGCATATGCGCACTTGTCTTCAACCTCCAAGAGTTCCTCAAAAGCTCCTCTTGTACCGGAGCCAGCCTCACGGCCGATAACTACGATAGCCTCGTCATTGCCGCCGAGCTCTTTCCAGTTTGTGATTTCACCTGTGTAAATCTTAGCAAGCTCTTCTGTTGTAAGGTTTGCTACTGTGTTGTCTGTATCTGTGATAACTGCGATACCGTCGATAGCTACGATGTTCTCGACTGCTCCCTTAGCCTTCTCATCATCTGTGAGGCTTCTTGAGGAGTCACCGATGTCAACACTGCCGCTTGTCACGGACTCGATGCCTGCGCCCGAACCTGTATATTCTACTGTAACGGTTACATCCGGATAAGCTTCCATGAAAGCTTCGCTCATTGCCTCGCAAAGCTTCTCCATTGAAGTTGATCCTGCGAGTGTGATTGTACCGGAAACGTTAGCGTCCTTTGCTGCTGTCTCAGAGCTTGCTGTGCTCTGTGAAGATGCTGTGCTGCTCTCTGCTGTGGATGAGCTTGAAGAAGAGCTGCCCGAGCAAGCTGTCATACTGCCTGCAATCATAAGTGCTGTAACGCCTGCTGCCATTATTCTTTTTACTATACTGTTCATTTTTGAACCTCCATGTGATTTCTAATTAATTTCGTCTTTCCTAATCACAAGTAGGATGATACCCTCTTTATGTAAAATCTATAATCACGCTAATGTATAATCTATGTAAAATCCGTGCGACGAAAAAAACACAAACTTCACAAATCAGTCTCCTCTTCTTTGTGAAAAAAAGCTAAGAAAATCGCATAAAATTCAGCTTTACACGGGATTTTTACGTGGTATACTTATTTTTGCGAAATGTTAAATAATATGTTTGTTAGGGTAAAATCGGGGGTTAAATGTAAAAAATGTCAAACAGAAGTGAAATTTGTGAGCTCATGAATATGTGTATGCTTTCGGACAAAAACGGCAATGTTCTTGCCGAATATAAGGTGTGTTCCGATGTCGAGGGATTCATCTTCCCCGGCGGTCACGTTGAAAAGGGTGAATCCGTGACCGATTCCGTCATTCGTGAAATGCACGAGGAAACGGGTCTTACGGTAGAAAATCCGACCTTGTGCGGAGTAAAGCAGTGGTTAAACTCCGACGGTTCAAGAGGAATCGTTTTCCTTTATAAGGCGGATAAATATCACGGTGAGTTAAAATCCTCGAAAGAGGGCGTTGTTTCTTGGATTCCGCTTGAGGAATTCAAGAAGAAAAAGTCTCTCTGGCATATGCACGAAACTCTGGAGGTTTTCCTAAGCGATAATTTAAGTGAGCTTTTCCAATCGGGAGAAGACACGGCAATAAAATTAATATAAAAAAATCCACGAAACAGTCATTTAAAACCGTTTCGTGGATTTTCCTTTTTCGAACTGATATTCTAATTTTCTCAAAGCCCAAGCTTTTTAAATCTCGAATAGGATGAGCCGACTCCGTAAAGTGCGGCGACAGTATTATGCTGGAGAACTCTGTCCTTTGCGACAAGAACAGTTGTCGGAACCTCCGTGAACTTAATGAACAGAGTATCGTGTCCTACGCAAAGACCGACAAGCACATTGAAATCACAGCCGTTTGCGGCAAGAACCTTTGCCTGCATAATCGGATTGCACATAGACTCGTGAGCGCATCCGCCGTTGATTTTTTTCTCGTTCGGCACGCCGACCTCGGTTTTGTCGACAGCACCTATCTTGCATCCGACTGCATAGTAATCAAGTCCCTCGGCTTTAAGTAACTTGCAAAATAAGCTTGTTTCTCTCATAAGACCTACGCACGATGCAACGCCGATTTTCTTGTAGCCCATACGCTTGATAAACTCGATTGTCTCCTCCACTCTTGTCATACGGCAATAGAACTCTCCCTCAATGGAAGCCGAGGTCACGGCTATCTTTCCGACCTCTTCGTCTGTTTTATAAATATTGACTGTTTCCTCGAGCAGTTCTTTATCTATCTCTTTTGTAAGGCAAAAAGACGGATAAGCGTCCTCCTTTTTTGCCTTACAGCTGTATCTCGTGCAATCAGAACAGCTAAATACTCTTTTGTTCTCTGTGCTTTTCTCTGCCATTTTCTTCTCCTTTCGGCTTTTGTCGCCTGCATACACTTGTATTTTGATTGGATTCGCTCTTTGATATTGGATATTTTATCACATATTTTTCGTCATAGCAACAAAAAAGCTTCTTTGTCCTAAAAATAGAAGCAAAGAAGCTTTTCGTGTGTGTATCAGTTGTAAGGAGGTAAAATTATATGTATTTTTTAATATCGTTTTGTTTTTATTTAACTGAAAAAAGCGATTTTCGGAGCAAATGTCAATCAAAGACCAAACTCTTTGAATCTCGAGTACATAGAGCCTACGCCGTAAAGTGCGGCGACAGGATTATGCTGGAGAACTCTGTCCTTGACTACCAAAACAGTCGTGGGAGCTTCGCTGTACTTGAGGAAAAGTGTGTCGTGACCTACGCAAAGACCGACCATGATATTGAAGTCGCATCCTGCGGCGGCAAGAACCTTAGCCTGCATGACAGGGTTACACATGGACTCGTGTCCACAGCCCTTGTTAAGCTTTTTCTCGTTTGGCACGCCGATTTCTGTCTTATCGACAGCACCGGTTTTACATCCTACGGCATAGTAATCGATTCCGTGAGCCTTGAGCACCTTTCCGAGCATTCCTGTTTCTCTCATAAGTCCGACACAAGAGGCAATTCCGATTTTCTTGTAGCCCATACGCTTGATGAACTCGATTGTTTCTTCCACTCTCGTGAGCTTTCCGTAGTATTCGCCCTCGATTAAAGCGGCTGTTCTTGCGATGTTTCCGACTTCCTCATCGTTCTTATAAAGCGCAAGGGTTTCTTCCAAAAGCTCGTGGTCGACTCCCTTTGTTAAACAGAACGGCGGATAATTCTCCTCTTGCTTTGCTCTGCAGCTGAGTCTTGTGCAGTCCGCACAGCTGAATACTCGTTTTTCCTCTGACATGATATTTGCTCCTTTTTAAGTTTTTTATGTTTTACAATAAAATTTCCAAGTTTGTTTATTTTACTTTCCGCCGCAGCAATCGTCCTCTTCTGTGACTGATTCAGAATAATCCTTTGCGGTATTCTTTGCGACAAAATCAAGTGTCGAAGCCGAAAGGCTGATGTTGCCCGACTGTGCGGAAGTCTCGCCCGAAGAAACCGTATCTTCTACGCCGTCAAAAAATGCGTAAGCGTTGTCGGCAAATGCTGTGGCATCTGTGTCTGAGCTTAAAATTCCAATCTGAGAAAGCTGCTCGGCACTTAATTTGAGTGCGTCATATCCGCCCTGAACAGACGGCTTGTAGTTGTAAGTTGAAAGAACTCTTGCGGCAAAGTCAGCCTCACCGGAAACATAATTTTTCTCTGTGATTATCTGTGCGGCTTCCTCTGGATTGTCCTGAACCCACTGAGACGCTTTCTGAACCGCACGGGTAAATGCTGCAGCCGCTTCGGGATTTTCCTCTGCAAGCTTGGTTGTTACGAATGCTGCGCAGCAATACTCATCCTTATATTCCTCATCGCTTGCGGTATCGATAAGAACGCTGAGGTTATATTCCTCCTCGGCAACGGAAGCCTGCGGATCTCCGAGAACAATTGCGTCAACAGCACCGTTCTGGAGTGCCTGAGGCAAATCGTTTCTTGAGAAAACTGTGAAATCAACTTCGGAGCTTCCCTCGCTGACATCAATTCCTGCATTGTAAAGAGAACGCTTTGTTACGATTGTACCTGCGTCGGCAAGGCCCGGAACACCGACATTCTTGCCCTTGAGATCTGTTATCGTTTTTATATCCGAATCGGCAGGAACAAGAAGCTTAATGCAGCCCGTGTGGATACCTGTTGTGAATTTAATCGGCAGACCGTTTTCAAGCGGCTGGAGGAATTTTCCTATCAATCCCATGCCGACATCGACCTGATCGGCACCGACAGCCTCGGATACGTGTGCGGCATCGATATTAACCTGTTCAATCTCAATGCCCTCTTCCTCGAAAAAGCCTTTCTCTATTCCTATATAAAGAGGTGCTCCGCAAAGAGAACCGTGATAAGCAAGTCGGAGAGTGGTTTTCTCGGTGCTTTCCGTACTTTCGGCAGTGTCTGTACTTACCGAAGAAGACGCATCGGATGAAGTCGATTCGCTCGATGAGTCTGACGAAGCGGAGCAAGCCGTGAGTGACAACGCGATTGCACCGACCAGTGCGGCACTTAAAATTCTTTTGGTTAAATTAAAATACTTCATTTTCTCTTCCTCAATTTCTTTCCTATTAATATATTCTCTGCAAACAGTTCTTCTGTAATTTTGTAAATTTAAATGTAATAATTCGGTTCTACGACCGTTCCGCCGTAGTGGAGTCTTCTGAGAATTTCTGCATGATACTTAAGGAAATCCTCGCCGCTTCTGACTCTCGGCCTTGCAAGCTCAATATCGAGCGTGCTTGTGATTCTTCCGGGTCTTGGCGTCATGACAACAACTCTGTCTGAAAGATAAACCGCCTCGTCAACATCATGCGTGACCATTATTGCGGTCATTCCCGTTTCCTTCCAGATTCTTAAGATTTCGTCCTGCATATTCATTCTCGTGAAAGCGTCAAGCGCACCGAGCGGCTCATCTAAAAGCAAAACCTTCGGTTTTCCGACAAGTGCTCTTGCAAGCGATGCTCTCTGACACATTCCGCCTGAAAGCTGGTGCGGATAAGATTTTTCAAAGCCGCGAAGTCCGACCATGTCGATGAACTCGTCAACCGTGTGCTTCTGCTCCTTGTAGATTCCCCTTGCCTTAAGTCCGAATGCGATGTTGTCGTAAATGGAAAGCCAAGGGAATAATGTGTGCTCCTGAAACATAAATCCTCGGTCTGCTCCGGGTGCGGTGATAGCCGCGCCGTCAAGCTTCAGCGTTCCGTTGTCCGTTTCTATAAGACCTGCCACCAATCGCAAAAGCGTCGATTTTCCGCATCCCGAGGGGCCGATAAGTGAGGTAAACGAGCCCGCCGGAATTTCTATCGATACATTGTCGAGTGCGGTGATTTTCTCTCCGCTTGCGTTTATGAAGTGCTTCGATACGCCCTCGACAGAAATATTTCCTACCATTTGATAACTCCTTTCTGCCAAGCGAGAACATGGTCACGCAGACGGAACAGCAATGTTATGAGAATAAAGAATGTGACCGCAATGATTATCAAACCTGCGTAAACATTTGAATAAGCCATCATTTCCTTTTGCCAGTTGATGTACCAGCCGATTCCGTATTTGGCTCCAAGCATTTCGGCTGTGACAAGTGTGATGAATGATGAGCATGTGCCGTTAAATAATCCCAAAAACATATGTGGGAGAGCGGCTGGAACACCGACCTTTGCGATTCGGTAAAATCTTTTTGCTCCGAGAGTCGAGCTTACTTCAAAATAAGCATTCGGTATTGAAGCTATTCCGCTGCTTGTCAAGACCGTTGTCGGAAACCAAACTGCAAGAGCGATTAGAAATGCACTTGCCGAGACCGCTGTCGGAAAAGCGATGAGCACAATCGGAATCCAAGCTGTGGAAGGTATCGGGCCTAAAACTCTGACGAGCGGCTGAACCCAGTAAGCAAAGGTTTTATTGAAGCCTATCGCAATTCCTGTGAGCATTCCGACTACCGCTCCGGAGAACCAGCCTGTTATCAGAAGCCTTGCCGAGTAAGCAAGACACTTGAGAAGAAACATTCTGTCTTCCACAAGAACGGCAAATATTCTGTCGAGTGACGGGAAGTAAAGCACGGGCAAAAGCGCCAGCTTAACCGTCACGATATTAAGCACATTCAGGAAAAGAACAACTCCGGCATAGAAAAGTGCTTTGTAGTCAAGCTTGTCCTTCAGTCCCTCACGGAAAAACGAAACGACCGAAAATATTAAATATACGGCTAATCCGATTATAAGTACATACAGAAAGTACGGATGCTTCGCACTCGGATGAGAGCTTGAATCGGGTAATATCACATCGACTGCGATTGCCGCAAGCAATGAGATTATCGGCAAGAGACGAATTAAAAGCTTAGGTGTTTTATTCTGTGACGTATTCACAAGAGTTGCTCCTTTCAAACCAAGACATAAAAAAACGGAAAGCACGGACTTATGGCAGTCGTGTTTTCCGCAGTAAGCTGTATGACGCAAATTTTGCATCACATTCGTAGGCTCGCAAAGGATCGCACACGACAACATCTGTGCATACACATAGGCATAAGGCACATGCTACACATTATGAAACAACACATCATCACGTTAATAAAAACATTCATAACTGTCATCGTTTGCTCCTCCTTTCATTTCATAGTAATTCGATAGGTTTTATCTTGGTTTGAATTATACTCGCATAAACCTATAAAGTCAATAGGTAATATTTAAATTCGTTTGAAATTTCAAAAAGAGAAACTTGCAAGAAATATTATTGTTACTATTTGACAAATTTCTCTTAATTGGGCTTTACGCAGGGCTTGATTTTTGGTTTTTTGTTCATCACTTCGCTGATTTTCTGTTGCTTTTCGCCTTTTGAGTCAAACGAAATCGTAAATTATCTGTATTTTGCTAAAATGACTGATTTTAGTCGAATTGAAATTTCAGCCGCCGCAAATTTCAAATTTGCTTTCACCAGCCAAATTTCAAGACAAGCACAAAACGCAGGACTCTTCTCTTACGAAAAGAATCCTGCGCTTTTAAATAACAGATCTCTATCTTTAGCTTGGAGACTCAGATAAAGTACATGTATTCTTGAACCGACCTGTTCTTGCAGTCCTCGACAAGGTCTGCAAGGGTCACGCTTTCGAGGAACGAACGGGTTTGTTCGTTCACTTTGTCTATAACTAACTTCTGAATTGCCTCACTGGGTGCATCATGGTTGCTGTCGGTGACCTCATTCTCGACAGAATATGTGCCGTCAAGAGCCTCGATTATCCTCGAGACGGTAATCTTGGACGGGTTGTCATTGAGAATATAGCCTCCCTGTGCGCCCTTAACGCTGCGGATTATGCCCGCTCTTCTAAGAGCTGCAAATACCTGCTCGAGATACTGGAGTGAGATACCGCCCTTTTCTGCGATCGTACTCAGGGCGACGCGCTCATTTTCTCCGCTTAATGCAAGACATATCAGTGCCCGCAATCCGTATCTGCTTTTCTTAGAAAACTTCATTAGTCAAGAGCCTTGAATGCTTCGTCGAGGTCCTGAAGAATATCGTCGATATTCTCTGTACCGATTGAAAGACGAATTGTGTTTGGCTTGATACCCTGGTCAAGAAGCTCTTCCTCTGTGCACTGGCTGTGAGTTGTTGTAGCCGGGTGAATAACGAGGGACTTAACGTCAGCAACGTTAGCGAGGAGTGAGAAGAGCTCGAGGTTATCGATGAACTTGTGAGCCTCTTCCTGGCCGCCCTTGATGTTGAATGTGAAGATGGAAGCACCGCCGTTCGGGAAATACTTCTCATAGAGAGCATGGTCAGGGTGATCCGGAAGTGACGGATGGTTTACACTCTCGACCTTAGGATGCTTGGAGAGATACTCAACAACCTTCTTTGTATTCTCGTTGTGACGCTCGATACGAAGAGAGAGAGTCTCTGTGCCCTGGAGGAGTAAGAATGCGTTGAACGGAGAGATAGTAGCTCCTTCGTCACGAAGAAGAATTGCACGAATATATGTTACAAATGCTGCAACGCCTGCTGCCTCTGTGAACTTGACGCCGTGATAGCTTGGGTTCGGCTCGCTGATCCACGGATACTTTCCGCTCTTTGACCAGTCGAATGTGCCGCCGTCAACGATTACGCCGCCGAGAGTTGTGCCGTGACCGCCGATGAACTTTGTAGCGGAGTGAACAACGATGTCTGCACCGTGCTCGATTGGACGGAAGAGGTAAGGTGTGCCGAATGTGTTGTCAACAACAACAGGAAGTCCGTGCTTGTGAGCAATCTCGGAGATAGCGTCAATGTCAGGAATATCACTGTTCGGGTTACCGAGAGTCTCAAGGTAAATAGCCTTTGTGTTCTCCTGGATAGCGTCCTCAACCTCCTTGAGGTTATGAGCGTCTACAAATGTTGTGGAAATTCCGTTGAGCGGAAGGGTGTGTCCGAGAAGGTTGGAAGTACCGCCGTAGATTGTCTTCTGAGCGACAATGTGCTCGTTCTGACCTGCAAGAGCCTGGATTGTGTAGCTGATAGCTGCTGCACCGGATGCAACTGCGAGACCTGCTACACCGCCCTCAAGAGCTGCGATTCTGCTCTCAAAAACGCCCTGAGTGGAGTTTGTGAGTCTGCCGTAGATGTTGCCTGCGTCAGCAAGTCCGAAACGTGCTGCTGCGTGTGCTGAATTCTTGAAAACGTAAGATGTTGTCTGGTAAATCGGCACTGCACGAGCATCGGAAGCCGGATCCGGGGTCTCCTGTCCTACGTGAAGCTGTAATGTCTCAAACTTAAACTTTCTGTCTTTTCTTGCAATTTTCTCTGCCATGATAGTAGTCTCCGATCTGTTATTTTGTTTTTTCTTTAAATTTAGTTTATTTTTTAATTTATTCTACAAAGAGAGGAGTTGAGTAATATCTGTCGCCGCTGTCAGGAAGAAGCGCTACGATTGTCTTACCCTTGTTCTCCGGTCTCTGAGCAAGCTCGATTGCTGCCTTGAGGGCTGCGCCTGAAGAAATACCTACGAGGATTCCCTCTTTCTTTGCGAGATACTTACCTGTCTTGAATGCATCTTCATTCTCGATTGTGATTATCTCGTCGTAAATCTTTGTGTTAAGAACATCAGGAACAAAGCCTGCGCCGATTCCCTGAATCTTGTGAGGGCCGCTCTTGCCCTGTGAAAGCACAGGTGATGTTGCGGGCTCCATAGCGACAATCTTAACATCGGGGTTTTTGCTCTTTAAATATTCACCGATACCTGTGAGTGTTCCGCCGGTACCTACACCGGCTACGAATACATCAACGTTTCCGTCTGTATCCTCCCAGATCTCGGGGCCTGTTGTCTCTCTGTGTGCCTTCGGGTTAGCAGGGTTTACGAACTGTCCCGGGATGAAACTGTTCGGAATTTCCTTAGCAAGCTCATCAGCCTTTGCGATAGCTCCGCTCATTCCCTTTGCTCCCTCGGTGAGAACGATTTCTGCACCGTAAGCCTTAAGGATGTTTCTTCTCTCAACGCTCATCGTCTCAGGCATTGTGAGGATGATTCTGTATCCCTTAGCCGCTGCGATTGATGCAAGTCCGATTCCTGTGTTACCGGAAGTCGGCTCAATGATAACCGAACCCTCCTTGAGAAGTCCCTTTGCCTCAGCGTCGTTAATCATCGCATTTGCGATTCTGTCCTTAACGCTTCCTGCCGGGTTGAAGTACTCAAGCTTGACCAAAAGCTTAGCCTCAAGTCCTAAGTCCTTCTCTACATTTGTAACCTCAACGAGTGGTGTCTTGCCGATTAATTCTGTTGCACTTTTATATATTTTAGCCATGATATTGTCCTCCGTTAATTCCTATTAAATAAGTATGATTTGTTGTGATTTGAATTATAATCTTTTAATTCCTACTTGTCAAGTAGATTTTATAGGTTTTTACTTTTTTTGATTTTATTTAATCAGAAAAAACGGGTCAACATCGCTCTTTTCTAACGATTGTAGGCATGATATTTACCTCTTTTCATTTCCTACTGTTTCGATATGTTTTTGATGTGTTTGTATTATATTCCTACATAACCTATTTGTCAAGTATGTTTTCTAAACTTTTTGAAATTTTTATTCTCTGAACTTTCATTTTGTGTTTTTCGGCACATCGAACGCATTTCGTTTTTGACTAATTCATACTTTTATGGTAGAATATATTGCAAATGAGGTGATTTACTTGAAAATATCCACGAAGGGCAGATACGCCCTGCGTTTTATGGTTGATCTTGCTGAGCATCACGAAGACGGCTACATAGCATTAAAGGACATTGCAAACCGCCAGAACATATCAAAAAAATATCTTGAGCAAATTATAGCAATTTTAAATCAAACCGATTTTCTTCTCTCAAACCGCGGCTCTCAGGGCGGTTATAAGCTCGCAAAAGCGCCGAAGGACTATAATGTTCTCGAAATACTGGAGCGTACCGAGGGCTCGCTTGCCCCTGTCTCCTGTCTCGAGACTGATGTCAACTGCTGTGAGCGCAAAGACGAATGCACCACGCTTTATGTTTGGGAGGGACTTCAAAAGGTAGTTCAAAATTACCTTGAGAGCATCACCCTACAAGACATTCTCGACAAGAAAAACGAGAACAACGCTTACGATTTCTCAATCTGACAATTTGACATTTGCAGGAAAAATCCCCCGTCACATCAAATGACGGGGGATTTCGGTATATCTATCTAATCTTGTTTTTTGATTAAGCTTAAGTCAATCACTTATCGAGCAAGTGACTTTTCTTGAGTGCAAGCGTTACAGCGGCTGTGAGCGGAACAGCACAAACGATTGCTATAACGGCATTTATCGATGATGTGGAAAGCTTTGTGATGATTGTCGGAATCATGGCTGCGGGAGCAGAACCCTCCAAAACGCCCTGAACGAAGCTCTTTGAGAGATAGAGGACAATGTAAGCCGCCTCACCTGCGATACCGCCGAGAATATTGAAGCCTACCTTTCCTTTGCCAATCTTCTTTCCGATAAGACCTGCCAAAGCAGCCATTACAAACTTGAAAAGGAATGTGAACGGTGCACTTGTGATGTAAACAGGGCTTGTGAGGTCATAAAGACCCGAACCGATGCCTGCCGCAAGTCCGCCGCCGACTGGGCCGAGAACCATACCTGAAAGCAAGCAGAAGATGTTTCCGAGGTGAATTCTCGAGACATCGCCGATTGCTACGGGAATTGTGATGCTAAGGTAGTTAGATACGAATACAAGTGCGGCAAAGACGCCGACAAGTGCTATTCTGTAGATTGATTTGCTTGATTTTGAATTGTTGCTCATTTTTACTCTCTTCTTTCTTTTTTACGTTTAATTTATTCTGTAACCAATCCCGTTCTTGCGGAAATGATTTTGAAAAGCTTCTTAAGTCCGCATTTGAAGCAAAGAACCATACCGAATATTGCTCCGACAGCCGCCTGTAAAATCTCATACGGCAGTTTCATGATTGCGTACTCGAAGGTACTGTAAATGAATGTCTTTCCGAGCGTATAGCCTATGACCATTATCACAGCTCCGATTGCAACTCCGATTCCTGCGGCAAGCTCCGGCTTGTCCTTCTTGAACTTGTGAGCAAACAGAGAAATCACAACCGCCTGCAAGCCGTGAGTTACGAGGGAAACAAACATCGGTGCGGGATAGAAGAAGAAATCGCCTAAAAACGATCCGACTCCGCCGACCATAAATGCGGCTACGGGATCAAGGATAATCGCAGCCGAGCAGATAACTATATCGCAAAGGTAAAGGTGACCGCCGGGAACCGGTACACCGAACGAACTCATCGCAATATTGAGCGCCATAAAAAGTGCCGTAGTGCACAGCCAAATCGTAGTTTTCTTTGTGCTTTTACTTTCTTTCATCTTTCTTTCCTCCTTGATTTTGGGGTGATTGTAGTTTACAATGTAATCTGATAATAAAAAATAGTCAGAAAGAGAGAAAATAATATAACCAGATGAAATACACAGTCGATAAATCTAAAAGACCTGTCTATTTGCAGATATACAAACAAATGAAAGAAGACATCGTTTCGGGTGCATATTCCTACGGAAACAAGCTGCCGTCAAAGCGATTTTTGGCAAGTGAAATCGGCGTCAGTTCTATTACGGTTGAGCACGCCTATGGTCTTTTGTGCGAGGAGGGCTATGCCGAAGCGAGAGAAAGAAGCGGATATATCGTAATATTCAGGCAGACGGACGGTTTTGCGGCAAGCACGGAAGCAAAAACACAGTCTGCGCCCGTAGGCGAAAAAAATGAAATTATGGCGGATTATCCGGGTTTTTCGGTCTCTGTTTTCAGCAAAACGATGAGAAGAGTTCTAAGCGAATATCAGGATGTTATTTTTGAGAAATCTCCCAATGAAGGACTTTTTAAATTGAGAAATGCCATCAAGCAATATTTACTCAGAAACAGAAATATAAATGTCGATACAGAACAAATTATCATAGGTGCGGGAGCGGAATATCTTTACGGACTTATTGCCTGTTTGCTCGGACGGGAGAAATTATTTGCGATAGAATATCCGTCATACAACAAACTTGAGCAAATCTACAATGCGTCAGGTGTAAGAACAGAGCTTTTGCCCCTTTGTGAGGACGGAATCGACAGCGCCGCTCTCTCAAATTCAGCCGCCGACGTGCTTCATACAACGCCGTACCGAAGCTATCCGACAGGCGTCACCGCATCGGCAAACAAGCGCCATGAGTACATCCGCTGGGCAAGCAAAAATGACAGATTTATCATAGAGTCTGACTACGGCTCTGAATTTTCAGTCGCTATGGGCCCGACAGAAACGCTCTTTGTTCTCACAAAAAACGACAATGTGATTTATCTTAACACCTTCTCGAAAACTCTTTCCCCCTCCATGCGTATCAGCTACATAGTACTTCCGAAAAAGCTTTTGAAGGTTTATCAGGAAAAACTCGGCTTCTATTCATGCACTGTCCCCACCTTTGAGCAATATGTTCTTGCGGAGCTTATCGACGGAGGAGACTTTGAGAGACACATCAACCGCATAAGAAGAAGCAAGCGAAAAGAGCTTGAAGAAAAGCATACTTAACGCAAAAACAGCTTGTCCGAGGACAAGCCGTTTTAATTTTTCTTAGTCAATATTCAGTTTGTATTAAGCAAAAATTGTTTTTCCTGTTGCCACGAAAAACGCTACCAAAGCACCCGTGAGCACAATCGGAATTACGATTGCGATAATTCTGTTTTTCTTTTCTGTCTGGATTGAGAATGTCATCACAAAAATCGAAGCTACGCACACGATAAATGTGAGAAGGTGGTGCGGAAAGCTTGTCACAAATGCCTGCTTGGAGTAGGAAACCGCCATTAATGCCTGAATCGAGTTTCCGAGTCCCAGAATAATCGCACCGATAAAGTTCTGCTTCTTACAGAAATAAGCAATTAATCCGCCCGGAAGTGTGAGAAGCGTCATCTTGAACCAGAAGCCGAAGTAATAAGTCCATGCCATTTGCAAGGTCATTTCCGTGCTGAACGGAATTTGAACGAGATAGCAAATCGGCTGACTGACTAAGAAGAACACAAAGCATTTGAGCATTGCGTCCCACCATTTTTCACAGTTGACCACAACGATTACGGCAAAGATTAGCCACCACTCATAAGATATTCCAATATCTCTGAAAGATGTCTCATTGAATGCGGGTACAAGCATCACAAGTCCCGAGTAGACTCCCGTTGCTATGGCAAACAGCAGAACCGTGAGCCAGCTCATATTTAATTTTCCGAATAACTTTTTCATTTTATTTTCTCCCTATTTTTTTGATTGGTAAAAAGCGTTTTGTTTGATATAAGTTTACTTCAGACGAATGGACAAAAAAAGGACAGCCGTGAAAAGCTGTCCTTTTTGCTGTTATTTTACTTTAAAAATCAATGCCAAACCTTGGATGAAGTGATTGCGTTCACGATGGCTTTTTCCATTACCTCTGCCGCAAGCGTGCCCGCAACGTTGATATCGGCGTCCACCCCTCCGACACTTGCCGCATAGATTGTGTCGCCGTCGGCAAGCGTTCCGACAGGATTTATACATCTTGCGTAAGCGTTTCGTGTCATCGAAGCAATTTTGTTCATCTCCGCCTTGGAGAAATTGCCGTTAGTAATTACGGCGCCGATAGTCGTGTTGCCACTGAACAAATCCGTTCTTTTGGCGATTTTGTAAAGCTCGTTTTTCGACTGAGTGAAGCCCTTTCCGTCCTCGGTGCGAAGTCCAGCTATCTGCTTTCCGCTTGACGGGTCGAAGACATCACCGAGAGCATTGACTGCGACTATCGCAGCCACCTCAAGCTCTCCGAGTCTCACGGCAAAAATGCCCAGTCCCGAGTTTGAAGCACGCTCCATACCGAGAATTTTTCCGACCGTTGCTCCCGTGCCCGCTCCCTCGTCGCCTGACTTAGGATTGTTGTTTTCGGCGTCCTTGCAAGCCTTATAGCCCATTTTGCTGTCAGGTCTTGTCTTTGAGTAGCCGTAATTCAAATCGTAAATACAAGAAGCACACACAAGCGGAACTCTCGCATAACCCGTATCGTAGCCCATGCCGTGCTCCTCGAGATACTGCATAACTCCGTCAGCCGCCGCAAGTCCGAACGCCGAACCGCCCGAAAGAACGATTGCGTTGATCGGATTGTCGGCAGTTGTGGGATCGCACAGATGAGTTTCTCTCGATGCGGGGCCGCCGCCGCTGACATCTACTCCGACCGTTGCTTTTTTATCAAAAATGATGACCGTCACACCCGTCTTTGCCACAGAATTTTGCGAATTACCGATGCGAAAGCCGTCCATCTCATTTATTTTTATCTGTTCGTATAATGAGTTTTCCAATTTTCTACCTCACATAAATCATTCCTTTATTTTGTATATTCATTATCTGTTATTTTTGTGATTTTTTCAATAGAAATTACCACGATTTACAAAGTCTTGTTTCTTATTGCTTCTTACCAACCCATGCTTACTATGCCGCCGCTGTTGGGCTTACTTGTTCCCAGAACCAACACCGTATCGTCTTTTTGGAGAACCATCCACACACCGTCGCCGTTAATGTTATTCTTGTAATTATCCGAGAAGGTATATGTATTTCCGTTATAAAAACGCATCATTCTGTTGTAATCGCAGAAACTATAGCTAAGTCCAAGTCGATATGACTTTTTTATTATAGTCGATGCCCCCTCGGTCACATAACCGAAACAAACTGCACGGTGACCTCCCGTGTCATTCACAAGGGTTTCTCCGGCTAGAATTTTGTCGCCTTCATTCAGCGAAGAAATCCTGATTGTTTTCTCTGCCGCAAAGGACGGAATCGCCGCCCCTATAAGCATTAAGCATGCCGCAATAAATGTGATTAATCTTGTCAAAAACTTTTTGTTTTTCATTTTTCTCCTTTTTAATCTGTATACCAGTAAAGCTCCGCCAGTGTCGGATTATCGCTGTTGTACATTACATGATGATTATCAAGCAGCGGATTCCAAATAGACAATCCGTATGTGTCGCCTGTTTTGTCCATAAATTTCAAAATACCTGCATGGAAAAATCCTGTTGGGCCGCTGCCGTAAACGCAAATAGAATAATCATAAATTGGGTCGCATGCATCAACAATATTATAAATTTTCTTTACGCAACCGCCGCCGTCAAATTTAATAATATCACTTAGCGGCACTCCGTCAATTTCGGTTAAGTTTTCCAGTGATGCAAATGCATCGTTAAAGATAACGGTTCCGCTTCCGTCAGAATAAATCTCTGCCGTTGCATATTGGTCTGAAATCCTTTTAACTACCCAAATTTCTTCTTCTGTTTCTGCGCTCACCTTAGTTGCCATGAAACCGCACATTGCCGTAATAAGCATCAGAAACGCCATAAGTGCCGTGAAACTTCTTTTTAATACAGTGTTTTTTGTCAAATAAATTCTCCTTTTTCTCCTTTCAATTTTTAATCTGTGCACCAATAAACTTTATCCAAAACCGGATTTTCGCTGTTGTACATTACATGGCGTATCTCGTGTAATCTTGTCCAAAAAGACAAGCCATATGTATCGCCTGTTTTATCTACGAATGTCAAGAATCCTGTTGTAAAAAAGCCTGACGGGCCTTTGCCGTTAACGCAAATCTGATATTTATACCAATTATCATCATCATTTATGGGTTCGTAGTTATATATCGTGTCGACAAAACCGACATCACCGAATTTAATGATTTCCTTAAGCGGTACACCGTCGATTGCCGTTAAAGCCTCTTGAGTCGCAAACGCATCCTTGAAGGTAATGCATCCCGTGCCGTCCGAATAAACTTCAGCCGTCGCATACTCGTCAGAAACTACTCTCTCTACCCACACCTCTGCGGCACTTGCCTTTGTAGCTGTGAAGCCGATTACCGCCGTGATAAGCAATGTGAACGCCATAAGCGATGAAAGGGCTCTTTTTAAAACTGTGTTTGTTTTCATTTTGTACTCCTTTTTGAATAACCTGTAAGTTGTTTGTGTTTTATCCTGTGACTTTATAATATCATCCCGAAGCGGACAAACAGCGGACAAGAAATGCGCACGGAGCAATAGGAAGCACTCTGCGGTTTAAAGCAGAGTGTTTCTGTTTTCACATATTTTTAGCTGATTAGAGGGTTGTCCACCATTTGACTTTTGTGACAGTCGGATCATCACTGTTGTAATCAACTGTGTGTCCGCCGTATTTATTCGCCCACAAGGTTATATCATAAACATCGCCTGTCTTATCATAGAAGCTCAAATGCCCTTCTGCAAAAAGTCCTGATAAGCCATGTCCGTAAACATATATGCCGTAATCGTATATCCATGGATTTTCATTTGTGTAGGAATAAAGATAACTGATGTATCCGCCGTTATCAAATTTGATAATTTCCTTTAGCGGTACCCCATCAATTTTAGTAAGTGGATTTTCTTTTGTGAATGTCTTATGGAACTCAATGTATCCGCCGCCGTTTTTTCTGATATAAGCCGTGGCATTTTCATCTGAAATTGTCTTGACAATCTTGTACTCGTCCTCGTCCTCGTTCTCGGCGGCACTTGCATTTATCGCCGTGAAGCCGCACACTGCCGTGATGAGCATAAGAAATGCCATGAATATTGTTGTCGTTCTCTTAAAAATTGTGTTTGTTTTCATTAATTCTCCTTTTTATTAATCGGTTGACCACCATGTAACTTTTGTCATGGTCGGCTTGTCGCTGTTGTAATCAACTGTATGTCCGCCGTATAGATTTCGCCACAAAATAATATCATAATCATCACCGGTTTCGTCATAGAATCTCAGATGTCCTTCTGCAAATAAACCTGACGGACCGTGTCCCCAAACATACATGCCGTAATCGTATATCCACGGATTTTCATTTGTGTAAGAATAAAGGTAACAGATATATCCGCCGTTATCAAACTTAATGATATCAGATAGCTTTACCCCATCAATTGCTCTTAGCGGATTTTCTTTTGTGAAGGTCTTATGGAATACAATAGTTCCGCTGCCTTCTTCATCAATATAAGCCGTGGCATTTTCATCGGAAATTGTCCTAACAATCTTGACCTCGTCCTCGTTCTCGGCAGCGCTTGCATTTATCGCCGTGAAACCGCACACTGCCGTGATGAGCATAAGAAATGCCATAAACATTGTTGTTCTCTTAAAAATTATGTTTGTTTTCATTTTTCTCCTTTTAAATTTACCTCAATTTAATTACTTGTCCACCATTTGAATTCTGTAACAGTTGGTTTTTCGCTGTTGTAATCAACTGTATGTCCGCTGTATTGATTCAGGTACAAAAGAATATTATAATTATCGCCTGTCTCATCAAAGAATTGCAAATGTCCTGCTTTAAAAAAGCCTTCGGGGCCGTGTCCGTAAACATAGATACCGTAATCATATATCCAAGGATTCTCATTGGTGTAGGTATAAAACTGACTGATAAATCCGCCGTCTTCAAATTTAATAATATCCGAAAGCCTTACTCCGTTAATTTTAGTAAGCGGATCTTCCTTTGTGAAAGTCTTATGAAGTTCAATGCGTCCTCCAATACTCCCGTCCGGGTATTCATAAATATAAGCCGTTGCATTTTCATCGGAAATTGTTTGCAACGGTTTTTTGGCGACTTCCGCACTTGCCTTTGTAGTCGTGAAGCTGCACATTGCTGTGATGAGCATAAGGAACGCCATAAACATGGTTGCCGTTCTCTTAAAAACTGTATTTGTTTTCATTTTTCTCCTTTTTGCTTTATTAAGTATCAAAGGCGGCTGAAACTGAGCCGCCTTTTTTCTGTGGTCTTACTTTAAATTAAGCTATTGCTCTTAAGACAAGGCTGTCATTCTGAGTGTTTGCTACAACCCAAGCTGTTGCACCTGAGTTCTTCTCGGGGCCGTGTAAGCTTGCATCAAGCACATAGCAGAAGCCTGTGTCAACATTAACTGCTTTAGCGTTGTTATTAACGAGAATTGAAACACCCTCAGAGTTAATGGAAGCGTTTGTTGTGTAATTTACTCCGTCAGCAATGATTTCAATAGCACTCTGATTTGACTTTCCGACATAGATTGTTACCGGTGATGAATCATTCCAGATGAGGTCGCCGTCATAAACGACATCTCCCTTTTGGAGCTCGGACACATTCACGATATCTCCTGTGTAATAAACTGTGAAATTCTCTGCGAATGCGGGAATTGCGATTCCTATAACCATGATGATTGCTACGATTGCTGATATAACCTTTGTTTTAGCTTTCATTTTAATTTTCCTTTTCTTTCATTTAAATTTTTTTGACTAGTTATTTTTGTTGTTTTGTTGTTTTTGTTTGAGTTGAATTTGTTGTCGAAATTGTTCCCCTAATCCTTCATTTTCTTTTTTGCTCCTCACTTTCGTGTTTTTAATTTTGTGTTTTTTGTTTTTCTGTGATTTATCTTGTGGCTTAATAATATCATCACGGGACGGACAAACAACGGACAAGGGAAAAATCAAAGGAAAATAAAAAAGGCGAAACGCTCTGCCGTCGGATAAAGCAGAGCATTTCGCCATGATGATGTATAAGTGTAATGTCAGTTGTAAGCTATATGAACTGAATATTATTTGTTGAGTTTTGATTCAATCAGCTTATCGAAGCCGTAGATTTCGAGTGTGGTTTTACCGGCCTCAAGCTCCTTGATAATTTCCTGTTCGTGGTCAAACTTATCAAGTGCCTTCTTGAAAACCTCATCCTCGTGCTCCTGAGGGATAACAACAACTCCGTCGCAGTCGCCGAAAACTATATCGCCTGGACGAACCTCAATGCCGCCGCAATGTACGGGGCAGTTCATCTTTGCAAGGCTCTCCTTGACTGTTCCCGATGGATTGAATGCTCTGACGAACACGGGGAAGCCAAGCTCCTTTATGTCCTCAGCGTCACGGCAGCTTCCGTCGATAACAACTCCGGCAAGACCGTAAACCTTACATGCCGTAGCCATAATGTCACCGAAATGACCAGCATTTGAATAACCGTGAACATCCAAGATGAGAACATCGCCCGGTTTTGCGGCATAGATTGCCTGATGAAGTGCAAGGTTGTCGCCCGGATAGCACTGTGCGGTGAATGCACGTCCTATCATCTTCATTGTGGAACCGACAGGCTTGATAGCCGTATCCATAACGCCCTGATTCGGTGCGCAGTTATTGTTGTCGGCAATGTTGCCGGTAGGTAATTTTAATAGCTCTTTTCTTTTTTCTTCTGTTAATTGCATGATAATATTCCTTATGAATTCTTAGAAACCAAATTGTAGTTGCTGTCGATAATGCCGTCCTTCTTGTCCTTGTGCAGTCTGTAAGGAACGCTGACGATAAGCGGAATAAGCATAACGGGGCCGACAATCAATGTGAATGTTCCGTAGCCGTACTTAATAATGTTGAGCAGACCGAAGCTTGAACCGAATGTGCAAATCAAGATGAAAATTATTGCGATAACGAACTTGCGTGTGAGCGAAGTGCTCGATGTCCATTTCTTCTCGATCATAGGCTCGAAGCGGTTGCAAACCGTGAAGATGAATGCAACGGAGCTCGAGAGCATTGCGGCAATGGCAAATACGACATAAAGTATCTTGGAAATCCAGCCTGATGAAGAAAGGTTATTGATAGCCCAGAGAGTCGGAATTTCCTCGTTCATGATATCCGGCATGCCTGCGGCAAAGATAAATGTGAATACCATGGTTGAGCCCGCACAGAGAATTGCAGTGAGTGCCGACTGAGTGAGAACGTCCTTTCTTGTCTCGATGATTCCCTTTGAAGCAGGAACACAAGCCTCATAACCGTTCATAAAGAAAACAACAATCATGAGCATTGAGAACCAAGCGTTAGGTGCGCTGAAGCCGTATTCTGTGAAAGAGATATGCTGTGAAAGATAATCGTTTGCAAGCGGTATTGCGTCACCGAAGCATACAACCGCTACATATGCGCAAATAACAAGAATTGCAAGACCGAGGATTGTTCCGACCTTTCTGAGGACATCAGCGCCCCAGAGAGCAAAGAGCAGAACGAGAACGCAGAAGCCGATTGTACCGACCATTTTCGGCAAACCGAATATCTGATTCAAAAGAACCGCTGTTGTGGAAATCTGAGCCGAAAGGGCAATGAGAACAACCACGATAACCTGAATTTCTTTGAATGTTCCGAAGAAAAGCTGAAGTCCCTTCGGACGATAGATTGTGTTGTAAGCCTCACGGTAGGAGTTCGGCTTGTAAATTCTGTTTACTTCAAAAAGTAAAAGGTTGAAGACAAAGCAAAGGATACCGGCTACGGCAGGGCCGAGAAAAACTCCGATATAGCCTTTGTTGTTAAAGTAGGAAACCGTCTGAGTACCTGATGCAAAGCCTGGGCCGACATATGCACTGTACATAATTGCCGAAAGCGAGAATATCGCCGCAAATTTGCTGCTGCTCTTGGTTTTCATGCTTTAGTCCTCCTTAAACATTCTTGGACTGAAGCTTATGGTAACCGAGCTTCTCTCTTGCAGCCTTGAGACTGCTTCCGCTCTTAACCTCGGCAATAATCTTCTGCTCGACCTCTTCGATATGCTGTGCAACCTCAAGGATTTCTTCAGCACGCTCCTTAGGAATTACAAGTGCGCCGGAATCGTCACCGAGAATAATATCGCCGGGACGAACCTGAACGCCGGAAATTGCAACCGGAACATTGACGGCGTCAACAGTAACTCTTTCCTTACCTGTTACCATGTACTTGCCCTTTGTGTAAATTCCGTAGCCGAGCTCCTTGATACCGTTTACGTCACGGCAGACACCGTCGATAAGTGTGCCCTCGATGCCCTTTGTCTTAGCGGTATAGGTCATGATGTCGCCCCAAACTGTGCAGTAGGTTCTTCCGCCGTTATCGATTACGACAACCTGACCCGGCTCAACATCGTCAATAAAATCTCCGACTGTTCCCTTTTCAACTCCACAAGGAATGTAGTGAACGGTGAAAGCCTCGCCGCAGATCTTTTTTCCTTCAACAACAGCCTGCACACCCAATAATCCGCATGGTATGCCGAGCTTATCGCAAGCGTCAGAAATGCTTGCTGTGTCCATCTTCTTAACAGCCGCAATTAATTCCTTTTTATCCATAATAAAATCCTCACTTATTTTTACTTAACGAACGATTTAGATTTCAGTACTGTATTCTGTATTCGTTTTCCGTGATTTAAATATATCACAATTTTTATTACTTGTAAAACGAATAAATTTGATATAAAATATTAAAGAAAGCGATATTTAAAAACAGCCGAAAGGAGCTCAATATGACCTACGAACAAATAGAAACCTTTCTCACGACCGTTGCCTACGGAAGCATTTCTGCGGCGGCAAAATATCTCTTTGTCTCTCAGTCGACCGTCTCGGCAAGAATAGGTCAGCTTGAAAACGAACTGGGCGTCACTCTGCTCATTCGCCAAAAGGGACACCGAAGCGTGGAACTCACCAACTACGGAACAGAATTCATTCCTCTTGCAAGCCAATGGGCGTCCCTCTGGAAAGATACCATGCAGCTGAAAGCCGGTGAAAACATCCAGACTCTCACGGTTGCCAGTGTTGACGCCGTAAACAACTACACCTTTGTTTCTTTTTTCGGAAAATTCATTGCCGAGCACCCCAATGTACGAATGAATATAAGAACGCACCATTCAAGCGAAATTTATTCTCTCGTTGAGGACAGAGTGGCAGACATAGGACTTGTTTTCTCGAGAATAAACTATCCCGATGTCATAAGCCGACCGATTTACAGAGAACTGATGTATCTCATTTGCGACAAAGAATCCCCCTATCACAACGGAATAGAAACAAAGGATCTCCCTGCCGACAAAGAAGTATTTCTCAACTGGGGACTTGATTACCGAAGCTGGCACGACCTTCATTTCAGTCCGGCAGTCCACCCCGCCCTGTCCGTCAACACAGGCTCTATGCTGCAGCGTTACATAAACGGAGACTTATGGGGAATTGCTCCGATGTCCGTAATAAACGGCGCTATCCGATCCAACTCAAATCTCACCTATTGCACGATTAAAACTCCGCCTCCGCCGAGAATCTGCTACGAAATACGAAATCGTTTTCCGAATGTAAACCATACCGAAGTCATCGACAGCTTCGAGCACGAACTCAGTGAATTTATCACGGCAGACAAAAATATATGCTCCTTTGAGAACTGGATGCTCAACGGATAAAAAAACTCCTCCGATTTAAAATCGGGGGAGTTTTCAACTCTTAAAGCAAATTTAATAAAAGAATATTGCATGCCGTTCCCAGAGCTATGCTCAGAAAGGTGTTGTGTTTTAATTTGTAGCTTACGGCAACCACCAAAACTGCGATAAACTGAATGTATCCGCCGCCCGTAAAATCAAGCAGTGCACTCTTTAAGCAATAAACAATCAGCACGGCAATAATTGCGGACGGGAGAATTTTCCCTAAATAATTCAGCTTTTCGGGCATTTTTCTCTCGCCTCGAAAAGCGACAAACGGAAGCGCACGCAAGGCAAAAGTTATTGCCGCAGAAATCAATATAAAAGCAAAAATCATCTTTGTACTCATGCCGCATCCTCCTTCTCACGCAAAAGGAGCAAAATCCCCGAAACTATCATAAGTGCGGGAAGCATGAAGCGTGACGAACCGAACACGAAGAGACAGATAAGTGCAACAGCCGTGCCGATAAATGCAGGCTTATGGCTTTTGCTGCTTTCCCAGCGGTCGATAAAAATTATCACGAAAAGTGCTGTCATACAAAAATCAATTCCGTCAAGCTCGAACGGCAAAAGCTGTCCGATAACCCCTCCCAGCACCGAACCTATCATCCAATAACATCGACTGAAAAGTGCAACAAAAAACATGCCGTCAAGCTTTTTCTTTTCTGCGTCTTTTTTAAGGAGAGATTTCCTTTCTTCAGTAGCTTTTTCAGTCTCGATTTTCTTTATCTCGTCCGCATATTCCGACTCAAGCGTTAAATTCACGGCGTAGGTTTCGTCCGTCATGGTGTGGATCATGTACAAAAGCTTTTTGCCCGTTTTCTTGAAATCCTCGATAAAGGTGAGACTGTAAAAGGTTTGTCGGCTGTTCATCAATAGTGCCGTCAAGGCAACCGTTAAAACCGAAGCGCCGCCGCTTAAAAATGTAATGAGCACAAACTGAAACGCTCCCGTATATACTGTCAAACTCACAAACAGTGAGTAATACCAGTGAAAGCCCGCATTCTCCATCATCATACCGTATGCCGCACCGACAAAAATATAGCTGCAAAAAATCGGTATCGACTTGATGAAAGCATTTTTAACCGCCGAAGCGTCCTTTTTATTATCTTCCCTTGTCATTTTATCACCCGTTTCTTTCTTCTTTCTGATAAAAATCAGTTTACGACACGAAGAAGAAAATGTCAATTACCTATCAAATTACTATGCAAAAAGAAATAAAAAAATTCCCGAGCCATGTTCACCCAACACGCTCGGGAATTTTAGCGGAACGGATTCTCTCCTGTTTTCAAGAAATTATTTCAGGTTATGTCATGGCAAACACCAAAACAAACGCTTATGCAGTCATTATCACATATATGATTGCAGTTACCAATACATCCACCGCTTGCTACAACGATATCCTCCGCCTCGAAAAGCACAACCTCCATGAGTGGCTTTTCAAATTTCATCTTTTTGTTTTTCATGTCTTCACCTTCAATTTTCGTTCGGACAAATCGTTCAATTTCCCGAACTTATCATATCTATATTATATTGACTTGCCCCACAAATTGCAATAAAATATAGAAAATGACTTATTTTTACACAAATTTGACTTGTCAAAAAGGAGACATTAGTTGAAACTTACCGATTTAGCCGAGCTCTCGGCTGAGATACTGACAAAATATTACGAAAACAACACGGATATGTTCTTTGAGTATCTGCACGAGGACTGCCTTTGGATTGGCCCCGCAAAAGGTCAGACCGTGCGCACAAAAGAAGCTCTACAGAATATTTTCAGTGCCGAAAACAACACCCTTACATTCTCTGTTTACAATCTGACCGCCACGCCTGTTCAAATCAGCAAAAACTGCGCCGAGGTCTTTCTCTCCTTTGTCGTGGATACCTTTTGGCAGGACGGCTCAAGCAACCGTGTTTACCAGAGAATAACTCTCACTTGGGAAAACAAAGGAGAAAATCCGAAAATTCATGTGTGTCATGTGTCAAATGCCATCGACTACGACGCCCGTGACACCATCTATCCCATTCATTACCTCGAGAAACACTCTCAGGCGGTGCTTTACAGCAAGCTTGCGACAAAACTGCACTTTCAGGGAGTTTCCGGCTCGGTTCTTCATACTGTTTCCGATGAAATTCTCTACCTCGAAAGTCTCGGCAATCACACGCTTATTCATACAAGCTCGCAGGTATTTGAGTGCAACAAGCGCCTTTCGGTTCTTGCCAAGCAGCTGGGGGATTCCTTTATCCGCTGTCACTCGGGTTTTCTTGTGAATCCTCTTCATGTGTTATCAATCGAGAGATTTTTCGTCACGCTTTCCGATAACAGCAAAATACCTATTCCCGAGAAAAAATATACGGCTGTCAAGAAAAAACTTCTTTCGGAATAACGATATGATAAATTTTCGTTTGACATTTTCCGAAAAAATGGTATAATCCAAAATGCAAATGCCAAACGGCAAATGCGTAAATCAGAAACGATTTAATTACAAAGCTTAACGATACTTGAGCCATACGGTTTGACTGTTTCCTTTTCCAACAGTACGCCCTATGGCTTTTTTTGTTGTCAAAAATCTTATAAGGAGCAATTTAATTCACATGACAAACGAAAATGATTTCATGAAAACCAAACCGATAATGTCGCTTCTCGTTTCAATGTCCGTACCGATGATGCTTTCCATGCTTTTCCAGTCGCTCTACAACATTGTCGACAGCGTCTATGTATCAAGACTCGGAACAGACGCCCTCACGGCTGTTTCACTTGCTTACCCTCTGCAAAATGCAGTTCTGTCCGTTGCCGTGGGTATCGGCGTGGGAATAAGCTCTGCCATAGCGATTCACCTCGGTGCGAACGACCAAGAAAAGGCAAACCGCACGGCAACTCTCGGTCTTTTGCTCAATTTCTTTCACTGCATCCTGTTCGTAATATTCGGCTTGATTGTGACAACGCCCTTTTTGAAGCTTTTCACAAGCGACCCCACTATCCTGTCGGAAGCAGAAAGTTACACAAGAATTGTTCTTCTTGTCTCGTTCGGTCAGCTTTTCCAGATAACCTTTGAGAAAATCTTTCAGGGCATTGGCAAGATGAAAATCACCATGATTATTCTCATCTTCGGCTGTCTTGTGAACATCATTCTCGACCCGATTTTAATCTTCGGTTTGCTGGGATTTCCCGCCATGGGAGTCAGCGGAGCGGCAATCGCAACCGTAATCGGTCAAATTTCCGCATTTCTCCTTTATATTGTCGTCTACCTCAAAAAGGATTTTGCAATTAAAATTTCACCGAAATATCTAAAACCTGACTTAGCGATAATAAAGCAGATTTACAGCGTGGGTATACCGTCATCAATCATGCTTTTGCTTCCCTCAATCATGATAAGCATACTGAACAGCATTCTTGCGGCTTTTTCTGCGGTATACGTTGCCGTTCTCGGTGTTTACTTCAAGCTTCAGACATTTATCTATATGCCGGCTAACGGACTTGTACAGGGAATGAGACCGATAATCAGCTACAATTACGGCGCAGACAAGCCCGAGCGCGTCAAACGCACCATTCGTTTAAGCCTTGTTATCACCGCCGTTCTCATGCTTATCGGCACGCTCCTTGCTCTGATTATTCCCGAACAGATTCTCTCCATTTTTGCCGCCGACGACGAGCTTATGAGTGCAGGTGTTGTTTCTCTCAGGGTGATAAGTCTCGGATTTATCATATCTTCCGTCGGCATCATCTATTCGGGTACCTTTGAGGCACTCGGAAGCGGAAGAGATTCTCTCGTCATCTCATTGTTAAGACAATTTGTCATCACTATTCCCCTTAGCTTCATTCTCTCGAAAATCAGCGTCCTCGGCCCCGTCGGCGTCTGGATTTCGTTCCCGGTCGGCGAGCTTATTGCTACAATAACTGCATTTTTCTTACTCAAAAAATTCAAAGGCGGAAAATACAGTCCGTTCTGATAAAAAAATCTGTCAACTATCGGTGTGATAGCTGACAGATTTTTCATTTCAGTCATTCAAAACTTAATCCAAAGTTAAAAGCAAAGCCATTTTAAATTTCTTCGTTGCCTTAACGGAATGCAAGCCGCCCTTTGCAAATCTGAAATTTTCGCCCGCTTTAATCGTGTACTCCTTGCCCTCGTAGCCGATTACACCCTCGCCGTCAAGAGCAAAGACAATAGCGTCTCCCGGAGCGGCATGCTCGCTGAGTGCGCATCCCTCGTCAAATGCCATGAGTGCAAATTTCATTTTCTCGTTGTGTGTGACGTCCATATTGACGATTTTTCCGTCAGCATAAGGTAAAAGCTCCTTAAGTGCAAAAACCTCTCCTGCTTTTATCATTTCATTCATACTGTAAGTCCTCCCTACCGAAATTTCTGTGTAAACAGAGCCTGTATCAGTTTTCATTCCCACGGGAATATCTGTCCCCGTAAGAATAATATCTCCCTCGTTTAAATTAGCCTCTTTTAAGTCAGTGTAAACCGTGAGACTGCCGTCTGCCACAAGCAAAAGCTTATGATACGGGTAAATCTCGGCGCTGATGTCCGTATTTTTCGCAAGCGAGAAATATGTGATATTCGTCTCTCCCTCGCTTATCTGCTTAGATACCGTACAGCCCGGTATCGGCTGATTGTCCATTGCTATCGAGAAAATTTCTCCCACTTTTTCTTTCACGGCGACACCTCCTCTGCTTTGTCTGTATTTTACACCTTTTAGCATTTTTATTCCGTTGTCATAACCACATTTCTCACAAAAAGAAAGCAAGCACTTTCCTTTTATGAAAAGTGCCTGCTTCAGTGTATTATATATTAAAACCGAGTATCGAAAATTTGTGAATTAAACAGTCGGGAACTTCTTATCCTTATACTTCTGAAGTCTCTCTTTTACAATATTCATATTATCGGGATTGCCAAAGAATCCGCCCTGAGTATGAGCAATCTCCTCGAGATGCTTTGCTCTGCCCGCTACGGTTGTTCTGTCCTTTAAAAGGCCGTCCTTCTGAATTTTGAATGCCCACTTGCCGTCCTCTGTTCTCTCGAGAGTTCCGCCGGCACCGCAAACCTGACACTCAACAGGATAATAAAGTCCGTCCCACTGAACCTCTCCGAGTACAAGTGCGTTCGAGTGGCAATTAGGACACCAGCCCATGTTTTCTTCACCCATCCACTTGCGTTCTCCCTCAGGAAGTTCGAGACACTCCATGATGTTCTCGCCCATTTTGTGAGCACGCTCGATTAAATCTTCCTGTAAAAGGCACTGTGCGTTGCCCGGTACTCTTGTTGCAAGAATCATATCGACAACCTTTAAATCAGTTGTGAACATAGCCGCCTGCATGCTCTCAAGTGCCATTGACTGCCAAGCTCTTGTGGATCCGCCGACAGCGATAAGTCCTGCTATACGCTCTTTGTGCTCAATCGCACCGATTGCCTCAAGGAATGATGTCTCATAGCTTAAGCTTCTCTGGCTGAAATTGACGAATGTGGAGCAAGCCATCAAATCATATGTGGGAGCAGAGAAAAGAACTGCATCCTGTGCGAGCATGACATCCATAATTTTCTTCTTGTCGTCCTTTTTGTCAAGAACACAGCCCGAATTTTTTCCCATAGACATATTCTTTGTGCATGAGGTGCATCCCGTGCAAGGAAGGATAGTGTAGTCCTTGAGGTTAATCATTGTGACCTCTGCGCCCTTTTCCTCACATGCCATAAGTGCCTCTTTAAGCAAAATTTCACTGTTGCTGTTCTTTCTGCCGGCTGTAATGCCCATTACTTTGTAACTCATATTTAATCCTCTTTAAGTTTTTACAACTGATATTTTCTCAACACATTTTGATTTTTCTCACAGATATGGGGTGTGCCGTCAAACCTGACACACCCCACAATAGTGGCAGTCCGTGAGATTTATTTAATTAGTTTTCCCCGTTAATATATTCTGCTGCGGCTTCTCCTGCCATACGTCCCGAGTTCACGGCAAATCCCATTGTATTTCCCGGAAGAGTGAAGTTATAGCTGTCGCCGTAAATTGTATTAGCGTCAGAGCCTGCGGAGTAAAGTCCCGGAATCGGCATGAAGTCATCGTCAAGAACCTCGCAGTACTTGTTGATTCTTACGCCGCCGATTGTTCCGTAAGCTCCGAGATAGAACTTACCGACAAGATATTTACCCTTGCCCGTAATCTTATGAAGGAACTTAGGATTCTTGTTGAACTGAGTATCGCAGTGCATGTCGCACATCTCGTTGTAGGTATCGATTGTATTTCTGAGTACCTCTTCGTCAATCTGAAGCTTCTCTGCGAGCTCCTCGATTGTCTCAGCCTCAAAATAAGCCTCGTATCCCTGTTCAACCGCAACGGCAGCCTGCTGCTCGAATGCGTGGAAAGCCTCGGCAGGATGAACGATATCCTCGATGTCGGGGCCGTTCTTCTTGTAGTACTTGAGGATATTTCCGTCCATAATACAATATCCGTAGTTGCCCGGCTGAAGTGCGAGAGCATTTCCCGTGAATGTTGTGTTGCCCATGCGGTCTTCGTTCATGAAACGCTCACCGAGCTGATTGACAAGAAGGTTCGGCTGACGAAGAACAGCATCAAGCAAGAACCAGTTGAGGTTATCGGGAAGCTGGAAGATTGCCTCGATTCCTGCGCCGTACTTCATAGCGCCGGCTTTCCACATCATGTTAAGTCCGTCACCAGTGATACCGGGAACCATGAACGGATAGAAGTCCTCGCAAAGGTGAAGATTAAACTCCTTCTCGAGCATCTCCTTGTTGTTTCCGAATCCGCCCGTAGCAACGATAACAGCCTTACCCATTGCTTTAATCTGCTGACCTTCCTTGTCGACAGCCATTACACCGCAAACCTTTCCGTCCTCTTTGATGAGCTCGGTTACGGTTGTTTCCATCTCAAACTGAGCGCCAAGCTCCTTAGCACGGTTGGTAAGAGCCTTAACCATTCCGCCTGCGGCTCTCGGGCCGATAACTCCGTTTTCAGGCTTGACGATGTGCCATGTAGCCTCTGACTCTGCGAAATACTTGAATGCACCCGCAAACTCAACACCCATGCCCTCAAGCCACTCGATTGTATCGCCAGACTTTGCAAAATATGTTGAAACAAGGTCTGCGTCAACTCTCCAGTGAGTGTAGTCCATGTGAAGGTCAAATGCCTTTTCAACCGTAATCTGGTTGAACTGTCTTCTCTGAACCTTCGTGTCGATACCGAGCGGGCCCATACCCATATTGGCTGCACCGCCCGTTGTGTTGGACTTCTCGATAACGATACAGGAAAGATTGTTTTCTCCTGCCGTCACGGCTGCGGCAAGACCTGCCGGGCCGGCTGCGACAATGATTATGTCGGCGTTCATTTCTCTCATCGGTAAATTCCCCTTTACTGTTATTTTTGCTTCCTTTGCAATATCGTTTTCAGCGGATTTTCCGCTGAGCTTCTTTGAATAAAGTCTTGCTGTCGGACGGACGCGCTTTCTTTCCTTGCGGCTTGCACCCTCCTCAGACTTCTTTGCTCCGCCGATTGCAATCGGCTCATCCGGCAATTTCGGAAGTCTGCCGCTTACCGACTTGACAGCACCGTGAGCACAGACATCAAGACATTTTCCGCACTTCACGCACTCGAACTCATCGACAACGGAGATATATCCCTTGCCGCCCTCAATCGCATTCTTGGGACAAATTTCTGCGCATGCACCGTCACCCTTACAAAGCTTGGGGTCGATATAGTAGTGAACAAGTCCCAAGCACTCCTTTGCGGAGCATCTTCCCGAAAGATGTTCCTTTGCTTCGCTCTCAAAGTCACCGCCCAGAGCCTTTATGCTCTTTGCGCCGCATCTGCCGAGACTGCAGTTGCTTTCAGACTCCATTACCTCGGCAATTTCTGCCATAAGAGAAAGGTCGGTTGGCTTTCCCTTGCCGTTCATCATATCGATAAGTGCGCTGTCAATTTGGACAAGACCCTCACGGCAAAATACGCATCTGCCGCAGCTCATGGAGCGCATTTGGTGGATTATCCTCTCTGCCGCATTCACGGCGCAGTTTTTGTCGGAAAGGCTCTCGAAAACGCCGTTTTCCTCATCGATTTGAGTTCCGATTTCTTTATCAAGAACATCAAGTCCGAAAAGGCTGTTTCCGATTCTAAGACCCTTTGACGGATTTACAAGTTCGCCTATTTTTGTTCCGTACGGCACCTTTATCGGCTCTTTTCCGTCTGCCGAAACAACGCAGAAATCAGCGCTTTCGTCTGAAAGCAATGCGCAGATTTTCACGCAAGTCAACGGGTGAAGAATAATATCGTTCTTGTATTCGCCCTTTTTGCAGAAGCCGTATCTGATTTCTGTCTTTTCACAAATCTCTGACTTCTCTATGGTCTTCTGAAGCTCTTCGTTTTTGTCGCCATCGGGCAAAATGAAAACGATTTTTTCGGCATTTGCAATCTTTGCCGCCGCCAAAGCACCTGTCAAAACCTCATTTGCATTTTCATGAAATAAAACAGCAAGCATTTTGTCGGCGTCGGCATTTGCAAGGGAAACCACAACACGCTCGGCTTTATTTGAGAAAAGCTCTGAAAGCTTCTCACCGCTTATCTTTTCTGTAAGCACACCGAGAATTTCTTTCAATTCTTCTCCGCTTTTTTCGGCTGTCGCTTTTGACGCAAGCTCTGTATTTATATTTAACAGCATGTGTTGTCCCCCTTTCCGTATTCGCTCCAGATTTTGCTGTGCGTGATATCCATTCTTAAATCGCACTGCAAGCATCTTGAAGCTTCGCCGCAAATTTCAGCGTCACAAATTCCGTGATCTACTGTTTTGAAATTATCCTTACGTTCGTCGGCAGACAAAATTTCGGACTGTCTGCGTTTCTCGTAATCAAAGCCCTCCTGCTGTCCTATGAACGGATTGTGCTTTTCAATCGGAGCGAGAACCTCGGAAATATCTCCGTCTCCTCCGAGGTATTTATCTATGGACTCTGCCGCTTTTCTTCCGTCTGCAACAGCCAAAACAACAGATTTTGTTCCGTAGGTAACATCACCGCATGCGAAAATTCCGTCCACATCGGTAGAAAGAGTCTTTTGATCAGCTACGATAGAATTTGCTCTTCCTCTTGCAAGTCCGAATTCAGGTGCCAAGCCGCATCTCTGACCTACCGCAAAAATAACGGTATCGGCTTCAATTTCGTGGTAAGAATCCTCTACCTTCTCTATGATTGCTCTGCGGTTCTCATCAAATGTAAATGATGCGATATCGGAGAAACCAACTCCCTTAACTTTGTTATCCTCTGTCTTGAGTATGCGTTCAAAGGTCTGTGCTGGATGAACGAAGATTCCCTCTTCCATTGCCTGCTCGATTTCCTCATCATCAGATGTCATTTTGTCACGAGCCTCAAGGCAAGCAACGTGAATTTCCTCTGCACCAAGTCTCTTTGCTGTTCTTGCACAGTCGAATGCGACATTACCGCCGCCGAGAACTATAACCTTCTTTCCCATGCCTGTTTCTTTGCCCATAGAAGCGTTTCTAAGGAAATCTATGTTCAAAAGAACTCCGAGAGCGTCATTACCCTCCATCGGAAGAAGTGTGCCGACATGGTTACCTATTGCAACCAGAACAGCGTCATAGTCCTTTTTAAGCTCAATAACATTCTCTACACGGGTGTTGGTTTCGAGTTTGATACCCGTTTTTAGCATAAATGCTACTTCGTCATCGACAATTTCTCTTGGCATACGGTAGGACGGAATTCCGTACTGAAGCATTCCGCCTGCCTTAGGGAGTGCCTCCTTGACAGTGACCGTATGACCTTGCTTTCTAAGGTAATAAGCGGCTGTCATACCTGCGGGGCCAGCACCGATTACGCAAATTTTCTTGCCTGTATCGGGAAGCTGTTTGCCGCATTCTTTCCAGTATTTACCCGTATCGTGTTCCATGGCGTAGCGCTTGATGTTACGGATAGAAACCGCCTCGTTGACCTCTTTTCTTCTGCACTGGCTCTCGCAAACATGAGAGCAGATGTAACCGAGGCTCTTGGGGAACGGAAGCTTTTCACGAACGACAGCCGCCGCCTCGTCATATTTTCCTTCCTTAACAAAACGGATGTATCTCGGAACATCTGTGTTTGCGGGACAGGTCGCTCTGCAAGGAACAAGCTTCTCCTGTCTCTCGACAGCAGAGTAATTGAGTTTGTCACGGATTGTGCCTGTCGGGCAAACCTCGGCACATGCTCCGCAAAGACGGCAGTTCTCGTCCTTCAGTAATTTATCGTGAAGTGTTCCGATATAGTTTTCCATATCCTTCTTCTTGTACTGAAGAACGCCGACACCGCGAAGCTCGTTGCAGGCACGCACGCATCTGCCGCAAGTGATACAGCGGTTCATGTCATGGTCGTAGAGCGGATTTCTTGTCTCACAGGCAAAGCCCTTAACTCTCGCACGCATACGGGCGGCTGAAACGCCCATGTACTGAATGAGGTTCTGAAGCTCGCAGTTGCCGTACTTTGGACAGGTTGAGCAGTCCTCGGGATGAGCCGCCAAGATAAGCTCCATGGCAAGATTGCGAAGATGAGAAATTCTCTCGCTGTTTGTTGAAATCACCATTCCGTCCTTCGCCTTAAGCGAACAGGATGTCACCGGTTTTTCCTGACCCTCTACCTGGACATAACACAACTTACAGGCAGAAATATCGGTCAAATCGGGATGATGACAGATGTGCGGAATATAGATGTCATTCTGCAAAGCGGCTTCAAGCACGCTTGTTCCCTCGGCAGTCTGAATCTTTTTTCCGTCAATTGTTAAAGATATCATTGCTTTCCCCTTTCGTTCATCACTCTATATCAGAGTTCTCCCTTGTTTTCCTCATATAGTTCAGGGAGAATAGAAGCCAAATTAGTGAATTCCTTGATGTTGTGAGCATACAAGCCCTGTGGCACAAATGACGGAATTTTAACTCCCTCGGGAAGAGTTTTCACTATTTTTCCGTCCACAACGCCCATTCCTATCCAGAATCTCGAGCAGAACATAACTCCGTTTTCATACGGATACCACTTGTGAGTCATTGCCGCCGCACAGCTGCTCTCGCCGATTGCGCATACCATTGATGTGCATTTCTCTGTTCCGATTATGCTTTCGTCATAGCCGAAATCTGACGGTCTTTTAAAATTAAGCTTTAAAAATTCCGGGCCGGGGCCGACGTCCTCCATGATGTAGTGGCTTACTCCCCATGTCTTTTGATTCATGGGGACACTCGGATCGCACACATAATCCGCACGGTCTGCCCTTGCGAAATAATGATCCTCGGGATCCCAGATTTTATAGCGAAGGTCTGAGCCGACGCTGTGCCAAGGGAACCACCAATCGAGCATCTCAGGCGTTACATTCGGCATATAGGTTGTGTTGCACACAAAGCCCGTTCCGTCATCCATAACACCGTAGCCAACCTGGCAAAATTCGCTGTCCTTACCCGCAAGGAAGAGATTTCTTTCTTCAAAGGGAACAGCCTTGATTTTTGATTCGCCGTTCTTTAATACGAGCAATTTCTCCTCGGGTATTTCCGCAAGGTCTCTCTCAAAAAATTTGTAGTATGAAAGATTCTTTTCTTCTCTGCTGACTCCGACTTTTTTCATTTGTCATTTTCCTTTCTGTTTTCGATAAATTTGATAACCATACCGTGCACCGCATCAACAAACACACCTACGTACCACACTCCTACAAGCATCGAAACTGCGATTTCTATCGGCACAGTGCCTATGTTTGAGTATCCGAGCGGAGATAAAATCGTAAGACCGATTGCCCATCCGCAAAGCCATGAGGGACAAAAAATAAATTTGTCAAACACAGCTGAAATGAGCACGGCAAGACCGCCCAGCACAAAAAGCGTAATAAACAGCTCAGCGTCAGGATTAAACTGCATGATTTCCATAAGCCAAAGCGCAAGCACCGCCCAGAAATCACCAAGCAAAAATCCTACGGAAATTTTCAGTGCATTTTCTTTTTTTCCGCCGTTCGCCGCATAAAGTCCTGCGCAAATAAGTGCCACAGCACCTGTTGTCACGCCGATGTGCGGTGCTAAAACCGCCCAAATCGGTGGAAACAATGCCACTCCGAGAGCTGATATCAAGATATCTGCGTTAATTTTTTTCTTCATATTCTTAATTACCGTCCAACTTTGTTTGATATTTAATTAACATTCTTTTGACGATTAAATTATATACTCTCTTAAATCGATTAGTCTAATAGCAAATTCAGAACCTATGTATTCCAATTCGTAATAGATTGTGTTATAATTTATTTTAGGAAGGGACAAGAATGTGTGCTTGTTCAGAGGTAAACTTATGTACAAAATCAGTTTGTCGGAAATGAAGATATTTTTGATAACGGCAAAATATCTCAGTTTCTCCAAAGCGGCAGAGATTCTCTATATCTCTCAGCCGACAGTCACAAAATGGATTCATCACCTTGAAGATGAACTCGGCGTTAAATTATTCAACCGCACAAGCCGCTCGGTCGAGCTTACCGATGCAGGAAATCTGCTGAAAAACCGCTGGAAGCCGCTTCTCGGCGAAATAGAAGCCTCGATACGGGATACTCAGGAGCTCGCCGCAAACGGACTCTCGGCAATTCGTATCGGTGCGCTTGAGGGGCACGATTTCGAACAGCTTTTGTCGGATTATGTTGTCCCGTTTCAAGAAAGCCATCCCAAAATCCAGATTGACTTCAATATTTACAACATTCACGAACTCAATGAGCAGGTTGAAAATCTCGACCTTATTTTCACAAACAATCTTGAGTACGCAGTCGCAAAAGACCATGACTTTATCAAGCTTGATAATCTTCACTTTTATCTTGCCGTATCTAAAAAGCATCCTTTTGCTCAAAAGAAAAGCATCACGATGAAAGATCTTGCAAATGAAAAATTACTTATTTTTCCGCCGCATGTTTCTCCCACCGCAATGCAATACGCTGACTTGGCATTTAAAAAATTCGGTATTACACCGACATTTGTTCCTGTCGAAACGACCCCGAGCCAGCTTTTAAAAATATCTCAGAATCAGGGCGTCGCAATAATCTCGCCAACAGCCGTAAAAGGCTATCAGAAGAAAATCTCACTCATAAGAATCAAGGATTTTCCGCTTGACTACTACCGACTTGTTATGTACCGACCGCAAAAGCTCTATTCGGCAACAAAACAGCTTCTGAATTGTCTTAAGAACGAATTTTCAGAGGATAAACCCCTACATAATCCGACAACATAAAAGCAAAAAACATCGTGTGTTCTTGATTTTACACACGATGTTTTTATTTACTATAACAAATTTACTTCACTTCGAGGAAATCTTCACCGCTCTCAAAGCCGAGCAAACCTTTAATCGAGTTTTCTACCATATCGGATACTGCTTGCTCTGTATAGAATGCCATATGCGGCGATAAAATCACATTCGGAAAGCTTTTCAAAAGAGCCATATTGTCGTTATCAAGTCTTTCGGTCTCCTTATTGAGATAATAAAGTCCCGCCTCACCCTCAAAGGTATCGAGAGCGGCAAAACCGATTTTTCCGCTTTTAAGAGAATCGAGAAGTGCCTTGGTGTCTATTATAAGTCCCCTTGCCGTGTTCACGATTACCACGCCGTCTTTCATCTTATCGAAAGCGGCGGCATCTAAAAGATGCGTGTTCTCGGCATTTCCCGGCACATGCACGGAAATTATATCCGATTCTTCCAAGAGCTTATCAAAACTGACATATTCCGCGTATTTCTTCACTTCTTCGTCCTCATAAAGCGAATAAGCCAGCATGTGGCAACCAAAACCCGACAAGTGCTTGATAACTGTCTTTCCGATATTTCCCGTACCGATTATACCGACCGTCGAGGTTGATAATTCCTTTCCAACCTTACCTTTCAGGGAATAATCCTGACAATCAGCCTTTTTCATTATCCACGGCATATTTCGGCACGCCATGAGCATAAGCATAATGGTGAAATTAGCAACGCTGTTTGGAGAATAAACCACATGCGACACCCTCATTCCGATTGAATGAGCATGCTTAACGTCTATGTGCTCGTAGCCTATGCTTCGTGTGGAAATATATTTAACGCCTGCCGCATGAAAAGCGTCAAGAATCTCCGGATACATGGGATTTGTTATGATTGAAACAGCATCATATCCCTTAGCAAGCTTTACATTCTCGAGGGACGGATAATCCGATGTGTATGCGTATTCAAAGTCATATTGCTCTGCAAATTTCTCCACATATTTAAGTTCATCATATTGCCTCAGTGCATAAAAAAATATCTGCATTTGACACTTTCCCCGTTCAATAAATATCTGTAACAAGCATAACACTAAATATAAAATTGTGCAAGGTAATACAGATAAGGTGCAGTCACACAAAATATGACTGCACCTTTCTTTTATTCCGCTGATATTTCGCCGCTTACGATTTTGTTCTTTGGTTCGTCAAGCCACTGCACTTCGTAGCTTTCTCCGATTTTCTCGCCCACATTAATTATATATTGCTCTATGAGCTTTTTTGCATTGCTTTTCGCTTTATTTAATATTTGCATATCAAGATTTGCCGCTTCTTCCATTTCTTTCTGAGCCTGTATAAAAGCAACCTCCTGATCCTCAAATGTGATCTGAGTAAATATTCCCGTATCTGAAATAACATCTCCCATTGTATTGCTGTCTGCACTTACATTCATGATTTGAGCATCAGGAACATATATCCTTACAATGTTATTTTCATCGGGATCATTCACTTCAACCTGATTAACATCAATACCAACCTCGATTGTGCCCGTGTATTCCATAAACAGTTTCTTATATCCGTGTTTAAGCCATAAGTATTTATATATACCGTCAGGTTCTTTTTCAAGTTCAGCTACATTATGATAGTAGCATCTCAAAGTAGACAATTCACAGATTTTGCTTATTCCTGAAAAATCAACCTTGTCTTCTGTCTTTTTGTTTTTATCAAATCCGTGAAAATTAATTACAAAAACCGCAATAATAATCATAATTACCAATCCGATTATATTTATTGCCAATCTTTTCTTATCATTTATTTTTGCCAAAGCAATCACCCCCATTTATTCCCAAATAAGCGTATATCCCTCTGATTTCACAATAGGATATGTCAAGGCTTGTAT
>CAVDQG010000009.1:0-62083 GCA_963611165.1 Bacteroides uniformis
TTCTGCTTCGCTTTTCTCTTGTGGGCTCCGCCCACACCCGCACGCTTTTTGTAAAAAGCGTGGCAAAAACTTTTGTCCCTTTTTGCCTTTAGTTCATTATTAATTATTAATTGTTATCTCTTTTTCACAGCTTCTCATCGCAAGTATCGTTCTGCTGATAAGATCGTCAAGACTCCATCCGAGCATTTCTGCTCCTCTCTCGATTACCTCTCTCGAGCATCCTGCGGCAAAGTTCTGTGCTTTATATTTTTTCTTTACTGATTTGAGTTCGAGGTCTTTTGTGCTTTTTGACGGTCTCATTCTCGCTACCGCTCCGATTAGTCCCGTTAGCTCGTCAGTCGCATAGAGCACCTTTTCCATTTCGTGCTCCGGCTCTATGTCTACTGTCAATTTGTAGCCATGGCTTGCCGTTGCATGGACTATTCTCTCGTCAACGCCTTTTTCTCTGAGTAGTTCCTGTTCCTTTATGCAATGCTCCTCCGGGTAAAGCTCAAAATCGAGGTCATGCAGAATTCCTACCGTTTGCCAAAAGTCTGCTTCATCACCGTAGCCGAGTTCATTTGCGAAATAACGCATTACTCCTCCGACTGTTTCCCCGTGTGCGATATGAAATTCTCCTTTATTATATTCCTTTAAAAGCTCAAGCGCTTCGTTTGGTGTCGGTATCATAAGCTTCCTCCATATTAAATGTTCTATGTAAATTTACCTATCAAATTAATATGCATTCATTCAGAGTAATTATAGATAACATAAGTTTTCTTGTCAAGAAAATCTGATTTATGCATATTTGTCAACTTGTTCAAAAATTTATTGTCAACTTAGAGTGATTGATAGTTGACGCAGAGTGAATTTTATTGTATACTGTGATTGTCTTCTGCGGTTGACCCTTTTTGAAAACAATCAAAATACGGGTGTGCGCAAAACTGTGGCAAAAAATTATTTACAAACGGAAGGAAGAATAGTATAATGAGTAATAATGACAACTCGAAGAGAATCAAAAATATTGTGCTTGTCGGAGTAATGACGGCTGTTGTGTGCGTAATTGCACCGATTTCAATTCCGATAGGAACAATTCCTGTTTCGCTTCAGATTTTCGCAATTTATCTTGCTCTTTATGTGCTTGACTGGAAGAGAGGAACTCTTTCGTTCATTCTTTATCTTATCATCGGCTGTATGGGTGTACCTGTTTTTGCCGGATACACTTCATCGGGTATTGCAAGCCTTGTCGGTCCTGCCGGCGGTTACATTGTCGGATTTATTCCGCTTGCCATTGTTTGCGGTATCACATTTGATCACTTCCCGATTGATAAGGCTACGGGCAAGAAGAAAGCAATCAATTATGCCATTAATTTTGCGTCCATGATAGTCGGCGTAGCAATTTGCTATGCGGTCGGAACAGCTTGGTTCTGCTACAAGGCAAGCTACTCTGTAGGTGCGGCTCTGGCGGTTTGCGTAATCCCGTTCATTCCTTTTGATATTGCTAAGGGAATTTGTGCGATGATAGTCGGCCCTCAGATCAGAAAAGCTCTCGATAAGGCAAAACTCAGAAATTTCTGATACTGCCCTGACGGGAGATCGGAAATTTAATTATAAGTTAGCGGAACTGTTTTTCACCCCTCTGTGCAGTTCCGCTTTTGTTTTGCCTTTTTTCTTTATTTTTTAATAAGTTTGTAGTACAATTACTCTTATTAGGATAAAAGGATGGAAAAACAAATATGAAAATCGGAATACCTTATTCAAACGGAGAGGTTTGGCAGCATTTCGGAAAAGCACCGCAGTTCATAATTTATACGGTTATCAGCGGTGAAATCACGGGCAGTGAGATTGTGGATTCTGTCGGTCACGGACATTCTTCGGCTGTTGCTCTTCTTAAATCAAAGGGAGTGGACACTGTGATTTGCGGCGGTCTCGGACAGGGCGCATATGACGGACTTCAGAGTGCGGGAATATTCCTTATTTACCCCGGAGTAAAGGGCTCGCCTGAGGAAGCGGTTAAGTCTATGATAAGCGGAAATTTGAAGTTCGATATGAATGCCGTTCATGTTGGCGGACATTGCCACGGCGGACACTGAGGTTTGTTTTGCAGACGATAGATGAAGCTCTTTTTAAGCTTTCAAAATCGAAATTTCGCTCTTCGTTCCATTTAACTCAGAAGGACAAGAAAACCGTTCGTGAAAAGGGTATTGATGTAATTGAACAGCACTGTGCCGAAATAGTAAAAAAGCGGCTTGCTCCTGCTGTTATTCCGAATGACGGCAAGCAGACCCCTTTTCGTGGGTATCCTGTCTTTGTGGCTCAGCATGCCTGTGCGTGCTGTTGTCGTGGATGCCTTAACAAGTGGTACAGAGTGCCGCTCGGAACTGAACTTACGGACTCCCAGCAAAAGAAAATAGTAAGGCTTTTAACTGAGTGGATACGGCGAGAAACGGAGGAGCAGGATGGCACTTTGGGCAATGGGTGATATGCACCTTACCTTTGCGGTGAATAAGGATATGACGGTATTTTCGTCTGACTGGAAGCACCATGTTAAAAGAATTCAAAAGAATTTCGGAAAGAAAATAAAGCCTGAAGATACGATTGTTCTGACGGGAGATCACTCATGGGGAAAAAGCGTGGAGCAGTGCATGCCTGATTTCGAGTTTATAGAGACTCTGCCCGGCAGGAAGATACTGCTTCGCGGAAATCACGACATGTTCTGGGATGCAAAGAAAACCGATAAGCTTAACGAATTATTTTCGGGAAAGCTTGAGTTTTTGCAAAATAATTTTTACAATTACAATGATGTGGCACTTTGCGGAACAAAAGGCTATTGCTTTGAGAACAAGGACTCGTGGGAGCATTATCTTAAAATTATGGAGAGAGAAACAGAGCGGCTCTCGGTTTCTTTGCGGCTTGCAAAAGAGGCAGGCTACAAGCGTTTTATTGTTTTTCTGCATTATCCTCCTACAACAATAGGCTATTTTGAAAGTCCGCTTACGAAGCTTTGCGAGGAATACTCCGTGGAACAGGTGATTTATTCCCACTGCCACGGGGCGGCACGCTGGAGCGACAGTTTAAGAGGTAATTTTAACGGAATCGAGTACAGCTTGGTTTCGGGGGATTTCCTCGGCTTCAAGCCTAAAAAAATACTTGACTGAAAGGATTAATCTAATGGCAAGCTATCTTATAAAGGACACAACAGAAGAAGAGAGAGAAAAAATCGTTCGTGACGCTCTCGGTTTTGATTCGGGCTGTGACGACGCTTTTGACGGCTATGATATGTATCTGCCGTACATCAAGGGCGAGATGGAGCTCAAAGACATTAATATGGCATACAAAACAAATTATATGAAGGATATGGAGCGTGAGCCGAGATACAACTGCGGCATGGGCGTGAGATATTAAGAGGGTTTTATTATGATGAAAATTGAACAGCGCTTTGAGGATATGGAAGACGATGTGAGGGATAAAATCTTCATCGACCTTCGAGACAGAGATGACGTAAAGCGCGGAAAAGCCGAGGGTGCGGTGAATATTCCCGATGAAGAAATTAATTCAAGACTTCACGAGCTTGACAAATCAAAGCCTGTCTATCTTATGTGCTATGCAGGTGCAACAAGCCTCGAGCGTGCCCAGAAGATGAGGGATATTGGCTATGAGGCTTATTCTCTCAAGGGTGGTTATCGCGGATATGTACTCTATCAAATGAGCCTTTGAGGGCAGAGAGTGAATTTTTACTCTCCAATCCTCAAAAAGTCGAATTTTATGCAATTGCTCTTGAACATTTATCATCCTTGTGATATTCTGATATCGAAAGATATATTTGCGGAGGGTAAATATTATGGCTGATGCTAAATTTTGTACAAATTGCGGCGCACCGCTGAACGGAGCAAAGTTCTGTCCGAATTGCGGTCAGTCGGTTGAGATAAAGCCTGAGACAAAGTTCTGTAAGTTTTGCGGCGAGGTGATACCGGGCGATGCCGTTGTATGCACTCATTGCGGCAGACAGGTCGAGAACTTCGAATCTGCTACACCGAATATTGTAGTCAACAATGTGAACACAAATGCCGGAGGTTATGCCGATGTTTATATGAAGAGATGCGACAAATGGATTGCTTTTCTTCTTTGTTTATTCCTCGGGGGATTTGGTGCTCACAAGTTCTATGAGGGCAGAATCGGTATGGGTATTCTGTATTTATTAACGGGCGGTTTATTCTGTATCGGCTGGATTGTCGATATAATCGCAATTCTTCTCAAGCCGAATCCTTATTATGTATGATTTGAAGAACACTCTTCGGAGTGTTCTTTTTTTGTTGCGGTAAAATATATAAGATTAAATCAAGTACAGTCGGTGCGTCATTTGTGGAATTTCGATTGAAATAGAAAAGTTATGTGCGTATCTTTATTTTGAGTTTCGTAATTAAATTTAAAATTTAGTTAATATAATACAAAAATTATAGAAAATTATGTGAAAAAAGCTGTTGAAACCGTGCTGTTATATGCTATAATATGTGTTGATACACAGGAAGAGTGTATGTCAATCTAATTTGAGAAACAATTAGGAGAATAAAGTTGGAAAGAAGTATTAATCTCGAAAGACTTGCCGATCCTACCAATTTATTCGGCAATCTTGATTCGAACCTCAAGGTAATTGAGAGAGAATTTCACGTTTCTGCTGTTGTCAGAGACTCTGTTCTCAAGTTCTCGGGTGACGAGGAGAGCGTAGACAAAGCGGCAAGAGTTACCGAAAGTCTCATGAAGCTTGTCAACCGCGGAGAGGTGATAGACGAGCTGAGCGTTCGCTACTGCATGAATATGGTTCTTGAGGACAAAGAGGAAAAGGTAGTAGAGCTTTCGGGCGACACGATTTGCGTCACGGCAAAGGGAAAGCCAGTAAAGCCCAAGACGGTCGGACAGAGAAACTACTGCAACACGATAAAAAACAAGACGATAACAATCGGAGTAGGCCCTGCCGGTACAGGAAAAACCTACCTTGCGGTCGCCATGGCTGTCACTGCGTTCAGAGCAGGAACGGTGAACCGTATAATTCTCACAAGACCGGCGGTTGAAGCCGGCGAAAAGCTCGGTTTTCTTCCCGGCGATCTTCAGCAGAAGGTAGACCCGTACTTAAGACCGCTTTACGATGCACTTTTTGATATGCTCGGCGCAGAAACCTACGCAAAGTATATCGAGAAAGGTGCAATCGAAGTGGCACCGCTAGCTTACATGCGAGGAAGAACTCTCGATGACAGCTTTATCATTCTCGATGAGGCTCAGAACACAACGGCAGAGCAGATGAAGATGTTTTTGACAAGACTCGGCTTCGGCTCGAAGATGGTCATCACGGGTGACGTAACTCAGATAGATTTACCTGACGGAAAACGCTCGGGACTTAAGGACGCCATGAGGATACTTCGCGGTATCGACGATATCGGTCAGTTTAAGTTCACCGAAAAAGACGTTGTCCGTCACAAGCTTGTTCAGGACATCGTTAAGGCATACGAAAAGGCTACACAAAACAGATAAACCAATTAATTATATACGGAAGTTATATACGGAAGGCAGGCAAGAACATGGATAAGACAAGAGTTATTATCACAAATCAGCAAAAGGCAGTTAAAATCCCCACAGGAGTAAGAATGCTCATCAGAAGAACCTGCAATGCCGTCCTCCAGATGGAAAAATTCGAGGGCTCGGCAGAGGTCAGCGTAACATTCGTTGACAACGAACAGATAAGAGAGCTTAACAAGCAGTACAGAGACAAGGATGCGGCAACGGATGTTCTTTCGTTCCCGATGGGAGAGAACGGCGTGTACGACATAAACCATTCGACAGGCGCAAAGATACTAGGCGATGTTGTTATTTCGGTTGAGAGAGCAGTCGAGCAGGCAGAGCGTTACGGTCATTCTCTCGAGAGAGAAATCGGTTACCTCACGGCTCACTCCATGCTTCATCTTCTCGGCTACGACCACGAGAACGGCGGTCTTGAGAAGGTTCGCATGAGAGAGAAAGAGGAGCTTGTTATGACCCAACTCGGACTTCCGAGCACATCAAGCTATACTATAGACCCCGATACAAACTGAGTGAATATTTACTGCCGATGCAAGCTAAACACTCGCATCGGTATTGTGCTGTTATATGCGGCACTCAAATAGATAACGGAGAAATAAAATGACAGGAAATTTTGAAGAAAAATCAGCTTTTATCGCAATTGTCGGCAGACCGAATGTAGGTAAAAGCTCACTGCTTAATAAACTTATCGGTCAGAAGCTTGCTATTGTTTCGAGAAAGCCTCAGACCACACGAACAAGAATAATGGGAGTTCTCACAGAGGGAGAAACTCAGCTTGTTTTCATCGACACCCCGGGTCTTGTCAAGTCAAGAAACGCACTTGACGATTATATGGTGAAGAGCGTCAATTCGTCCGTTGCGGGCGTGGACGCATGTCTTCTTGTTGTTGAGGGAAACACAAAGATTTCAAAGGCGGATATCGAGCTCACAAAGAAATTCAAACAGCTTGGAATCCCCGCCGTGCTTGCGATAAACAAAATCGACCTTCTCGAGGATAAGTCTGTTCTCATGGAGCAGATTGTAAAGCTTTCCGAGATTTATGATTTTGAGGCAATCGTTCCCGTGTCGGCTAAGGACGGAAACGGAATTAAAGACCTTAAAGACGAGCTCAAAAAACTCACCATGCCGGGCGGTCACATATTCGAAGACGATACATTAACCGACCAGCCCGAGCGAGTTATCGCAAGTGAAATTGTTCGTGAAAAGGTATTGAGACTTCTTGATAAAGAGGTTCCGCACGGAGTTGCCGTAGTCACAGAGAGAATGGCTGACAGAGGAGACATTATCGACGTCGACTGCACCATCTACACCGAAAAGGACAACCACAAGGGAATCATCATCGGCAAGGGCGGTTCAATGCTAAAGAGAATCGGAACTCAGGCGAGAATCGATATGGAGCGCTTCTTTGACTGCAAGATTAATCTTCAGTTGTGGGTTAAGGTTAAAGAGGACTGGAGACTCAGACCGAATGTCCTTCATACTCTCGGCTTCGACCTCAAGGATTTCAACGAGTAATGACAAATTCACTGAAAACCGACGGGCTCATCATTCGTGAGCAGACAGTCGGAGAAAGTGACCGCCTTGTGTACGTATTGACGAGAAATGACGGCGTCATCAAGGCTTTTGCCCGTCATGCGAAAAATCCCAAGGACAACAAATCTTCTTCGACCTCGCTTTTGTGTTATTCGGATTTGACGCTTCGTCAGGGGAAAAATTATTATTACATTGATTATGCAAAGCCGAAGGATGTTTTTTTCGGACTTCGCAGTGACATCGAGAGCATCAGTCTCGCACAGTATTTTTGCGAGCTTGCTCTCGATTTCGTACCCGAGCAGACAAATTCTTCCGAATTTTTGCGTCTTATGCTCAATTCGCTCTATTTTCTTGCAAAGGGAACCAGACCGAAGAAGCAGATTAAGGCGATAACGGAAATGCGAATGCTCTCGCTCTCCGGTTACATGCCGAATTTAATAGGCTGTAAGGAATGCGGTGAGTACGAAAAAGAGGTAATGTATTTTCTGCCGCTTGAGGCGGCTATAGTGTGCGGTGATTGCTTTAGGGGAGAGACCCCGTCAATACCGCTTAACAAGACGGCACTTCATGCGATAAGGCATATTTGCTACTCGGAGTTTGAGAAAATATATTCGTTCGCTGTGCCCGATGAGGCTTTGAAACAGGTGGAGCTTGCGTGCGAAAGCTACACGGTGAACACTCTGGGTCACACGATGAAAACGCTTGATTTTTACAAATCAATAGCATTAACATAAAGGAAAAATTAATGGACAAAAATTATAAGGCGCTGGAGCTTGATAAAATACTCGGTATGCTTGCTTCGGAAACAAGTTGTGACGATGCTCACGCTATGGCACTTGAATTAAAGCCTGCGGAAAGTCTCGAGGACGCAAGAAAACTCTTGCAGCAAACGGACGATGCATATGTCTTGATGGCAAAGTTCGGTGCACCAAGCTTTTACGGGCTTACCAATGTGACAAATGCCGTGAGAAGAGCACAGGCGGGTGCGGCTCTCAATCTCACAGAGCTTTTGAGGATTGAGGCTGCTTTGCGTGTTATCAGAGCGGTTAGCGAGTGGAGAAACAAATCGGCAAGCATCAAAACTACTCTTGATTACCGATTCGAGACGCTTCAGCCGAATAAATATTTAGAAGACAGAATTAATACTGTTGTAAAAAACGAGGAAGAGATTAACGATAACGCGTCTTCCACACTTTCCAACATCAGAAGAAAAATCGTAAATGCCGGACAGAGGGTAAAAGAACAGCTTGACAAAATGGTCAAGAGCCAGAGCTACCAGAAGTATCTTCAGGACGCTATTGTCACGCAGAGAGACGGAAGATATGTCGTTCCCGTCAAGGCAGAATTCAGAAATGAAATCAAGGGTCTTGTGCACGATACCTCCGCAAGCGGAGCGACAGTATTTATCGAGCCGATGGGAGTTGTCGAGGCAAATAACGATATCCGACTTTTGAAGTCTCAGGAAAAAGAAGAAATCGAAAGAATACTCTATGAACTCAGCGGTGAGGTGGGCGGCTTTGCAAACGGAATTTGCGAGAGCTACCACATGCTTTGTGAGCTCAACTTAATTTTTGCCAAGGGACATCTTGCCTACAAAATGAAAGCTACTCTGCCGAAAATCAACGATGAGGGAAAAATCATCGTTAAGCGTGCGAGACATCCGCTGATTGACAAAAACAAGGTTGTTCCTACAGATTTTGAATTGGGCACGAGCTTCGATTCACTTATAATCACAGGTCCCAACACGGGCGGTAAAACAGTTTCGATTAAGACTATCGGACTTTTCTGCCTGATGGCAATGTGCGGACTTATGCTTCCTTGTGCCGAGAACAGCGAGGTTTCTTTCTTTGATAAGATACTTGTCGATATCGGTGACGAGCAGAGCATCGAGCAGTCACTTTCAACATTTTCCGCACATATGGTTAATATTATCGGCATACTTGAAGTCGCAGACGAGCACAGTCTTGTCCTTATAGATGAGCTTGGAGCGGGAACAGACCCTGTCGAAGGTGCGGCACTGGCTGTTGCCGTAATCGAAGCGCTCAGAATCAAGCATGTAAGGCTTGCGGCTACAACTCACTACGCAGAGCTCAAGGAGTTTGCCCTGAAAACCGACGGCGTTGAAAACGGAAGCTGTGAATTTGACGTAAACACTCTTTCGCCCACATATAAGCTTTTAATCGGCGTGCCCGGTAAAAGTAATGCGTTCGCTATTTCGAAGAGACTCGGAATGCGTCCCGACATTGTAGCGAGGGCGAAAAATCTTGTCTCGACTGAAAGCTCTGAGTTTGAAGAGGTTGTCTCAAAGCTTGAGCAGAGCCGCCAGAAGCTTGAAAAGGAAAATGCAAGACTTTCTCACGAGAGAAGTGAGGTCGAGAAAAAGCTTAAAGAGGCTGAAAAGCTGAAAGAAAAAGCCGAAATCCGCTCCAAAAAGGAACTTGAAGAGGCTCGAAGAGAGGCTGGACTTATCGTTTCGAGAACTAGAGCACAGGCGGAAAATCTCATGGCTGAGCTTGATAAGCTCAGAAAACAGCGTGACAAGGTCATGACTTCGGAGCAGAAATCCCGTCTCAAAGCAGGCATCAGAAATCTCGAGAACACGAGCAATCCCGTCGAGGAGAAAAAGCCCGATGATGATTATGTTCTTCCCAGACCCCTCAAGGTAGGCGACGATGTAATCATCTATGACCTTGGAAAAGAAGCTGTTGTCCTAGATATTCCCAAGGAGGGAGATCAGATACTCGTTCAGGCGGGAATTATCAAGACGAGAGTACCGCTTTCAAATCTTCGCCTCTATTCCAATCGTCAGAAGAAGAAACAGGGCGTCGGCAAGGACAGAAGAACGGTCAAGGTGATAAGCGCACCGCAGGAAACTTCACTTGATGTGGATGTAAGGGGAATGACCGCCGAAGAGGCTATCATGGAGGTGGATTCGTTCATCGACAGATGTATTCGTCAGGGACTTTCCACCGTAACGATTATCCACGGAAAGGGCACGGGCGTTTTGAGGGCGGCTATCGGTCAGCATCTCAAAAAGCATCCGAGCGTGAGAACATTCCGCCTTGGAACCTATGGAGAGGGCGAGAGCGGCGTCACAATTGCCGAGCTCAAATAAGAGGCGCAAAATAATGAAAAAACTATTATCTGTATTATTTATCACGCTGCTTTGCCTTAGTTTTAGCGGATGCAGTCTTGTGGGACTTGGCAAAACAAGCGGCAATGTGTATGCGATAAGCGGTGGCGTGGAATTCGAGTGTTACGGTGTGAAGATAAGTGAAAACGGCGAGCTTTTGCCGGGCTACGATATTGCCGAGGTCGTCTCGGGAGCGGATTGCACTGTTCCATATAACGATGACCTCACGATAAAGCTTGAGGGCAAGAGATACGGCGAGGTCGAATACTCGCTCTATTCGGAAGAATTCGAATGCGACTATGAGAATAGCTCACTTCTTTCACTTCCCGAATCTGACGAAACCAAAATCGTGAGAATAAGAGTGACTTGGGGAACTGCCGAAGAAAACGATGGTTATGATTATTTCTTTAAATTGGTGAGATAGCAAAACAAGTTTTAGCTTATTCAAACAAAGTTAACAAATAGGTTGTAAAATTAATAAAGCTAAAAAGATAGCTTTATTATCTAAGGAGAGATGTTTTTATGGCAGTTAAGCAATTTCAAACCGAATCTAAAAGAATTCTTGATCTTATGATCAACTCAATCTATACCCACAAGGAAATTTTTCTGCGTGAGCTGATTTCAAACGCAAGCGATGCAATAGACAAGCTTTATTACAAGTCGCTTTCCGAGGGAATCACAGGTCTTTCGAGAGAGGATTTCAAGATTTCACTTGAGATAAACAAGGATGAGAGAAAGCTTACTATTTCCGATAACGGTATCGGTATGACGGAAGAGGAGCTTGACAATAACCTCGGCGTCATCGCAAAGTCGGGTTCACTCGGCTTTAAGCAGGAGAACGAGAAGAAAGAGGACATCGACATCATCGGTCAGTTCGGCGTCGGCTTCTATTCTGCATTTATGGTAGCAGATAAGGTTACTGTTGTTTCGAAGGCTTACGGCTCTGACAAGGCTTATATGTGGGAGTCCGAGGGAGCAGAAGGGTACGAAATCACCGAGGCTGAGAAAGAATCTCACGGAAGCACAATCACACTTTACCTGAAAGCAAACACAGAGGACGAGAACTATGACGATTATCTCGACCAGTACAAGCTTCAGGGTCTTGTAAAGAAATATTCCGATTATATCCGCTATCCGATTACTCTTGATATGGACAGAGTAAGACCGAAGGAAAGCGATGATCCCGAGGCTAAGACAGAGTATGAGCACTACACCGAGAATGTAACTCTTAACAGTCAGGTTCCGATTTGGAAGAAGAGAAAGAGTGAAGTAAGCGACGAGGACTACAATTCCTTCTACAAGGAGAAATTCATGGACTGGGAGGATCCGCTCAAGGTTATCTATACCAGCGTTGAGGGTACGGCAACATATAACGCACTTCTCTTTATTCCTTCAAAGGCTCCGATGGATTATTACTCCAAGAACTACGAGAAGGGACTTCAGCTTTATGCAAACGGCGTTATGATTATGGAGAAATGCTCAGAGCTTCTCCCGGATCATTTCAGCTTTGTAAAGGGTATTGTAGATTCTCAGGATCTTTCGCTCAATATTTCCCGTGAGCTTCTCCAGCATGACAGACAGCTCAAGCTTATTGCTTCAAGACTTGAGAAGAAAATTGCTTCCGAACTTAAGTCCATGCTCACAAACGACCGTGAGAAGTACGAGAAGTTCTTTGACGCATTCGGACTTCAGCTTAAGTACGGTATGTATGCCGATTACGGTATCCACAAGGACGAGCTCAAGGATTTGGTTCTTTTCTATTCTTCGACAGAGAAGAAGCTTGTCACTTTAGCTGAATATGTCTCGAGAATGAAGCCCGAGCAGAAGAGCATATATTATGTTTGCGGAGAGAATGTCGACAGAATGGCTTCACTTCCACAGACAGAGACAGTAGCCGCAAAGGGCTATGAGATTCTCTATCTCACTCAGGAGGTTGACGAGTTCGCGCTCAAGACCTTAGCCGAATATCAGGAGAAGAATTTCAAGAATATTTCTTCCGACGATCTCGGACTTGAGACAGAAGAGGAAAAGGCAGAGGCTGAAAAGAAGGTTGAGGAGAGCAAGGAGCTTCTCGAGAACATGAGAAAGGCTCTTGACGGCAAGGTAGTAGCCGTTAAGATTTCTTCAAGACTTACAAAGCACCCCGTATGTCTTTCTTCTGAGGGTCAGATTACTCTCGAGATGGAGAAGGTATTTGCAAGAATGCCGCAGGCTACGGCAGGCGGAGAAGTCAAGGCAGACAGAGTTCTTGAAATTAACCCTGAGCATCCGATTTTTGAGGTTCTCAAGAATCTTAACGAAAACGATCAGGATAAGCTGAAGGCTTATTCCGAGCTTTTATACGACCAGGCTGTTCTTATTGAAGGACTTCCTGTTGATGACCCTGTTGATTTTTCCAACAGAATTTGTGAGCTTATGAAATAAGCGAAAGGGCTTTAAGTGAACACCTACGATTATGCTAACGCCACGTTGCCGAATAACGGCAACATGGTGTATGATCCGAAATTCGGTTACATCACACCGAAAAAGCTTGAGAAAAAACGCTTAAGACGGCATATGACCGCACTGTCTTTTTTGCCGATAGTAATGTATACGCTTATGCTGGCTTTTACAATGGTCAGTGTCAGGCTCATTGCAATAAACGGCTACTGTAATTATCAGGCTTACCCCGAGACATCGGGCATTCCGCCTTTGATTTATTACTCGTTGCAGTGCTTCTCCTCGCCGTTTGCTATTTTCCTGCCGTTCTTCATATATGCGGCGGCTTCAAAAAATATTACGATGAGCGAGGCTGTCAGAGTTAACAGAGTAAAATTCGGTGATAAGCTTTTGATTATCTTTGCCGGACTTTCGATTTGCCTTTTGGCTAATTTCCCGGCAAGCTGGCTCGGTAGCTATCTCTCAAGATTCGGCTACGATTCGTCTTCATCGAGCGTAACGCCGACACAGCCGATTTTGATGGTACTTTACTTTATAGAGGTAGCGGTTATGCCGCCTGTATTCGAGGAGTTTGCGTTCAGAGGCGTTATTCTCGGATCGCTCAGAAAATACGGCGACTGCTTCGCAATCATCACATCTGCATTTATTTTCGGCTGTATGCACATGAGTGCGACAAGCATTCCGTTTGCATTTATATCGGGCCTTGTAATGGGCTTTGTCTATGTTGTAACGGGAAATATCTGGGTAAATATAGGCATTCATTTCATGAACAACGGTATCAGCGTGGCTCTTGACTTGATTGAGAAAAATTGCCCCGAACAGGTAGCGGCGGTACTCGATTTTGTCCTTTTCTACGGAATGATAATTCTCGGAATAATCTGCCTTATCGTACTTCTCGTCAAGAAAAAGGTGCCGTTCAGACTCTATAAGCCTGAGAAGAAAATGAGCTGGATTTCCAAGCTTGAATGCACTGTGTTTAACCCCGGATTCATATGCTTTTTGATTATGGTCGGTGCGGTTACCACGCTTGATTTCTTAGGTGTTTACTGATGCTTGAATTTATCCCCGAAAAGAAATTTATGCTCGAAGCGATAAAGCTCGCAAAGGAAGCGGCTGAGTGCGGTGAGATTCCCGTTGGTGCGGTTGTCGTGCTTGACGGCAAGATAATCGGCAGAGGAAGAAACACCCGCGAGGAAAGAAACGACCCCATGGGTCACGCTGAAATTGCGGCTATACATGAGGCAAGCGTTAACCTCGGAACGTGGCGCCTGAGAGGTGCAGAGCTTTATGTCACCTTGGAGCCGTGTCCGATGTGTGCGGGCGCAATCATCAACTCGAGAATTGAGAGAGTTGTTTTCGGTCTTGAGGACGAGACAATGGGCGCTTGTGGCACGGCGGTAGATTTGATGAAGCTGAAAAGAGCGTTCAGACCGAAAATATTCCGCTGTTTCATGGAGGACGAGTGCAGAGAGCTGATAAGAAGCTTTTTCGATAAATTAAGAACAGAATGAAACTTTTAAGCACAGCCGAAAAGCTGTGCTTTTTCTTTTGCGGCACGAATGAGTCAGAAAAAATAACAGAAGAATTCACAGCTTGAGGTATTTCAGCACGATATTTCTTGTGCTTTGCGTCTTGCGTATATCTATTTTCACAAAAATAACGGTTGAATTTGAAAAAAATATTATGCGGATAAAGGTTTATTAATAAGCTTGTCTGTGCTAAAATAAAAAATAAATGTGATATTGTCGGTTGACGATATTTAATTTTGTAAAATTACGGATTTCTGATGAAGAAAGGAAAATTTTTCATGGTAACAAGAATTTTCGTTGAGAAGAAAAAGGGCTATGATATCGAAGCACAGCACACAAAGGCTGATATTGTATCTAACCTCGGTATCAAGGGCTTACAGGAGCTGAGAATCCTTAACAGATATGATGTTGAGGGACTTTCCGACGAGGAATTTAAGACAGCTTCCTATACTATTTTTTCAGAGCCTAACGTTGATAACGTTTATGATGAGGACTTCACTCCTTCATCGGAGTATAAGATATTTGCAACAGAGTATCTCCCGGGTCAGTATGACCAGAGAGCAGACTCTGCCGCACAGTGCGTTCAGCTTTTGACTCAGGGCGAGCGTCCGACAGTTGCAACGGCAAAGGTTATTTTGGTCAAGGGCGATGTTTCCGACGAGGAAATGGACAAGATTAAGTCCTATATGATTAACCCGGTTGAGTCAAGACTTGCTTCTCTTTCAAAGCCTGAGTCCCTTGATATGAAATCTGAAGTTCCTGCCAATGTTGCAAGAATCGAGGGCTTCATCTCTTGGAATGATGAGGAAATGAAAGAATATTTCGACAGCATGGGCTTTGCCATGACTCTTTCCGACCTCAAGTTCGTCAGAGATTATTTCCGTGACGAGGAGAAGAGAGAGCCGACTTTAACCGAGCTCAAGGTTATCGATACTTATTGGTCTGACCACTGCCGTCACACCACTTTCTCTACAAGACTTAACAAAATCGAAGTTGAAGAGGGCGGCTTAAGCGAGGCTATCAACAAGGCACTTCAGGAGTACATGGACGTAAGAGCAAAGCTCTATGTCAATAAGAAAAAAGAAGTTTGCCTTATGGATATGGGCACAATCGGTGCTAAGTATGTAAAGAGCATAGGTCTTCTTAATGACCTTGATGAGTCAGAGGAAATCAACGCTTGCTCCATCGAAGCTCCCGTTGTTATTGACGGCAAAGAGGAGACTTGGCTCATTCAGTTTAAGAACGAGACGCATAACCACCCGACAGAGATTGAGCCGTTCGGTGGTGCGGCTACATGCCTTGGCGGTGCAATCAGAGACCCGCTTTCCGGCAGAGCTTATGTTTATCAGGCAATGCGTGTAACAGGTTCGGGTGACCCGACTGTTCATTTCAAGGATACCCTCAAGGGTAAGCTTCCCACAAGAAAGATTACAACAGGTGCGGCTGCAGGCTATTCTTCTTACGGTAACCAGATAGGTCTTGCAACAGGTCAGGTAACAGAGCTTTATGATGCAGGCTATGTTGCAAAGAGAATGGAAATCGGTGCTGTTATTGGTGCTTCTCCAAAGTCAAATGTTGTAAGAATGGAGCCTGAGGCAGGCGATGTTATCATTCTTCTCGGCGGTGCTACAGGTCGTGACGGCTGCGGCGGTGCTACAGGCTCATCAAAGGCACACACACTCGAGTCTATCGAGGTTTGCGGTGCCGAGGTTCAGAAGGGTAATCCTCCTACCGAGAGAAAGATTCAGAGATTATTCAGAAACCCTGAGGTTTCCACACTTATAAAGAGATGTAACGACTTCGGTGCAGGCGGTGTTTGCGTTGCTATCGGCGAGCTTGCTCCGGGACTTAAGATTGACCTTAACAAGGTTCCGAAGAAGTACGAGGGACTTGACGGCACAGAGCTTGCTATCTCCGAGTCTCAGGAGAGAATGGCTGTTGTTGTCGCTCCTGAGGATGTAGATAAGTTTATCGCAGAGTCTCACAAGGAGAACCTCGATGCGACAGTTGTTGCAGTCGTAACAGACGATGCAAGACTCGTCATGGACTGGAGAGGCGACATTATCGTTAACCTTTCCCGTGCATTCCTCGATACAAACGGCGTCACTCAGAATGCAGACGCTTACATCACAGCACCTAAGGCAGAGGACGATTACAGAGAGCTTATTCCTGCCGAGCTTGAGGGACTTTCTCAGGCAGAGGCATTCGTTAAGAACCTTTCAAGACTCAATGTCTGCTCACAGAAGGGTCTTTCCGAGAGATTTGACGCTTCCATCGGTGCGGCTACCGTAAATATGCCGTTCGCAGGTAAGTATCAGCTCACTCCGGAGGATGCAATGGTTGCAAAGATTCCGCTTCTTAAGGGCGAGACAGACGATGCAACAGCTATGGCTTACGGCTATATCCCCGGAATTTCACGCTTCAGCCCGTTCCACGGTGCCGCATATGCAGTCACAGAGTCCCTTGCTAAGCTTGCTGTCACAGGCGCAGACCCGATGAAAGCAAGACTTACATTCCAGGAGTACTTCGAGAGACTTCATGAGGATCCGAAGCGTTGGGGCAAGCCAGCCGCAGCACTTCTCGGTTCACTCACAGCTCAGATTAACTTAGGTCTTCCGTCAATCGGCGGTAAAGACTCTATGTCAGGTTCATTCGAGGATCTCGATGTTCCTCCGACGCTTGTATCCTTTGCCGTTGCTATGACAAAGGCAAGCAAAACTCTCACAGCAGCCGCTTCAAAGGTCGGCGCAAAGCTCTATGTTCTTCCACTCCCTGAGTGTGAGGAGACAAGACTTCCCGACTGGGAGAAAGTTAAGACATATTTCGGCAAGGTTCTTTCTAACATCGAGAACGGCAATATCACAGCCGCTACTGTTGTAAGAGAGGGTGGTATTGCCGCAGCCGCATCAAGAATGGTATTCGGCAACAAGCTTGCTCTCGATTTTGAGAAGCTTTCCGACAAGGAAATGTTCGCTCCGAAGTCCGCATGGATTGTAGCTGAGGGTAATGACGCACTTCTCACAGAGTTTGACGGCGCAAAGGTCGTTGCTACTGTTACAGATAACGATTACTTCACAGTTGACGGAGAGAAGATTGCGCTCGAGACAGCTGTTCAGGCTTATATGAACACACTCGAGAAGATTTTCCCGAACAAGGCAGAGACAGTCGCTGTTGAGGCTGATGTCAAGCTTGACAACTCCAAGTATGTCGGTTCACCTGTCATCAAGACAGCTAAGCCGAAGGTATTCATTCCTGCATTCCCGGGTACTAACTGCGAGATTGACTCCGCAAGAGCATTCGAGAAGGCCGGTGCAGAGGCTAACATCCTCGTTGTCAAGAACCTTTCTTCAAAGGCTATCGAAGAGACAATCGACGCTATGGAGAAGGCTATCAGAGAGTCCCAGATTATCATGATTCCCGGCGGTTTCTCCGGTGGTGACGAGCCAGAGGGATCCGGTAAGTTCATCGCTACAACCTTCCGTAACCCGCAGATTGCAGACGCTGTTTCCGAGCTCCTCGAGAAGAGAGACGGTCTCATGCTCGGTATCTGCAACGGCTTCCAGGCACTTATCAAGCTTGGTCTTGTTCCTTACGGAAAAATTACAACTCCGAAGCCTGAGGATCCGACTCTTACATTCAACACTCTCGGCAGACACGTTTCGAGAATGGTTTATACAAGAGTTACAAGCACAAAGAGCCCATGGCTTTCAGGCGTCAACGCAGGCGATGTATTCAGTGTACCTGTATCTCACGGTGAGGGCAGATTCGTTGCTCAGCCTGAGGCACTCAAGAAGCTCATCGATAACAATCAGATTGCATTCCAGTATGTCGATCCGAACGGAAATCCGTCAGGCGATGTAACATGGAACCCGAACGGCTCAGTTTGCGCTATCGAGGGTATCACAAGCCCGGACGGACGTGTTCTCGGTAAGATGGGTCACTCCGAAAGAAAGGGTGCAAACCTTTACAAGAATGTTCCCGGTGCTAAGGATCAGCTTATCTTCGAGAGCGGCGTAAAGTACTTCAAGTAATTTTTAATAAGATAAATTTTATAGAGCGAGCCTCCCAAAAAGCGGAGGCTCGGCTTTTTAGGAAAGACAATGAATATTCAACATATGAGAACGTGGGCAGAGGTTGATCTTGATGCCGTTGCTCATAATTTTAATTCGGTAAAAAAAGCTGCGGGAACAAGAGTATGTTGTGTCATCAAGGCTGACGCTTACGGTCACGGCGCAGTTATGCTTGCAAAGAAATATCAGTCTCTCGGGGCGGATTTTCTCGCAGTTTCAAATATAGAAGAGGCTATTCAGTTAAGAAGGGGAGAAGTCACTCTTCCGATACTCATTTTAGGTTATACTCCTGCTTCTGCCGCTAAAGAGCTTGCAGAGCAGAATATTTCCCAGTGTCTCTATTCTCTCGATTATGCCCGTGAGCTTTCAGAAGCCGCTCAAAAGGACGGTGTAACGGTCAAGGTTCATGTGAAAATCGATACGGGAATGTCAAGACTCGGATTTTTCTGTCAGAATATCGAGAGAGATTATTCCGTTGCCGACGAGATAGACGAGGCGGTTCATCTTCCGGGTCTTGAGGCGGAGGGAATTTTCACTCATTTTGCGGTTTCTGATGAGGGAGATGACGGAAAGGCTTACTCAAAGGCTCAGTTTAACAGTTTTTGCGATATTATAGATGACCTCGAATATAACGGAATAACATTCAAATATCATCACTGCGCAAATTCTGCGGCTATCGAAGATTATGCAGATACTCATCTCGATATGGTCAGAGCGGGAATCATTCTCTACGGTCTCGAGCCGTCCGATAAGGTGAAAAATCCGCTTGATTTAATTCCTGCGCTTTCTTTAAAGTCAGTAATTTCTCATGTGAAAAGCATTCCTGCCAACACTGACGTAAGCTACGGAAGAACCTACACATCTGATAAGAAAATCCGTGTTGCCACTGTTGCAATCGGCTACGCTGACGGATTTTTGAGAAAATTTAATGCATCGTCGGTAATTGTCCGAGGCGTGAAATGTCCGATTATCGGAAGAGTTTGCATGGACCAGCTGATGATAGATTTGGGCGATATGGATGATGTCGGAATCGGTGAAGTAGTCACGCTCATCGGCAAGGATGGAAACGAAGAAATCACTGCAGATAATCTTGCAAATTTTGCCGATACAATCAACTATGAGGTTGTGTGCGGAATCGGAGCGAGAGTGCCGAGAGTTTATATCGAGAACGGCAAGGAAGTTCATGTTCTCGACTATATTTGTCCGGAGGAATAAGCATTGATAAGAGAAATTAAGGACAATTTATGGTCATCGCTTTCTCTCATTAATAAAAGCAAAGGAACACTGTTGGCTTTTGAGCTTATCTATAAGCTGGCGGCTTCCTTTGTTGTGCTTCCTCTTGTGATTTGGCTGATTACCAAAGTAAGCTTTGTTTCGGGCTTCAAGATAATATCAACGGAAAATTTACTCGGTGTAATATTTTCACCGCTTGTAATTGTCACTTTTTTTCTGCTTGTAGTCGTGCTCGGAGCGTTTACAATACTTGAGATTTCGTTTGTGACGCTTTGTTATACTCAGGCTGAAAACAACAAGGCTATATCTTTCGGACGAATGATAAAAACAGCACTCGGTGACTCCAAACGGGTTTTCAGAGTGAAAAATCTGATATTTGTTCCGTTCTTTTTCATACTCATTCCTGCTTCAAACTCAGCCATAATATCAAGCCTTCTCTCGGGTTATCCTACGGGAAATTTTATCATAAGCCGAGTGCTTTCAAATAATAAGTTTATTATGCTTGCGGTAGCAGTTCTGATTATTGCGGCACTTTTTATTTTGCTTTATTCCTTTGTTTTTTTCGAGTATTGCCTTTATGACAGCAGTGCACGGGGAGCGTTCAAAGGAGCAAAAAAACTTTTAAAGGGCAGCAAGCGGAAAATGCTTTTTGTGTGCGGAATAAATTCGATAATATATTCACTTGTGATTCTCTTTTTGAAGGAGCTTGTGTATATCATTTTATCAATAATAATTTTCCTCTTTTCACACAATACCAAGCTGTATGCGCTTTTGCTCACGATAAATACCTCGGTGAAAAATATACTTGATTTTGCCGTGCCGAGTATGATAGTCATATGCGTTTACTCTGTTCTTTGCGCTTACTATTTCAAGCTTATCGGAGAAAAGCACATGGTGCTTCCACGTGCATTTGAACCACGCTTTGCCGACAATGCAAAGAGGAATGCACGCATAGCAATTTTCTCGCTTGTCATTTTTCTTTGCGGTGTTTTCGGATATTCGTATATTAACGCAAGAGCGGATATAGCAGGCTTTATGGGAGATAACACCATTGTTATGGCTCACAGAGGTGCTTCCAAAGACGCTCCCGAGAACACAATTCCAGCATTTGAAAAAGCTGTAGAAATGAAATCCGATTTCATAGAACTTGATGTTCAGGAAACATCCGACGGCGCAGTGGTCGTGACGCATGATGTGAACACTAAGCGAGTCACGGGATACAATGAATTTGTGTGGAATATGACGCTTGACGAAATTAAACAGCTCGATGCCGCACATTATTTTGACGGATATGAAAATGTGGAGATACCTACGCTTTCTGAGGTTTTTGATGCGGTCGGAGGCAAAATTAAGTTTAATATCGAACTGAAATATAACCGACACACTCAAAACCTTGCAAAATCCGTTGCCGATATAATTACGGAATATGGACTCGAGAACGACTGCGTTATAACATCGTCTAAGAAAGAGGCGCTCAAGGATATGAAAGCGGTTATGCCTGAAATACCGTGCGGATATATTTTGTCGGTGTCAATCGGAAAATATTACGATCTCGATTATACCGATTTTTTCAGCCTTGACCTCAATTATGTTACAAAGAAATCTCTGTCGAACTGCCACAAGGTAGGTAAGCCCGTAAATGCTTGGACGGTGAACGACACCGATTCCATGGAGAAAATGATAGCACTCGGAGTGGACAGTATAATCACAGATGAGCCGCTGAAGGCACGAACGGTAATCACGGCGTCTCAGGATCCGCTCTCGATTCTTGATTATCTTTTAAAGTTAAATTAAAAAATGCTTGCATTACTTTGTGATTTGTGATATAATAATCGAGTAACTGCGGGTGTGGTGGAATTGGCAGACACGCCAGATTTAGGTTCTGGTGGTACCCCCGTGCAGGTTCAAGTCCTGTCACCCGCACCAGAAAAGCTGTCTTTATGGACGGCTTTTCTTTTTTATAAAACCAAATTTATTGCATTACGCATATTTTTAATCAGCCAAAGCTTTATGCAATGTAGATAAGAAGATTTAAAAATCAGAAATCCCCCGTCAATGACGAGGGATTTTTTGAGTTGTTAAGCAAATTTAATTTATTCGGAAAGATTCTCTGTGCAGAAAAGTTCTATACAATTTTCTACCATTGTGCTGTCATAATCTGTCGAGATACCTGATGCGAGCCAGTAAGCATAGTTTCCTTGGTCATACTTGCCGAGTGCATCAAGGTCGCTTCCGTAACGAAACTCAATGTGATAGGTAGTAGCAGAAGTATCAGGAGCAAGGCAAAAATATGTGAATTCGCCTGAGTTTTCATCGTCCGACTCAAACTCATAAAGACCACGAATTTCCTCCATTCCTATGTAGTGATAGCTGTGAGAGAAAAGCTCGTTGCCGTCCCCATCATAGCCTTTAATCGTAGAGTTTTTACCGTCAAATTCAATTGTTGAAAGGTCGTTTATAAATGCACAGTCATATGCGGCGTTTCCGTCTGCATAAGCTTTAACGGCTTCTTCACCGTAAACCGTAGCTGTTACCATTGAAGAAAGCTTTTCAAAAGCGGCTTGTGCGTTGTCCTCGCCAACGATTGCAGCACAATCATCAAGCCAAAGCTGATTATACTGCTCATCCAAAATAACAGGCCAAAGCTCCTGATATTTTCCTGTTAAATCTACAAGAAGCTGTTCGGCGGCTGCCTTATTATCGTCCTCGGAAGAAGTTGATGTTTTTGTAGTGTCTTGTGCTTCCGAAACATTTGAGGTCACAGAAGACTCGGTTGATTTTGTTTCTGACGATGAACTGCTGCAGCCACTGAACATAGAAAGTGCAAGAACAAGCGACAAGCAGAGGCTTATGATTTTTTTGTGTGTCATGAATATATCCTCCAAAATAATATTGAACATGAGTTAGTTTAATCTAACCAATGCTCAAATTGTAAAGTAATTTATTTGAAATTACAATGACCGATAGATGTGCAATCTATCCAATCAGACATTTTTGCGATAAGCGGTAGGAGACACGCTGTATTCTGTCGTAAAGGCAGAAGTAAATTTATTCGGATTCAAATATCCTATGTCTGCCGCAATTTCCGAAACAGACAAATTTGTTTCTCTTAGAAGCTGTTCGGCTTTTTGCAAGCGGTAAGTTTTCATATAAGCGTAAAGCGAATCCCCGTAAACAGCTTTGAAGCAACGTTTGAGTATTGTTTGTGAAATATTGAAGCTTTGCGAAAGCTCGTTTATAGTGTAACGTTCTGAATAATGCTCTTTAAGAAACGCATGAATTTCCTTAACCGTCTCTATTTGAGATAACGGATAGTAATTTTTATCGGCAGGTTTAGTGTCCGGCTCAAGTGCACTTAGGACAAGCAGAAGTTCCAAAGTTTTAACCCTAATATAACCGTGTCTGACGGAATTAGGTATAGTATAGAGTTCGGAAAAAATATGTTTTATGGTCTGATTTGCCCGTATTATGGTAAATTTGTCTGCATTCACAAGAGATTTAATGCGACAAAGGTCAACATCAAGTTGATTTAAGATATTTTTCATATCAACTGACAGAGAGGAGAAATCGACCGTAACCGTTATGCCGTGATAATGTGAGGTGGGAAATTCGGAAAGATGAGAGTTGTCCTGAAGCGAGCAAAAAGAAAGGTCACCGGCAGACATATAACAATACTGACGGTCGCCGAACTCGCATTCGCATCGTCCCTCTTTGCAGAAATTGATTTCGATTACATTCGGAACGGACTTTTGTTCTTTGTTACAATAAGACATATGAATATCGTTGTAGATTAGCTCTATTCCGGGGAAAACTCGGTACAACGTAATGCTTCCTGTTCCGCTTTCGTTCTCAAGACGATAAGTGAGCTTTTCTCCGGATATATGATTTTCCTTATTCTCTACCGTATTTCCGTAAAGCTCTATGCTTTTGAAGCTTTTTAAGGCGTCGCTTTCGGTCAGTATGTTTTGAGCAATCTTATATGTATTATCCATATTTAATCTCCTACCAAGAAATCTATCCAAAAAATATCACAGATAATCTGTTTAGTCAAGTGAATACAGCTTGAATCTATAGTGCATATGTACCAAAGGTTTTGTACTTAGGCATAATAAAATGTGATAAAATTATTATTATATTGCTTCGAACTGTTGCAATTAAAACTAATAGGGTGTACAATGATTGCAAGTGATACTAAAACAGATTGAGAGGGTAAAAACTGTGGAAAAAGAGAAAGCATCACGACTTAGAATTACCCTTGACAGGCTTGAGGAGGGCACAGGCGAACTTAGCGGAAGTCTCAGAGTAAACAACAAGCTTCCCGAGGGCGTGCATAATAAGGAGCTTTTCAAGGATGTCGTCAAGATTGCATGGCCAAGCTTCATCGAACTTATTTTGACTCAGCTTGCTTCAATGGTAGACCTTATGATGGTCGGTTCAATCGGCGGTAAGGCTCATCCCGAGTACGGTACACAGGCATTGACGGCGGTAGGAATTACCAATCAGCCGAAATTTCTCCTTATGACGGCATTCATCGCAATGAATGTTGGCGTTACGGCACTTGTCGCAAGGCACAAAGGCATGGGTAACCGAGAGGAAGCAAACAAGGTTGTCCGTCAGGGCTTGCTGTTTACCTTTTGCGTTACCATAATTTTATCGGCTGTCGGCATTATCTTTTCGAGACCGCTCGTAATTCTCATGGGCTCGACTGAAGAAATAGTTACCGAGTGGGCTACGCAGTATCTGCAGATTCAGCTTGCCGGATTTTTGACCATGGCACTGACTAGCACGATAACCGCATCGCTTCGAGGTGTCGGAGATTCCCGTTCGAGTATGTTTTATAATCTTATTGCAAATCTTGTGAATGTTTTTCTCAACTGGGTGCTCATCTACGGAAATCTCGGTGCGCCTGCAATGGGTGTAGCAGGCGCTTCACTCGCAACGGTTTTGGGTCAGCTTGTCGCATTCATAATCGCACTTAGCATTATTTTGCGTGGAAACGGATTCCTCAAGCTTGAATTTAAGCTTGGTTTCCGCCTTGATAAAAAGACTATGTCTGACCTTATGAACATAGGAATCCCCTCAATGATAGAACAGCTTCTCATGAGAATCGGCATGATAGTTTTCTCCGTGACAGTCGCTTCACTTGGTACGGTAGCCTTTGCTACGCATCAGGTGTGCATGAACATTCAGGCTCTTTCTTTTATGACGGGTCAGGCATTTGCAGTCTCTTCAACGACGCTTGTCGGTCAGTCTCTCGGAAAGAAACGACCCGACATGGCTCAGGCTTATGCTTCGAGATGTCAGCGCCTCGGAATAGGTGTGGGACTTCTTTTGACTGTTTTGTTTGCTGTTTTCGGCGGCGATATAGTAGGTCTTTACAACAGTCAGGAAGAGGTTGTTAAAATGGGAGCGGACATCATGTTCTTCGTTGCGTTCGTTCAGCCGTTCCAGGCTTCTCAGTTCATCCTTGCGGGCGGACTAAGAGGAGCGGGCGACACAAAGGCAACAGCCGTCATCATCACTATTACAACAATGTTCCTTCGTCCTACGCTCGCGCTCATTTTGGTTCACATGGGATTCGGAATCTTCGGCGCATGGGTTGCTCTTGCAACGGATCAGCTTTTGAGATCTCTGCTTATTTTCATCAGATATCGTTCCGGCAAGTGGAAGACGATTAAGCTTAAGAGCGAATCGGAAAAAAGCGAGACTGTCAAGGCTGTGACTGCTTAAAGTACATATAAAGTTTCAAAAGATATGCATCAAATGCGGTGCATATCTTTTTGTTTTTTACTATTTACAAGTGTAATGAAATTTGATATAATTTGGATGGTTAGTAACGCCTAACCAAATATATTAATTTGTAGCAGAAAGGATATGCGGTGAAAATTATGGAAGCTGTCGGTTGTATCCTTGTGAGCGGATCTGTTGCCGGAGTTACGGCGGCTTTTTGCAATGCGGTGAAGCATTGGGCAAAGAAAAAGATGGAAAAAATGTGAAACTTTCAAGCTCCGTTTATTCGGGGCTTGCTTTCTGAATAAACCAAAGTTGCTCTGCCAAATCGGCAGAGCTTTTCTCTTGTAAAAGAGCTTTTGGAATGTTAGAATATCAATCGTGGCAGGTGATGGTATGAGCAGACTTAACGAGCACAATGCAAGAGAGATAATATACGATTATATATTTGATAAATACAATTCAAAACCGCAGTACCTTTTCAGTGACAGTCCGAACATAGCCGTCTTAAAGCATGACGGAGCTAAGGGAAAATGGTATGGTCTTATCATGCCGGTGAGCTGTAAAAAACTATCCGTTAATCTCCCAAAGGAAGACGTACTGATATTAACTGTCAAGTGCGATCCGCTTATGATAGGCGCACTCAGAATGAGCGAGGGCTATTATCAGGCTTATCACATGAACAAGGAGCACTGGCTAAGTATTTTGCTTGACGGAACAGTTGACGAAGAAGAGATTTTCGGTCTTATCGATATAAGCTTCGAGCTGACGCAAAGCCCGTCTGCCAGAATTAACGGAAGACCTAAAAACTGGATAATTCCCTCCAACCCCAAGCTTTATGATATTGTGAAGGGATTTAAGGAAAGCGATGTTCACGACTGGACACAGAGCTCAAAAATGGCTGTCGGCGATACTGTTTATATGTATGTCGGAGTGCCGTACCGTGCGATAATGTACAAATGCGAGGTGCTGGAAGTCGATTTGCCGAGATATTGGGAACCAAAATCGGATAAAAAGGCCATGAAAATTAAGCTAATAAAAAGCTATGGCAAGGACTTTTTAAATAAAGATGTGCTTTTGGCTTACGGAATCAAAAATGTAAGAGGCCCGAGATATATGCCAAAGGATTTACTTGAGAAAATAGAGGCGGAGCAAAGTGAAATACACAACTAAGGTATACAAGCAGAGCAGAATGCTCGAGATAATGATAATTGACGATTCTGATTTAACTTTACTTTTTAACGGTATGGTTCAGGAATACGGTGAAGAGGGGTTTTGCGAGTTCTATAAAGCAGCAAAATTGATTATGGACGGAGAACTTGACTCCTACAGTCTGTTTTTGGGAAGCTACGGGGTTAATATAAGTGAATTTAAAGCTATACTTTGGCTCGACAGTATAGACGGCGACAAATGTGCAAGAGAAATTTCCATAAGCACGCTTTGTGATTTGCTCGAGATTTACAGAAGAGAGTGGCTCAAGAATTTTGAGGAAGACCCGACCATAAGAACTTACGGCTATACTCCTTTCATCGAGGGGATAGTTACCGATGACGATTATTTGTATTGAGGTAAGAAATGATAGGACTCGGTACAATAATCAACACAGGTGCAATAGCTGTCGGCGGTACAATCGGATGTGTTTTTGGTAACCGTTTGAGCGAGAGATTTCAGAAAACACTCATGACGGCTCAGGCGGTCTGCGTAATGTTTCTCGGAATAGGCGGATGCATGGAGAAGATGCTTGAAGTAGGTGACGGAAAGCTTTCGGCAGGCGGAACCATGATGATGCTCGCTTCATTTTCGATAGGTTCACTGCTCGGAGAACTCTTAAACCTCGAGAAAAAGATGGAGGACTTCGGCACTTGGCTCAAAAAGAAAACACGGTCAGAGTCGGACGGCGGTTTTGTTGACGCTTTTGTTACATCATCTCTTACCGTGTGCGTTGGTGCAATGGCGATAGTCGGCTCGATTCAGGACGGTATTTTCGGAGATTACTCAACTCTTTCGGCAAAAGCTATCCTAGACTTTATCATAATACTTATTATGGCTTCATCCATGGGAAAGGGAGCGGCTTTTTCTGCTGTGCCCGTGTTCCTTTTTCAGGGAACGGTGACTGTTCTTGCTCATCTTATCGAGCCGCTTATGACCGAGCAGGCGCTTGCGAATATTTCGTTCACGGGCTCAATGCTTATTTTCTGTGTCGGAGCAAATCTTATATGGGAGAAAAAATTTCCCGTTGCAAACATGCTTCCGACAATAGTCGTTGCGGCGGCTTGGAGCTTTTTTGGCTGATTTCTTGAACATCTTGAATATAATATGACAAAAGACCTGCCAGAAGCGGGTCTTTGTGTCTGTGTGTATGTCAGTTGTAAAACTTAAAGAGGAAAACTTATGAACATGATTAATATGCCGGATAAAAGGAGTTAAGTTATCCATATATCAGTAAGTTTAAGCTAACCTAATTTCAAATAAATCGGTTAGCTCTCACTAACTTGATTAGATTATATCAGCAAGCTTACTGTTTGTCAACACATATTTTAAATATTTTTTTAAAATTACAATTGCGAAGAATGACAAAAGACTCGCTTTTGGCGAGTCTTTATGTCTGTGTGTATGTCAGTTGTAAAAACTTAAAGAGGAAAACTTATGAACCGATTTAAAAAGTCAGCAAGTTAGGATATTTATCATTTGGTTAGTGCTTGCTAACTTGGCTATAGTATACCAATTTAGTAGATGTTTGTCAATAGAGTTTTTTAAATTTCTTAGATATTTATTTTGTATTTGTGAAGAAATCAAACGGAAATTGACGGCGAAAGGCAAAAGAAACGGCAAATAACTTGCATTTTAAGGACTTTTCGTGTATACTATTTCGGAATTAAATTTGAATTTCACGAAAGAAAGGAAATATATCATGTCATTATATACAGAATGGCTCGAAACCGCTCAGGACTCCAACAACAGCCAGGAGTTTTGGGGAGCATATCTCGAGAAGGAGAGAGACATCTACGCAGAGCTTCTTTCCACAGAAGAAGTAGTTGAGGGTGAGCTTTCCGAGCTCGCAGCAAAGTTTGGTCTTGAGGCTAAGCTTTTCACAGGCTTCATCGACGGTATCAACGAGTCTCTTAAAGTGCCTTATGACCTCGAGTCTCTCGAAGAGGTAAGCGAGATTAAGCTTGACTACGATTACGAGAAGCTTTACTACAACATGGTTGCCGCTAAGGCAGACTGGCTCTACAATCTTCCGCAGTGGGACAAGCACCTCACAGCGGAGAGAAGAAAAGAGCTTTACAAGGCTCAGAAGAGCTCCACAACAATCGTTAAGGGCAAGAAAATCGGCAGAAACGATCCGTGCCCTTGTGGAAGCGGTAAGAAGTACAAGAAGTGCTGCGGCAGAAACGCTTAATTGATTTAAAATAAATTTTAATATTATGAGTTATCTTATCAGAGCTGTAGATCCCGAGAGGGACGCCCAAAGGTTAGTTGATATCTACAATCCTTACATTGAGAAAACCACTGTTACTTATGAGTATGATTCACTTACCCGTGAGCAGTTTTTGGAGAGAATAAATTCTGTGATTAAGGATTATCCGTACATTGTGATTGAAGATGACGGTGAAATTATCGGCTATGCGTACGCTTCTTGTTTCAATGAGAGAAGTGCTTACAACTGGGATGCCGACCTTGCGATTTATCTCGATATGAATTGCCGAGGAAAGGGAGCCGGTAGTCTGCTTTTTGCAAAATTGCTTGAAATACTCGAAAGATGCGGATTTATCAATGCGTATTCGCTCATTGATATCCCGAATCCGGGCAGTGAGGCACTTCACAAAAAGTTTGGATTTGCCAAGACGGGAAGCTATGTCCACAGCGCCTACAAATTTGATAAGTGGCTTGATATGGGGATTTATTCCAAGTGTATCTCAGACACTGATAAGCCGGGAAAAATCGACAGGGACTGGAAAAAATACCTCTGATATGCTTGACTATTTTTATGGTTGGTATTACAATCATCAAGTAGAAATTTAAATAACAAAATGCCGAAGTAAAAGAAAAGCGAATTTCCTCAAAGAGAGTGTGGCGGCGGTGGAAGTCACGCAGGATAGTTTTTTGAGCCGACTTCATGTGTGGCAGTACCGTGACGAGCGGTATCGGGACTTCCCGTTACAGAAGATAAGAGTGACGGATTTTTATCCGTAATTCGGGTGGTACCGCGGTTTTCCGTCCCGTTTTTAGGGGCTGAAAGCCGCTTTTTGTTGCTTGTAAAAGCTTAATTCAGTTAATTTTTATTGTATCGAAAGGACGATAATATAATGAAATGGACAGGACTTAATGATTTAAGAGAATCTTATCTCAGCTTTTTTGAGTCAAAGGGACATTTAAGACTTCCGTCTTTCTCTCTTGTTCCGAACAACGATAAGAGCTTGCTCCTTATCAACTCAGGTATGGCACCAATGAAGAAGTACTTCACAGGTGAGGTCACACCGCCCAGAACCAGAGTTACAACATGCCAGAAGTGTATCAGAACTCCCGATATCGAGAGAGTCGGTATCACAGCAAGACACGGCACATACTTTGAGATGCTCGGTAACTTCAGCTTCGGTGATTACTTCAAGCACGAGGCTTGCGCATGGTCTTGGGAGTACCTAACAAAGGTTCTCGAGATTCCCGAGGACAGACTTTACTGCTCCGTCTATGAAAATGATGACGAGGCAGTTGACATCTGGGTAAATGAGGTCGGAGTAGACAAGAGCCACATCGTAAGACTCGGCAAAGAGGACAACTTCTGGGAGCATGGCTCAGGTCCTTGCGGCCCTTGCTCGGAGATTTACTTTGACCGTGGCGAGGAATACGGCTGCGGCAAGCCGACATGCGGCGTCGGATGCGACTGCGACAGATACATGGAGGTTTGGAACAACGTTTTCTCTCAGTTCAATAATGACGGAAACGGCAATTACACAGACCTTGCACAGAAGAACATCGATACTGGTATGGGACTTGAGAGACTTGCTTGCGTAATGCAGGGCGTTGACAACCTCTTCCTTGTAGATACTGTTCAGAACATTATGAAGCACATCTCCCGTATTGCGGGAAAGACATACGGTGACAATGAGAAGGACGATATTTCTCTTCGTGTTATCACTGACCACATCCGTTCAACAACCTTTATGATCGGTGACGGTGTTATGCCTTCCAACGAGGGCAGAGGCTATGTTCTCAGAAGACTTTTAAGAAGAGCCGCAAGACACGGAAAGCTCTTAGGAATCGACAGACCGTTCCTTGCAGAGGTTTGCGAAACCGTTATCGCAGAGAACAAGGATCATTACACAGAGCTTGAGGAAAAGAAGGACTTCATCAAGAACGTTATCCACAACGAAGAGGAGAATTTCTATAAGACTATCGATCAGGGCCTTGCTATCCTCAACGGATTTATCGACAGAGCAGAGAGCAAGATGCTTTCCGGTGACGACGCATTCAAGCTTAACGATACATACGGCTTCCCGCTTGACCTTACAAGAGAGATTCTTTCCGAGAAGGGCATGACAGTTGACGAAGACAGATTCCAGTCACTTCTTCTCGAGCAGAGAAATCGTGCACGTGCCGCAAGAAAGCAGTCCGATACAGACGCATGGGTAGGCTCGGCAGACCTCTTTGACGATATGCCGGCTACAAAGTTTGTCGGTTACACAGAAATGAACTCTAAGGCACAGGTTCTTGCTATCGTCAAGGACGGCGAAAGAGTAGAGGCAGCCGAGGAGGGCGACAATGTTGTTCTCGTTCTCGATACAACACCTTTTTACGCTGAGAGCGGCGGACAGGTAGGCGATACAGGTACTATCTCCGTAAACGGCGCCGAAATCGATGTTACCGACACAAAGAAGAACCAGAGCGGCGTATTTATGCACCACGCTGTAGTTGTCAGCGGTGAGCTCAATGTCGGCAACGAGGTTGAGGCTAAGGTAAGCGTTATCAGAAGAAACTCAATCATGAGAAACCACACAGCGGCTCATCTTCTTCAGGCTGCTTTGAGAGAGGTTCTCGGCACACACGTTGAGCAGGCAGGTCAGCTTGTTAACGAGCACAGAGTAAGATTCGACTTCACTCATTTCTCAGCTATGAAGCCGGAGGAGATTGCGGCTGTTGAGACTCTTGTCAATACCAAGATTATGGACGCTATTCCTGTTGTTATGCAGGAGATGCCTATTGAAGAGGCTAAGAAGCTCGGTGCTATGGCACTCTTCGGAGAGAAGTACGGCGATATCGTACGTGTTGTTACAGTTGACGATTTCTCCAGAGAGTTCTGCGGCGGTACACATGTCGATAACACAGCAAGACTTTCAATGTTCAAGATTGTTTCCGAGTCAGGTGTAGCAGCGGGCGTCAGAAGAATCGAGGCTGTCACAGGCATCGGTGTATTCAAGCTTATGGCTGAGAACATCAAGACTATCAACGAGACAGCAGCTATCCTCAAGGCTAACAATGTACACGAGCTTGCCGCAAAGGCTGCTCAGGTTATGGCTGAGAGCAAGGAGAAGGATAAGCTTATCGAGTCCCTCAATTCCAAGCTTGCCGCAAACTCAGTAAGCGACTTTATCAATAAGGCAGAGTCCGTCAAGGGTGTAAAGGTTGTTGCGGCTATGTTCACTGGAGCAGATTCCGGAGCACTTCGCACAATGGGCGATAAGATTCGTGATCTTTTCGCTGACGAGGCAGGCGTAGCTGTTATCGCAGGAACATCTGACGGCAAGGGTACACTCGCTTGCGTAGTAACAAAGAAGGCTCAGGAGATGGGTCTCAAGGCAGGCGTTATCGTTAAGGCTGTTGCTCAGGTAGCAGGCGGAAACGGCGGCGGAAAGCCTGACTTCGCTATGGCCGGTGTTAAGGACATCACAAAGCTTGACGAGGCTATCGCTGCTGTAAACGGCATTGTTGAAGGCTTAATTAAGTAATATTTAAGATATGTTTCGAATTTCGGTGAAAGGAGAAATCTTATGTCAGACTGCATTTTTTGTAAAATCGCAAACGGAGAAATTCCGTCCAACAAGGCATATGAGGACGACAAGGTCTTAGCTTTTTATGACCTCGACCCTCAGGCTCCAAAGCATGTTTTGATTATTCCCAAGGAGCACATTTCCTCGGCTAACGAGATTAACGAGGACAACGCAAGCATAGTCGCACACATCTTTGTCACGGCTGCTAAAATCGCAAAGGAAATCGGCATTGCAGAGGACGGTTACCGTATTGTTAACAACTGCGGTAAGGACGGCGGTCAGTCGGTAGGTCATCTTCATTTCCATCTTTTGGGCGGAAGAAGTATGGCTTGGCCTCCGGGCTGATGCTTTATTGCGGAGAAAAGGGGAGCGTTCGGTTTGAACGCTCCTTTTGATTTGCTAATGTGAAAATACTGAAAAAAACTTGCTAATTTTGCAAATCAGAGTAGAAAAAAACGGCTTCTGCTGTTATACTTAATTTGTTATGTTCAGCAATATGTAATGTAATATGTTAATGTAATTGTCAATTTCAGTATTCAGGAGATTACAAAGTGAAGAAAATCAGAAATATAATTTCTCTTATTTTGGCTTTCAGTTTGGTGGCAAGTTTATTTGCCGTTCCTACATCGGCTGAAGGCTTTTCCTATGAGTTTGAGAAAAACTCACAGTCAATTTATATGTACAGCCTCGATAACAACGAGTGCGTTTATTCCGTAGATGCCGACACTCAGCGTCCGATCGCATCGCTCACAAAGATAATGACATTTATCGTTGTAAGTGAATGCATTCCCGACCTTGAAAACACAATAGTCACTGTCGATCAGGTTGTTGAGGATGAACTTGAGGGAACGGGCTCATCTCTTGCCGGTATCAATGTAGGCGAGGAATTGAGCTTTTTACAGCTTTTGAATCTTATGATGGTTCCGTCTGGTAACGATGCGGCTCTTGCAATGGCTGTTTATATAGATCAGCATCAGGAGGAAATCGCACAGTATCTCTCGACAAAGAGCACGATTTCGGCTGCCGAGGAGGCGGCAAGCTCCGACAGTGAGGAAAGCACAGAGGAAGAATCAAGCGAATATATCGAGGGTGATGCAAAGGATATCCCTGATCCCGTTGCGGTAAATGATTACACGGACGGAACAGGTGAAGTGAGTGAATCGACTGAATCAAGCACAGAAAGCTCAGCTGAAAGCAGTGCGGCTTCAGATGAGACAAGCACGGATTCGACTTCGGACAGCACTTCCACAACTACAACATCTTCCGGAAGCGGAGTTTCAGAGGCTTCACAGTATTTTGTAAGCCTTATGAATGAGAAAGCACGAGAGCTCGGCTGTATGGATACCCATTTTGTAAATCCGCACGGATTGAATGACAGCAACCACTATTCAACCGCAAGAGACCTTGCAAAAATGGTAAGCTATGCTACTACACTTCCGTATTTCAGCTCTATTGTCAGCCAGACTTCTTACACACTTCCGGCAACAAATATAGTTGATGAGGAGAGAACCGTTGTTTCAACAAACAAGATGCTTTCGCAGTCTGACGAGAACTCGGCTTATTACTATATGTATGCTAACGGAATCAAGACAGGTTCTCACAACGAGGCTGGCTACTGTATTGCGGCTTCCGCTACTTATGAGGGATACACCTATGTTTGCATTTGTCTTGGAAGTCCGATGATAGATTCAAACGGAGAAACCATAGATTATCACGGAGAAATGGTTGACGCCGCAACGCTTTTCAGATGGGCGTTCTTAAATCTTTCTATGAAAAATGTAGCCGAGGCGGGCGATTTACTCGCCGATATCGAGCTCGAATACGCATGGAATCAGGATAAATTACAGCTTGTTGCTGCAGAGAATGTTTCGGCTATTCTTCCGTCAGATGTTTCAACATCAAGCATTTTGACCGAGGTCGACATTCCCGAAAAGGTTCAGGCACCGATTAAAAAAGGTGAGGTTATCGGTACTGCTACATTTACGTATGCAGGCGACAAGATAGCAACTGTTAACCTTGTGGCGGCTGAGTCAGTCGAGAGAAGTAAGGTTATCCAGACTATTGAGACAACCGCCGGAGCATTCGCTTCACCGCTTGTTTTGATAGTAATCGGTTTGGTTATTCTTACCGTGGCAATTTATGTTGTAATTGCGGTAATGTTCCATCGCCGAAAGAAAAAGATGAAGCAAATTAAGCGCTACAGAAATCTTTAATAACTTAATTTTGGAGAATCCGAAAGGGTTCTCCTTTTTTGCGCAAAAAAAGAGAGCCGATAGAAATCGACTCTCAAATTATTATATTACTAACGTAATCAATCAACAATAATTGACTTACCTGTCATTTCCTCAGGCTGAGCAAGTCCGAGAATCTTGAGCATGGTAGGAGCAATATCAGCAAGAACGCCACCTTCTCTGAGCTTAACGTCACCCTGACCGATAACGAGGAACGGAACAGGATTTGTTGTGTGAGCTGTGAACGGAGCTCCATTCTCGTCAATCATCTTATCAGCGTTGCCGTGGTCAGCAGTGAGAAGAATTGTGCCTCCGAGCGAGAGAACTGTTTCAGCAATTCTGCCTACGCATGTATCAACAGCCTCAACAGCTGCAACAGCAGCATCAAATACACCTGTGTGACCAACCATGTCGCAGTTAGCGTAGTTGAGAATGACTACATCATATTTTCCGCTCTTGAGTGCCTCGTCAAGCTTATCTGTGACCTCATATGCGCTCATGTGCGGCTGGAGGTCATAGGTAGCAACCTTAGGAGAAGCGACAAGAATTCTGTCCTCGCCCTCAAACTGAGTCTCTACACCGCCGTTGAAGAAGAATGTTACGTGAGCATACTTCTCTGTCTCAGCAATTCTAAGCTGTGTCTTTCCGTTAGCGGAGAGATACTCGCCGAGAGTGTTTGTGAGCTTCTTGTCCTTGTAAGCGACCTCGACATTCGGCATGGAAGCGTCGTACTGTCTCATGCAAACGAAGAATACGTCAGGTCTGCCGCCCTTACGCTCGAAGCCTGTGAACCCATCGTCAACAAATGTGCGTGTGATTTCACGTGCTCTGTCGGGACGGAAGTTGAAGAAGATGATTGAATCGCCGGACTCAATCTTCTTTGCACCGTCGATAACACAAGGAATTACAAATTCATCGGTAACGCCTTCGTCGTAGGAATTCTGCATTGCGCACTTAGGACATGCGGCATGGTTGCCCTCGCCGTATACCATAGCGGCATAAGCCTTTTCTACTCTGTCCCAGTTGTTGTCTCTGTCCATTGCATAGTAACGGCCTGAGATTGTAGCAATTTTACCGACGCCGATTTCCTTCATCTTGTCCATGAGTTCACAGACATAATCCTTGCCGGATGAAGGGGGAACGTCACGACCGTCCATGAAGCAGTGAACATAGACTTCAGTGAGACCCTTGTTCTTTGCCATCTGAAGAAGTCCGGCGAGGTGCTCGATGTGAGAATGAACACCGCCGTCAGAGAGGAGTCCGAGAAGATGAAGTGCAGTGCCCTTTTCGAGAGCCTTGTCCATAGCGTCATTAAGAGCTTCGTTCTTGAACATCTCGCCGTCCTTGATGGACTTTGTGATTTCTGTGAGTGGCTGATAAACAATTCTGCCCGCACCGATATTTGTGTGACCAACCTCACTGTTGCCCATCTGTCCGTCAGGAAGACCGACATCCATTCCTGAAGCACCGATGATTGTGTTCGGATACTCGTTGAAGAGCTTTCTTAAATTAGGTCTTTTTGCGGCTTCGATAGCATTGCCCTCAGCAGGAGCGATTCCGTAGCCGTCAAGAATCATTAAAACTAATGGTTTTTTCATATATTAGAGAACCTCAAATGATAATATTTGAAAAAGGGAGCAGAAAATCGACTGCTCCCTTTCATTTGGATAAATTATTAAATAGCTTATCGAAACAAACAGTCAGAGCCTGATATACTGATGCCGTAAATCGGTAATTAGGCTCAAACTTTTCGGTTGTTCCTAATTACTCGCCAATCAGCCCTCGGAAGCAGCCTTTACGATTACGGAGAAGTCCTGAGCCTTGAGTGAAGCGCCGCCGATGAGTCCGCCGTCAACGTTTACCTTGGAAACAAGCTCAGCTGCGTTCTTGGCGTTCATGGAACCGCCGTACTGAACTGTAACAGTCTCAGCAACCTCAGCACCGTAAGCCTCAGCGATAGCTGCTCTTACATAGCCGTTGCCCTCGTCTGCCTGGTCAGCAGTAGCTGTAACGCCTGTGCCGATAGCCCAAACAGGCTCGTAAGCGATGATAACATTCTTGAGCTGCTCAGCTGTAACATTTGTGAGAGCCATCTTTGTCTGATACTTGAGGAGTGTCTCGGTGTAGCCGAGCTCTCTCTGCTCGAGTGTTTCGCCGACGCAGATGATAGCCTTGAGACCGCCGTTAAGAGCTGCCAAAGAACGAAGGTTAACAGTCTGGTCTGTCTCGCCGAAGTACTGTCTTCTCTCGGAGTGACCGATAACTACATACTCAACGCCTGCTTCCTTGAGCATATCAACAGAAACTTCGCCTGTGTATGCGCCGCTTGACTTAAAGTGAACATTCTCAGCACCGATCTTGATGTTGGAGCCCTTAGCTGCCTCAACAGCTGCAGGGATGTCGATGTATGGTACGCAGAGAACAACATCACAGGAAGCGTCTGCTACGAGAGGCTTCATCTCGTTAATGAGAGCTGTTGTCTCTGACGGTGTTTTATTCATTTTCCAGTTACCTGCGATAACTGCTTTTCTTGTTGACTTATTCATGACGAAAAATTCCTTTCAATTATATTTAGAGTAAAATGGGGCAAACCGCAAACAGCCTGCCCCATATTTTAGATAAAATTACTTGTCGGCAATAACTGCAACGCCCGGAAGAACTTTACCCTCGAGATACTCAAGAGAAGCACCGCCGCCTGTGGAGATGTGAGACATCTTGTCAGCGAAGCCAAGCTGCATAACAGCTGCTGCGGAGTCGCCGCCACCGATGATTGTTGTAGCGTCTGTATCTGCAAGAGCCTTAGCTACTGCGATTGTACCTGCAGCAAGTGTCGGGTTCTCGAATACGCCCATAGGTCCGTTCCAAACAACTGTCTTAGCTGTTTTAACTGCCTCAGCGTATGTCTTCTGAGTCTCAGGTCCGATGTCAAGACCTTCCATGTCATCCGGGATAGCCATTGTAGGAACAACAGTTGTCTCGATAGGTCCGTCGATAGGATCCGGGAAGTCCTTGGAAGCGACCGTGTCAACAGGGAGGAGAAGAGTCTTGCCCATGTCGGCAGCCTTCTTGATCATCTCTGCGCAGTACTCAATCTTAGTGTCGTCAACGAGGCTCTTACCGACTGTGCCGCCCTGAGCCTTGATGAATGTATATGCCATTCCGCCGCCGATGATGAGTGTATCGCACTTCTCGAGGAGGTTGTTGATAACATTGAGCTTATCTGCAACCTTAGCGCCGCCGAGGATAGCAACGAAAGGTCTGACAGGCTCTTCAACTGCGTTGCCGAGGAAGTTGATTTCCTTCTGCATAAGGTAGCCTACAGCTGTCTCCTTGATGTGATCTGTTACACCGGCTGTTGAGCAGTGTGCTCTGTGAGCGGAACCGAAAGCGTCCATAACAAATACTTCAGCGAGAGAAGCAAGCTCTGTTGAGAATGGCTCGAGGTTCTTCGTCTCTTCTTTTCTGAATCTTGTGTTCTGAAGAAGAACAACATCGCCGTCCTTCATATTAGCAACGGCTGCCTTTGCGTTCTCGCCTACAACTGTGTCGTCATCGGCAAAAACAACTGGCTGACCGAGAAGCTCAGAAAGTCTTACTGCACAAGGAGCAAGAGAGAACTTAGCCTCAGGACCGTTCTTCGGCTTACCGAGGTGAGAGCAGAGGATAACCTTTCCGCCGTCAGCGATAAGCTTCTTGATTGTAGGAAGAGCTGCAACGATTCTGTTGTCGTTTGTGATAACGCCGTCCTTCATAGGTACGTTAAAGTCTACACGAACAAGAACCTTCTTGCCCTTAACATTGATGTCATCAACAGTAACTTTATTTAAAGCCATTGTTATGCACACTCCTTTTTTATTATTGATTATAGTCTGTGAACCATTATTAAATCTGCCCCAAAAAGAATGACAGGTTTTTCACATACCCATTTTATTACAAAGGGAGTAAGAATGCAAGTGAAAATTGAGTTTTTGGATACATATTTTGAAGAAAAAGCGGAGTTTTGTATATTGTCTTCGATTTAAAGATGTTTGTGCCGCAAAAAACACTTGCAATTTTTTTTGGAAATGATACAATAATACGGTGCGTCGGCACAAGATAATTTATGTCAAGGCACCTTAAATTTAAAGAGCGTGTCATTTTCAACAAAATATTATAAAAACATAACAAAATTTTGATAAAACTATTGACATTTTGAGAAATATGCACTAAGATGTAGACAGAAGTTAAGAGTGAATTAATATCACGGATATAAATTCTCCGAACTTCTGAAAAAATGTATTGTTGAAAGTGATTTATGAAGAGCAAAGCTTTAATATTTAGATTGGCTTTTGGCTCTTACCTTTGAAATGGGGTGTGTTTATGTTACCTGTTATTACTATTGCCAGACAGTTTGGAAGCCACGGACACAACGTCGGAATCAAGCTTGCCGAGAAGCTCGGAGTTAAGTACTTTGATAAAGAGCTTATTGCAATGGCTGCAAAGCAGAGTGGCTTAAGCGAAGAGATTTGCAATCAGGCTGATGAGAAAGCCGGAAATTCACTTCTCTACTCTATGGTCATGGGTAATTATCCTTTCGGTGCTCATTTTACGGGCATGAACGATATGCCGATTAACGACAAGCTCTTTATTTTGCAGACGGATATCATCAAAAAAGCAGCTGAAGAGGGACCGTGCGTAATCATCGGTCGTTGCGGAAGTTATATTCTTCGTGATAATCCGAATGTATTCAGAATATTCATTCATGCTCCTGCGGAGCAGAGAGCTAAGTGGGCTGTTGAGACGGGACAGACAACAGAGAAGAAGGCGCTTGACTTCATCACAAAGAAGGACAAGCAGAGAGCTAACTACTACAACTTCTACTCTAACAAGAGATGGGACGATTTGAATAACTACAATCTTACCATCGATACGGGTGTCTTCTCGGTAGATGAAGCAGTCGACGTAATCATCGAGGCTATTAACCGCCTTGGATGATAGGAAATATTAATTAAGATTATACCTACTTCTTTCTTTCTTTTTAGGGCCGGGAACTTTGTTTTCGGTCCCCTTTCCTTTTTTGGGGAAAAATTAACTTTTGCGGTGGAATTGTTCATAATTTCACCGTATTATTTTGTACTATGAAACTTAAATTTAAAAAACTCAATAAAATAAAAAAATCGACATTAATAATCATAGCTGTGCTGATAGTTTTGGTGGCAGCGATAGTTACCGCACAAATTCTGATTAATCGCAAGAGTGCCGCTAAGTCGGAGACGGTGACTTATGCCATGGGTACAGCCGTGGAACAGACAGTTTACGGCGAAGACTCTGAGACGGCAACGGAAAACGGCGCTCAGGCGGCAGAAAAACTTGAAAGTCTACTAAGCTGGAAATTGGAAGACAGCGACATTTACAAAATCAATGCCAATGCGGGGAAGGATTGGACAGAGGTAAGTGCTACGACCGAAAATATTTTGAATCAAGCGCTTGATGTCTGCAAGGAAAGCGGCGGAGCGTTCGATATTACCATACTTCCGCTGAGCAATTTGTGGGGCTTTGACAATTCACCGAGCGAACCGCCGAGTGAAGAGATGATTTCGAAGGTGCTCGAAAAGGTAGATTATTCGGCACTTCGATTCGATGCCGACAATTCATCATACAGCTTCAAGTCTTCCGGCTATGCTTTAGACCTCAGCGCAGTAGGAAACGGTGCCGCTTGTGACGTGATTATCGCCGAGTATAAGGCACTTGATGTCAATCGTGCGATGGTTTCGGTGGGGGGAAGTATCGGCGTTTACAGCACGGGTGGTTACACTTGGACGATAGGAATAGAAAATTCCGATTCGAGCAAAATAATCGGAAAGGTAAAAATCACTTCCGGCTATTGCTCAACCTCGGGAACAGCAAAAAGCTTCGAATATGACGGAAAGATTTATCATCATATTCTCGATACCAAAACAGGCTATCCTGTAGAAACTGATTTAGCAAGCGTTACGGTGTTTTGCGATAACGGCACGATAAGCGATGCGCTTGCTACGGCTTGCTTCTGCTTAGGCTATGAGGACAGTCAAAGTCTTCTTGAAAAATATAACGCTGAAGCCGTTTTTGTTTATAACGATGACAGTGTAAAAGCAACAAGCAATTTGAATTTTGTTTCACTTGTAAATTAAATCTCGAAAATATTGAAAATTAAATACACATAAAATACAGAAAACTGCGATAGCCTTAAGCCTACCGCAGTTTTTGTTTGTGTATTTATTAATTTACTTGTAATTTGAGTAATAACTTAATTATTCGTCAGGATCGAAATTCTTCATCTGTTCCTCTTCGATTTCGGGAATCATCGAGAGAATCGGCTTTACGTCTTTGCCACGCATATGTCGGTCAACGTAGTTTTTGGTAGTTCTCATAACCTGAGGAGCGAGAACCAAAACGCCGATGAGGTTTGGAATCATCATAAGTCCGTTGAATGTATCGGAGAGATCCCAGGCAAGCTGTGAGGAGCAAATAGAGGATATGATAACAAGAACGGTGAAGAATATCTTGTAGAACTTGACATTCTTTCTTCCGAAGAGATATTCAAAAGCGGTAGAACCGTAGTGGCTCCAGCCGAGTACCGTTGAGAAAGCAAAGAGCAAAATAGCAAAAGCAATGAACCAAGAGCCGACTTTGCCGAAGGTCTGAGAGAAGACGTAGTTCATGAGTGAATCAGATCCGATAGCGGCAGCTGCTTCGGTCATTTCTCCGGTGTCGAGATTGATAGCACCGGAAGTGAGAATTGTCAAAGCAGTGAGGGAGCAGACAACGATTGTGTCGGCGAAGACCTCGAAAATTCCCCACATACCCTGACGGACAGGCTCTTTAACATTTGAGCTTGAGTGAACCATAACGGACGAACCGAGACCTGCTTCATTTGAGAAAACTCCTCGCTTAAATCCCATTTTCATAGCAAGTGCGATGCCTGAGCCGACTATACCGCCTGTGACGCTCTGCATTGCGAAAGCACCCTTGAATATGGAAACAAAAGCGGCGGGAATGTTATAGAAATGTGTAAGGATTATAATCATTGTGCCGAGGAAATAGCAGATAACCATGAACGGTACAAGCTTTTCCGTGACGGCGGCAACTCTTTTGAGTCCTCCGATAACAACGACACCGACTAAAATAAAGAGGAAAATTCCCGTTGCGTAAGGAGGAATTTTGAAGGCTGTGTTTACATTGGAAACGATGGACTGAATCTGAGCCAAATTACCGATACCGAATGATGCGATAAGGCAGAAAATCGAGAAGAGAGTAGCTAAAATAAGTCCGATATACTTGCAGTGCTTTTTGGAGCCGAGACCGTCCTTGAGGTAGTACATCGCACCGCCAGTCCATTCGCCCTTAGTGTTCTTTCTTCTGTAAAGAATGCCGAGAACATTTTCAGAGTAGTTGGTCATCATTCCGAAGAATGCAATAACCCACATCCAGAAGATTGAGCCGGGGCCGCCGACTGCGATAGCTCCAGCAACACCGACGATGTTACCTGTTCCGACTGTAGCCGCCAAAGCGGTGCAAAGTGACTGGAACTGGGAAATTGATTTGTCGCTTGTATGCTTGGTGACGTGCTTGTCGGCAAAAATCGCACCGATGGTTTTTTTCATCCAGTGACCGAAGTGGCTCACCTGGAAGAACTTTGTAAGGCAGGTCATAAGAACGCCGACAAATCCTAAAAGAATGACCGCTGGCCAACCCCACACGACATTGTTGACCGCATTGTTGATGTTTGTAATTGCTTCTATCATCTTTCCTCCTGAATCGCAGTAAAGAAAAAGGCGGCAAAGAAATCAAAGGATTTCAGCCACCTCTCAAAGCAACAGAACAAAAACAAATGCTTTATGTTTTTTGATTCTGTCCTTTTGCCTGAGAGATTTAGGTAAAAACCGTTGCACCTTCGGCACCCACTAAAGGGATTCTCCAGAATTGCGTCCATACCCGGTTTTCTTGAAATTCAAGACCTGAGAGTGTTACTCCTTCGGTAAGCGAAAGCTTTCTCCCGAGTACTTCATACTGCAGATTAACTTTTTTAGTATTTTATAACAAAAGAAATATATATTCAAGTATTTATGCAAATTTTGGCGATTTGATTAAAATTTTAGGCTCAAAATGCAAGTTTATTGTTATGAAAATTCAATCCGGGAAATTACGGAAAATTTGACAAACGGCATACACTAAATCTTAGGATTTCAATTTAAATAAAAGCTCACAACTAACGAAAAAAAAGAGTGAAAAAATCGTGTTAACAATGTGTTAAAAATGTGATTGTATACAGTATTTTTGAGCATAAATCTATTGAAAGTCAGGCTGAATAATGTTATATTTTAATAGATATGAAATAGATATGAAATATTGATTTATTTTACTGTTTTGTATCGTGCTGTATATCATCAGAGGTGTTTTTCGAATTTTAATTGTATGTCAGCGAAAACACTTAAAGAAAGGAGAACGGTAATAATGGAACTGTCATTTCCGACAAAACCGTTTAAAACACATGGCGGCGCTCATGTTCCTCATCACAAGAACACAAGCGCTAAGGAATCCGTCAATATGCCGGCGCCCGAGTTTGTAACCATTGCTATGTCTCAGCATATCGGTGCTCCCTGTAAGCCGCTCGTCAAGAAAGGCGACCATGTTTACAGAGGTCAGAAAATAGGCGATAACGACGCATTCGTAAGTGCTCCCGTTCACTCATCGATTTCAGGTACCGTATCTGAGCTTAAGCAGATTATGCTCACAGGCGGTCAGATGGTGGATGCTGTTGTAATTAAGTCTGACGGACTTATGGAGCTCGACCCGTCAATTGCTCCTCCCGAGGAGCCGAAAACAAAAGAGGATCTTGTAAAAATCGCAAGAGACAGCGGTCTGGTTGGTCTGGGCGGCGCAGGTTTCCCTGCAACCGTTAAGCTCAACGTAGGCCCCGACAAGAACATCGACACACTCATCATCAACTGTGCAGAGTGTGAGCCGTATGTTACCTGTGACCACAGAGAAGCACTTGAAAACGGCAGAAACGTCCTTGAGGGCATTTATCTTGTCAAGAGTCTTCTTGGAATTCACCGCTGCATCATAGCTGTTGAGAGCAATAAGCCCGACGCTATCGCAAACCTCAAGGAGATGGCTGATAACCAGCTTTACGACCCGGAGGACGAGGTAAGAATCCTTGAGCTTAAGTCAAATTATCCTCAGGGCGCTGAAAAGGTGCTCATTCAGGCTTGCACAGGAAGAAAGGTACCGGCTGGAAAATTACCTGCCGACGTCGGCGTCATTGTTATGAACATCGGCTCTGTATCTTTCCTTGCTTCTTATGTCAGAAACGGTATTCCGCTTATCATGAAGAGAATCACCGTTGACGGCTCTGCAATCAAAAATCCTATGAATGTAATCGTTCCCGTAGGAACATCGATTAAGGATATTGTCGAGTTCACAGGCGGCTACAAGTCCGAGCCAAGAAAAATCATCATGGGTGGCCCTATGATGGGATTTGCTGTAACGAACGACGAAATGCCTATTCTTAAGCAGAACAACGGTATTCTTTGCTTCGATGAAAAGGAAGCAAAGCTTCGTGAGCCAACAGAGTGCATTCGCTGCGGCAGATGCGTTGCCGCATGCCCGATGAATCTTCTTCCGACAAAGCTTGAGAAGTATTCCGAGAGAAAAGATGTCGAGATGCTCAAGCAGCTCGATATTATGACCTGTATGGAATGCGGATGCTGTGCATTCAGCTGTCCTGCGGGCAGAAGAATAGTTCAGGCTATAAGACTCGGAAAATCAGAGGTCAGAAAGGCGGGTGCCAAGAAATAATGAATAAGCTTATAGTTTCTTCATCTCCGCATTTTAACGGCAAAACGACCACAAGCGGCATCATGCTCGATGTTATCATCGGTCTTGCTCCCGCAATGATCGCATCCGTAATCCTCTTTGGTTTTAAAAGTGCGGTAATTATTCTCACATGTGTCGCTTCATGTATTTTGAGCGAATATGTATCAAGAAAGGTTATGAAGAGAAACCAGACAATCGGCGACTTGTCATGCATTGTTACGGGTATTCTTCTCGCTCTTAACCTTCCTGTTTCAATCAGCCCGATTATCGCTGCATTCGGCGGTGTAATCGCTATCGTAGTAGTAAAGCAGATGTTCGGCGGTATCGGTCAGAACTTTGTAAACCCGGCTTTGACTGCAAGAATCATACTCATGAATTCCTTCCCGTCAAAGATGACCGCATGGACAACTCCGTTTGACGCTGTCACAACGGCAACTCCGCTCGGCATTTTGAACGAGGGAACAGGTGAGGCTCTTCCGTCTTATCTTGATATGTTCCTCGGAAAGACAGGCGGATGCTTGGGTGAGACATGTGCTCTCGCAATCATTCTCGGCGGTCTTTACCTCATCGCAAGAAAGGTAATCAGCCCCGTTATCCCTGTTACATATCTTGCTACAGCTGTTGTTTTCTCTGCACTTTTGGGCAGAGATCCGCTCACAGATCTTCTTTCAGGCGGACTTCTTCTCGGTGCATTCTTCATGGCAACAGACTATACAACAAGCCCGATTCACTTCAAGGGCAGAATCATTTTTGCGATAGGTTGCGGTATTTTCACAATGCTTATCCGTCAGTTCGGTTCACTTCCCGAGGGTGTTTCTTACTCCATTGTCATCATGAACATCCTTGTACCTCTTATCGAGAAATTTGTTTCTCCGACACCTTTTGGCAAGGAGAAGAAAAAGAAGGAGGCTAAGGGATAATGAAGCTTAATTTTAAAGAAGTTGCTGTTCCTGCAGCTATCCTAGTTATTATTTGTATTATAGTATCAGGTCTTCTTGGCGTCACAAATATGCTCACAGCCGATAAAATCGCTGAGGTTCAGGCAGAGAACGCCGCAGAATCAAGAACAGTCGTTCTTCCTGATGCAGAGTCTTTTGAAGAAAAGGAATCTGATAATGGCACATATTATGTCGGTATGTCAGGCTCTGAAATTGTCGGTTATGTCTTCACGACAAGCGGCAAGGGATACGGCGGCGATGTTTCCGTTATGACAGGTATCACAGCTGACGGCAACATCAGCGGCATTGCAATCCTTGACCAGGACGAAACTCCGGGTCTTGGCGGAAACTGCACAAAGGAAAGCTTCCAGGCTCAGTTCGTTCAGCCTGCAACAACTATTGAGGTTGTTAAAAATCAGGAGGCTGGCGAGGGTCAGATTGAGGCGCTCACAGGTGCTACTATCACTTCCCGTGCGGTAACAAGTGCCGTAAACGAGGCTGTTGATATGTACAATAATGTTAAGGAGGGTTAATTTTTATGGCTAAGAATAAAACCCTTTTTCAGGAGTTTTCCAAGGGTATTATCAAAGAAAACCCCGTTTTGAGACTTATGCTCGGCTGCTGCTCCACTTTGGCAGTTACAACAGCCGCATCAAACGCTATCGGCATGGGTGCCGCAACCACATTCGTTCTCGTTTGCTCGGGTGCTGTTATATCTATGCTCAGAAATGTTATCCCAGATAAAATCAGAATCCCTGCTTTTATCACAATCATAGCAGGCTTCGTTACAGTTATTCAGCTTCTTGTTAAGGCATTTGTTCCAAGCCTTGACACTAGCCTCGGCGTTTACCTTCCGCTTATCGTTGTTAACTGCATCATTCTCGGAAGAGCGGAGTCCTTTGCAAGCAAGAACAAGGTTTTACCTTCGATCATTGACGGCCTCGGAATGGGTGTAGGCTTCACAGCCGCACTTCTCGCAATGGGTATCATCCGTGAGCTTCTCGGTGCCGGTACAGTATTCGGTATTCCTGTTCTTTCCAATTTCATGGATCCTATCATCATCTTCCTTCTTCCTCCGGGAGGCTTCTTCGTATTCGGTATTCTTATCGCAATCGCAGGAAAGCTCAGTGAAGAGGGCCACGCTCCTGAGACCATCGGTTGCTCGGCTTGTCCTATGTCAACATCATGCTCTAAGATTCAGGACGGCGGCTGTGGCTCAAATGACGCAGTAAAGGAGGAAAAATAAGATGATTAAAGGCTTAGTCGGAATTTTCCTCGCAGCAATTCTGACAGAAAACTATATTCTTAACAAGTTCCTTGGAATTTGTCCGTTCCTCGGCGTTTCCAAGAAACTCAATACTGCGGTGGGTATGTCAATCGCAGTTACCGTGGTCATGGTCATCTCAACAGCGGTCACATGGCCCATTTACAACGGAATTCTCGTTCCCGCAGGTCTTGAGTACCTTGAGACTATCGTCTTCATTCTCATCATTGCGGCTTTGGTTCAGCTTCTCGAGATAACCTTGAAGAAGTATATGCCGCCGCTTTACAACGCTCTGGGAATTTATCTTCCGCTTATCACAACAAACTGTGCCGTTCTCGGTGTTACAATGCTTGTTCTCGATAAGGCTGCTTCAGACCCAAGCTACGGCTATATTCAGGCTCTTGTTAACGCATTCGGCTCAGGTGTCGGCTTCCTCGTAGCAATGGTTATCTTTGCAGGAGTTAGAGAGAGACTCGAGCTTTGCGATGTTCCTAAGTTCTTGAAGGGACTCCCTATCACACTTATTGCCGCTTCACTCGTTGCTGTTTCCTTCCTTGGTTTCGGCGGACTTGTAGACGGCTTGTTATAAGGAGGTACCGCAATGAATCCTATTGTAACAGCAATTATTATTGTTTCCGTAATCGGACTTATCGCAGGTCTCGGCCTTGCGATTGCCTCAATCGTTATGGCAGTTCCGAAGGACGAGAAGGCGGAAGAAATTCAGGCTTGTTTGCCCGGTGCTAACTGCGGTGCCTGTGGATTTTCAGGCTGTGCAGGCTATGCGGCAGCTCTCGCAAAGGGCGAAGCAAAGGTTGGCCTTTGTTCCCCCGGCGGAGCAGAAGTAGCAGACGCTATCGGAGCAATCCTCGGCGTCAGCGGCACTGTTGAAGCAAAGACAGCTCTTGTTCACTGCGTCGGCTCATATGATGTAACATCGGATAAGATGGAGTATGACGGACTTAAGTCCTGTGCGGCGGCTTCACTTGTCGCCGGCGGCACTTCAAGCTGTCGTTACGGTTGCATGGGAATGGGCGACTGTATGGCAGCTTGCCAATACGGCGCAATCAAGATTTGCAACGGCGTTGCAATGATTGACCCCAAAAAATGTAAGGGTTGTTCCCAGTGTATTGCGGCTTGTCCGAAGCACTTAATCAGCTTTGTTCCGCTTAAGAAGCAGGCTGTTGTAAGATGCTCCAACTGCGATAAGGGCGCACTTGTAAACAAGGTTTGCAAAGTCGGTTGTATCGGATGCATGAAGTGCACTAAGGTCTGTGAGGTTCAGGCTGTCACAGTAAGCAACTTCAAGGCAACAGTTGATCCTGAGAAGTGCATCGGCTGCGGTAAGTGCAAGGATGTATGTCCGAGACACATTATCGATATGCTCGAAGTCTAAATTGTATGTAAGTTCTAAAAGCTTAAAAGTTACATAAAACATAATCGGAGATATCTTAATTGGTATCTCCGATTTTTGCTTTTTATGAAAAGGTAAAAGAAAAAGGACAATTCAGAAGAATTGTCCTTTGATATTTTTAAAAATTACTTGAAGAACGGAAGATTTCCGACAATCGGTGCGTTCTTTGCCTTGCCTGAGCAAACGTTGAAGAAGCAGATGATTCTTACAACAAGAAGAACGATTGCAAGTATAGGTAAGAGGAAGAGACCGATGAACACAATGCAGAGAATACCACAGCAAATCGCTCCGAGTATTCCGGCAATAGTAAGTTTTAAGGATTCTCTTACGTGGAAAGCGGCATAAGGGGAATCATGCGAAGCCAAAAGCGCAATGATGACGCCAGGAATACCGAGAAGATAAGCCGCCATGGCAATGATTTTGTTCTTGGAAATATCCTCGGCTGTGAACTCTGCAGTGTGGTCGTTCGGGTCGAACGGTACAGGCTGAGGATACGGCTGATACATCGGCTGCTGATATGCAGGTGGCGGAACTGGTGCCTGACCGTTAGCCGGGGGAACAGGCTCGTTTGTCTGTGGTGCTTCGTTTACGGTAGCATCAGAAACAGGAGCGGCGTCCTGTGTTGGAGCAGGGATGTTATCTACGGGTACACCGCAAGCGGAACAAAATGTGTCTGCATCATTCATCTGAAATCCGCAGTTTTTACAAAATTTCATATTTAACCTCCATTATTTCAAATGTGTAAAGTTGAAATTCTTTACACTGAAATTCATTGTTATTGTGACACCGCCTAAATCTTGGGCACTGTCTATGCTCTGATTATATACTCAATAATTTCATTTGTAAAGTGAATAATCTTTATAATTAGTGTGAACAAAATGTGAAATACACTATCACTTGTGGTTTTTGCAAAAAATATGCAAAAAAATTTTTATTTCTTGAATTGGTGACATAAAACCGTGTATAATCAAATTGCTGTAAAGTAATAACTGTTTCCATTTAACGAAGCGGAAAGGTTAATTGATTAATGACAAAGACAAGAAGCGTAACGGGCATCGTGCTCAGATTTGCGGCACTGCTTTTTATGGTTTATATAGTATACACACTTATTGCAACTCAGATTCAGATAACAAACAAAACCGAACAGCTTTCCCAGCTGCAGTCGGAAGTGCTTGTTCAGAAAGCAAAGAATGACGAGCTTACATACAGAATTGCAAACGAGTCCGACAGCTTGGATTCCTATGCCGAGGAGTACGCAAGAAGTGAGCTTGGTTATGCCAAGCAGGGCGAGAGAGTTTTCGTCAACGGTGGCGGTAACTGATTCAGAATCAAAACAACCATCTCCTACAAATTGAGGGTATTATATGCAGATTGAGGTAGGTTTAATCTACGAGGGTAAGGTAACGGGAATAACAAAGTTCGGCGCATTTGTCGATATCGGCGAGGGCAAGAGCGGCATGGTTCATATTTCCGAGGTTGCAAACTCGTATGTCAAGGATATAAACGATGTTCTTAAACTTGGCGACAACGTCAGGGTTAAGCTTGTTGCGATTAATCCTGATGGCAAGCTGTCACTTTCAATCAAGCAAGCCGATGGAAATGCCGAGGAAAAGCCTTCGAGAAAAGAAAAAGGCAGAGGCGGCTACCGAACACGCCAACCGAGAGAGAAATATCAGTCTAGCGGAAGACCGGGAGACTATGAGTGGAGACCGAGCGAAAATTCGGGCGGAAGCTTTGAGGATATGATGTCACGCTTTAAAAAGCAGTCCGATGACAAGCTCAGTGACTTTAAGCGTGCAAACGGTGAAAACAGAAAATCGAGAAAAGGCGATCGTTGATCGTCTTTTATTTTTGCAAATGATAAGGGCACATCGATTTGATGTGCCCTTGCTGTATCTATTTTTGTAATCAGTCAACGAAGAATGCCTTGAAGCCCTTGTAAGCTTCGTAAACATCAATCTTTGAAACCATCTCATAAGGAGAGTGCATTGAAAGAACAGGAACACCGACATCGATAACCTCAACACCGAGCTTGGAGATGAGAAGTGCGACTGTTCCGCCGCCGCCGAGGTCAACTCTGCCGAGCTCAGCCATCTGCCAGATAACGTTGTTTTCGTCAAAGATTCTTCTTACCTTTGCAACGAATTCAGCGTTAGCATCGTTTGTACCGCTCTTTCCTCTTGAGCCTGTGTACTTGGAAACACCTACGCCGTAGTTGATGTAAGCGGAGTTGTTTGCTTCAAAAGCTGACGGATAGTTAGGGTCGAAAGCTGCTGTAACGTCTGCGCTCAGGCAAGTTGACTTAGCGAGAACATGTCTGCCCTTTAAGCCGTCCTGCTCTGCAAGGTCTGTGATGAAGTTTGCGAGCCAGTCACCGCAAAGACCTGCATTACCGCAAGAACCGATTTCCTCTTTATCTGTGAGAACTGTGATGCATGTGTCCTCAGGGATACCGCAATCAAAAATAGCCTGAAGTGCGGGGTAGGAGCAAACTCTGTCATCATGGCCGTAAGCACCGATGATAGAACGGTCAAATCCTACATCCTTAGCTTTGAATGCAGGAACAAACTCGATTTCTGCTGAGAGGAAGTCGTCCTCTGTGATGCCGTACTTCTCGTTGAGAAGCTTCATGCAGTTAGCTTTGAATGCTTTCTTCTCGTTCTCGTCTTTTACAGGTCTTGAGCCTACTGTGATGTTGAGGTCTTCGCCTGTGAAAGCTGCGGCAAGGGTCTTTGTGACTTGCTCCTGAGCAAGATGCGGAAGAAGGTCTGTGATGCAGAATACGGGATCGTTATCGTCCTCGCCAACCTTAACTGTGAGTGTCTCGCCGTTCTTGAGAGCAAATACGCCGTGCATTGCAATAGGAGTAGCAACCCACTGGTACTTTCTGATACCGCCGTAGTAATGAGTCTTGAACATAGCTGTGTCGCTTGATTCGTAAAGCGGAATCGGCTTGAGGTCAAGTCTCGGGGAGTCGATGTGAGCGGCGGAAATTCTTACGCCGTTCTTTGTGCCGTTCTTTCCGATAACAGCGAGGCAGATGGACTTTCCTCTGTTATTGAAGTATACCTTGTCGCCTGCTTTGTAGGAAGCGTTGAAGTCATAAGGAACAAATCCCTTCTCTTCAGCAGCTTTAACGGCAAAGCTTACGCACTCACGCTCTGTCTTAGACTCGTCAAGGAATACCTTGTAGCCCTCGCAGAAATCATCCGCAAGCTTAATCTCTTCATCTGTAAGACGGTAAAAACCGTTTTTTCTTTCAGTAAGTAATGACATGATTTTTACACCTTTCGTTTATAATAATAGAATATCATAAGTCATAGATACTAGCATATTTCTCCATGGCTTCGGTTACTATAACAACATAGCTTTCCGTTTCGGAATAGGGAATGTAGGAAATTCCTCCGTTGCCGTCAGGATATTCGGAAAGCCAAGAATCGGTACTGCCGATTCCCGCATTGTAGCCGCACAGCATAAGCTCGATGTTGCCGCCGTAATAATCATTAAGCAGTTTCAAGAGTGCACAGCCGTAATGTACATTAATTTCGGGGTCGGTCAAATCGTCACTTGTGTAAGTGATTTTTCCGTCGGTTCTTTCCTGCATCCAGTTAAATGTTTCTTCTGTTAACTGCATAAGTCCGTAAGCACCCGCACTCGACTGAGCGTCGGGGTTATAAAAGCTCTCGGCATATATGACAGCACAGACCAAACTTTTATCAAGACCGAACTCCTTGACATTTTTGTCGATTATTTTCTCGTATTTTAAAGGATAAGAGGCTTTTTCTGTCGAATCCTGAATTGTCGGCATGGCGGCTCTTATTGCGACGACCGAGCCGACAACCAAAAGCACGAGTGCGAATGCGACAGAGATTACCTTTATTCTTGAAACAAGCACCTGCTTGTTTCTCTTTTTCAGTTTAGCGTTGATATCATATATTTTATTTTTTGGGGAAGCGGCGTGATTTTTGCGAGATGAAGCACGTGCCCGTGAATTTTCACGGGTGGCGTATCTTTTTCCCGTTGTAGCCATTATGTGAAGTCCTCCAATATAGCGTTAATTTCTTCGGTTAAATCTCTTGTGATGTTTGTATTGATGACGGCATCGGCGAAATCTGTTAGCTCCTTTTGAGCATGCATGCGAAGCTTTGCTTCGTTTTCGCTTATACCGTCACGCTTCATAATCCTCTGAAGGCGGATTTCTTCATCAGCCGTGACAACAACAATTCTCGAACAGCGATTCTGAAGTCCCGAATCAAAAAGCGTGGGAGCATCAAGCACAATGAGCTTGTGTCCTTCTTTTTTGAGTTCTTCGATCATTTCGTCAATTTTTGCGAGGATAATCGGGAACGTGATTGCTTCAAGCTTTTCTTTTCCGCCCTCGGCAGAAAATGCGATTTCAGCTAACTTTCTGCGGTTTAAGCTTCCGTCGGAGTTTTTAACCGCAGAGCCGAAAACAGTTGAAAAATTATCGGCATTATAAAGATTCGGAAGCTTTGTGACAGCGTCACAGTCGATAACGGGAACGCCCGCTTTTCTGAAAAATTCAGCGGCATAGCTTTTTCCGCTGCCTGTTGTACCGGTTAAGCCGATAATATTGAAGTCGGAGCGGATAATATTGAAGCCCGCACTTCTCACAAGCCTGTTGAATACGGCAAGACCGACGCCGTGCTTTTGCACTCTTCTCGAATACACCTTTGTGAAGCCCTTTTCATCAAGCTCATTAAGAGCCGCAAAGAGTCTGTTTGCCTGAGTTTTACCGTCATATTCCTTGCCGAACGAAACAAAATCGTTATCGAAATATTTGTTTTCTCCGTCAAAGCAAAGTGCGGCAAAGTCGGGATTCTTCTTCATAAGTGCGATGTAATCGTTAAGCGACATATCGGCAATGGTGATGTCGGCTTTTGGCGAATAGTGCTTATATTTCATTCCCGGGCTTGCGGCGGTTGCGCCCTTGGCAAGACCGTGAACTACGGCATCGTCAACCAAAACCTCACCGAGCACGCTCTTGAGCATTTCAACCGTTATTCCGCCGGGGCGTAAAACTCTCGGAGTGCCCTCGGCAAGAGTCAATACAGTCGATTCGACACCTACGGCGCAGTCACCGCCGTCAACGATTCCTGCTATTTTGCCGTCGAGATCCTCAAGGCAGTATTTAAACTCCGTGGGGCTCGGCTTACCCGAAAGGTTGGCACTGGGAGCGGCAAGCGGTCTTTTGGCGGCTTTGATGATAGCCTGTGCGGTCGGATGCGACGGAAAGCGAACGGCTACCGTCTGAAGTCCGCCAGATGTTCTCATCGGTACGATGTCCGATTTCGGAAGAATAATCGTGAGCGGCCCCGGCCAGAATTTCTCGGCTAATTTCTTAGCCTCCTCGGGAACATATTTTACGAGTGGGTAGATATTGTCAAAGTCTGCAATGTGGACTATGAGGGGGTTGTCGTTAGGTCTGCCCTTAACGACAAATATTTGTGAAACGGCATCGGGATTCAGCGCATCGGCTGCAAGACCGTAAACCGTTTCTGTTGGAATGCAAATCAATTCACCGCTGCGAAGCTTTTCACCTGCAAATTTTATGTCTTCTTCGCAGTTCGGTTTAAGTATTCTTGTTTCCATGAAAACAAAAAGACCTCTTTCTTAAGTAAGTATACTGTGAGTATACTGGAAAATTGTTAAACAGATAAAAACTCGGTGATAAATTTGCGAAAAATTATCATCGAAACACGGAATATAGCATATCACGCAGACCGCAGAATGTCAAACTTTGCCTTACTATACCAATATATACGATAAAATAAACGAAAATCAAATTGGCTGAAAGAGCATTGCAGTACTTGAAAAAGAATATGACATATGGCACAATATGTCAGGATATAAAGATTTGGTTAGGACAGAACGATGAAAATAATTAATGACAAAGAAATGCTTGAAAAATATATCGAGAAATTTGAAATACGGGAATATTTCGATACAAAAGACCTTGATTTTAAGCTGATTGAATTTAAGAAAGGGAGCTTTCTCACAAAACCGCTGCAAGGCATGAAGTATATGCTTTTCGTTGTCAGCGGTTCGGTAAAGATACAAAATCTCGAGGAGAGCGGAGTTATTCATATTGTCGGCAAGTCAAATAAATTTGATTTTTTGGGCGACTTCGAGTTTGCTACAGGGAGAAACCCGCAGTTTTATACTTTGGCAATGAGCGATGTTTTTTGCGTTGCTTTGGAATTTTCTGAATACAATGATATTTTGCATAAGGATGTTCGATTTTTAAATTTTATAGTGAAGAAGCTCGGAAACGGATTTCGCAACAGCGCAGGTATAGAATATTCTTATCAAAGCGTCGATAAAAAGCTCCTCTATTATCTTAAATATATGGAACCAAATCACGAGATAGACGGGGTGGAGCAGACTGTCTCTTGGATGAAATGCAGTCGCCGCCAGCTTCAGCGTGTCATAGCAAAGCTGTGCGACGAGGGCGTGCTCATAAAAACAGGCAAGGGAAAATACCGCCTAAAAGAGGTTGCCGATGAAGATTTTTTAAAGCTGTATCACGATTGAAAACGGAGAATATAAATGGTACTTATAGAATCAATGCTTGAGAGTGTTATAAAGAATAAAAAGCTTGATATTTTGCAAACCTATTACGGACACAGGAGCTTTCGAGAGGGACAGGAGGATATAATCGATTCCATTCTCTCTGGAAGGGACAGCGTAGGAATTATGCCGACAGGCGGCGGAAAATCCGTGTGTTATCAGATTCCCGCTCTGATAATGGACGGAGTGACTCTTGTGATTTCACCGCTTGTGTCGCTGATGAACGACCAGGTTGCGGCACTCAGAACAATGGGTATAAGAGGAGCATATATAAACGGCTCATTAAGCTTTCCGCAGCTGCTAAAAGCGTATGAAAGAATGTCTATGGGAGCGTACAAGATAATTTATGTTGCGCCCGAGAGACTTGAGACTGACGGTTTTCTTGAAGCAATCTCAAATCTGAAAATTTCAATGGTTGCCGTGGACGAAGCTCACTGTATTTCTGAGTGGGGAAATGATTTCAGACCAAGCTACCTGAAAATTGCCGATTTCATTGAGGGACTCGAAAAAAGACCGATTGTGGCGGCATTCACCGCAACGGCAACGGAGACTGTTCGTGAGGATATAATCACAAGACTTAGATTAAACGATCCGTTTGTCAAGGTGACGGGATACGACAGACCGAATCTTTATTTTGATGTCCGAAAGCCGCACAATAAGCAAACGGAACTTTTAAGATTATTAAAAGAGCATGACGGCAAAAGCGGAATAGTGTATTGCTCCACGAGAAAAGCCGTTGAAGCGGTGTTTGACCTGGCTGTGGCAAACGGAATACCGACAGCAAAATATCACGCAGGAATGGAGGCAGAGGAAAGGCAGAGAAATCAGGATGATTTTCAGTATGACCGCAAGCGTGTTATGATAGCGACGAATGCGTTTGGTATGGGTATTGATAAATCTAACGTAAGCTTTGTCATACATTATAATATGCCTAAATCCGTTGAGGCTTATTATCAGGAGGCCGGTCGTGCGGGAAGAGACGGAGAACCGGCTGACTGTATTATGCTGTTTTCGGGCGCAGACATTAGAACTTGCGAGTACTTTATAGAGAACGGTGACGAGAACGAGGAGATAAGCCCCGAGGAACGTGCAGAGATAAAAAAGCTTGACTACAAGCGGCTTGAAGCTATGAAATCCTATGTGTATACTTCTGATTGCTTCAGAGGTAAACTGCTTGAGTATTTCGGAGAGAAGCACGGCCCGTTTTGCGGTAATTGCGGAAACTGCGGAAATGAATTTGTCGAAAAAGATATTACCCGTGAAGCTCAGATGATAATGTCTTGCATCAGCCGTATTCACGGACTTCTCGGCTACAGCTTGGGCGAGAGTGCGGTAATTTCTGTGCTCAAGGGCAGTGAGAGCCAAAGGGTGACGGAGCTTAAATTAGATACTCTCAGCACCTACGGCATAGCAAGAACTATACCGAAGCTTGAGCTAAAAGCTATATGCGGATTTTTGGTGGCAGAGGAATATTTGCGAGTTAATGCTTACAAAGCACTCGCGCTGACGGAAAAATCCTCACCCGTTTTGCGAGGCAAGCAGAAGCTTAGCATGAAGGTGAGAAAAGAAAAGCGTGCATACGCCGATTCTGTGATAGAAACCCATTCAAAATACCAGAGTAAAGACCTTTTCGAGGCACTCAGAAGGGTGAGGAATCAGATTTCACTAAAGGAGCATTTACCCGCATATCTTATTTTTCAGGACAAGGTACTTAATGAAATGGCAATCCGTGAGCCGATAACAGCGGAGGAATTTAACGATATTCCCGGTGTCGGCAAGATAAAAGCAAAGAAATACGGAAAATATTTTATCGAGTGCATAAGAAAAAACAAAGGTCTGTGATTATACTTTTTGCCTTATCGGCTAAAAATACTTGACAAATTATGCAAGTTCGATTAATCTATTATTCATAAAATAACAATTAGTAAAATATATCGATTGCGTTGACGGAGAGAGTAGCAAAGTTTAATTTTTCAGAGAGTGCCCGTGCGGTGGGAGGGTGCAAGGCGGTTTTGTGAAGATGGCTCCCGAGCGGCAGAGGTGAGGTAATTGCGAAAGGATTATTTAGCTTCTGACGGGTGAGCCCGTTACAGCTGGAATTTATTCCGTGAGATGTATCGGTTTTCGGTACAATAGAAGTGGTACCGCGTGCGGTTAATTTGTTAATTGTTCGCCTTCTGGACTTTTGTCGCAGAGGGCGAATTTTTGTTTTTCAAAACTGTTAAATTGAGGTAGGTAAGAATTATGGCAACAACGAAAAAGAAAATGTCGTCAAGCGTCAAGCTTACGATAGCGATTTTCATCGGACTTGTTCTCGGAATTTTGTGCGGACTTTTCATGCCCGGAAGATACGAGGGCTTGCTCCCCGCAATCGAGCTTGTCAGCTCGCTTTACATGAATGCGCTCAAAATGATGATTTATCCGCTTGTTTTCTGTTCGCTCATCGTCGGAATCAAGGGAATCGGTTCTGTCTCTGCAACCGGTAAAGTCGGCTTGCAGTCGGTTATTTATTTCTGCGGAACAACTCTCTTTGCTTCTCTTCTCGGACTTTTCCTCCCGAAGCTTTTGGGCGTCGGCAAGGGCGTCAGCATTGCGATGAAGGAAGCTGATGTCTCGGCAACGGAGTTCACAAGCCTTCTTGATACCGTCAAGAATCTCATTCCGTCAAATCCCTTTGCATCATTTGTAAACGGCGATATGCTTCAGGTTCTTGTTTTCGCTATCATAGTTGGAATAACCTGTTTGGCAATCGGAGAGAAAGCAGATCCGTTCGTTAAGGTTTGCGAGTCTCTTAATGATATTTCCGTAAAGATTGTATCGGTAGTTATGTACTTCACTCCTGTCGGAGTTTTCTGCTCCATTTCTTCTGTTGTCTATGCAAACGGAACAGAGACTATCATCTCGCTTGCATCCGTTCTCGGTGCGCTCTATCTGACATTTGCTCTTTACGTGCTTATCATTTACGGCGGAATTGTCAAGCTCATCGGCAAATGCGGCGTAGGCAAGTTCTTCAAGACAGTTGCTCCCGCAGGACTTAACGCATTCGGAACATGCTCGAGCAGTGCAACTCTTCCGATTTCAAAGCGTTGTGCAGATGAACTCGGTGTTCCAAACGAGATTTCTTCCATGACACTTCCGCTTGGTGCTACCATAAATATGGACGCTGTTTCAATTCTCATGTCATTCATGATTGTTTTCTTCGCAAACGCATGCGGAGTTGAGGTTGACCTCGGACTCATGATTGTCGTCATGCTCTCGAACACACTTCTTTCAATCGGAACTCCGGGTGTTCCTGGCGGCGCTATCGCAAGCTTTGCCGCACTTGCTTCAATTGCAGGTCTTCCGACAGGCATCATGGGAGTTTACATCAGCGTAAACACACTTTGCGACATGGGTGCCACATGCTGTAATGTTCTCGGCGACATCGCTTGCAGCGTTGCAATGAAGAGAACCGTTAAGCTTGAAAAGAAATAAAATACGGAATTAAAATATTATGAATATAGCGAAAGCTCCTCTGTTTTTTGCAGAGGAGCTTTCGCTAACTTGTCTTTACTTTCATCAATATGCATATACCGGACTAACAGCCTGAAAGAGCTTTGGCAATTCATCTATTGATGCATCAATTTCACCTGAGAGCCAAGCTCTGTAAACACTCTTTGCACCGCCGGTCACAAACTCAGCGTATGCGTGAGATTTTCTTTGATCGTAGCCGTAGCTCTGGGAGAAAGCATCGGTAAGATTTCTGATAATAAAATCATTAATGTTGACCCAGAAGGTATCGAAATTCTTGCTTTTGGCAAGATGACGGAAAATCTCGATTCGCTCTGAAATTACTCCGTTCACTCCCTTATAAAGAAGAGTGAGGTTGGATGGGTCGAGGAAATAGCCGTTTCCTACCAACTTCTCGTGCAGAGTATTCACTGTGTTTTCGGAAAATTCTGTGAGAACCTGTTCCACTCCCGAGTAATGGAGATAGAAGGTTTTGCGGTCAATATCCGCTCTTCGGGCAACCTCAGAGATGGATATCTTGCGGTAGTCTTTTTCCGTGATGAGTGAAAGAACTGCACCTAAAATAGCTTCTTTTGTGCGTTTAACCCGTCTGTCCATAATCCACACATCCTTTTTATTTTATTTGATTATATTTTAATCCGCACTTGCGGAAAAATCAACATAGTAAATTGACGAAAATACAAGCGGTTTGTATAAATTCATTATTAAAATTTTTAATGAGATTTTAGAAAAATAAAAGATAATTGACAAATCAAATATTATTTATGTATTTACTGATTGAATTTGACCCGTTTGAAGTCTTGTCATTTTATACATACGGTGAAAATATTACAATAAAATAAAAGACGAAAAATCGCATGGCAAGGCGGTTAGTTACAGGATTTTTCAGATGTGAAAGGTCTGTTTTCGGTCACATGAAATAAATCCATATTTAACATGAGAATTACCATATTTTTTACCATAAATTTTTCCATATTTTTACCACATAAACACTTGACAGTTCGATTTTCACAAAATATAATCAATGTGTAAGCAGAATATGTTACTAATGCGTAACATATTCTGCGGGGTTCGTTGCACGAACCCACGGAGCTTACGCTCCGCACAAAGATTGATATCGTTCGCAAGCTCTGCTCATTGCGAGCAAATCAGAGCCTTGCTCCGATAATAATCAATGTGTGAGCAGAATATGTTGTTTATGGCAAATCGATTTACAGAGAAAATTGCTTATACAATATGTTCCGCAGGGTATATTTACAAACTCAAAACTGCCGCTTTTTAAGCTCTTTTTTGTGAGCGAAAAGCAAATCTATTTAACAACCTGTGTGGAGTATTTTGAATCATTACACACATCTAAGTAATGGGAGGATAAAATCATGAAGAAAAATGTAGTAGTTGTCGGTTACGGCGGACAGGGCGGTTGGCATTGCGACCAGATCCTTAAGAGCGATGTTGTCAATCTTGCAGGTGTCTATGACATTAAGCCTGAGAGAAACGCTCTCGCAGAGTCAAGAGGAATCAAAGCATATGCTTCCTTGGATGAGGCACTCGCAGACGAGTCTGTAGACATCATTACCGTTGCTATTCCGAACGATGTTCATTCAGAGACAGTTATCAAGAGCCTTAAGGCAGGCAAGCACGTTATTTGCGAGAAGCCTGTTGAGATGAGCCTTGCCGCTGTTGACAAGATGATTGACGCCGCAAAGGAGAGCGGAAAGCTTTTCACGGTTCACCAGAACAGACGCTGGGACGTTGACTTCCTCGCTATGAAGCACCTCAAGGAAACAGGCGAAATCGGAAAGTTCCTCAACATTGAGTCAAGAATTCACGGCTCAAGAGGTATCCCGTCAGACTGGAGATGCGAGAAGGCACACGGTGGCGGAATGATTCTTGACTGGGGCGTTCATCTCATTGACCAGATGCTTCAGCTTTTCCCGGAGCCGATTGAGTCCGTTTACTGTGAGACAACCAATTACACAAAGACGGAGTGTGACGACGGATGCAAAATCACACTTAAGATACAGGGTGGCGCAAGAGTTTATATCGAGGTTGGCACATACAACTTCCTGCCGCTTCCGAGATTCTATCTGCAGTGCGAGAACGGTTCTGCAATCATTCAGGACTGGAGAGAGGAATGCCAGGTTGCAAAGCTCAAGGCTTGGAACGAGAAGGATGTTGTTCCGGTTGAGACTGCTTCCGGTATCACCAAGACAATGGCACCGAGAGATGAAATCACTCTTGACACATATTCAATCCCGAAGCCGCATTCCGATGTTCACGAGTTCTATCGCAACTTCGTAAAGGCAATTGACGGTGAGGAAGAGCAGATTGTTAAGCATAAGGAGATCAGAAGAGTAATGCACGTTATGGAGTGCTGCTTCAAGTCTGCCGAGCTCGGTCAGGTCATTCCTTTTGACGAGCCGTAAAATTTAAATTCAGCAAAAAAACAGAGCGTTTTCGGACGCTCTGTTTTCGCTTTGTTACGGCTTTTCTCCGTAAGTGAATTTGCCGTTTTTGACGTCTTCGCTCGGCGTATAGGTTCTGCGGCAATTGTCGTCCCCGAGAACTACATTTTCATAGAGTTTATGCGTGTGGTCAGCCGTGAAAACCTCACCGATTGTCGTATCGGTTACATCGCAGTAAAGTGCGGCGTATTCCCGAAACCACGGATTTTCTTCGATTCTTCTGTTCCACGCCATACCGTACGGGCAGTGGTCACGGCCGAGCTCAGCTACCCAGCCTGCAAGCGGAACATCAGTAACAACATTGATATTCTCCCATGTTCTTGGAAGGTCTCTTTCTTTTGCACGCTTAATAGAGCCCTGTGCTCTTTCATACGCTCTGTTAAAGAGAATTTTTGTAACAAGAGATTTTGTTTTCTCGTCGCCGAGTTCCTCACGCATTTCTTTGACAAATTCAAAATAGAGGTCGGCAAGTTGTACTGCAAGTGCTCTTGAAGCTTTAGCCTCGGCACTTAAAGCTATTTCTTTTTCATCCATATTGCAATCCACCGTAATTTAAATTAATATTGTTTGTAAATAACTGACATCACTATAAATTATAGGACGAAGCATATGAAAATTACAAGACCTGATTTTTATTCTGAATTTAAATGTATCGCATCGGATTGTACTGATTCCTGTTGTATCGGCTGGAATATTTATATAGATGAATTTACGGATGAGATATACGAAAATATCGAAGGTGGATTCGGCGAGAAAATAAGAGAGAATATTTCTTTTGACGAGGACGGCGACAGCTGTTTTAAGATGAAAGAAAAACGCTGTCCTTTTTTGAACAGCGAAAATCTATGTGATATTTATATCACGCTCGGAGAAAATTATCTCTGCGATATTTGCACAGAGCACCCACGATTTTATAATACGCACGGAGAAATCCGTGAGGAGGGACTGGGTCTTGCCTGCGAGGAAGCTTGCCGACTTATGCTAAATCGAGAAAATCCTATAGGCTTTGTGTTTGACGAGGATGATGAAGAGCCTTATGACGATGAGGATATTTCCGATTTGATTTTAATGCGAGAAAAGCTTATCAAAATCGCACAGGACAGAACAAAAACCATAAAAGAGCGTGGAGAAGAACTTCTTTCGCTCACGGCGCATCCGAATATTCTTGACGATACGAAGAAGATAATCGGTATTTACAAAGGACTTGAAAGCATGGAGAACAAGTATTCCGATATGCTTGAAAGCGTAAATGTAAATGAAATTTGCGATATTTCCGAGTATGAAAACGACTTTGAAAATGTGCTTGTCTATATGCTTTACCGTTATTTCACCGAGGAAAACAGCGAGGATGGATTAAATTCAGACGATAATATTTATCTTGCCGTGAGCTTCACAAAAGCGGCAGAGTTATGCTATCAATCGGAAATAGCAAAGAAAGGAAAGCTGAGTCTTAAGGACAGGATAGATATTCTTAAATGTCTCTCGAAAAATATAGAATATTCAGACGAGAACATTGAAAGCATCATTCTGAACATTCAAAAGTGAATAAGAGAAAAAGAAAAGTGTTCGCCGTATGCCAACACCACATAAGGATGTTTTAATGTCCCAGCCACGGTGCAACTCAGAAAAG
>CAVDQG010000010.1:0-56823 GCA_963611165.1 Bacteroides uniformis
TTATGCTTACCCTTAGCATTAATCTCTTTGAGCTTTGTTCAGTTTTCAGGGTTTCAACCCTTTACATACAGTCTTACCAAAAGGTAAGGCTGTTTTTTTGCGTTTGGGGATATGCGTTCTCTATTTATCTTTGTGCAGAAAATTCGGCTCGGAAAATGCCCGTCTTCGACGTATTTTCCGTGCCTAGCTTCTTTTGTCTGTGGTGTGTTTTATCTTAGTGTTCTGAATTTCTTTTCGTGTAAGCAATCCACAAAATAAAATGCCCGTCTGCGAATGCTTCGCATTCTTGACGTATTTTATTTTGCTGTTTTTCTGTTGTGTTACACTTATTTCTTAGCGTTCTGAATTTTACTTTGTGTGAACAAGTCGGCTGATTTGGTCAACTACGGGCGTTCCGCCCTAAAATCACTTCGTGATTTTGGTTTCCCTCATCAGCCTGTCTTTTTTATTATCGCTTCGCTCTGTTTTTCGTTATTTCTCTTTGTGCTTCGCTTCTCTCCCGTGGGCTCTGCCCACACCCGCACGCTTTTTGAAAAAAGCGTGGCAAAAACTTTTGCCTCTTTTGCCTTTAGCTCATTATTAATTATTATTTATTAATTATTATTTCTGGTGTTACTTCTACTTTGATTTTAACTGTGCTCTATATTGTGTGGGGTTCACTCCGTTTATTTCTCTGAACGCAGCCGTAAATTTTCCCTGACTCTCATATCCGACGCTTTCTGCTATATCGGCTACACTGTCCTCTGTTTCCTCCAACAGCTGTTTTGCTCTTTTTATTCTGTATTCTTTCATATACTGTCCGATCGGTTTCTCGTATTTCTTTTTAAATCCGTTTTTTAAAGATGATGTATTTATCAGAAATCTTTTTGAAAGCTCTTCTATTGTATATCTTTCGGACAAATTTTCCGTGAGCAGTCTATGCACTTCGCCGATTAATTCATCTTCGTCCATATACATTCTCTTGAGTCTTGTTTCTTCCTCGGGACAGCCTATTTCCACGATTTTCTCTATCATTAGATGCAGATGGCTTACTTGTTCTGTATCTGCCGCACGGTAATACACCTCTTTGCCGTCTCTTCTTGACACGATTAGTTCTGCTTCCTTTAACAGTCTCAGGTGATGTGCAGCCGCGGGGCCTGTCATTCCCACCATTGCGGCGATGTCAATACCGCACTCCTCACAGTGGCACAGAAGCCAAAATATTCTTATTCTCCCCGGGTCGCTCAGAAGCTTGAAAATTGAAGCTGTTTTCTCAAATTCCTCCACGCTCGGCATATGCTCGGCAAGCTGTTCGCTGGTTTCTCCGTGATGATGAGGCAGAATTGCTTTTTTCATTTCTATTTTCATTATTGTCTCCGTTTTTTATATCTTTATTATTTAGTTTACGAAGTTTTTGAATTTATGTCAAATGCAGATATTTATTATCACTGCTTTTTATTTGAAATTACGCTGATTTTTGAATTTATACTGTATGCATCTTGCAAATTATGCTAAAATTCTCGAAATTTAACAAAAACGCTCATTTTTGAGATAAATATTTTTATTTTTGTCTTTTTGAGAAAAATTAGTTCAAAAACTGAAAATTATGGCACATATATAATTGTATCAATGCATTTTAATGGTGCTTTAGCACAGGATTCTGCTTTAGCACAGCATAACAATAAAGAAAAAATATCGGAATAATTACCGTTAATTGTTAGGGGTAGATTTGAATAATTGTTTAATTTTGCATAAATTTCAAAAACATCTCTCATATACTTTACTTTAACCGATTGCATCTATATAATTTAGTCAAGCAAGAAACAAAGGCGTTTCATCCTAGAGAGAATGGATGAAACGCCTTTGTTGCATTAAACGGAAAGAAAAGAAAGAAGGAAACTAAAATGAAAAAACACAGTAAGCTTGCAAGAGTATCTTCTTTAGTCCTTGCACTTCTCATGGCAGCATCAATGACAGCTTGTTCAAGCTCAGATTCTTCAAGCTCTTCAAGCGCATCGAGCGAATCTTCATCAAGCTCGACAGACACCGCCGCAAGCGGAGAGGTCACCGTAAAGAATATCGGTACAGGAAGCTCAATGGCTCCGTACTGCTACCTCAACGAGGACGGTGAGCTTCAGGGCTACGATGTAGCAGTTCTCAAGGAGCTCGATGAGAGACTTCCTCAGTATGAGTTCAACATTCAGTATATGGATTTCTCGGCACTTCTCACAGCACTTGACGCAGGACAGCTCGACATGGTTTCACATCAGCTTGTTAAGTCCGATGCAAGAAAAGAAAAGTACATCTTCCCTGAGCAGTACTATTGCTTATCCCCGATGAGCTGGATTGTTAAGCCGGACAGCGGAATCGAGACAATGGAAGACATGGCAGGCAAGACAATCAACTCCAACCCGTCCTCTTATGAGTACTCCATGATTGAAGCTTGGAATGCAGAGCACCCGGGCGAAGAGATTGTTCAGAACGCAGTTTCCAACCTCACAACAGCAGACAGCTACAAGCAGGTTGAGAGCGGTCAGGTAGACGCATCCCTTTCCTACGCTTCTGTATTTGAGACAGTTAACGCAGACCTTGGTCTTGACCTCGTAGCAACAGATGTTGTTCTTTGCGAGGATACTTACGAGATGTTCGGTTCTGATGAGCAGCAGTTCTGCGATGATGTTGATGCTGTTCTTAAGGAAATGCTCGATGACGGCACACTCTCTGATATAGCTACAGAGTATCTCGGTGAGGATATCTTCTCACTCTATGCTGACAAGATTTATTACATTGCTGACAAATAATCAGTAAAAAGTTTCTTTAGCGCGGAGGGTGCTTCGGCACCTTCCGTATAAAGAATTAAAAGAAAGGACGTGCGGTTTAGTGGGTAATACATTTGATCCGAGTTTGATACTGAAGTATGTACCTAAAATACTCAAAGCGGTACCCAAAACCTTTGAGATTCTTCTCCTTTCGCTTTTGTTCTCACTTATCATCGGTGGAATTTTCGCCGCAATGAGTATGTCAAAGAACAAAGTTCTTAAAGCGATTTCTAAAGTTTGGATTGCTTTCATGCGAGGCATTCCCACACTTATTCTTATATTCCTGCTTTATTTGGCTCTTCCGCAGTTTATGAAGAAGGTCGGAGTCGATATGACGGGAATCTCTACCACAACATACATCATAGCAACGCTTTCGATGTCCGTATCCGCAAACATGGCTGAGATGATGCGAAGCGCATATCTTGCGGTTGACAAGGGACAGAGAGAGGCGGCTTTATCAGTCGGTATGAGCCCGACAATGGCATTCGTCAGAATTATTTTTCCGCAGGCACTCGGAGTTGCTATTCCGACCTTAGGAAACAACATTATCATGCTTTTCAAGGAGACGAGCCTTGCATTTACAATCGGTGTACTTGACCTTTTGGGCAAAGCAAGAGCACTCTCGGCAGTTAATTACGGCGCAACTCAGCTTGAAATTTACATTGCAACAGGACTTATCTTCTGGGCATTCTGTTTCATTTTCGAGAGAGTTTTCAAGATTACAGAAAAGCTTTACACAGTAGGAAGAAAGAACTGAGAGGAGGAATAGAATATGGATTGGCAATTTATTAAGGAATCTCTCCCTCAGGTTATTGGTGCTATTCCGATTACCTTTGAGATGGCGTTTGCGGCTGTTATCATAGGTTGGATATTCGGTCTTTTGATGGCACTTGTCAGAAAAAATAAAATCCCTGTTTTATCTCAGATTTGTGCGGTTTATGTCAGCTTTATGAGAGGTGTTCCGATGGTTATACTTCTCTATGTTGCTTATTATTCCATTCCAATGATGTTATACGCTACGGCAGGAATCGATACATCGGGAATTCCCGCAGTACTTTATGCGATAGTTGCTCTTTCGATGGATCAATGCGCATATTCCTCAGAGGTTTTCAGAGCAGCCCTCGATTCTGTCAACAAAGGACAGCTTGAAGCTGCTTGGTCAATAGGTATGACAACACCTCAGGCGATGAGAAGAATCATATTCCCTCAGGCTTTATCGGTTGCAATGCCGAACCTGACAGGTCTCTTCACCGGAGTTATCAAAGGCACAAGCCTTGCTTACTATGTTGGTGTTTACGAGATTACGGCAACAGCTAACCTGCTTGCTAACCCGAAGTACAACTTCATAGAGGCATATTTAATGACAACAATCATCTACGAGCTTATCAGCTTTATCTGCAACAAGGTTTTCGGAGTTCTTGAGAAGAGACTTTCAAGATTCAGACCCAAGCACGCTGAGGCAGCAAAATAAGGAGTGATACATTATGATGGTAGAACTTAAAGATATTCGCAAGTCGTTCGGTGACAACCATGTTCTGAACGGTGTGAATATGGATATAGATGTCGGCGAGGTTGTAGTTATTCTCGGCCCGTCAGGCTCGGGCAAGACGACACTTCTTCGTACAATCAACTTTCTCGACCCGGGCGATGAGGGTTCTGTAACAGTTAACGAGCTTACGGTCAACTGCAAGAAGCACTCAAAGCCGGAGGTTCTTGATTTAAGAAGAAAGACGGCAATGGTTTTCCAGAACTACAATCTTTTTGCCAACAAGACAATTCTTGAGAATGTTACTGAAGGACTTATCACGGTCAAGAGAGTTGCTAAGCCTGCCGCAGAAAAGGTAGCTAAGAAGATGCTCGAGAAGGTTGGTCTCGGTGACAAGTTTGACTTCTATCCGTCATCACTTTCAGGCGGCCAGCAGCAGAGAGCCGGAATCGCAAGAGCCTTGGTTCTCGATCCTGATGTAATCCTTTTTGACGAGCCTACAAGTGCGCTTGACCCCGAGCTTGTCGGTGAGGTTCTCGATACCATCAAGAATATCGCTAAGTCGGGCATCACAATGATAGTTGTTACTCATGAGATTGCATTCGCAAAGGAAGTAGCAACAAGAGTTGTTTACATGCAGGGCGGTGTTATCGTCGAGCAGGGCAAGCCTGAGGAAATTCTCGTTCATCCGAAGGATCCGAGAACTCAGAAGTTTTTGAGAAGAATTACCGATCCGCATGTCGATCCGAAGCATGTTGATATGGACGCTCCCGAGAGCGAAGACAGCGAGGAAATCGCTTAATCGGAACTTACTAAGATTCATTTTACCCTTCCTAAATATATTGGAAAGAGGAGCTCAGAAATGGGCTCTTCTTTCTTTTTGACAGAAAAAAGGAGAGAATCCGAGGATTCTCTCCGAAATTGTTATATTAAATTTTAGCAGCCTAAAACTCCGTCTGCAGCGGCGGTCATCTTTGCTACCATATCCTCGGACTCAGCCTTTGTTGCACCCTTACCGGACATATAAACCTTAATCTTAGGCTCTGTGCCGGACGGACGAACGATGAACTTTGAGCCGTTCTCAAGGCGATACTCGAGAACATTGGACTTAGGAAGATTGATTTCGGACTTCTCGTCACCGTCTGTTCTGACAGAAAGCTTGTAGTCGCTTGTGCCGACAACCTTATAGCCTGCAATCTCCTTAGGAGCGTTTGCTCTGAGGTTATCCATAATCTCTGCCATCTTGATCATACCGGACTCACCCTCGAATGCACGTGTGATTGTGCTGTTCTTGTAGTAGCCGTATTTCTCATAGAGATCGTTGATAGCGTCGACAAGCGTCATGCCGTTTCTCTTGTAGTAAGATGTCATCTCGCAGATGAGCATGGAACCGTCAACAGCGTCCTTATCTCTGACGTAGCCGCCGGAAAGATAACCGTAGGACTCCTCAAATCCGAGGAGGAAGCTGTCTTCCTTGCCCTGAGACTCAAGCTCTGCAATGATGTCGCCGATATACTTGAAGCCTGTCAAGCATCTTCTGATTGTTACGCCGTAGTCCTTTGCAATGTCGTCTATCATATCTGTGGAAACGATAGTGGAGACTGCAACCGGATCCTTCGGCATTGTGCCCTGCTCTGTGCGGAACTTAGCGATGAAGTTGAGGAGAAGGATACCGACTTCGTTACCTGTGAGGAGAATGTACTCGCCGTTCTGGTTAACTGCAACACCTACACGGTCGGAGTCGGGGTCTGTAGCAAGAAGAAGATCGGGGTTGACCTTTTCGCAAAGCTCAATACCCTTCTGAAGAGCCTCTCTGATTTCCGGGTTCGGATATGGGCAAGTCGGGAAGTTTCCGTCAGGCTCAGACTGCTCGGGAACGACAGTGACATCCTTTACGCCGATTCTCTCGAGAATAGCGAGAACGCACTTCTTGCCTGCACCGTTGAGAGGAGTGTAGACAACCTTGAGGTTTCCTGCGTCGCCGCCGAGAATGGACTCAGCCTGAACAGCGTCAAGGAATGCTGTGACAGTCTCTTCGCCGATATATTCGACTGTGCCTGCCTTAACAGCCTCGTTGAAGTCTACCTTCTTTACGTCTGCGAAAATATCTATATTGTTCATTTCCTCGGTGATGCCGTCAGCCATGTCTGCTGTGATCTGGCATCCGTCCGGGCCGTAAGCTTTGTAGCCGTTGTACTTTGCGGGGTTGTGAGATGCGGTGACATTGATACCTGCATCGCAGCCTAAGTGGCGAACTGCAAAGGAAAGTGCCGGCGTCGGCATAAGCTCGGGGTAGATATAAGCCTTAATGCCTGCTGCTGCCAAAACAGCTGCTGACTCCTCGGAGAATAGAACACCCTTGTTTCTTGAGTCGTAAGCGATAGCAACGCTGAGGGGCTTTCCTTCGGTGTTGTGCTTGTTGAGGTAGTTGGCAAGGCCCTGAGTTGCTTTGCGGACGGTGTAGACATTCATTCTGTTTGTGCCTGCTCCGATAACTCCTCGAAGTCCTGCTGTACCGAACTCAAGATCACGGTAGAATCTGTCATTTATTTCTTCGGGCTGACCCTTGATTGCCTCAAGCTCCTCGGTAAGATCCTTGTCGTCGAGCTCCTGGGCGAGCCATCTTTCATATTCTGACATTGGTATTACATCCTTTCAAGGTAAGGCTAAATTTGCCAAAAATAAGCTTATGTGATTTTGCCTTACAAAATTTTGTCATATAGCAGAAAATGCCACGGTTTGACATTTCGTATATACTATAGAATATCATTATCTTTATGCAAAGTCAATGATATTTAAGGGAGATGAACGATAAAATATAGCTATTTTTCAGTCGAGTTTCACGATATTTGTGAGAACATAGCCGTCTTTAATCTCAATCGTGCCGAAAGAAGCGCCGTATCCCGAGCAAGAGCCGGGATTCATGATGTAAAGCCCGTCCTCATATTTGTTTTCGGCGTAGTGAGTGTGGCCGAAGAGGAGAATGTCGGCTTTGTTTTCACGAGCCCATTCTTTAATCTCGTATTCGCCGTATTTTACATGGAAAAGATGGCCGTGAGTAAAATAAATCGACTTGCCCTCGAGGGTTATGTGATCTGTCGGCGGATAGGAACAGCTCCAGTCGCAGTTTCCGCAGACGGTGAGAAAGGTTTTTTCGGGGTTTTCAAGCTTTAATTCCTCGATGTCTCTCCAGCCGTCACCGCAGAAAATGACAACCTCGGCACTTCTTTGCATGGAGAGAGCCTTGCGTGCACGGTAAAGGTCTCCGTGTATATCTGAAAGAACGATTATTTTCAAAAAATCACCTCGGATAATTGTATGTTAATAAGATTATAATCAAAAAAATGAGTATTTACAATGAAGAACAAAAGGATTATATTTGTTTTATCACATGATATTTTCTCTATCAGACAGTATCAAAGGAGCGAAGAATATGAAAGAAGTATATAAAGACCCGAGACCGGGCTACGAAGAGATGAAGGAGCAGTGGCGAGAGATAACCCGTTTCCGTGTGCATGACGGAGAAGAGGAGTTCAAATCTCATCAGCAGTTAAGGCTTCCCCAGCCGCCGCTTGTGAAAGAGCCGATGGGAGGAGAGAGAATAAAGCTTCCTATGAATTTTGAGGAGCTTGGTTTAAATTCGGACTATGTTTCGCTTTGCTTTAACCGCTCGTCAAGGCGTGTTTACAGCGGCGAGAGCATGAGTCTGACGGAGCTTTCGTTTTTGCTGTGGGCAACTCAGGGAGTGAAGTCCATAAGAGGAAATAATTACGCTACCTTGAGAACCGTGCCTTGCGGCGGCGCAAGACATCCGTTTGAGACTTATCTTATCGTCATAAATGTAGACGGACTTAAAGCGGGAAAATATCACTATCTGCCCATGAGCAACGAGATTGAATTTCTCGGAGAAGTTCCAAATATGTTTGACACGGTCAAGCAGACCTTGGAGGGACAATCTTGGGGAGCAAAGGCTAATGTTGTATTCTATTGGTCTATGGTGCCATACAGAAGTGAGTGGAGGTACGGCCCCGGTTCGCCCGTTCATGCACTTGTCGATGTCGGCCATGTCGGTCAGGCACTTTATATGGCTTGCGAGGCGGCAGGGCTTGGTACTTGCGGAATCGGCGCATTTGATTTTGATTTGTGCGGCGAGCTTTTCGGACTTGATAACGATGAGGAATACATCGTCTATTCCGAGCCTGTCGGAAAGGTAAAGGACGAGGACAGAGCAAAAGAGGACGATATTTATGCGTTTGTGAAAAATGAGCCGGGAGCACAAACAAATTAATTAATTGTACGGCAATAATTGAAACTGCGGATAAACAGTGATACAATTGATATTAGGGTAATTAGCTTTGACTAACAGCCTATTTCAAAAAGACAGAAAGGAAAAAGGAATTATGTCCAGAATTGATAATGTTACGGCAAAAATGAAAGAAGAGGGATTGACCCAGTTACTTCTCACGGATTCAGACGCTATTTTTTACCTCACGGGTGAGATGCAGCACTGCGGCGAGAGATTTTTAGGCTTGCTCCTCAAGGATGACGGAAGCTACAAGCTTTTCCTCAATAAGCTTTTCTATAACAATGTGATTCCGCTCGAGGACATTGTTTATTTTACCGACAACACAAACGGAGCTTCTCTTGCAGCCGAATACACCGACCACACAAAGCCGCTCGGTATTGACAAGAATATGAGAGCAGAGTTTGTTCTCAAGCTTCAGGAGGCGGGCGCCGCTTCGGCTTATGTGAACGGCTCGGAGATTGTCGATATGTTCCGTGCAATCAAGGACGAGCACGAGCAGCAGCTTATGATTAACGCTTCCATTCTCAACGACAAGGCAATGCTTAAGATTAAGACCTTCGTCAAGGAGGGAGTAACGGAAATCGAGCTTGCAGAGAAGCTTGGCGAGATTTATACGGAGATGGGTGCAGAGGGATTCTCGTTCCCACCGATTGTAAGCTTCGGCGCACATGCGGCAGATCCGCATCACGAGCCTGATGACACAGTTCTCACAAAAAATCAGTGCGTTCTTTTCGACATCGGATGCGTCAAGGATGGTTACTGCTCTGATATGACAAGAACCTACTATTTCGGCGAGCCGAGTGAAGAGGAGAAGAAATTATTTGCGATAGTCAAGAAGGCTAACGAATCAGCCGAGGCTATGATTAAGCCGGGCGTACGTTTCTGCGATATTGATGCTGCCGCAAGAAATGTCATTGAGGACGCAGGTTATGGCGAGTATTTCACTCACAGACTGGGCCATTCGATAGGCAGAGAGTGTCACGAGCACGGCGATGTGAGCGGAATCAACGAAGCAAGAGTTGTTCCGGGCATGACTTTCTCGTGCGAGCCGGGCATCTATCTTCCCGAGAAATACGGCGTGAGACTTGAGGATCTTTGCCTTGTCACAGAGGACGGAGTAAAGATTTTGAATGCTGTTCCGAAGGAAATCGAGGTTCTCGGCTAAAATAAAATCCAACAAATCTGAGAGAGCAAAAAGCTCTCTCTTTTTTTGTTTTTTGCAGTTCACAAAGAGCCGAAAAAATGGTAAAATTTCTGATTGTGGGCGCAAGTTTGCCAAAGAAAAAAGAAGGAAGAAAAAATATGCTACAGGACATAGGAAACAAGGTTTATCACAGCGAATATCTGCCTGAAAGAAAGGCAAAGGACGAGGATTATCTCATGGTTTTCAGGGGCAATGAACTGCTCATGAATGTAAGCGGAGAGAATGACATTCCGAGAGTTAAGGATTTCGGAGAGACGATTGACAGAGACAAGCTTATTTATCTCTTTGAGATATCCGAACAGGGATTTTTCCTTTTTACGGAAAAAGAGCTTCCAGAGGAAACAGAAGCTTTAAAGTATGAAAATCTTCATGCAAAGGTCGAATTTATGATACCCGACTGGAGATATTTCGGTTGCACGACGGCGCTTCATCTCTCTTATTTTTACAGCCACAATAAATTCTGCGGTTCTTGCGGCAAGCCTATGCTTCATTCAAAGACCGAGCGTGCCATGGTTTGTCCCGACTGCGGTAACATCCGTTATCCCGATATGTCGGTTGCTGTTATTGTCGGAGTCAGAAACGGAAACAAACTGCTTATCACGCAGTATGCCGACTCAAGAAGCGGCTACTATGCGCTTGTGGCTGGATTTATGGAAATCGGCGAAACACTTGAGGATACTGTCCACCGTGAGGTTATGGAGGAGACGGGCGTTAAGGTGAAAAATCTCAAGTATGTCGGCTGTCAGCCGTGGGGATACTCGAGGAACGTGCTTGTCGGTTTTTATGCCGATTTGGACGGCGACGACCACATAACAAGACAGGAGAGCGAACTCAAAACAGCCGTATGGGTGGAGCGTGAGGACATTCCTCTTCGTGAAAATCTCATGAGCCTCACGGCGACCATGATGCAGACCTTTAAACAGCACAAGGATGAAGAAGCAATCGAGCACAGCATCTATGAGGCTAAGCCCGATTCTCAAATTTGATTTTGATTCGGAATGATATAAAAAAACAGGAAGCGGCGTGCTTCCTGTTTTTCTTTTTCGGTATTGTCAGTATCAGTTGATTCCTTCTGTGTAGGAATTATAGATTTCCGGATTGATTTCCTTTTCGATTGATTCGTAAACGCCTTTAGCGGCTTCACGGATTTCCTGTCTCATTTCATCTGAAAGAGTGATAATCTGAGTTCCGCTGTCCTCGATTACGGCAATCTTCTCTGCGATTCTTGCATCGGACTGCTCACGTGCATACTCTGTGGCAATCTCTGCGGCTTCGGTGAGGATTTTCTGCTCGTCCTCGGGGAGATCTTTGAAGAAATCATCATTTACGATGAGGGAAATAAGGTGCGGAAGGTGGTTTGTTTCAACAACATAATCCTGCTGCTCATAGAGATTGTTCGATACGATAACCTCGTATGGGTTCTCCTGTGCGTCAATCGTGTGCTGCTGAAGTCCGATATAAACCTCGCTGAAGCTCATCGGGGTCGGGTTTGCTCCGAGAGATTTCCAGAAAGCGAGGTGATAGCTGTTCTCCATGGTACGGATTTTCTGTCCTTTGAAATCGGAAAGGCTGTTAACGGGCTTGTTTGTGCTCATAACTCTGAAGCCTTGGTCTGCCATACCGAGCAGATGATAACCGCCGTCCGTGTAGACATCGCTGATTAAGCTGTAGAATGTTGGGTCGTCAATCTTCTTGCGGCAATCGTCAAGAGAATCGAATACGCATGGCAGGTCGAATACGGCGAGGTCGCTCATAAACGAAACCTGAGGTGCGGTGTTCTGAACGATGAACGGAATGTCTCCGTCAGAGCATGTCTCGAGAAGATCTCGGTCACCGCCGAGCGTGGAGTTGGGGTAAACCTGAATTTTCATTTTTCCGTCGCTGAGCTCCTCAACTTTTTCGGCGAATTTCTCTGCGAAAAGCTGAGTAACGGTGTCCTCGGGGCTTGCCGTTGCAAGTGGCCATGAGTAACGCTGAACGCTGTCACTTGACGAGGAACAGCCCGTCATAGCGACGAGAAAGACAAGGCTTAAAGCAAGTGCCGGAATTCTCAGGAGTAAGCGGCTTTTTTTCTTTTTGTTAAGTTTCATGATGTCGTGCCTCCTTACAGAATACCGATTGAAATTGCGGGGATAAAGGTAATGAGAAGAAGTGCGATGAGGAAGAAGCCTATCATCGGCATTGCCTTCTTTGCGATGCTCATAACGGGAACATCGGTAAGCGAGCTTGCAACGAAGAGGTTGACGCCGATAGGCGGTGTGACGAATCCGATAGCGAGGTTAACAACCATGATAACGCCGAACTGGATAGGATCCATACCGATTGCTTCAACGATAGGCAAAAGAATCGGAGTGAGGATGAGGATAGCCGGAGTTGTGTCCATAACCATTCCGACAATGAGGAGGAATATATTGATTATGAGAAGGATTGAAACCGGGCTGTGGAAGTTGTTGAGGATAAATTCGCTGACCGTCTGCGGAACCTGCATGAGGGTGAGAACCCTCGAGAATGCGGTCGAAGCGGCAAGAATGAAAAGAATCGGAGTGAATGTGCGGATAGCCTCAACGAGTATTCCCCAAATATCACGAACCTTGATGCTCCTGTAAACAAAGAGGCTGATGATGAGTGCATAGAAAACGGAAATGACTGCGGCTTCTGTCGGAGAAGCAACGCCCGTGTAGATGCATCCCAAAATAATTACGGGGCTTAAAAGAGCAAAGAAGCTTTCTTTCAAGACCTTCAAAAGACCCTTCTTGTGAAGAGAGCTCACCTCGGCGTCGATTTTCTCTCTGTCCTCACCGTAACGCTTGCAGTGGTAGACAGCGTAAATCATGAGCAGAGCACCGATCATAAGTCCGGGGATGATTCCTGCGAGGAACAAATCACTTACGGATGCGCCTGACGCCATACCGTACATGATGAACGGTATGCTTGGGGGGATGATAACTCCAAGTCCGCCGGCAACGGCAACGATAGCCGTTGAGAAAGTGAGGTCATATCCGAGTGCGGAAAGAATCGGAATAGTCATGCTGCCGACAGCCGCAACGGTTGCGGGGGCAGAGCCTGAAATCGCACCGTAGAATAGGCATGTGACGATAACGGCACACGGCATACCAGCGGGAAGCTTTCCGAGGAAATATGCAAAGACGTCAAATAATTTCTTTGAGATACCGCCCTTTGCCATGATGATACCCGAAAGAACGAACATCGGAACGGCAAGAAGAGGGAAAGAATCAAGACCGCCGAACATGGCACGGATGAGGTACTTTGCTCCGACGGTAAAGGACGGGTCAAACACCGACGGAAGCACCGAGGTGATTCCGAGCGTGATGGAAACCGGAACGGCGATGACCAGCAAAGCGACAAATATTAAAAATAAAACTACGACCGGCATTAGCGTTCCTCCTTGTTGGATTTTTTGATGGTTTTGACGCGGTTGTCTATGCCTGCCTCAATTCCGTTTTCAAGCGAAACCTCCGAGTTTGCCTCGATGAAGGACTCCGGAGTATTTCTCTCGGGATGTGCCGGGTCAAAGACATTTTCGCCGCGAGCCACTCTAAATTCGATTATCCAGCGCTGTAAAACTCTGAAAGCAACGAGAATAAAGGAGAAAAGCGGTGCCGCCTGAACATAGTACATGGGAATCGAGCAAGCGGGTGATAACTGACCGCTGTGCACGGATGACATCATGTAGGAATAGGCAAAGGGAATCATGTAGATGAAAAAGATAAGCTCGAAGGTGTGGTTCACAACCTTGAAGATAGCCTTTCCTCTTCGCGGAAAAATCGCAACGAACTGCTCGATTTTGATGGAAAGACATTTTTTGCTGCAATAGCTTACACTGAGAAATCCGCTCCAGATAAAGAGGTATCTGGTAAGCTCCTCGCTCCAAGACAGGCTCATTCCGAGAATATATCTTGAAAATACCTGTATTCCCATGATGAGCGTCATGGCGATAAGGAAGACAACGAGGATGAATTCCTCGAGGTTCTCGTCCAGCCAATGAAGTATTTTTTTCATGAGGGGGCTCCTTTGTAAAAAAATTAACAATTGATGATAAAGAAATCATCGGTATCTCTATTATAAATAAAAATACCGATGATTTAAAGAAGCAAATTGATTTTTTGTTCTAAATGACGAACAATTAATTACATAGCGTTGTGGAGAAGTCCAAGAACTGTGTTAAGATCATTTACTCCCATCTGTCCCGGTGCACTTGCCTTCTTAGCTGCACCGAATGTCATGGAAGAACCGAAGACCTCGCCGCAAAGACGGCTGATAACGCCTGTGCCTGCCATGGACATTGTGATGATAGGACGGTCAGCGTAGTTTGTTGTCATCTCCTCTGTTGCTGCGAGAAGTGTGAGAACATCCTTCTTGCTCTGAGGCATAACGGCAATCTTAGGAATATCGGCGTTCATATCCTGCATCTTGCGCAGACGGTAGATGATGTCTGCCTTAGCCGGAGTCTTGAAGAAGTCGTGGTTGGAAGCGATAACCTTGACGCCTGCTGCGTGAGCGCCGTCGATGATCTTCTTGACGATCTCGTCGCCTGTGAAGATTTCTACGTCTACAAGGTCAACATAGCCTGTCTGAGCAGCCTTGATGTTGAGTTCTGCGTAAGCCTCGGGCTCGATAGCCTTTTCGCCGCCCTCCTTGGAGGTACGGAATGTCATGAGAAGCGGAATGTTTCCGAGTGTCTCACGGAGATCCTTGAGAACATCCTCAACCTTAGCAAAATCAAATACGCCCTCGAACCAGTCTACACGCCACTCGACAACATCAATCGGAATGGAGTGGAAAGTCTTAGCCTCTGAAATAATATCTTCCTTTGTTACGCCTACGATAGGTACGATAATCTTTGGTGCGCCTGCACCGATTTCTACATCACGAATTTTAACTGTGTTCATGATAGTTTCCCTTTCTTAACAAGAACTGAATGAAATTGGGTTAAACAATAGATACTATGTATCAATTAATTCGATTATACAATCAATTATCCTTTTCTGCAAGCTCTACCATCTTCTTATAACGAAGATTTACGAAGAGACCGAGAGCAACGCCGATAGCTGTGAGAACAATGTTCATTGTCATAACAGCGGAAGGCTGCATCTTGGAAGCTGCTGTGAGGATTGTGTAGTTGCAAAGTGATGATGCAATCATAACGAGAGCTGTAACAGTACCCTTGATTTTCGGGAAGAGCATGTTGCAAACAGATGTAGCGATCTGGAGAAGTCCGCCTGCGCCTGCCCAGCCGATGATGAATGCGCCTGCAATCATGAGTGTCTGAGTCTGACCGACTAAAACAACGATGAGTGTTACAAGGCAGATTACAGGGTAAGCAACGATGAATCTGACGTCCTTAATCTTCTTTGTGAGAAGAGCTGTAACAACGAGAGCGATGAGAGTACCTGCGGAGTAGTATGTCTGCATGATGGATGGGTTCTCCCAGCCGACGTTTGTCTTAGCGAAGTTCTGAGCGCAGTTGAGCCAGAGCTGGAATGTACCTGTGCATGTGAAGCCGATGAGAATCATAGCGATTGACTCAAAGGAGAAGTGTGTGTGCTTTAAGCTCTCGATGAGGCCTTCCTTCTTGCCTGCTGCCTTCTGGTCTGAATCCGGAAGCGGGAAGATGAATACGAGAACGAAGAGAACTGCATAGACGACACCGCAACCGATGAAGAGACGGTTGTAAGATGTGAGGCCGGAAGCTGTTGTAGCAACTGTAGCACCGAGAACGAACGGGAGAAGCATCTGAGCGATAGCGATGAAGAACTTGATTCCCATTGTAGCAACACCGGGAGCCTTGTAGATGATCTCTGTAACGCCAGGATAGATACCGGTGTCGAGGAATGAGTTTGCGATACCGCCGATTATAGCGCAAACATAAGCGATCTGGTAGCCGCCGTGTGTGCCTGCGTTAAATGCAAGTGCAATACCGATGAGGTAAACCGCATAGGATGCACTTCCGATTGCCATGGAGATTCTTCTGCCGAGCTTATCGGAGAGAGGGCCTGCGAAAGGAAGAGCGACCAAACGGCCTAAGCCGAGAGCAGCACTGATAGCTGTGATAGCCATTGCCTCTACGCCCCAAGAAGCTGCGAGAGCCTCTTTGATGACTGCCTGACCGAGAATTGAGCATCCTACACCATGGATGAAATAGTTCAAGTACATAAGAAGCGCACTTGGAAAATATTTCTTGTTCATTTTTAACTCCTTACCCTTTAACAATACGGGTTTTAAAAATTATTTTTGTTCTGTCACAAACAAATAACCGTGCCACTTTCGTGAACTCTGTTAAAAAAATAACATTACGGTTTGATATTATTTTAACAGGTACAGCCTATGTAGTCTAATGCTTTTATGATTGAAAAACAATACATTGAATGTATCAATCAAATATGTTATTATTGAATCACGGTAATTTAAAATCAAAAGAATACACTCTAAAGAAAACTCCGAGAATATTATTCAATATTATTCAACACATAACCGAAAGGAATGAGGCTTGTGACCTTAAATCAGATTTTATATTTTCAGAAAGTGGCTCAGCTTGAGAATTATCATCAGGCGGCGGACGAACTTTATATCTCTCAGCCGTCACTTAGCCGCTCGATTGCGTCGCTCGAAAGCGAGCTGGGCGTCACGCTGTTTGAGAAAAAGGGCAGAGGAATAGAACTTACAAAGGCAGGAAAGCTCTTTTTGGAGCATGCCGACAAAATTGCCGAGGACTGTGATATTGCCGTCGGCAAGATGAAAGAAATTTCCGTGGACGGCGGAAAAATCGACATCGGATATATTTTTCCGCTTGCCGGACACTATATACCTCATAAGGTAAGAAAATTCTTAAATATAGAAGAAAACAAAAATGTTGTTTTTAACTTCTATCAAAATCACACTCCCGCCATTGCCGAGAAGGTCAGAACGGGGGAGGTTGACATCGGCTTCGGCTGCTATCTTAATGATAAGGACATGGAATTTTTCCCGCTCAGTGCTCAGGAGCTTGTGATAATCACTCCGAAAAATCATCCGCTTTCAGATATGAAAGAGGTTCCGCTTTCCGTTCTCAATCAGTATCCTATAATCGGCTACGAGCCGGCGTCGTGGATGGGAACATACGAGAAGCATCTTTTTAAGAAGTATCAGCTTTCTCCCAATATGGTGGTCGAGTGCCCCGACGAATATTCGCTTGTGTCTCTTGTTCGTGAGGATTTCGGAATCGCACTCATGCCGAGAACTGATATTCTCGATTCTTCGAGGGATATATGCATACTCAAAATCAAGGGTCTTGAAATTTACAGACAGGTGTTCATGTTCTGGATGAAGGGCCGTTACCGCTTGCCTGCCGCAGAGCGTTTCATTAAATATATGAAGCAGCAGCAGGAGACCGGCGCGAATGATACCGAAAATGTATCAAAACTTTATCTAAAGGATATTGTTAATTTTTACACAAAGAGTGTATGATAAAAGTGTCACAAGCAAGTAATGCCAATCGTGTAATGTGTTGTATAAGGAGTTAAATTTCATGAAGAGTGATTACCCAAAGATTTTTGAACCGATTACCGTAAAAAGAACTACAATCAAAAATCGTATCGCCATGACCCCTATGGGAACTAACTACGGCGAAACAAGCGGTGAGATGAGTAACCGTCATATGAACTATTACTCTCTCAGAGCAAAGGGCGGCACAGGACTTATCATCCTTGAGAACGCCAACATTGAGTATCCGGCAGGTTCAAACGGAACCAGCCAGATAAGAATCGACCATGACAGCTTTATGCCCCGTTACTATCAGCTTGTAGAGAATCTTCACAAGAGTGGCGCTACGGTTGCTATTCAGGTCAACCACGCAGGAGCTTCCGCTTCATCCGCAAGAACAGGTATGGAGACGGTTTCTTCTTCCAACATCCCCACAAAGGCAGGCGGAGAGGTTCCTCGTCCGATGACAAAGGAAGAAATCCTCACAACCGTAAAGAAGTACGGCGAGGCAGCTAAGCGTGTTCAGGCTATCGGATTTGACGCTATCGAGATTCACTGCGGTCATTCATACTTAATGAGCCAGTTTATCTCTCCATATTATAATAAGAGAACAGACGAGTTCGGCGGAAGCGTCGAGAATCGTCTTCGTTTCCCGAGAATGGTTCTCGAGGAGGTAAGAAAGAACGTCGGCCCTTGGTTCCCGATTATCGTTCGTATCTCTGCTGAAGAGAGAGTTCCCGGCGGAAACACCCTCGAGGATACACTTGAGTATCTCGAGTATATTGATGAGTTTGTTGATATGTACGATGTATCGTGCGGACTCAACCCGTCACTTCAGTATCAGATTGACTCCAACTTCTTACCTGACGGCTGGAGATCTTACATGGCAAGAGCCGTTAAGGATAAGTTTAAGAAGCCTGTTATCAACGCAGGTAACTACCGTGACCCGAAGATTGTCGAGAAGGTTCTCGAGAGCGGCGATGTTGATATCGTCGGAATGGGCAGAGGACTCATCGCAGATCCGTTCTGGGTCAAGAAGGTTGAGAACCACGAGGAAGAGCTCATCCGTAAGTGTATCTCTTGTAACGTCGGTTGTGCAGGAAACCGTATCGGCGTAAACCGCCCGATTCGCTGCACGGTTAACCCGGCTGTTCCTGAGGGAGACATCTACAAGAAGCTCAAGGTCAACAAGAACTGCAACGTTGTCGTAGTCGGCGGCGGTACAGCAGGTCTTGAGGCTGCATGTACTGCAGCTGAGGTCGGATGTAACGTATTCGTTCTCGAGAAGAAGGATCATCTCGGCGGACTTTCAACATTCATCTCGGATCTTCCGAGCAAGACACGTATGAAGGATTTCCCGAAATACCTCGAGGCAAGAGCATCCAAGCTCAACAACCTCTATGTATTCCTCAATACAGAGGCTACAATCGACAAGATCAACGAGTTCAAGCCTGACATCGTTGTCAACGCAACAGGTTCTGTTCCGCTTGTACCTCCGATTAAGGGTCTTAAGGAGAATATTGAGGCAGGCAATGTCGCAACTATCTTCGATATGATCAACAATCTTAACGCAGGCAAGTATCCTGATGATGCATGCAAGGGCAAGAAGGTTGTCGTAGTCGGCGGCGGAATGGTCGGTCTTGACGTTATCGAGTACTTCGCACCAAGAGGCGCAGAGTGCACAATCGTCGATATGCTTCCGCAGATCGGTATGCTCGCAGACCCAATCACAAAGTGCTCCATGCGTGAGACATTTGACGATTACGGCGTCAAGGAGTATGTCAACACTGCTCTTCAGGAGGTTAAGGAGAACGCATTCACAGTTAAGCTTCCGAACGGCGAGATCACAGACCTCGACTTTGATTATGGCTTCAACTGCCTCGGTATGCGTGCTAACAACCCGATTCTTCCTGAACTTCAGAAAGCATATGAGGACACTCATACTTATGTCTACAACATCGGTGACTCCGTAAGAGCAAGACGCATCATGGAGGGTACCATGGAGGGTCGTGCAATCCTCAACGTACTCGAAGACCAGGGCTTCTTATTCCTCGATCCGCTCGAGTAATCAATTAACTTAATCAATCAGGAGAGGGCGAAAGCTCTCTCCACAAAATAAAAATAACTTTACATTTTTCACAGAACAAAGAAAAGAGGACAAAAGTTATGCCAAACATTACAGGTCATACAGAATTAGTCGGCTTAATGGCTTATCCTATCCGTCATACACAGTCTCCAACAACTCATAACCTCGCTTATGACAAGAACGGTGACGACGTTATCCAGCTCGCATTCGAGGTTGATAACGATTCCCTTAAGGATGCTGTTCAGAGCATTCGTGCACTTAAGATGCTCGGCTCCAACATCTCCATGCCTAACAAGACAGTTGTTCACAAGTATCTTGACGAGGTTGACGAGGCTGCAAGACTTTGCGGTGCTATCAACACAGTTGTTAACATGCGTGACGAGAACGGCAACGTAACAGGCAAGCTCAAGGGCTACAACACAGACGGTATGGGCTACTGGCAGGGAATTACAGAAGAGGGAATCGACTTCAAGGGTATGAAGATGGTTCTTATCGGAACAGGCGGAGCTGCTACAGCTATCGCAGTTCGCGGTGCTCTCGACGGAATTTCTGAGATGGCAATCTTCAACATTAAGGATAAGTTCTACAGCCGTGGAGAAGAGATTGTTGACCTCATCAACAAGAACACAAACTGCAAGGCTACAATGTATGATCTTGCTGATCACGATCTCCTCAAGCAGAAGATGCACGAGGCAGACCTCTTCTGCGATGCTACAGGCGTAGGCATGCATCCGCTCGAGGATCTCTCCAACATTCCTGATCCTTCATTCTTCAAGAAAGACCTCATCGTAACAGATACAGTTTATGCTCCTCGTGAGACTGTTATGATGAAGCAGGCTAAGGAAGCAGGCTGCGAGAAGGTTTACAACGGTATGAGCATGATGCTCTTCCAGGCACTCATCGCAATCAAGCTTTACACAGGCAAGGATACTCCTGTTGATTACATGAAGGAGAAGCTCGGTATCTGATTTTAGGTCGGATAACGGTTTAAGCCGCTCACAAGAACACGGAGTGTGTTGAAAATATTCTTTTAAACAGAACGTGTGCACGGAAATTTCCGACTGCGCACGTTTTTGTTTAATTTATGTTTGCTTTTTTTGCATTAATGTGATAACCTAAAGCTATTAATTATCTCGCAATTGAAAACAATAAGATACATAAGGAAAAGAAAGGGTAAAATTATGGCAAAACATATCACAGGACACACAGGTTTATTGTGTCTTCTCGGCAGTCCGGTAGCACACAGCATTTCTCCCGAAATGCACAACGAGGCTTGCAATCAATTGGGACTTGACTACTCATATCTCGCATTTGACGTTCCCGAGGACAAGATGCCTACGGCAGTTGAGGGACTTCGCACCATGGGCGCAAGAGGCTGGAATATCACCATGCCGGGTAAAAATATCATGTGCAAGCTTGCAGACAAGCTTTCTCCCGCTTCCGAGATTTCCGGAGCATGCAATACTATCGTAAACGATAACGGTGTTCTCACAGCTTACACAACCGATGGAATCGGCTTCATGAAGGCAGTCGAGGAAAACGGCGTGGATATCATCGGAAAGAAAATGACTCTTCTCGGTGCAGGCGGAGCGGCTACTGCAATTCTCATTCAGGCGGCTCTTGACGGTGTTGCTGAGATTGAGGTTTTCAATATCAAGGATAATTTTTATAAGAGAGCAGAGGAGATTGTCGCTAAGCTTAACGAGCGAACAAGCTGTAAGGTAAGCATTCACGATTATGCCGACACAGAGACTTTAAGAGCGTCAATTGCCGACAGTGCAATTCTCGTAAATGCCACATCGGTCGGAATGGCACCGAACACCGATAAGACTATGATTACAGATACAAGCATGTTCCGTGAGGGATTATTCGTGTTCGATGTAATCTACAATCCGAAGGAGACAAGATTCCTTCGTGAGGCTAAAGAGGCAGGATGCAAGACCGGCAACGGACTCTATATGCTTCTCTATCAGGGAGCGGCTTCATTCAAGCTTTGGACGGGTGAGGATATGCCTGTCGACATAATAAAGGAAAAGTATTTTTCTTAATTTTCTAAAGAAAAAACGGGCGGTTTGGTAACCGTCCGTTTCGTCATATAGTATGATATTTATTTCTTTATTTTGCTGTGATTGTTCCTACTTCTGAGAAATTTACCGTTACGGGCTGTTCTTCACAGGTGAATGTGAAGTTAGCGTAGTCGGAATTGAGCGCATAGAAGTTGTCTGCGATAATCTGCAAAAACTCGGTGTCACTCTGAGTGTCCGCATAGTCCTGAAGTGCTGAGTTAAAGTCAAGCACGACAACGATATTATTGGAGCTTGTGGAATCAATGGCGGAGGAATTTAATTCAATGTCATCGGGAACGGCTTTCATTTCTTTAAGCTTATCCCAAAGCTCGAAAAAGTCGGAGGGGCTTTCATCGAGGTGGAAGCTTTCTCCCGTCAGAACTGAGGTGAGGTCAATTCCGTTGTCGGTTTCAGTCTTGCTTGTTTCGCTTTTTGAATTATCACCGATTTCGACGTTGTTGTAGGTTTTGCTTCCGTCAAAATAACTCTTGGCGGCGGCTACGGTGCTGTCCTCGCCCTCGTAGACATAGCCTTCGCTTTCAGCCATTTCTGTGCTTTCTACGTAAGAAGAGCCTGTAAGCCAGCCGTTATGAACGGCTAAAAATGCATAGACCACAACAGCGATGCAAAGGCATGCGACAAGCGGCACGAATCTGTCGAAAGTATGCTTGAAAAATTTGAGTCTCTGCTTGGTAACAAAGCCCTTTTTGTCGAGATTTCTTTTTATCTCATAGAAGGAGTGGTTTGAAGAATAGTCGTCATTTACGATTAAATCAAATGCATCCTTGATTTTCTGCTCATTTGTGCGATTGTCGGGTGCCTCAGTCGGCTCGAGATATTCCGGCGTGAGGTCGGAATTGTCTACTTCTGTTTCTTTAACTATTCTATTAAGGGTTTCCTTGTCGAGAAGATTATCTTTTTTCAACGGAGATCACCTCCAAGCTTTTTATCGAGATGCTGTTTGCCGTGCTCGAGATTGGACTTGACGCTTGATACCGATTTGTGAAGAATTTTGGCAATTTCATCGGCTGAAAATCCCTCGGAATAGTGAAGGAACATCGGTGTGCGGAATTTGTCGGGCATTGTGAGAAGTATTCCCAAAGTATCATCGATTTCAAACGGAAGATGCATTTTTTCCATATCTTTAATGCGGATTTCCTTGCGCATTTTCGTTCTGAAATAATCCATGGTCGCCATGTGCGCACAGCGGATGAGCCAAGCTTCCTTTTCCTTTTCGCTTTGGAAGCTTTTTTGGGTCAAATGATACTTCAAAAAGACCTCCTGAACGATGTCGTTGGAGTCAGCGGGCTTTTTTATGTGGATAAAAGCAATTTTATAAACCGTATCGCAGTAGCTTCGGTAGGTTTCTTCAAAGTCGGCTTTCAAGATTTTTTCTGCCAAGAGGAGTCCTCCCTTCGTGGTGGGTTGTGAATTAAGAATTTTTGTTGTAGTAGCTGTCGGGGACGTCGGTCATATTTTCGACGTCGGCAAGCTCGGGTTCCGGTTCGGTTTCGACTTTCTGAAGTCTTTCGGGAAGCGGATATTTTTTAGGATTGCGTTTGTTTTTTCTGATGAGCCTTGCATCGGCTTTTGCCTGCTTTCTCTGTGCCTTTCTAAGCTCGATTTGCTCTTTTTTCTCACGCAGAAACGAAGAAAGCTCTTTTCTAAGTGAGCTGAACTGCAGCCAAGCGACTATCTCGCCCGAGAAGAACATGATGTACATGCAGAAGTACAGCCAGAGCATCACGACAACGATGGCTGCAAGAGAGCCGTAGACCGATGCGTAGTGAGCGAAATTCTCGACAAAGACGGAGAAGAAGAATGAAAAAAGAAGCCAGCCTACGGTGGAGATAAGTCCGCCGAACACAGCAAATTTAAATTTAACCTTAGCCTTTGAGGGAATGAGCTTGAATGTAAGTGTGAAAAATATGAAGAGAAATACGAAGCTGAAGTAATCCTTAATGTTGTGCAGAAAGTCGGCAACGGGGAAGCTTGTCAGGTGCAAAAGCCAGTTGTAGACCGTACCGCCGAAAACGTTGATTGCGATTGTGATTACTATTGCAACATCGAACGCAAGAGTATAGATGAGAGAAATGCCCCTTGCTTTCCAGTAATTTGTTTTCTCTCTTATCATAAAAATATCGTTGAGCCCTTTTACGATTGAGAACATAGCGGTTGAGCTCGACCAGAGTGTCGTTACCGCTGTGACCGAGACCATTCCGAATGTGGAAATGCTGTCCTTTGAGAAAAGGCTGTGAAGAAAGCTTGACGCAGTGTCGGGCAGTCTTGATATAAGACTTTCAAGTATGCTGTAGCCGTCAAGTTTGATGCTTGAGAGCGTGGAAAGCAATAGCATTATGAAGGGAACGAAGGAGATAACGATGTAAAATGCTACCTGTGCCGCCATTGCGTCGCATCTGTCAGAGAGAAATTTATCTATGAATTTGAGAGCATTTTTCTTTAGAATAGATATCACCGTTACACCCCCTATCCTAATATGCTGTCAAAAAATAACTATACCATAAAAATATGAATATATCAAACAGGTTTTGCGGCTTAAGTGCAAATCCAATCAGGGAAAAACGCTTGGCGGTTTGATTTTTGCTAAAACAAAATGTTTAAAAATTGCTCAAAATGATATAGTATTTTGTTTATATTTTTGGTATAATCTGTGTACAAGTAATAAACTGATTTACTATATCTGTTACAATTAAGAGAAAAACAATATATATTTGAAAGGCGGTAGATTTTATGGGACTTATATCAGCTGCAATCAATTCGGCAAGCGGTGTTTTGGCAGACAGCTATAAAGATTATTTTTACTGCGAGGCAATTCCCGCAGATGTTCTTGCTGTAAAGGGCAAGAAGAGGGTTACGGGAAGATTTTCCTCAAAGGGCTCGGATAATATCATCACGAACGGCTCCGTAATTGCGGTTGCCGACGGTCAGTGTATGATTATCGTTGAGCAGGGCAAGGTGGTGGATATTTGTGCCGTTCCGGGCGAATATACCTATGACACATCGACAGAACCCTCGATTTTCTCGGGAAATCTCGGAGAAAGCATAAAGGCGACACTTCTCACGATGGGCAAGAGATTTACTTTTGGCGGTGAGACGGCAAACGACCAGAGAATTTACTATTTCAATACAAAGGAAATCATCGGAAACAAGTACGGCACGGCAAACGCTGTTCCGTTCAGAGTGGTGGACAGAAATGTCGGACTTGATATGGATATTTCCATCAAGTGCTTCGGAGAATACAGCTACCGTGTGGCAAACCCGATTTTGTTCTACACAAATGTCTGCGGTAACGTAAGCGACGATTACAAGAGAACGGAGATTGATTCTCAGCTTAAGAGCGAGCTTTTGACGGCACTCCAGCCGGCATTTGCCAAGATAAGCGAAATGGGAATCCGCTATTCGGCTCTTCCGGGTCACACGACAGAGCTTGCGGACAGCCTTAACGAGGTTCTTTCCGCAAAGTGGAGAAATCTCCGTGGTATTGAGATTGTGTCCTTCGGCGTTTCGAGCGTAAAGGCAGACGAGAACGACGAGAAGACAATCAAGGAAATGCAGAGAAATGCCGCATTCCGAGATCCTACCATGGCGGCGGCTCATCTTGTCGGAGCACAGGCTCAGGCGATGCAGGATGCCGCAAAGAATTCTGCTGGCGCCGCTGTCGGATTTATGGGAATGAATATGGCCGGCGGCTCGGGCGTAAATACGCAAAATCTTTATCAGATGGGAGCAGAGCAGTCACAGAGGGCGGCTTCTCAGCCGCAGATGCCGAAAACAAACGCGGTTTCCGCTTGGACTTGTCCGACATGCGGCAAGAGTGCCACGGGAAAATTCTGCCCCGAGTGCGGCACGAAAAAGCCCGAGACAAGCTCTTGGACATGCGTTTCTTGCGGAACTCTGAACACAGGCAAATTCTGCATGGAATGCGGAGCAAAAAAGCCGGAGGCACCTGCGAGCTACAAGTGCAGTAAGTGCGGCTGGGTTCCCGATGATCCGAAGAATCCGCCTAAGTTCTGCCCCGAGTGCGGCGATCCGTTCGGTGACGAGGACAAGGTCTGAAAACAGCATAATCACAATACTTTGAAAATTTAATATTTATTGATATGCACTCTAAGCAAATCTGAAAAACGATACTTGGTTTTACTGTTCTATCTATATACTATATTACAATTGATATTAAAGCAGAGAAGACTTTGCTTTAGTTATAAATTACATTTTGGGGGTATAGCCATGAAAAAGACAAACAGACTTTTAGCTTATGTGCTTGCGTTCTGCTTGGTTATAAGCTGTGGTTTTGTGAGCGCATCGAGTGCGACAAAAAAGTCGGACAAGACCGGAAAATACTTCCTTTACGCAGTCGAAACTGAAGGCGTAAAAGTCGAGTACAGCGGTCTCAAGGAGTATTACGATCCTGAAAGCACATTCATAGAGCTCAACAAAGACGGAACAGGAATTTTGAGTTCTGACGGCGAAGATGAAGAATTCGAGTGGAACGACAAGGAGTTTTCAAGCGACGGTGAGAAGCTTTCCTACAAAATTGACGGGGATCTTCTGTCGATAGAGATTGAGGACATGAAGCTCACCTTCGTGAAGGAAGACTCCGATACCTACAAGGATCTTCAGAGTGATGATTCTTCGGCATCGTCCAAGAGTGAATCTTCCAAAAAGGAGTCATCTAAGTCTGAATCCTCTAAAACGGAGACTTCCAAGACGGAATCTTCAAAGACAGAGTCTTCTAAAAAGTCCGATTCCAAGGCGGATAAGAAGACAGACTCAAAGACTTTGCCTGATTCCGACCCGAGTGTTCACGATGAGGTCACTATCGAGAAAACAGAACTTTTCAACGAGAACGGCGTCACGGTGACGGCTAACAAGCTTAAGTACGATGATGACGAAGACTACGGAAAGTACGTGCTTTCTTACACGATTAAGAACGACTCCGACAAGACGGTAAATGTCAGCACTTCACTTTTCAGCATAAACGGAATAATGTACGATTACGGCTATGTTTATGGCACGGTAGACGCTGGCAAAAAGCTTAACGACAGCTGTAATATCTATTTCTCAGACCTTGAATCATTTGATATAGGAACGATTGCGAATATCGATATCAAGGTTAAGGCTTATGACGATGACAGCTATGACGATATCGGCGAGAGCAAGACGGTAAGCGTCAAGACGAGCGCAGACGGTACTTTTAATCAGAAGTATGACGACAGCGGTGTTGTGATTTATGATGCCAATGATGTCAAGATTATTTGCAAAAAGGTTGTCGAGGATAAGTATTACGATGCAGGTGTGATTAAGTTCTATATTGAGAATAATTCTGACAAGGACATAAGCATATCTTCATCATACAATAAGACTTATATCAATGACACAGCCGCTGACTTAAGCTTCTATCCTAATGTTGCGGCAGGCTGTAAGATGTATTATGATGCTACAATTTACACAAGCGCCGAGGATCTTGATATAAAGGATTACAACGATATCAAAACTCTTGATATGGAGATTAGTCTCAGTGATATGGACACTTACGATGATATTGATGTCGAGGAAATCACGGTTGAGTTCGGTGAGTGATAAAAATTAAATTAATCAAAAATAAATTCGGCTTAGGCTGAATCCTTTGAGCCCTGCGGTGAGAGCCGTGGGGCTCAGACTTTTATTGAATATACACTTTTTTGGTGTTATAATCTACAAAGATGTTATCTGTCTTTAGTGTGGGTAACTTAAGTTTTACGAAAAATTACCGAAGAAAGGTGAATAAAATGGATATTGTCGAAAGAAATAATATAGAAGAAAAATATCTCTGGGATTTAAGCTCGATGTTCGAAAGTGACGAAGCATTCGAGAAGGCTCTTGACGAGGCGGCGGCTTATATTCCGAAAATCAAGGAGTATGAGGGAAAGGCGGTTAAAAATGCCGAGACACTTCTTTCTTATCTTAAGCTCAACGATGAAGTGAAAATTCTTCTCTCAAAAATCTCGAACTATGCTCAGAGAAAGAGCGATGAGGATACCCGTGTGGCAAAATATCAGGATTATACCAACAAGAGTATGAGCCTTTATGTCAGCGTTGACGCCGCTACCGCTTGGTTCATTCCCGAGCTTTTGACGCTTTCGGATGAGGAAATCGAGGACTTCTACAAGGAGTGCGGTGAGCTTGAGCTTTACAGAAGAAAGCTTTCTCAGATTTTTGCACAGAGAGAACACACGCTTTCTCCAAAGGAGGAGGAGCTTTTGGCGGCGGCAGGCGAGATGGCTTCTCAGGCTGAAATTACATATTCTATGTTTGCCGATGCCGACCTCAAATTTGCCGATGCGGTCGACAGTCTCGGAAACAAGCATGCCGTAACTCACGGCAGTTTCGTTCCGCTTGAAATGAGCTCGGACAGAGTTCTCAGAAAATCAGCATATGAGTCGCTTTACGGAACTTACAAGAACTTCCGCAACACATGTGCGGCTACGCTCTCTTCTCAGGTTAAGCAGTTGAAATTCTTTGCCGATGCAAGAAAATATAACAACACCCTCGAGGCGGCTTTGGACGATACCGAGGTTCCGACAGAGGTTTACACCAATCTCATTGAGGCGGTTCACAGCGGAATGAGTTCGATGTACAAGTATGTCAAGCTCAGAAAAAAGCTTTTAAAGGTGGACGAGCTTCATTTTTATGATATTTATGCTCCGATTATCTCCGATGTAGACATGCACTTCACCTATGAGGAGGCTTGCGAGCTTATTTTGAAGGCACTCGAGCCTATGGGCGAGGATTACCTTGCTATCGTCAAGAAGGGCCTTAGTGAGAGATGGATTGATGTTTACGAGAACCCGGGAAAGAGAAGCGGCGCTTACTCCGCAGGCGGATACGGAATGAATCCGAATATTCTTCTGAACTTCCACGGAACGCTTAATGATGTTTTCACGCTTATTCACGAGATGGGACACTCCGTTCACACATATCTTTCGAGCCACAATCAGCCGCCTGTTTACTCCGATTATGTAATTTTCGTTGCGGAGGTCGCTTCGACATGCAACGAGGCTTTGCTCATGCAGTATTTGCTTAAGACAACCGAGGACAAGAAGCAGAAGGCATATATTCTCAATCATTTCCTCGAGCAGTTCAAGTCCACGCTTTACCGTCAGTGTATGTTTGCCGAGTTCGAGCTTGAAATTAACAAACTCAACGAGAGGGGCGAGGGCGTCACAGCGGACGCATGCACGAATATTTACCGTGATTTGCAGAAGCTTTATTTCGGTGACGAGATAGTAATCGATGACGAAATTTCTCACGAATGGGCAAGAATTCCGCATTTCTACTACAATTATTATGTATATCAGTATTCAACGGGATTTGCGGCTGCAATGGCACTTTCCCAGAGGATTTTGACTATGGGCGAGCCTGCCGTAAAGGATTATATCGGATTCTTAAGCGGCGGAAGCTCCAAGACGCCTATCGAGCTTTTGAGAGGTGCGGGCGTTGATATGGCTTCACCGGAGCCTGTTCTTTCGGCTATCAAGGTGTTTGACGGTCTTATTGACGAGATGAACGAGATTGCCGAGTGATACCGGCTTTGAGAACATGAAAGATAACAAGAGCCTAAATAAAACAGAGCTTAATTATATCGCGAGAATACACACGGACTTTCCGTCAAAATTCGGAATACCGAGACAGTCGGGGCTTGAAAGCAACATAGCAAGAATAGTTATGGAGCCTGAATACCGGCGCAAAGAGGCGTTCCGTGGGCTTGAGGAATATTCTCACATCTGGGTGATATGGGATTTCTCCGAAAATCACAGGGACACATGGAGTCCGACTGTCCGTCCGCCGAGACTTGGCGGAAACGAGCGGATGGGTGTTTTTGCGACAAGATCGCCGTTTCGTCCCAATCCGATAGGAATTTCCTCGCTGAAGCTTATTTGCATAGACTACGACTGCGAGGATGCGCCCGTGCTTATTGTGAGCGGTGCAGACATGATGAACGGAACGCCGATATTCGATATCAAGCCGTACATTGCGGCGGATTGTCATGAGGACGCAAAGGAGGGCTTTTCGGGGCGAGTGAAGCATCACTTTTTGAGCGTTGAGCTTGACTGCGAAAAGCCGTCCGATATGACGGACGAACAGCTCGAAACTCTCGTGGGAGCACTGAGAGAAGACCCCAGACCTTCTTATCAGCGTGACGAAAACAGAATTTACGGAATGAGCTTTGCAAAATGGGATGTCAAATTCTCTGTTTGTGAAGATAAATTGACCGTTAAGGGCTTTGATAAGCTTTGAAAAAATAAAACTGCGAAGTGTGGATGTCACTTCGCAGTTTTTGCGTGGATTATAAAATCAGTCTTTTAGGCTTCCGTCAATGTTCACGGTGACAACCTGCCACGGGATGAACTTTCCGCTTTCCATAAGAGCCTTCTTTGCAGCCATTTCAAGACCGCCGCAGCACGGAACTTCCATTCTCACGATTGTTACCGATGTGATGTCGTTCTGCTTGATGATTTCTGTGAGCTTCTCGCTGTAATCGACAGAATCAAGCTTGGGGCATCCGATGAGAGTTGTTTTGCCCTTGATAAATTCTTGGTGGAAATTAGCATAAGAATAAGCTGTGCAGTCAGCCGCAATGAGCAGCTTTGCACCGTCAAAATAAGGTGCCTTTATCGGAGCAAGCTTAATCTGTACAGGCCAGTTTCTAAGCTGTGAACCTATGACGGCAGGAGCGGCGGGGACGCTTTCCTCGTTTGGCTCTTCGTTTCTTATCATCTGACGCATTCTTGAGCCGGGGCATCCGCCTGCGGGTGCATTATGGATGAACTCCTGCATTTTCTTCTGCATCTCTTTTTGCTTCTTGTGTTCCTCAACTGCCTTTTCATCGTAAGCAGCGGCTTCTCTTGTCTCAAATGTGATTGCACCTGTCGGACACTCGGGCAGACAGTCGCCCATTCCGTCACAATAATCGTCACGCAAAAGCTTTGCTTTTCCGTCTATCATTCCGATTGCTCCCTCGTGGCAAGCATTTGCGCATGCTCCGCAACCGTTACACTTTTCCTCATCAATATGAATAACCTGTCTCAACATAAGTTTTTACGCCCTTTCTTGACTTTGTGGGTTCATTATAATATCATTTTAATACAAATTCCGTTGCTATGACAACAGTTTAAAAGGATTATTATGAATTTTAAATTTTTAACAGAAACAAGGCTTTTCAGTGGTGTTCCCGAAGATAACCTTGAGGAGCTGATAAAGTTACTTGAATATAAAACAAAAACCTACCAAAAGGGAGAGTACATTCTCTTGGCAGGCGAAAAGATAAGCGATTTGTGCCTTGTTCTTTCGGGCAAGGTCAAGATAGAATTTTCCGACTTGTGGGGAAATTCCACCATACTGGGACTGACGGGACGGGGCGGAGTGTTTGCCGAGTCCTATGCGATAGACGGAAACAGACCTCTTATGGTGAATGCTTTGGCAGAAGAAAAAAGCGAGATACTTTTTCTGAATGTTCCCCGACTTCTTTCCCTTAACGAAACGGGTAACGATGCGGCGGCACGGGCGGTATCCAACATGCTTAGAATAAGTGCGGGAATGAACATCGGACTTTCGCAAAAGATATTCCATTCCTCGCCGAAGAAAATCCGTGAGCGACTGATGAGCTTTCTTTCTTATCAAGCGGAAATTCACGGCTCAAACAGCTTTGATATTTCCATGAACCGTGAGCAAATGGCGGAGTACTTAAATCTTGACAGAAGTGCGCTTTCAAAGGAGCTGGGCAAAATGAAAGCGGAAGGCTTGATAGACTTCCGCAAAAATCATTTTGTTATTTGTTAGTTTAATTGAAAACTTCGTCAAGAATTGGCTTGATGAGCTTATAAATTTCACTTGCCCTTGTGTTGGAGCTGTCGTGGATGCTTTGCTGTAAGCGGGTGTGCACCTTATTCTTGCTTTTGGCGGTAAGAATAATCTCCGTTGCGATTTTAGCCTCGTTCGCATTGTGGACGAGTTCGAGAACCCGTCGGTAGTATTTGGCATAGTTTTCACTGTTGTAGGTGGCGGGAGCAGAGGCTTTCTTGTTTGCAGGCACAGATGGCTTTGAAGTAAGAAGCGGAGCGATTTTATCGTAAACTGTCTTTGCCTGTGCGCCGTAAATTTGCTGAAGCCTGTTGTGAACCTCGGCTTTATCTTTTGTTTTGGCGAGAATCTTGTTCACGGTTTCGGCTTTTTCTCGGTCGCCGAGAAGTGAAATGAGATTATCGGCGGTTTTGTCGCCACTGTCGTTTTTGACCGCAGAGTTTGTTGTCTTTGAGTCTGTCTTGGCAAGTGCGGTGCTTGTCTCTTTCTTGACGGTGGCAAGGCTTGTGTTTTTAGGCTTTATTTCAGCCAGAGAGACTGGGGCTTTTTCGTCTTTAATCGGCTCTTCTTTTTGCTTGGCGGTAGGCGCCTCAAGCTTCGAGTAAAGGGATATGGTGGGCGATTTTTCCGCTTGCTTCTCCGCAACAGGTGCAGTGGGCTTGTTTGCCGGCTGTGTTTCCTTTATGCTATTTGATACAATCGGAGACTTAATTTCTGATTTAATTTCTGATTTAATTTCTGATTTAATCTCAGATTTTATTTCAGCTTCAGTCTCAAATTTAGCCTTGGATTTTGTTTCTGTCTTGATTTCCGATTTATTTTCTTTCGTCTGTTTTGTGGCTGACGGAAGATTTTTTTTGCTTAGGGTACCGCTTTTTTTAGAAAGCTTGACCGTTGCTTTTGGCGTTGTGGGGGTAGCGGCTTTCTTTTTGGACGCTTTTTTTGTTCCCGATGACGATTTGCCCGTCTTGGAAGAAACGGATTTTTCGCTTTTGGTCGGCTTGCTTTCGGTTGTCGGTTTTTCCTCTTCGTTTGCTATATTCGGAATAAGCGTAACATTTACGCCCTTATTCTTCCAGAAGCTTTCAAGGCACTCGTAGCCCTTGTCCGCACTGACGATGAAAAAGTCAGCACGTGAGTGTTTGCGAGCCATATAGCCGAGGTAGGAGGAAAGCTGAAAATCAAGAAAATCATGTCTGCCGATTTCCGCATGTTCAAGCGTAACCTTTGCCTTGGTGTCGTGGATTGACTTCATGCAGTCAATAGTTATGCTCTGAGCGTTTTCGGAATAGAAGATTATGACCTTGTCAAATCTTCCGAGCTTTTCTATGCCGTAAAGCCCGTGTAGTTTGGTGTTTTCGTAGTCAATAAAATAAATATTCATTTTTTCGATTACTTAAAATCTGCAATTGCATTCCAGTTGTCCTTGATGTAGATGATACCTGAAATGAGTGCCATGAGTGTGCAAAGTCCGACAAAGCATTCGCCGATTACATAGAAGAGACCGGAGTAAGCGGTGCAAAGTCCGAGCTGAAGGACATACTGAAGAACGAGAACCACCAAAATAGCGATAATCTGGGTGACGGTCTTTGCCTTGCCCCAGTTGTTTGCGGCAATGACAGTTCCGCTTGATGCGGCGACAAGTCTTATGGATGTGACTGCGAACTCACGGAACATGATGATGATTACAAAATAAGGGTTTGTGTGACCCAGTGCGACAAAACATATCATGGCAGCCATGACAAGAATTTTGTCGGCAAGGGGATCCATGAATTTTCCGAAGTTCGTGATGAGGTGGTCACGGCGGGCAATTTTTCCGTCAAGGTGATCTGTGTAGGATGCGACGGCAAAGATTATCAAAGCTATAAGGTAGCTGTGAGGAATGAAAGTTGCCATCAAAAAGAACACGAAAAACGGAACGAGTATAACTCGAAGAAGGGTAAGCTTATTAGGTAAATTCATTATATTTCTCCTTTGAGATTTTTGTTAACCGAGTAAAATTGAATTTTGCATCTATTAATTATACCATAACACGGGGGATTTATCAATTATGGATTATGAGTCCAAGGCTCAAAGAATACAACAAAAAAGGGAGATATTCTTTTTTTGAAGAATATCTCCGATTGGGTAATATTATTTCTGAGTTTCGCCCTCGTCGGCAAGCAAGGTGATAGTAACCTTATATTCGTTGCCGTTCGCCGGGTGGACAATTGTCACTTCGCAGGTGTCGCCCGGTGAATAGGAAAGAAGTGCATTTGCAAGAGTGGTGAGGCTTGTGACTTCGTTTCCGTCGACAGCCGTGATGACATCACCTTCCTTTGCGTCTGTGCCGGCAAAGCCTGAATTCTCTTCTATGCTTACGATTTCAACGCCCTGAAGAGTGAAATCCTGATAGTTCATTCCCGTGATTCCCAGACGGACTCTGCCCTCTACGTAACCTGTTGAGAGAAGCTGGTCGATGATGTCCTTTGCCTTGGATACAGGGATTGCGAATCCCATGCCCTCATAGTAGTCGGCGACTATCTTGGAGGAATTGATACCGACAACCTGACCGTACATATTTACAAGGGGGCCGCCCGAGTTACCGGGGTTGATTGCGGCGTCAGTCTGAATGTAGGTCATGCCGTTTGAGGAGTAGCTTCCGACTGTTCTGTCAAGTCCCGAGATAACGCCTCGTGTGAGAGAACCGGAAAACTCTGTTCCGCCCGGATTTCCGACTGCTATGACCCATTCGCCGATTGAAAGCTCGTCTGCGTCACCGAATTCGGCAGGAGTGTAGCCGTTTCCGTCAATCTTCAAGATTGCAAGGTCGGTAGTCTTGTCGAAGCCGACTATAACGCAGTCGTGCTCGGTGCCGTCGCTGGTGGTGATTGAAACGATTGTCGATTTTGTATTGTTTACAACGTGAGAGTTTGTTACGATGTAACCGTTTTCCGTGATGAAAATTCCCGTGCCGTAGCTCTCGCTGTAATCGCCTGTTGTGGTAGCAACTTTGGAATAAACCGTTACGGTTGACGGAAGAACTTTAGCGTAAACCTCTTCTGCGGAAAGCTCTGAGCCGCTTGGCTTCTTTGTGATTGTGATGCCGTCCGTGTACGGTGTTACGTCTATGTCAGGCTCAACGGTCTGCGGACTTTCAGAGCCCTCAGAGCTTTCGCTTGATTCGCCGTTCTTGTCATCGCCGTTCGGAGTACTGCCCTCTGAGTTTTCGCTGTCCTCGTTCGGTGAGGGTGTCGGAGTGCTGTATACAGAGCCGCTTGGCTCGGATTTTTCTTCGGTTTGGTTCACGACAGGAACATTTCCTCTTTCGGATATGAGCGAATAGGTGAACACTCCGCCACCAAAAATAAATAGGAAGAAGAGAACGAAAATAAAGAATTTAGTTCCGCCCTTCATCTTTTTCTTCATGGGTTGCTGAGGCGGCACCTGGGGATACATCGGCGGCATCGGTGCGCCGTTTTGAGTATACGGAATATTCTGCACATACGGCTGAGATCCCTGCGGATACGGCATATTCTGTGGCGGCATCTGAGAAGGTGCATACGGCATGTTCTGCGGCTGCGGCGCATTATACGGATACTGTCCGTAATATCCCTGCTGTGGATAAGGCTGCGGATTCTGCTGAGCGTTGTTTGTGCCCTGAGCCGTCTGCTGTGCCTGAGGCGGATAGACAAATCCTCCTTGCGGATACGGAGCATATCCGCCGTACTGCGGATATGTGCCTTGATATGGCTGAGGGTTCTGCGGTGCGTTTTGCTGAGGGTAAGTTTCTGTCTCTGCCTGAGGCTGTGGGTTTGGCATTTCTGCCTCATTAGGTGCTGTTTGAGGTTCTTCGCTTTCGGCGGCGCTTACAGTCTCGCTTGCTTCAATCGGTGCTTCCTGTGCTACCGAAGAGTCCGAAGAAGAGCTTTCTGCCGTTTCTTCTTTTATTTCTTCTGCGGCTGTTTCTGTTTCAGCAGTTTCAGCTGTTTTTTCTTTCTCGACCTTGTCGGGGTTCTTTTCTTTTCTGTCAAACATTTTTATTTCCTTTCGTCAGATGTCGACGTCCTGAATGTCATCGTCAATCGAATCTGACAGATTGATAACCTTATCGGGATTTTTCTGATTATTGACCGGCTTGGGGATGTAAAGGTCAAATCGGCAGTATTCGTTCTCCACCGAAGAAACCGTTATGTCTCCGCCGTGAAGCTTGAGTATTGTCTTGCAAAGGAAGAGACCCAGACCAAGACCGTTTTTATCACGGGATCTTGATTTGTCCGTCTTGTAGAATCTGTCGAAAACTCTCGGCAAATCCTCTGACGCAATTCCCATTCCGCTGTTCTCGATTGAAAGACATGCTCTGTCGATGCTGTCGGCAAGAGTGAACGAGATGTAGCCGCCCTCGTTTGTGAATTTGACGGCATTTTCCACGATGTTGTAGATAACCTGATGCAGTAAATCCTGATCGCCGTAGACCGTCATGGGGATTGCGTTCTCAAGATTTCTTATCTCGATTTTCTTCTCGTCTATCTTCTGCTCGAAGGTGAGAACCGTCTGGAAGACGGTGTCGGTCAAATCAAAGTTGACGGGATTGATTTTCAGCTCGCCCGAATCAATTCTCGAGAGATTGAGCATGGAGCGGACAAGTCTTGAAAGACGCTTGACCTCATCGGAAACGATTTTGAGGTAATAGTTTTGTCTTTCGGGCGGGATTGTTCCGTCCAAAATACCGTCAATGAAGCCTGCGATGGTCGTCATCGGGGTTTTAAGTTCGTGAGAAACATTGGCAATGAAGCTTCTTCTCATTCCCTCGGAGTCGGAAAGGGAGTTTGCCATATTGTTGAACGCATGGCCCAGTTCGCCGATTTCGTCGTCACGGTCATCGGGAACACGGATTGAGAAGTCACCGTCTCCGAATGCCTTTGCGGCGGCTGACATCTGACGAAGCGGTTTAACCATTTTATAGGTGAACGCCCAGACAAGGAAGAAAGAAACGATAAAGGTGACAAGTGCCGCCAAAACGAAAATTCTTACGGTGTCCTGTCTGTAATTCTGAAAGCTCTTGGAAACGGTTGCCGCAAAAACGGCGCCTACGGTGTGTTCCTCTCCGTTTGAATCTGTTACGACAAGCGGAACGCCGATTGTGAGATAGTCTCGGTTGTAGGAATTCCCAAAATTCGAGCGAAATTCCGTGTAGCCCGACATTGCGTCATCGACAAAAGCTTGGTCGACATTTCCGAGTGAGTTGCCGTCAAGACCGCTGCATGAGTAGACACCCAGAAGTCTCTTGCCGTTTTGGTCGGTTACAAATATATCGGCATCCATGTTTTCGGAGATAATATCCGTTAATGCTGATGTTGCCTGAATATTCAGAGAGTAACCGTCCTTTTCGTCGTAATTTGTGAACTGCGAGCAAAATTTAGCAATGCTTGTTGCATCGCCTATGAGGGTGCTTCGGCTCTCGTTTGTCCAGTAACGTGTGAAAAGGACAGAGGTGATTGAGCCGAGAATGATGTAGCTTATCAGAAGAGTTGCCATCGTCACCCACAAGTATTTGCGAAATAACGATTTTCTCATAATTTATTCCTTTACTTCAAACTTGTAGCCGACGCCCCAAACGGTTTTGAGCGCCCACTTATCGGAGACTCCCTCAAGCTTCTCACGAAGTCGCTTGACGTGAACATCGACTGTTCTCGAGTCGCCGTAGTAATCAAAGCCCCAGACCTCGTCAAGAAGCTGGTCACGGGTGAAAACACGGTTCGGGTTTGAAGCAAGGTGATAAATAAGCTCCATTTCTTTTGGCGGAGTGTCCACCTGAACGCCGTTAACCTTGAGCTCGTAGTTTGTGAGGTTGATTGAAAGCTTGTCGTAATTTACTTGCTTTACAGCCTCGCCCTCTTTCTTGCCCGTTCTTCTGAGGACGGCATTGATTCTCGCTACGATTTCCTTTGACTCAAACGGCTTAACAACGTAGTCGTCGGCACCGAGTTCAAGACCCAAAACCTTATCGAACACTTCGCCCTTTGCTGTGAGCATGATAATCGGGCATTCGCTCGTCTTTCTTATCTCACGGCAAACCTGCCAGCCGTCAAGGACGGGGAGCATGAGGTCGAGAAGAACGAGGTCGGGATTGAACGAGTTAAATTCGTCGATTGCCTGCTTGCCGTCGTTTGCGATTTTGGTCTCGAAGCCTTCTTTTTCGATATAGAGCCTTAAAAGCTCGCATATATTTTTGTCGTCATCGACAATAAGTATTTTTGCCATATACAAGATTTCCTCCAAACAATATTATATATCATAATTTTAATTTAAAAATATAATAAAAGCAAGAATAATGAGTGAATAATGTGTGAATAGAAAAAATAGGGTCATCCCGAAGGATGACCCTAAGCTTAGCTTATTTGTTTGTCACAAATTTGCACGATTACTCAACGAAACCGGACTTGATAAGAGCTACGAGGCTCTCAACAGCTTCCTCATCGTCAGCACCGTCAGCAATGATGCGGATGTTTGTGCCGCCTACAATGCCAAGTGAAAGAACACCGAGAAGGGACTTTGCGTTAACTCTTCTCTCTTCCTTCTCAACCCAGATGGATGACTTGAACTCGTTTGCCTTCTGGATGAAAAATGTTGCCGGACGAGCGTGTAAGCCTACCTGATTTTCGACTAAGACTTCCTTATCGTACATTTTGATTCACTCTCCTAAGTTTTTAGTTAGATAGATATTTATGGGTGTGATTTGCTGAATTAAAAACTATTAGAATTATAGCACAATTAAAAATTCAGTCAATAAAAAATGCTGATTTTCGTTTGCTTGAACGATAAAACTTATTTTAGTAATTTCTCATTTGTGCAACATTGACCAAAAATTTACGAAAATTTAACTTTTTCGGAATTCGTTAATTCGCCAAAACCGTCAATTATAGGTCAATATTATACAAATTTTTCAGGATGTGAGTTTATTTCTGTGAAAAAGATTTAAAAAATCCCTTATCTTTCGTTCTTGAGTGTCGAAAGATACCTTTTGTCCTCACTTGTTAACTGAGCTGTCTCCAATATATCGGGACGGCACGAAAGTGTGATTTCGAGACTTTTCTTTCTTTTCCATTCTTCTACCTTGGCGTGGTTTCCGGACACTAAGGTTTCGGGGACGCTTCTGCCGTGGAAAACGGCGGGTCTTGTGTACTGCGGATACTCGAGAAGACCGCTGAAGTGGCTTTCCTCCGTGAAGCAGGTGTCCTCGGCAAGAACTCCCGGTATCATACGGCTGACAGCGTCGGTCAAGATGATAGCCGGCATCTCTCCGCCTGTGAGAACATAGTCGCCGCATGAAATCTGCTCGTCTACATATTCGTCGATTATACGCTCGTCGATTCCCTCATAGTGACCGCAAAGAATGCACAGGTTGTCGTGGGCAGAGAGCTCTTTTACCTTTTCCTGATTGAGAACTTTTCCTCGGGGGGACATATATATGACATACGGCTTTTCTCCCAGATGCTCCGAAAGAACATCAATAGCCTCGGCGATCGGCTCGGGCTTTAAAAGCATTCCTTTTCCTCCGCCGAACGGGCAGTCGTCCACTCTTTGGTGCTTATCGTGGGCGTAGTTTCTCAGTTGATGAAAGCAGACCTGAAGAAAGCCTTTTTTTCTTGCTCTGCCGATTATGCTCTCATTAAGGATTGTCTCGCACATATCGGGGAATAAAGTGATTAAATCAATTCTCATCGGCTTTATCCTCGACTGTATCATCGTCAAAAATACCCGGTATCGGCATGATGTCGATTCTGCCGTTTTCTATGTCTGTGCTTTTAATCATCGGCTTTACGGCAGGGAAGAGGTATTCTTTATTTCCGTTTGATATGACATAAACATCGTTTGCGGGAGCCTGAATGATATCTTTGATTTTTCCGTAAAGAACGCCGCTTTCTGCGTCATAGACTTCAAGCCCGAGTAAATCGCAAAGGAAATATTTTCCCTTTGGCAGCTTGATGTCGTTTCTGTCGGCATAGACGGTTTTTCCGCGGTAGGTGTCTGCTTTGGACGGGTCTGTGACTCCCTCAACCGTGATAAGAACCTGATTTTTATGTACTCTTGAAGAGAGAAGACCTATGTCCTTTTCTCCGCCGTTCAGATAGAGCTTTTTTATTTTTTTGAGCACCTCGGGGGAATCCATCCAAGACTCAACCTTCATTTCACCCTTAATTCCGTGAGTGCCTACGATTTTACCTGCTTCGATAAAACGGTTTTGCATTTTTATACTCCTTTAGTCAAGAGAATTATCTTTTAGTGTAGTCAATAATAACATAAATTTAAACATTTGTCATTCAATCTTTTAATTTGCAATATGTTCACAAAATAAGTTCTTTGTGATAAAATATAAATTCGTGATATTAGACTTTATTTAGACTTTATTTTCATTTTCCATATAGAGAGGAAGAAAGTTTTATGGCAATTACATCAAGAGAAAACCTTAGAAACGTCGCAATTATCGCTCACGTTGACCACGGTAAGACAACACTGGTCGACCAGCTTTTGAAGCAGAGCCATGTCTTCAGAGCTAACGAGCAGGTCGCAGAGAGAGTCATGGACTCGGGTGACCTCGAGAGAGAAAGAGGAATCACAATTCTTTCCAAAAACACAGCCGTTATGTACGGCGATACAAAAATCAACATCGTTGATACCCCCGGCCACGCAGACTTCGGCGGTGAGGTTGAGCGTATTCTTATGATGGTTGACGGCGTTCTTCTGCTCGTCGACGCATTCGAGGGCTGCATGCCGCAGACAAGATTCGTTCTTAAGAAGGCTCTTTCACTCGGAAAGAAGGCTGTTGTTGTTTTAAATAAGATTGACCGTCCCGGTGCAAGACCGGCTGAGGTTGTAGACGAGGTTCTCGATCTTTTCATCGAGCTCGGTGCAGACGAGGAGCAGTGCGATTTCCCTGTTGTTTACGCTTCCGCAAGAGACGGATATGCTACATATGACCCTGAGGAGGGCGGCACAGATATGACTCCGCTCTTCGAGACAATCATCAAGGAGATTCCTGCTCCCACAGGTGACGCAGACGCCCCTACTCAGGTTCTTTTCTCCAATATCGATTATGATGATTACGTCGGCAGAATCGGTGTCGGCAGAGTTGAGAGAGGCACACTCAAGGTAGGTCAGAACGTCACAATTTGCGGCGGTGACGAGGAGAAGTACAACGCAAGAATTTCCAAGCTTTATCAGTTCGAAGGCTTGAAGAGAGTTGAGTACGAGTCGGCAACTGTCGGTGACATCGTTTGTGTTTCCGGTATTGCAGATCTCACAATCGGTCAGACTGCTTGTGACCACAACTGCGTTGAGCCGCTCCCGTTTGTTAAGATTGACGAGCCGACTGTTTCCATGATTTTCATGGTCAACAACTCTCCTTTCGCAGGCAGAGAGGGTAAGTACGTTACATCAAGAAACCTTCGTGACAGACTTTTCAAAGAGGTCGAGACAAACGTTGCGATGAGAGTTGAGGAGACAGAGACCACAGACGCATTCAAGGTTTCGGGCAGAGGCGAGCTTCACCTTTCCATTCTTATCGAGCAGATGAGAAGACAGGACTACGAGTTCCAGGTTTCCACACCTAAGGTTATCATGAAGAAGGACGAGAACGGCCAGCTTCTTGAGCCGATGGAACTCCTTATGATTGAGGTTCCGGATAACTATGTCGGTGCCGTTATGGAGAAACTCGGTTCAAGAAAGGCTGAAATTCTCAACATGGGTACAAGAGACACAGGTACAACCCACCTCGAATTCAGAATTCCTGCAAGAGGACTTATGGGCTACCGCTCCGAGTTCCTCACAGATACCAACGGAAACGGTATCATGAACAACCTCTTTGACGGTTACGAGCCGTATAAGGGAGAGATTCAGTCAAGAAATCAGGGCTCAATCGTTGCCCACGAGACAGGTGAGTCCACAGCTTACGGACTTTTCTACGCTCAGGACAGAGGCAAGCTCTTCATCGGTGCCGGTGTTGAGGTTTACGAGGGTATGATCGTCGGTCAGAACCCGAAGAACGAGGATATCGTTGTTAACGTTTGCAAGAAGAAGCACGCTACCAACACACGTTCCTCCAGTGCCGACGAGGCTTTGAGACTTGTTCCGCACACCGTTCTTTCACTCGAGCAGTGCCTTGAGTTCATCGCAGACGATGAGCTCGTTGAGGTAACTCCTAAGAACATCAGAATGAGAAAGATTATTCTCGACAAGGAATTAAGACTTAAATCTCAGAACAGAAACAAGAAGGCATAAGCCGATTGCCGAAAATATTTTCAGCAGAGCAATAAAAATACAAAAGACAGATCGGAGGTGAGCCATGGATATTGTAATACTTGACCTTGAATGGAATGCGGCATACTCACATAAATTGGGCGGATTTATCAATGAGATAATCGAGTTCGGTGCGGTTAAATGTGATGAAAATCTCAATATAACCGATACCTTTGCATCGTTCGTCAAGCTGTCGGTCGGAAAGAAGATAAATTCTGTTGTTTCCGATTTGACGCATATAAGTGACGAAAACCTCAGAGACGCAAGACCCTTTACGCAGGTTGTCGGAAAATTCAAGCGTTGGGCGGGGACCTCGGTGCTTATGACCTGGGGAATCACAGATATTCAGACGCTCATCGAAAACTGCCGATATTTTAACGGCAGCGAAAAAATACCTTTTTTAACAAAATATATAGACGCCCAGCGTTACTGCGAAAAGGAGCTCGGACTTGATTTGAGCGGCGAGCAGCTGGGACTTAACCATGCGGCTGAAATCCTAAGGCTCGATATTTCCAAAATCAAGCATCACAGAGCCTTGGGAGACAGCCTCATCACACTCGAGATTCTAAAAAGCATCTACGATAAAAGAAGAATAAAAAGCTTCGTACAGGATGCGGTAGACCCCGAGTTTTATAAGAAAATGACATTCCGCACGAGCTTCATCTGCGACATGGAGCATCCCGAGGCAAAAAAACAGCTTAAGGTTTTTCTTTGCGAGAAGTGCGGCGGCGAATGTCAAAGAAGCTCGAAGTGGGCTGTAAGAAACAAGAAATTCACGGCGAATTTCCGTTGCCGCAGCTGCGGTTACAGCTTTTCGGGCAGAGTTCAGCTAAAGCAGAAATATGAGGGAATTACAGTGACAAAGAAATCAGTTCCGCTTCCCGTTATCGAGAAGCCGAGAATAGCAGTTTCCGGCACGGTCGGAGATATGAAGCTGAGCGTCAAGGGCGGTGCCGGCTACCTCAGTTTTCCGAGATTTGATGAAACAGATGGCTTAAAGCACGCTTTTTCAACCCGTATCGGAGGAAAAAGCGAGGGGGTTTTTGCCGCAATGAATCTGGGGCTCAGACGAGGCGATGATGACGACATCGTTCACGAGAATTTCGAGATTTTCTGCAATGGACTCGGAATTGAGAAGAAAAGCCTTGTTGCCGGTGCTCAGGATCATCACACAAACATCAGACGCGTGACGAAAAACGAGTGTGGCATCGGAATTGATAAGCCGAAGGACATGGAGAGCATAGACGGTCTTTGCACAAACGAAGAGGGAGTTTCCCTTGTGATTTATGCGGCAGACTGCGTTCCGCTTTATTTCTATGACCCCGAGAACCGTGCGATAGGTCTTGCACATGCAGGCTGGAGAGGTACGGCTGCCGATATGGCAGGAACCATGGTCAGAAGAATGCAGGATGAGTTCGGCTCGAATCCCGAAAAGCTGATTACGGCGATAGGCCCGTCTATCGGCCCGAAGTCATTCGAGGTGGATAAGCCGTGTGCCGACGAGTTTTACAGCATCGAAGGAATGGACAAGTACATTATCGACAACAAGAACGGTAAATATCATGTCAATCTCTGGAATGTAAACCGTGAGTACCTTTTAAGAGCCGGTGTAAAAGAAGAAAATATCTTTATCGGAAACGTAGACAGCTATGAAAATTCCGATTTGATTTTCTCACACCGCAAGACAAGAGGTCAGCGTGGAGCTAATATCGCTGTGATGCAGCTTTGTGAGACGGATAAAAATGAGTAAGCCGTGCACGCTTTGCCCGAGGGAATGCGGCGTCGACAGGTCGAAGTCGCTTGGCTTTTGTGCAAGGGGAGAAGAAGTCACCGTAGCAAGAAGCGACCTTCATTTCTGGGAGGAACCGCCGATAAGCGGCAAGAGAGGCTCGGGAACGGTCTTTTTCACGGGCTGCAGCTTGAGATGCATTTTTTGCCAAAATCACGAGATAAGCACGGGGGAGAACCAAGGCAGAAAGGTAAGTCCAAAGGAGCTTAGCGATATGTTTTTTGAGCTTGTCGATAAGGGCGCTCATAACATCAATCTTGTCACGCCTACTCACTATGCCGACAAAATCGCAGAGGCTCTTTCGATTAAGAAACTGCCTGTTCCCGTGGTTTACAACTGCGGCGGCTACGAGAAAATCGAGACTCTCAAAATGCTTGAGGGACTTGTGGATATTTATCTTCCCGATTTCAAGTATGCCGAGGAGGAGCTCGGAAGAAAGCTCTCAAAGGTTAATGATTATCCGACTGTCTGCGAAAATGCGATAGAGGAAATGCTTCGTGAACAGCCTGAAAATATATATGATGAAGACGGTTTGATGAAAAAAGGCGTGATTATCCGCCACTTAATCTTGCCGCTTCACACCAAAAACAGCATTAAGGTTCTCGAGAGGATAAAGGAGAAATTCCCACAGGTGCCCGTGTCGCTTATGGCACAGTACACTCCGATAGGAGAATTTGAGGAATATCCGGAACTGAACCGAGGAATTACAAGACGGGAATACGACAAGGTTCTCGATAAAATGGAGGAGCTCGGTTTAGACGGCTTTGTCCAGGACAGAAAATCAAAGGGAGAGAAATTCATTCCGGATTTCAATCTCAAGTGATATGTGAATTTCAGTTATTTCAGTTGTAAAAGCTAAGAGCAAAAGAGGTGCTGATTATGTCAGTATATAACGAGAAAGATTACAGAGAGACAAACGAAGAACTGCTCGATTTCATCAACAGAAGTCCGAGCCCGTTTCACGCTGTCGACAATATCAAAAAGTATCTTCTTGAGAACGGCTATGAGGAGCTGAGCGAGAAGGAGAGATGGGACAGAAGAATCGAGGAGGGCGGAAAGTATTTCACAACAAGAAATTACTCATCCGTCATTGCTTTCGAGATTCCCGAAAAGGAGTGCTTTCCCGGCTTTAACATCGCTGCGGCTCATTCCGATTCGCCGACCTTCAAGATTAAAGAAATCGGCGAGATGAAGGTCGAGGGCAACTACACCAAGCTTAATGTCGAGAATTACGGCGGAATGATCATGTCTACATGGTTTGACAAGCCGCTTTCAATCGCAGGCAGAGTAGTGATTAAATCCGGTGACGGAATCAAGTCGACGCTTCTCAATCTCGACAGAGATTTCTGCTGTATTCCCAATCTTGCCATTCACATGAACCGTGAGATTAACAGCGGCTACAAGTTCAATGCTCAGAAGGATATGCTTCCGCTTATCGGAAACGAGAACGCAAGCCTTGCCGAGGTCATCTCCAAGGAGCTGGGCATAAACTCAGAGGATATTCTCTCCACCGACCTTTTCCTTTACAACAGACAGAAGGGAGCTTTTGTCGGAGCTGACGGCGAATTTATCATGTCGCCGAAGCTTGACGATTTGCAGTGTGCTTTCTCTGCCATGAAGGCAATTGTCGAGAGCGAAAAGTCCGATTCAATCAAGGTTGCGGCTGTTTTTGACAACGAAGAGGTCGGAAGCGGCACAAAGCAGGGCGCTTGCTCAACCTTCCTTTATGACACGCTCACAAGAATTAATCTTGCACTCAACGGAAACGGTGAGGACTTCATCCGCAGACTTTCCGATTCGTTCATGGTAAGCTGTGACAACGCTCATGCCGTTCATCCGAACTATCCTGATAAGACAGACCCGACTAACAGAAACTATCTTAACAAAGGTCTTGTTATCAAGTTTAACGCTAACCAGAAGTACACAACCGACGCAATAAGTGCGGCCGTGTTCAAGAGAATTTGCGAGAGGGCGGCTGTTCCGTATCAGGTTTTCCATAACCGTTCCGATATGGCAGGCGGCTCCACGCTCGGAAATCTTTCCAACGCACATGTATCGCTCAACACGGTAGATATAGGTATTCCTCAGCTTGCCATGCATTCTTCTTGCGAGACGGCAGGCTCAAAGGACACTTACGATACCGTAAAGGCACTTAAGGAATTTTTCAGTGTTTCTGTCACAGAGACTGAAAGCGGAGAATACTCCATACTTTGATACCGAAAAACGACCCATGGTCTTTTGACCGTGGGTTTAGTGCCATATGCACACAAATTAGATTACCAAAGATAAGGAATGTGGACTATGAAAAAAAGAACGTTCAGAATAATGCTCTTAACCGTTATGATTGCGGCTGTTTGCCTGTCCTTCACAGGCTGTTACAGCCACACCTACGCAACCAAGCAGGAGGGCACTTACGTAGCCGATACCTTCGAGCTAAGTGTTCCGGACGGCTGGATGAGAAATGAGAGGTATGAAAATCAGGTTGTTTTCTGTACAAAGGATTATCCCGATGACTGCGCTTCTTATATTTCTGTCGGCTATACCGATGAGAAACAGCTTGATGTGCTAAGAGAATATCAGGACTCTATCAAGGAGCAGATTGTCTCGGGACTTGAAGAGAAGCTTGGCGAGGACTGCAAGGCAACCGTATACACATACGAGGATACTGAAGTAAACGGTTACGACTGCGTTCATATTGTAACGTCATATATCAGCGAAAATCTTACCTATACTCAAGACCAGTACACCTTTGATTCTTCTGCGGGCTCTGTGACATTCTGTTACACGAGAGCAGGCGCCGACGATTATGCCGAGGCTTTCGAGGAGTCAATCAATTCGATTGTGATTAAGTGAGGTGCTCAAGATGAAATCTCTCGAACAAATGAAGAAAGAATACGCCGAGGTTCTTGTTAAAATCGGCGTTGATTTAAATGACGGACAGAAGCTTGTCTGTGAATGCCCCACCGAGCATGCCGATTTTATGCCGATTCTTGCAAATGCGGCTTATGAGAACGGCTGCGGCGGATTTGTCGTTATGTGGTCTAATTCTGCCGTAGACAGAATAAATGCCGAAAATCTTCTTGATAAATACGAGTGCCCGGAGGCTAAAACAGCCGAGTACTACGCTTCTCAGGGTGCAGCTCTCGTCAGAATAGAAAGCCCGGACCTTGACGCTATGAAGGGAATGAGCACACAGGCGACTTCTGCTTACAGAAAAGCAACTGTCGCCATGAGAAGAGGCTTCCGCAAGTCGGCTAAGGGCGCAGGCTCAACAATCGCCTGTCTGCCGGGAAAGGCTTGGGCAAAGCTTGTTTTCCCCGAAATCGAGGACGAGGACGAGAGAATGCTTAAAATGTGGGACGCTGTCCTCACTTGCTCAAGGTGCAAGGAAGATGTGGACGCAGTTTCCGCATGGAAAAAATATATCTCGGACACGGCAAAGAGAAAAGCTCTGCTTGACGAGAAGGGATATGTCGAGTTCAAATATAAGAGCGACCTAAGCGATTTCACTGTTTCTCCCGCAGAGGGAAGTTTCTGGATGGGCGGCTGTATGGAAACCGAGGACAAGGTCTATGTACCGAATATTCCGACAGAAGAAGTCTTCCAAACACCGCACAAATACAAGGTAAACGGCACCGTGGCGGCTGTTCTTCCGCTTGTTTTCGGCGGTCAGATTATTGACGGCATCAAGCTTACTCTTAAGGACGGAAAAATCATTGATTATTCGGCAAGTGAGGGTTATGAGCTGTTAAAGGATATTATCGAAACGGACGAGGGCTCGCATTATTTAGGCGAAATGGCGTTTATCGATGTCGCTTCTCCGATTGCAAGTCAGGGAAAGGTTTTCTATACCACGCTTTATGATGAGAACGCTTCGTGCCATGTGGCAATAGGCAATTCTTACGGCCCCGATGATTTGAGCGATGAAGAGGCGGATAAGCTCGGCTACAATCACTCTGCCGTTCATGTTGATTTTATGATAGGCGACGGCAGTATGAATATAGACGGAAAGACAAAGGAAGGAGTATGGGAGCCGATATTCAGAAACGGCCACTGGGCAATTTGATTTAAATAATTATGATACACGAATACGAAAGACAGACATATTATTACGAAACCGATAAAATGGGAATTATCCACCACTCGAACTACATTCGCTGGTTTGAGGAGGCAAGAATCGATTTCATGACAAAAATGGGATATCCCTACAAGAGACTTGAGGATGAGGGAATAATCATTCCTGTTGTATCCGTCAGCTCGGAATATAAATCCATGGTAAGATTTGGGGATACCGTAATAATCAAAACAAAAATCACTCACTACGACGGAGTGCGACTTTGCTGTGCCTATGAGGTTTACGACAAGGAAACGGGAGCACTAAGAAATATCGGAAAGAGCGAGCATTGCTTTTTGAACGAGGACGGTACAAAGCCGATTATTCTTCGCAGAAAAAACAAAGAAGCACACGAGACCTTTTTGAAGAGCGTGGAGAGTGAATAAAGGGAATGTTTTCAACATTTCCAAATTGAATGTTGAAAATATTGATGTGAAATCAAAATTTTGATTTTTGAAAGAGCGGCTAAAAGGTCGCTCTTTTCTTTTTTTGCGAAAAATAAGAAAGAATTTCCGTTTAGAGGGAAATTTTGGAGGGAAACGGGGGATAGGTGAAAAAGATAAAAGCAGAAACAGTAAAAGTTTTTGCCACGCTTTTTACAAAAAGCGTGCAGGTGTGGGCGGAGCCCACGGGAGAGAAGCGAAGCACAAAGAGAAATAACGAAAAACAGAGCGAAGCGATAATAAAAAAGACAGGCTGATGAGGGAAACCAAAATCACGAAGTGATTTTAGGGCGGAACGCCCGTAGTTTACCGAAGAAGCCGACTGATTTACAAAAAGCAATATATAGAACACAAGGCGGTCAAATACTACTCTGTAGCTTTCCGGCATCGCCCTACGGGATTTGTTCTGTATTTCTCATTGTGAAAGCAATCCGCAAAATAAAATGCCCGTCAGCGAATGCTTTGCATTCTTGACGTATTTTATTTTGCTGTCTTCTTTTTTATCGCTTCGCTCTTTTGCCTTTAGCTCATTATTAATTATTCGTGGGCTCTGCCCACACCCGTTCGCTTTTTGAAAAAAGCAAAACCAAAAACTTATGTGTTTCTTACTGATTGTTCATGATGGAGGTTCTATGGAAAAGAATTACACTGCTCTGAAGCTTATATTTTCGGCTGCCGCGGCTTCGCTTTTTTCGTATTTCGGCAAGCTCGCCGTGCCCGTTTGTGTGCTTATTTTCACTATGCTTATCGACTACGCAAGCGGTATGGCTAAGGCTTACTATAAGCATGAATTGAGCTCGAAAATCGGACTTCGGGGTATAATTAAAAAGCTGTGCTGTCTTGCTATGGTGGCTGTCGGTATGGCGGCAGATTATCTCATTTCGTTAGGTCTGGCGGACGCGAAAATGCCCTCAGGCTTAAGCGTAGGTTTGCTGATTGCGGTTTGGCTTATAATAAACGAGCTTATCAGCATACTCGAAAACTTATCGGCTGTCGGCGTTCCAGTGCCGTCATTTTTGACAAGCCTGATAGAAAGGCTTAAGCAGTCTGCCGAAAAATAGACGCAAAAAGTCCCGACCGCTTTGGTCGGGACTTTTGTTATCAGTCGATTTCAACTGAAACCTTTGTATTTGTTCTGGTAGCAGCGGATCTCATAACAACTCTGATAGCCTTTGCGATTCTGCCCTGCTTACCGATTACTCGGCCCATATCGCTCTCTGCGACATGAAGGTGGAATACGAGCGAGCCGTTAGGATTTTCGTCGCAGCTTACCACTACTTCCTCGGGGTGCTCTACGAGACCCTGAGCAATAGTTTTAAGAAGTTCCTGCATATTAGTGTCCTTTCACTAAAAAGTGATTAGTCGATAACACCGTGCTTCTTGAAGAGAGCCTTAACAGTATCTGTCGGCTGTGCTCCCTTAGCAATCCAATCCTTAGCCTTCTCAGGATCAACCTTAACTACGCTTGGCTCCTGCATAGGATCATAGTAGCCGATCTCCTCGATGAAACGGCCGTCTCTCGGATAACGGGAATCTGCAACAACGATTCTGTAGAAAGGATTCTTCTTAGCACCCATTCTTCTGAGTCTGATTTTAACCATGGTTTTTTTCCTCCAAAAATATAATGAAAATATTTATTTCAATATCAACCCGTTTACAGGTGAATATTTTTTATTAATTTAATTGTTTACATATCGTACGGTGGCATCGAGCCGTTCGAGCCCATTCCGCCCATACCGTTCATACCGCCCATTGCCTGAAGCTGGCGCATTTTTCTCTTGCCCTTTTTGCCTGAGAAAGACTTGAGCATCTTCTGCATCTGCTTGAACTGATTGAGAAGTCTGTTGACGTCCTCGACCTTCTGTCCGCAGCCCGCTGCAATTCTCTTGCGGCGCTTTGCGTCGATAATCTCGGGATGAGATCTTTCCTCGGGGGTCATTGAAAGGATGATGGCAGCCGTTCTGTCCATGATTCTCTCGTCGATATCGAGATCGTCAACATTTTTGACGCCCGGCATCTTGGAAAGGATACCTTTAATGGGACCCATCTTCTGAACCTGACGGAACTGCTCGAGCATGTCGTTAAGATCCATCTTGTTGTTCATGATTTTTTCGGCTGTCTTTGCGGCGGCTTCTTCGTCAAGCTTGTTCTGAGCGTCCTCAATAAGGGAGAGAACATCGCCCATACCGAGAATTCTCGAAGCCATTCTGTCGGGGTGGAAAACCTCGAGATCATCGAGCTTTTCGCCTGTACCGGCATACTTGATTGGCTTGCCTGTTACCGCTTTAATCGAGAGTGCCGCACCGCCTCTGGTGTCACCGTCAAGCTTGGTGAGGATTACTCCCGTTATGTCGAGAAGATCGTCAAAGCTTTTTGCAACGTTGACTGCTTCCTGACCTGTCATCGAGTCGACAACGAGAAGAATATCTGTAGGTTCTACAGCTTCCTTTATTCTGCGAAGCTCCTCCATGAGTGCCTCGTCTATCTGAAGTCGGCCGGCTGTATCTATAATGACGAAATCGTTACCGTAGTCCTTTGCGTGGGCAATAGCCTCTTTTGCGGTTTTTACGGGGTCTTGATTTCCTCTTTCGAAAACCTCTGTCTCTGCCTGAGCACCGACAACCTGTAACTGCTTGATAGCTGCCGGACGGTAAATATCGCCTGCAACGAGAAGCGGTCGGTGACCTTGCTTTTTGAGCATCTTGGAAAGCTTAGCCGCATGAGTTGTTTTACCTGCACCCTGAAGACCGCACATCATAACGATTGCGGGCGGCTTTGACGGCTGGTTTAGTCTTTCGGTAGCGCCGCCCATTAAAGCGGTGAGCTCCTCGTTGACTATCTTGATGACCATCTGAGCCGGAGTTAAACTCTTCATGACCTCTTCGCCGATAGCCCTCTCGGAAACCTTGGCGGTGAAGTCCTTGGCTACCTTGTAGTTAACATCGGCTTCGAGGAGTGCGAGCCTTACTTCTCTCATTGCGTCCTTAACGTCCTGCTCTGAGAGCTTGCCCTTTCCTCTTAACTTTTTAAAGGAATTCGCAAGCTTGTCTGCGAGACCTTCAAATGCCATAATATTTCTCCTTTATTACTTATTGTCCGATAGAGCCGCCGCCGTATTGATTATATCGGCTACGAGCCCGTCTATCTCAGTGTTGTGTCCTTCGTTTTTGTCCTTGATGAGAAGTGCACAGTCGCAAATCTTTGCAAGCGCCTCTTCTGTTTTACGAAAACGCTTGACAAGGCCTAATTTATCTTCCATCTCCTGAAGCTCCTTTTCGCTTCGCTTGATGGCGTCTCTTACGCCCTGACGGGTGATTCCTCTTACCTCGCTTATCTCCGCAAGTGAGAGATCCTCGTAGTAATAGCTCTCTGTGACTTCACGCTGAGTTTGAGTCAGCATCTCGCCGTAGAAATCAAGAAGATATGAAATTCTTAAATCCTTAGCCATATTCTGCCTCCTCTCAAAGTGTAAAGGATTTTTCTTTACAGCCTTTGAATTATACTATAAACCAAGCCGTATGTCAAGCACTGTGAAGCTTTTTTCTTTACACTTGCAGCTTTATTTTCAGTTGACTTTAGCTTTGTAAAATCATAAAATGAATTTAGTTCGTTTTTGAACAAAAAAAGGAAAGAAAGGATTTATAAAGATGATTTGTTTTAACTGCGACTACACAGAGGGAGCACATCCCGCCATTATCGATATGCTTGTTCGCACCAATATGGAGCAGACAGTAGGCTACGGCGAGGACGGATACTGCGAAGAGGCAAGAGAGTTCATCAAGAAGGCTTGCGAAAAAGAGGACGCTTATGTTCAGTTTTTGGTCGGAGGCACTCAGGCTAATTTAACTGTTATTTCAGCCGCACTCAGACCGCATCAGGGTGCAATTTGTGCAAAGACGGGTCATATCAACGTTCATGAGTCGGGTGCCATTGAGGCAACGGGTCACAAGTGCATAGCTTTAGAGAGCGGAATGGACGGAAAGCTCACTGCAGAGGCAATCGATGAGTGCGTAACTTCACATTGGAATGATGAAACTCACGAGCATATGGTTCAGCCGAAGCTTGTTTATATCTCGGATTCAACCGAAAACGGCGGAGTTTACACAAAGGCTGAATTGACTGCAATTCACGATGTTTGCAAAAAGCACAACTTGATTTTATACATTGACGGAGCAAGACTCGGCTATGCACTTATGTCGCCGAAGAATGACGTCACACTGCACGACTTGTGCGAGCTTGCCGATGTATTTTATATCGGCGGAACAAAGGTCGGCGCAATGATGGGCGAGGCGGTCGTCATTATGAACGAGAGCCTCAAGGAAGATTTCCGCTATCTCATCAAGCAGAAGGGCGGAATGTTTGCAAAGGGCAGACTTCTCGGAATACAGTTCCATGCACTTTTTGAGAACGGACTTTATTTTGAGATTTCAAAGCATGCGATTGACGAGGCATTCAAGATTGCAAATGCACTCAAAGAAGTCGGAGTTGAATTTTTGACAGAGCCTGAGAGCAACCAGATTTTCCCGATATTTCCGAATGCTGTTATCGAGAAGCTTTCCGAAAAGTATCTGACTGCTTTTTGGTGCAAGATTGACGAGAACCGTTCTGCTGTGAGAATTGCCACAAGCTGGGCTACAAAATCAGAAAATTCCGATGCGCTTATCGGAGATATTAAGGAACTTTTGAAGGCTTAAGGATTTAGTAAAGGTGGGGTGAATATGTCGAGGCCGCTTGCGTTTTCTGGCTTTTCCTTTATGTGCGGCTGTGTCTTGGCATGTGCTCTTCTTCATCTTGGCTTTGGCTTTAATGTTCTCGGAGCGTTGGCGGCTGTGGTTTTGCTTGCCGCAGTCCTTTCGCTCGTTATATTTAAAAACAGAAATAAAATGAATACGGCGGTGCTGAGCTTCTTGGGCTTGGCACTGCTGTTGTGCTTTTTTCACGGTAAATTTTTAATAGAGCCTGTTTACAGCTTTGCCGACGGCGAAGAATACGAAATAAGCGGCACGGTTGAGAATGTCACATATTATGACAGCTCTGCCCGTTTGACATTAAAGTCCGATGAAGTCGGAAAATTTAATTTGTATGTTCCAATCGTGACGGTTGTCGATGTGGGTGACAGCTTTGAGGGAACTTTTACATTTGAAAAAAACACCGCCGAAATTTCCTCTGCACTTTCTGACGGGATTTATCTCAGTGCCGAAAAAACAAGCTTGAATTTCGAGAAATGCAAAAATAAAAACAAGCTTCTTAAAATACGGGAGCTTTTCGGCGACAGACTTTACTGCTGTTTCGACAGTCTTTCCGCTAAGGTGAGTGAGGCGGTTGTCACGGGAAACCGCAGTTTTTTGCCGTCTGCGGTGGCTGAAAGCTTCAAGGGTGCGGGATCATATCATGTGCTTGTCGTTTCAGGTATGCACCTTGCTTTGGCGGCAAGTTTTGTCATGTTCCTTTTCGGACTTCTTCCGATATCGAGAAAAACGGTATATATACTCGAGATGATATTCGTCTTCTTCTATATGCTTGTAACGGGCTTCGGCGTTTCAGTCGTAAGAGCGGGAATCATGCTTTTTGTGTGCACAATCGGAAAAATCAGCGGCTCAAGGTATGACCCCATTACATCGGTTATGTTTGCGGCAACGCTCATGCTCCTTCAAAATCCTTTTGCTTTGCTGGGACTTTCGTTTGTTTACAGCTTTGCGGCGGTTTTCGGAATTGAGGTTTTCTATCCAGAGATGATGGGATTTCTCGAGAAGTACATAAAGAAACTGCCGTACTTTATTTCTCTTGCCGCAGACGCCCTGTTTTCTGTGATTCTTATGAGCATTTCGGCAAATATTATGCTGTTGCCGTTCGAGATGCTTTTCGGCACGGCAGAGCCGCTTCGAAGTGTTGTCTCGGGTACGCTTCTAAGCGTGCCGAGCACGGCGGTTGTCACAATCGGACTTATCTTTGCGTGTCTTCCGCACGGGCTTCATTTTTTGATTTTGCCGCTAAGATTGATTATGGCTTTGGCTGTGAGAGTTTGCCTGATTATAACCGATTTTGCGTCAAAAATTCCGTCTGTCACGGTAAGCCTTTTTGCACCGTGCGCATGCTTTTTGATGGCGGCTTTGATTTTGCTCGGCATGATTTTGGTGCCGAAAAGAAAGGCTTTGACGGCTGTGTTTTGCTCCTTTCTTTTTGTCTTTATGAGCTTTGCCGAGATTGGCTTTGCCAAGAATTCAAGCTTTCTGATCGTTTGTACGGGGGCAAAGGGATTCAGCGTGGCGAGCGTTCAAAATTCTGTGGCGGAAATAGTGGTGACGGACAATTCGACCGTGAGCGACATGAAAGAAGCTCTTCGAAAAATCCACTGCGACAAGATAAGTGCTGTAATTCTCCGTGACGGAATAAGCGGCAGTGCATGGAGTGATGTTTCGAAAACGGGATACCTCAAAAACGCTTCACGCTCGTACGATATGGAGGGGCTGAGGATAAGCGTATTGCTCGATGAAAATAAGGATGTGCCAAACTGTGACGTGCTTGTCACGAGAAGTCTCACAGGTGAGAGAAGAAGTGATTGTACCTTTACGATTGCCGCAAGCGGTGATATAATAAAGGACAATTTGAGTTCGGCGGCAGAGGGAAGATATTTGCTTGCCGAAGAAGACAAAACCATGATTATTGAAGTGAAAAACAATTCGCTTTATTTCATTTAGAATAAGTGATTAAACTTAATCGGAGGGATTTTCCGTGCCAAATATGAGTCCTGATATGTTAAAAAAGAATATTTCAAGCGGAGATTTTTACGAGCTTTACGTGCTTTACGGCGAAGAGAAGTTTGCACTTAAAACAAGGGCAAAAAAGCTGATAGACAAGGCAAGTCCCGATAATTTCAGAGAGTTCAATTTAAATGAATTTACCTCGTCGGCTTCCGTGGATACGATTGCCGACGCCGCACTTGCCGTGCCGTTTATGGCGGAGAGAAAATGCGTTGTCGTCTCCGATTATGACATAAATGCGCTTGGCGAAACCGAGTATAAAAAGCTTGATGAGCTCATTTCGTCGCTTTCCGATATGACGGTTTTGATTTTTGTCTATCCGACGGCAGTTTTTGAAAATAAGGGAAACTGGAGCAAATTTCTGAAAAAAGCCGAGAAGAAAGGAATAATCACGGAGTTCAAGCCGCTCGAGAAAAAGGAGCTTGTGCCCTATCTCGTGAAGTTTGCTTCTGACAGGGAGTCATCAATCTCAAGCAAAACGGTCGGCATGCTTATCGATTTTGTCGGAACGGATATGAACCGTCTTCGCGGTGAGCTCGAAAAGCTTTGCGCCTACTGCAAGGGACGAGAAATAACTAATGCTGATATCGATTTGCTTGTGGCGAAAACCGCAGAAATTCGTGCGTTTGACCTTGTGAAAAACCTGATGAACAATAATTTCGGCTCTGCTTATACAATACTTGACAGACTTATTAGGGATAAGGAAAAGCCACAGGTAATTCTCGGTATGATTTCGAATCAGTACATTCATATGTACCGTGCAAGATGTGAGATTGAGTCGGGGCAAAAGGCAGAAAATGCCGCAAGTTACGACCCGGCGTCATATAAGGGAAGAGAGTGGATGCTTGCAAGTGCCGAGAGAAACGCTTCGAGACTTTCCACCGCCCAGATTGTCGCTTGCCTTGATGCTTGCCTTGAGACAGATATGCTGATGAAAAGCTCCAGAATGGCAAGGATTGATGACGGATATATTCTTTTGCAGGAGCTTATCTCTAAAATTCTGCTGATAACACGAGGAGAGAACAGGAGTAAGAATGGATAAAATCAAAATCTCTCAGGCTGTTGTCGTGGAGGGAAAGTACGATAAAATCAAGCTTGAAAATACAGTTGATGCGCTAATAATCACAACAGACGGCTTCGGTATTTTCAAAAATGCCGAAAAGAAAGAATATCTCAGAAAATTAGCCGAGGAAAGAGGTCTTTTGATAATTACCGACTCCGATTCGGCTGGATTTATCATAAGAAATCACCTAAAATCATTCATTGACGATAAGCTTATTTTCAATGCGTATATTCCGTCCGTAAAGGGCAAGGAGAAGAGAAAAAATGCACCGTCAAAGGAGGGTACGCTCGGCGTTGAGGGCATATCGGGCGAAATGATTCTTGAGGCAATAAAGAAAAGCGGCGCACTGGGAAAAAACGAAGAAGAAACAAACAGAAAGATATATATTCCGTCGGATTTATTTTCAATGGGTCTGAGCGGAACTCCTGACGCAAAGGAAAGACGGGAAAAGCTTTTGAAACTGCTTAATTTACCTAGGCATATGAACACAAATTCACTCATTAAATATATGAATACATCTGACACAAGGCTTATAGAGAAAGCGTTAGAGGCTCTTGATGAAAACTGAGAAAACGCTGACTATCGAGGGAATCGCCTGCAGAATAGTAAAAAGAAGCGGACGGAAAAATATATCCATAAGCGTGAATCTTGAGGGAGAATGCGAGATAAGAATACCGATAAGGTGCTCCGAGAAAGTTGTGCGGCACTATGTCAAATTAAATAAAACTTGGATAGAGAACGCTATAAAGGAGAAGAAGAGTAAACCGAACTATAAAGTAAGCGAGGAAAAGCAAAAGGAACTAAGAGAAAAAGCGAAGAAAACCGTTCCCCAAAAAATCGAATATTACTGCAAAAGAATGGGAATTGAGCCGCCAGACAAAATAACGATAACTTCGGCAAAAACAAGATGGGGATCGTGTTCATCGAAAAGGCATATAAATATATCGCTTTACCTAATGCTGTACCCCGAAGAAGCCATAGACTATGTCATAGTGCATGAGATAGCACATTTGAAGGAGCTTAATCACTCGGAGAAATTCTGGAGAATAGTGGAAAAGGAGATGCCGGATTTCAGGGAGAGAAGAGCTA
>CAVDQG010000011.1:0-55293 GCA_963611165.1 Bacteroides uniformis
CCCATAATGAGTACATTATACCACATTCACCCGCTATTTAACAGCATTTTAAAACATTTATATTAAATTTGCCACAATTTCTAAAAATGTGCTTTTAGCCATAATTCTTATGGTCATTTTTCATTTTCAAGAAGCCTTATCACTGTTGTCGGATGCAAAGAAAAGACGCAGTCTCTTTTGGAGATTGCGTCGAAACTTATATATGAAATTATTTAACGATATAAGTACCCGTTGTAAGCACAGCAGTGATATAGCCATCCTTAGCTGTTACCTTCTCGCCGTTAATTGTACAATCGGCAAGATCCTTTGCCTCAAGCTTGAGGTTAGCCTTTGCGCCAAACGGAATCTCGAACTCATAGACAAGCTTTCCGTCCTCATAGCTGAATCCGCTCTTGTACATACCCATCGGTGAGTTGAAGGAAGCCTTAACCGACGGAAGTCTGTTATCAGGCTGTGGTGCCAAATCAATAACCTTGAAGCCCGGCTCGTCCTCATGTGGCTTGATACCGCAAACATTACGGTAAACCCACTCGAAAACAGCGCCGTAAGAATAGTGGTTCATGGAGTTCATGCTTGTACCGCTGATTTTTCCGTCAGGATTGATTGAGTTCCATCTCTCCCAAATGGTTGTGGCACCCATATTGACCTCATAGAGCCAGCTTGGGTAATCTTCATTAAGGAAGAGTGTGTAAGCAATGTCGTTTGCTCCGTTATCGGAAAGTGCACGGCACAAAACAGGTGTTCCGAGGAAGCCCGTCTTGAGGTGATTGTCAGCTATAGACAGAAGATGAACAAGCTCATCCTTAATTTTTCCTCTGTTCTCCTCCTGAGCAATGCCGAAATGAAGCGACAAAGCGTTACCCGTCTGAGTTGAAGTGGCAACACGACCGCCCTTTGTGATAAACTCGTCTCTTGTTGCCTGAAGAATTTCTTCCGCACGCTTGAAGTAGATTTCAGCTAAATCATCCTTGCCCAGAACCTTAGCAGCCTTTGCGACAAGAGTGGTGGAGTAATAATAATAAGCAGAGCAAAGGAACGTGATATTTGTTCCGCCCATAACGCTTTCAGGGTCAAATCCCGACTTCGGGCCGTCAAGTGCAAGCCAGTCACCGAAATGCATGGTGAGCTCTTTCCAAAGTCTTGTGGAACCTGTGCTCTCATCAACTCGGTAAATCCAGTCTGCCCAATCCTTCATAGACTCAAACTGGTTCTCGAGAATGCTCTTGTCTCCTGTGTAAACATAAGTTGTCCACGGAACAACCGTTGCGGCATCAGCCCAGCCGACAGCACCGCCGTTAAAATTTTTATCGTAGAGAAGTCCGTCTCTAACCATAAGCGGCGAAACCATAGTTACTCTACCGTCAAACTCCTTCTGGTCGGTGTAAAGGTCTTTACCGTACTTTGTATAGAACGGCAGACAGTCCATATTAAAGTTAGCCGTTCCGCAGAATACCTGTGCGTCACCAGTCCAGCCCATTCTCTCGTCACGCTGTGGGCAGTCGGTCGGAACATCAACAAAGTTGTCTCTCTGTGACCAAAGTGAATTCAAGAAAAGTCTGTTCACTTTATCGTTTGAAGTCTCGATATTTCCCGTTGTTTCGAGGTCACTGTAAATCGCATAAGCTGTACAGTCCTCTGCCTTTATCTCACCCTCAAAGCCGCTCACCTTTACATATCTGAAGCCGTAGAAAGTTGTAATAGGTCTTATAACCTGCTCCGTACCGTCACAAACAAATCTGTATTCAGCCAAAGCAGAGCGAAGATTAGCGTTATAGAAACAATCGTCCTGAAGGATTTCACCGTACTGAAGTCTGATAACCGTACCCTTTGGCTGATTTACCTTAATCTCCATCCAGCCTGTGATTTCCTGCTTGGTATCAAGAACGAATTCGTCTTTCGGAGTGATGATAACTTCGGGCTTAAACTCCTGCATCTTCTTGACGGGAACGCTTAGTCTGTCGGTGATTTCTCCGATTTTTGATGTATCGGCATACTTTACCTTGTTCCAGCAAGCATTGTAATCGCCCTCGGGAGAAGCCCAGTCCTTGACTTCCTTGGTGGAATCATACATCTCACCGTCATAAATCGAGCTGAATTTGAGCGGTGACGGTGTGCACTGCCAAGTATCGTCCGTGCAAGCAACGGTCTTTCCGTTTACAGTGACATCGCCCAAAAGCATATAGACAGAAGTGAAAACATCACAAGGATCTCCCTTGTCGCCTGTTTCAAAATTACCTGCACCATGGTCAAAGCCGAATCTTCCCTTTGCCCAACCGTTACCAATAATTGCACCGACGGTGTTCTGTCCCTTTACAAGATAATCGGTGATATCATATGTCTGATACTGAAGCCATTTATCATAGGAATCGCAGTCAGGAGCGAGATATTCGTCACCGACACGCTTGCCATTGATGTAAAGCTCATAGATACCAAGACCCGTGAAATATGCTCTTGCAGTCTCTATATTCTCATCAACCGTAAAGGTTTTTCTCATGTACGGCATGACATCATACGGAAGATCGGGAGTAATCATTTTTCCCTCAAAGCCCGTATCCATCTTGCCCGTTTCAAACCAAGCTGTATCGCTTACGGCGTTGTCGCCCTCGTTATCGGTGACCTCGACCTTCCAGTAATATCTTGTGGTCGGCTCAAGCTTAAATGTAAGCGGATATGCTCTCGAATCAGCCTTTTCGTCCTCGCCCGAATCAAACACCAATTCACTGAAATCAGCCGTCTTTGATACGGTCACTCTCGCCCACTTCTGCTCATTTCCCTTTGCTTCCTCAACAACCCAAGAAAGCTTCGGCGTTTTCAGTTCGAAACCGAGCGGATTTACAATTCTGTTTGTTTTTAATCTTTTAATAACCATTACAACACCTCGTCAAAACGACATTCGATTTAGTCACTTAAGTCCCTTGAAAACATTTATTGCGTTTGTTTTCATCTGTTATAGATTATATCACGGGGGAAAGGCAATTTCCACAAATAATATAAAAACAGCTAAGAAAAGCACAAAATATAATAAAATATCACAAGAAACAACATTCAAAAAGCGAAACATCTTAAAAAATGTCGGTTTAAGAACAAAATGTGGGTACAGATTTCTCTGTACCCACAAAATTTGTCTAGCAATATTAAGCTATATCAAGCAAGAGATTACTTGTAGAGCTCAACGAGTCTCTCAAGATGCTCTCTGACTTCCTTGGAGTGTTCCTCTGCCTTTGCGAAGAGCTTCTCTGCACGATCCGGGAAGGAACGTGTAAGTGAAGAGTAACGAGCCTCGCCGAGAAGGAATTCCTTGTAGTCGCCTGTTGCCGGCTTGCTGTCAAGCGTGAACGGATTCTTGCCCTCTGCCTTAGCTGCCGGGTTGAATCTGAACATATTCCAGTAACCAGCCTTAACAGCCTTGTTCATCTCGGACTGGCAGTTTGTCATACCGCCCTTGATGGAGTGCATCTCACAAGGAGCATAGCAGATAACAAGTGACGGGCCGTGATAAGCCTCTGCCTCCTTGATTGCCTTGAGAGTCTGATTCTGGTCAGCACCCATAGCAACCTGTGCTACGTAAACATAGCCGTAAGACATAGCAATCTCAGCGAGTGACTTCTTAGCGATTTCCTTACCTGCAGAAGCAAACTGTGCTACCTGACCAATCTGAGAAGCCTTGGAAGCCTGTCCGCCTGTGTTGGAGTAAACCTCTGTATCGAAGACCATGATATTGATATCCTCACCGGAAGCGAGAACGTGGTCAACACCGCCGAAGCCGATGTCGTATGCCCATCCGTCGCCACCGAAGACCCATACAGACTTCTTGGAGAGATATTCCTTGGACTTAAGAATCTCCTTAGCCTCATCACAACCGCAAGCCTCAAGAGCAGAGACAAGAGCAGCTGTAGCAGCCTGGTTCTTAGAACCGTCCTCGAGTGTTGCGAGGTACTCTGCAGCAGCAGTCTTAACAGCCTCAGGAGCCTCGTCCTTAGCGGAGAGAGCCTCAACCTTAGCTACAAGTCTTGATCTGATAGCCTTCTGTCCGAGGTACATACCGAAGCCGTGCTCAGCGTTATCCTCGAAGAGTGAGTTAGCCCATGCAGGACCATGACCTGCCTTGTTTGTTGTGTAAGGAGATGTAGCAGCAGGGCCACCCCAGATAGAGGAACAACCTGTTGCGTTTGAAATATACATTCTGTCGCCGAAGAGCTGAGTTACTATTCTTGCATATGCTGTTTCTGCACAACCTGCGCAAGAACCGGAGAACTCGAGGAGCGGCTGCTTGTACTGTGAAGAAATAACAGTATCGTTCTTAGCAACCTCCGGCTTCTCAGCAACATTAGCTACCATGTAATCGAATACCGGCTGCTGATCCTCCTGAGTCTCACGAGCAACCATTGTAAGTGACTTAGTCGGGCAAACACCGATACATACGCCGCATCCCATACAATCCATAGGAGAAATAGCGAGGCTGTACTTGTAGTTTGTCTTTACGACAGGTCTCTTAGCGAACTTTGTGTTTGCAGGTGCATTAGCAGCCTCTTCCTCTGTGAGAGCGAAAGGTCTGATTGTAGCATGCGGGCAAACGAATACGCACTTGTTACACTCTGCGCAAGTCTCGTTGTTCCACTCAGGTACGTTAACAGCAACGCCACGCTTCTCGTAAGCGGAAGCACCCTGCTCAAATGTACCGTCAACATGATCAACGAATGCGGAAACAGGAAGTGAATCACCCTCCATGCGTCCGACAGGCTTGAGGATAGTATCAACCATCTTTACAAGCTTAGCAGGACCGTTCTCTGTGACAGCCTTAGGAGCGTCAACAGCGTCAGCCCACTCTGCAGGAACGTCAATCTTAACGAGAGCGTCCTTACCTGCGTCGATAGCCTTCCAGTTGTTGTCAACAATCTCTCTGCCCTTCTTTAGGTAAGACTTCTCAGCAGCTTCCTTCATGTGCTGAACAGCCTCTTCAATCGGCATAACCTTAGCGAGTGTGAAGAATGCGGACTGGAGAATTGTGTTTGTTCTCTTGCCCATGCCGCACTGAACAGCGAGGTCGATAGCGTTGATTGTATAAAGCTGGATGTCATTCTTAGCGATATATCTCTTTGTCTCAGCGGAAAGGTGCTCACCGAGCTCCTCAGGAGTCCACTGGCAGTTGATGAGGAATGTACCGCCCGGCTTAACATCGTTTACCATCTTGTAGCCCTTAAGAATGTAGGACGGGTTGTGGCAAGCAACGAAGTCAGCCTTATTGATGTAGTATGGGCTCTTAATCGGCTTGTCACCGAAACGAAGATGGGAAATTGTGATACCGCCTGTCTTCTTGGAGTCATACTGGAAATATGCCTGAACAAACTTATTTGTGTAGTCACCGATAATCTTGATGGAGTTCTTGTTAGCACCGACAGTACCGTCGCCGCCGAGACCCCAGAACTTAGCCTCGATTGTACCCGGAGTAGCTGTGTTCGGTGCCGGCTTCTCTTCAAGTGAGAGATGTGTAACGTCATCGTTGATACCGATTGTGAAGTGCTCCTTCGGAGCGTCCTTCTTGAGCTCGTCATAAACAGCAAATACGCTTGAAGGAGGAGTGTCCTTTGAGCCTAAGCCGTAACGACCGCCGATAACCTTAATGTCGCTTCTGCCTGTAGCTGCAAGAGCTGCGATAACATCGAGGTAAAGCGGCTCACCGAGTGAACCCGGCTCCTTTGTTCTGTCGAGAACAGCAATTTTCTTAACAGAAGCAGGAATAGCCTCAGCAAGCTTCTCTGCTACGAAAGGTCTGTAAAGTCTTACCTTGACAAGACCGACCTTCTCACCCTTAGCTGTGAGATAATCGATAACCTCTTCTGCTACGTCATTGATAGAGCCCATAGCGATGATGATGTTTTCAGCATCGGGAGCACCGTAGTAGTTGAAGAGCTTGTAGTTTGTGCCGAGCTTAGCGTTAACCTTATCCATGTACTCCTCAACGATAGCAGGGAGTGCATTGTAATACTCGTTGCAAGCCTCACGATGCTGGAAGAAGATATCTCCGTTCTCATGAGAACCACGCATTACAGGATGCTCCGGGTTAAGAGCTCTCTTTCTGAACGCATCAACAGCGTCCATATCGACCATTTCCTTGAGATCGTCATAGTCCCAGATCTCAATCTTCTGAATCTCGTGAGAGGTTCTGAAGCCGTCGAAGAAGTTAACGAACGGAACTCTGCCCTTGATTGCAGCAAGATGAGCAACAGCGCCGAGGTCCATAACCTCCTGAGGGTTAGTCTCGCAAAGCATTGCAAAGCCTGTCTGACGGCAAGCGTAAACATCGGAGTGATCGCCGAAGATGTTAAGAGCGTGAGAAGCAACGCAACGTGCGGAAACATGGAATACTGCCGGTAAAAGCTCGCCGGCAATCTTATACATGTTCGGAATCATGAGGAGAAGTCCCTGTGAAGCTGTGTATGTTGTGGTGAGAGCACCGGCAGCAAGTGAGCCGTGAACTGTACCTGAAGCACCAGCCTCAGACTGCATCTCCGAAACCTTTACGGTTGTTCCGAAAATATTCTTGAGTCCCTGAGCAGACCACTGATCGACGTAGTCAGCCATCGGGCTGGATGGAGTGATAGGATAAATGCCTGCAACTTCTGTAAAAGCGTATGATACATGAGCAGCAGCATTATTACCATCCATAGATTTCATTTTTCTGGCCATAAAATTTTCCTCCTTTAAGGATTTTACTAAAAACCCGCGGTCTAATATTCACCGTACACAGTTATTCTAACATCTTTAAACAAAAGTATCAAGAAAAAAACGATATATTTTCAAGGGCAATTATCGATATTTAATACTTTATTCACATTTATAAGGCTGTTTTTTAGGTTAGTATCTACTACAAAATTATTTGCGTGCAATATTTTTTGGATACATTCAATAATACAGGATACCATATCCAAAACTACCCCTTATCGTTTTCAAAACGAAAATAAAAAAATTAAAAAAAGTGTTGACAAATCACAAAGCTTCGATTATAATAAACAAGCACTCGGGAAAACGAGTAAAACCTAAAGTAAAACTTAATATGGCCTGGTAGTTCAGCTGGTTAGAACGCTAGCCTGTCACGCTAGAGGTCGACGGTTCGATCCCGTTCCAGGTCGCCACCAATAGCAAGCTTCTTATTTATATAACAGCTTGCTATTTGTATGCTGTTATGGCTCAGGTGGTAGAGCACGTCCTTGGTAAGGACGAGGTCACCGGTTCGAGTCCGGTTAACAGCTCCAAAATCCGCAGAGAAATCTGCGGATTTTTGCTTTCTCTTTTCTTTTTTAATATTCAACAAACTAAAAATTCGTTAAAGCCTCAAAGCCTTAACGAATTTTTTCTTTAGTATTTAGATATAATTTTCTCTGCGATTTTTATTCCGTCCACAGCAGCCGAAGTAATTCCTCCCGCATATCCTGCTCCCTCACCTGCCGGGTAAACTCCCTTAAAGCGAATGCTCTCGAGATTTTCCCCACGCATAATTCTAACGGGGCACGAGCTTCTCGATTCGGGTGCTGTCAAAACGGCATCAGGCAAATCGTAGCCCTTGATTTTTCTTGCAAAAAGCGGCATTGCCTCTCTTATCGAGTCGGTTATAAACGACGGGAACAATTCATCCAAATCCGCTCCGACAACACCCGGCTGATATGACGGCTTAACAGAGGCGAAACTTTCGGTTTTTCTTTTTGCCATAAAATCACCGAGAGTCTGAGCAGGCGCAGAATAGTTTGAACCGCCAAGCACAAACGCCGCCTTTTCAAGCTTTTCCTGAAATTCAAACCCGGCAAAAAGCGGCTGTCCCTCAAAGTCCTCGGGATTCAGTCCGACAAGTATTGCCGCATTGGAATTTTCATCGTCTCTTAAGAACTTACTCATTCCGTTTGTGACGACATGCTCTTTAAACGAAGTTGCACCTACAACTGTTCCGCCCGGGCACATGCAGAACGAGTAAACTCCTCTGCCGTTCGGCAAATGCACCGCAAGCTTGTAATCGGCATTGGGAAGCTTTTTGTAGCTTTCGCCGTACTGTGAACGGCTTATAAGCTCAGCAGGATGCTCGATTCTCATACCCACCGCAAACGGCTTTTTCTCCATAGGAAAGCCGAGACTGTCTATCATCTTGAATGTATCTCTTGCACTGTGTCCGATTGCTATTACAACATCGTCTGTCTCAACATTTAATTCTTCATTACTTTTTAAATCAAGAAGCTCAGCGCCAACAACACTGTCTTCCTTTATATTAAGTCCGACAAGCTTTGTGTTAAATCTCACTTCACCACCAAGTGAAATAATTCTCTTGCGGATATTTTCGACAGTTTTCGGAAGTTTGTCTGTGCCGATATGCGGCTTAGCCTCATACAGTATTTCTTCGGGAGCACCGTATTTCACAAAAGTCTCGAGAACCATTCTGATTCTCGGGTCTTTGATTCCCGTGTTCAGTTTTCCGTCAGAAAAAGTGCCTGCTCCGCCCTCTCCGAACTGAATGTTGGAATTCTCGTCAAGCACTCTGTTTAGCCAAAAGTTATTGACCGATTTCTCTCGCTCCTCGACGCATTCGCCACGCTCGACAACTATCGGTTTTGCCCCGGCCTCAGCCAAAATGAGAGCCGCAAACATTCCCGCAGGGCCGAAGCCGACAACAAGCGGTCGCTTTGAGAAATTCTTCTTTGACGGCATTTCATAATGCGGTACATTTGCTAAACTCAGCTTGGAATTTTTCTTAAAAAGCTTATTTTCGTTCACATTTACTTCTACATCAAGTGTAAGCACATAGTAGATATTTCCTTTATCCCTCGCATCCACCGATTTTTTGAAAATGTGAACCGCCTTCACCGAAGCCTTATCAAGCTTCAGCTTTTGGCATGATATTTTCAGAAGGTCTTCCTCCTTATAATCAAGAGGAAGCTTAACATTACTTATTCTTATCATTTTTACCTAATTTATCACAAACAGCGTCAGCCGCACAAAGTGCGCTCATCCACGCAAAATGGAGATTGTAGCCGCCGCAGTCACCGTGTATATTGAGAATTTCACCGCAAAGATACAGATTTTTGCACTTCAAGGATTCCATTGTACACATATTAATTTCCTTAAGCGGAATACCGCCGGCGGTAACCTGAGCATCGTCAAAGCTTTTAAGTCCGGATATCGAAAGCGTGAGTCCTTTCACAAGTGAAGAAAGTGCAAACACGCTTTTGCTCGACAGCTTATCGCAATTATCGTTAGGGTTAAGTCCTGCCTTTTGAATCAGGGCTAATCCTACCTTATTATTTAGAATTCCGTCAAACAGAGACGAAATCGGAAGCCTTGCATTTAAGTTAGCCGCACGGCGGATAAAATCCATGCACTGCGAAAACGAATAGTCGGGCATAAAGTCGATTTTTACACCGAGATTTGCTTTTTTATTCTGATTTTTATCATAATACTCAGCCGCCAAAACGGAGAGATTGAAAATACAAATTCCCGAAATCGCCTTGTCGGTTATCTGCAATTCTCCGATTTCCGATTTAAGCGGAATTTTCCCGTTCATAAGGGTAACCTCGGCACGGCATCTCACGCCGACAAGCTTTTTTAGAAAAGCGTCTTCGCATCTCATTGGAACTAAAGACGGATAAAGCTTCGTCATGCTGTGCCCCAAGCTTTCGCAAAGACCGTAACAGTTTTTTGACGCCGACAATTTTGGTGAAGCCGCACCTCCACCCGCTATTACCAGCATTCTGCATTCAAGCTTGTCATCGTTTTCGAGTGTCAGGTCGAAGCTGTTCTTATTTTTCTTCGCCGATTTCACAGCAGATTCATATCTTATTTCACAATCGACAGCATTCATCAGAACATTCAAGACAGATGTAGCCTGTTTGCTGTAAGGATAAACTCTCCCCTCGCCGTCTGCGCCCGTCAGAAGTCCCAAGTCCTCGAAAAACTCAAGCGACTTATGAGAATATGCGTCCATAAGACAAGCAAGCTTATCGGTGTCACCGTGATAGTGCTCCAAAGACATATTTTCGTTAGTGAGATTACATCTGCCGTTGCCCGTTGCCAAAAGCTTTCTGCCGGCCTTTTTGTTAGCGTCGAGAATAAGCATATTCGGATTATTTTGTGAGTTCTTTAAAATTCGAGCGGCACAGGCTAAACCCGAAGCACCTGTGCCGACTATGATTATATCATACATCAGAAAATAAGTCCGAGTGCACCGTAAGATACGAGAAGCATAATGCAGTCTGCGATAAGCGAACCCAGTGCAATGGAGAGCATTGAATACTTAAAGTCCATCTTAAGAACAGAAGCCACAAGCGCACCTGTCCAAGCTCCTGTTCCGGGAAGCGGAATTGCAACGAAAATCATAAGACCGAACATCTCGTACTTCTGAATTTTATCCTTGTTCTTCTCAACCTTTTTATTAAGAAAATCTACAATGCCAGAAAATCTTGTTTTCTCGAGCCATTTCATAATTTTCTCGATAAAGAGAAGAATGAACGGAATCGGAAGCAGTGTGCCGATAAGGCAGATAATCGAAGCGTTAATCATCGGAACGGACAAAGCCTTTGCCGCAAGAACGCCGCCTCGAAGCTCAATCGTCGGAATGAGCGAAAGAATGAAGATTGTAAGCCAAGACGGAATGGTGTTTCCGAAAAGGTTTATAAGATACTGTGCCATAATAAATTTCCCTTCTCAAATAAATTATATATCATCGCGCTGTTTTTACCGCGAAATAGATGAACAAGACCGTTTGCAACGTAATCTGAAGCCAAAACAACCAGCGTGACAAGCAGCATGAAAGCAAGAATAGCGATAACGTCAAGTGCCAGCCTCTTTCTTCTGGGCATGGTATCGGGTATCGGCTCTTCCTTTACCTCTTCCTCATATTTGCTGAGCAATGCGTTTGCCGCATTGATATCTCCGTATTCAACATATATATTTTGATCGTCCTTCAGAGTTCTCGCATCGAACGGACTTTGAGCTATACCTAGATCGAAGTTCTCGAGAGTATGCTTGATACCGTTATCCTCAAACAGCGCGTCTATTTCTTCAGCCTCGTATTTATGACAGGTCATAAGATAAACAAGGTCATTGTCCTGAACGGGTCTTATCCCTCGTGACCGCTTGCAGTTTGAACAGTTCGTGCGGTTATCCTCAGTCAGATGTCTGCATTTTTTGCAATACTGCATTCTACCATTCCTTTCTTTAGATTCAAAGCATAATTTAGTTTTCAACCTCGATATAATAACACAAAAATTCAGATATTTCCATAAAAAACAGGCAGTTCCGAAAAACTGCCTGAAAATTTACTTTTTTTTAACATTTGAAGCTTACTTCGCAACGATATTGACAAGCTTACCCGGAACATAAATTTCCTTGATGAGGTTCTTGCCTGCTATCTCGGAAGCTACCTTCTCCTCTTCCTTAGCCATTGTGAGAACAGCGTCCTTGTCGGCATTTACAGGAATGACAAGCTTTGACTTGATTCTGCCGTTTACCTGAACGACAATTTCGACTGTGGAATCGACGCACTTGCTCTCGTCATAGCTTGGCCATGACTGTGTGCAAACGAGTCCTTCTCCGAGCTTGTTCTCTGCCCATACCTCTTCGGTGATGTGCGGAGCAAAGATATTGAGAAGAATTGTGTATGTTGCAAGCTCTTTTCTTGTGATAGAGCCCTTAGCGGTAATCTCGTTGATAAGCGACATGAGAGTTGCGATAGCTGTGTTGAACTTGAGGTTCTCGCAGTCATCGTTTACCTTCTTGATGGTCTTGTGGAACGAAGACTCAAGTTCGGTGCTGTATTCGTCGCCGTCAACAAGAATTTCCTGAAGATTCCAGTAACGGTCAACAAGTCTGCGGCATCCCTTGATTCCGCTTGTGCTCCACGGAGCAGCCTTCTCGAAGTCACCGATGAACATCTCGTAAAGGCGGAGTGTATCAGCACCGTAAATATCGACCATCTCGTCAGGGTTGACAACATTTCCTCTGGACTTAGACATCTTCTGTCCGTCCTCGCCGAGAATCATGCCATGGCTTGTTCTCTTCATGTAAGGCTCCTTTGTCGGAACCTCACCGATATCATAGAGGAACTTATGCCAGAAACGGCTGTAGAGAAGGTGAAGTGTTGTGTGCTCCATTCCGCCGTTGTACCAGTTAACAGGTGACCAGTACTTGAGAGCATCCTTTGAAGCGAATGCGTCATCATTGTGCGGATCCATGTAGCGCAAGAAGTACCAAGAAGAACCTGCCCACTGCGGCATGGTGTCTGTCTCTCTCTTTGCGGGGCCGCCGCAGCAAGGACAAGTCGTGTTGACCCAATCGGTCATCGCTGCAAGCGGAGACTCGCCGTTGTCTGTCGGCTCATAAGAATCAACCTTAGGAAGAACAAGCGGAAGATCCTTCTCGTCAACGGGAACATATCCGCACTTGTCGCAAATGACAATCGGAATAGGCTCGCCCCAATATCTCTGACGCGAGAAGACCCAGTCTCTGAGCTTGAAGTTAACCTTTGCCTTGCCTATGCCCTTCTCCTCGAGATATTTCTTTATTTCAACCTTAGCCTCTTCAACGGAAAGTCCGTCAAGGAAGCCGGAATTAACCATTACGCCTGTTGCGCAGTCTGTGAATGCCTCTTTGTTGACATCCTCGCCGCCCTTAACAACTTCGACAATCGGAAGATCGAACTTCTTAGCGAACTCCCAGTCACGAGTATCGTGTGCGGGAACAGCCATGATTGCGCCTGTGCCGTAAGAAACGAGAACATAATCAGAAATAAAAATAGGAATTTCTTTGCCTGTGAGCGGATTGATAGCCTTTACGCCCTCAAGCTTAACGCCCGTCTTGTCCTTGGCAACCTCGGTACGCTCGAAGTCAGACTTCTTTGCAGCCTCAGCCTGATAAGCCTTGATTTCATCGATATTTCCGAGAACATCTGCCCACTTCTCGATATAAGGATGCTCAGGTGAGATAACCATATATGTAGCGCCGAAAAGTGTATCGGGTCTTGTTGTGTAAACTGTTAATGTGTCGCCCTCAGTTGTCTTAAAGTCAACCTCTGCGCCCTCACTTCTGCCAATCCAGTTCTTCTGCTGTGCCTTAACTCTCTCGGGATAATCAACGAGATTGAGATCGTCGATAAGCTTCTGTGCATAAGCTGTGATTTTGAGCATCCACTGGGACTTATCCTTGTGAACAACCTCACTGCCGCATCTCTCGCAAACTCCGTTTACAACCTCTTCGTTTGCAAGAACGCACTTACAGGAAGTACACCAGTTAACATTCATTTCCTTCTTGTAAGCAAGACCGTGCTTAAAAAGCTGGAGGAAAATCCACTGAGTCCACTTGTAGTACTTCGGGTCTGTTGTGTTTATCTCACGGCTCCAGTCAAACGAAATACCGAGAGACTGAATCTGCTGCTTAAATCTTGCAACATTCTTTGCGGTAACGTCGGCAGGGTGAACGTGGTTTTTGATAGCGTAATTCTCTGTCGGAAGTCCGAATGCGTCCCATCCGATAGGATAGAGAACATTATAGTTCTGCATTCTTCTTTTTCTTGCGATAACGTCAAGAGCGGTGTACGGTCTCGGGTGACCTACGTGAAGTCCCTGTCCGGATGGATAAGGGAACTCGATAAGAGCATAGAATTTTTCCTTGTCAGAGGACTCCTCGGCATGGAAAACGCCCTTCTCTTCCCACACCTTTTGCCATTTTGGCTCTACAACCTTATGGTTATACTTCAATTTACTTCATTCCTTTCAGAGAATTATTCTGTTTTATAATCAATCTCTATCTCAACTCCGTCGCTCCAGAGATGGTCAAGATCATAATAATCACGTGCGTCGGTTGTGAATACATGAACAAGAACTGTTCCGTAGTCAAGCAAAATCCAGCCGTTGGAACGGTATCCCTCGACTGCATAAGGCGGCACTCCTTCAGTCTTCAGCTTCTCCTCGACATTGTCGGCAAGAGCCTGAACCTGAGTTGAGCTTGTACCGCTGGCAACAACAAAGTAATCGCAAAGTGAAGAGATTTCCTCAACCTTAATCACCTTGATGTTCTGTGCCTTCTTATCATCAAGCAGCAATGCCGCTTTTGTTGCAATTTCAATAGGTGTCATATATATTTACCTCTCATAACGTTTAGAACTGCGTCATTATATGCGTCAAATGTATCTGAGACGATGGCTTTTTCGTTTTGTGCAAGCTCGCTTATCGTAAAGGATAATCCCTCGATAATCGCCTTGTCAAGGCTTTCCTTAGCAATCGCCCTCATTTTGTCCACGCCCTTGTAGTCACGGTCATCGGAAATAAAATCAGCTACGAAAACTACCTTTTCCATGAGCGTCATGTCCTTTTTTCCGCTTGTGTGCCATCTGATCGGGCTGATAATTTCGGGGTCATCTATCCCGAGCTCGTGCTCGACATATGCCGCACCGCTTATCTGATGCCAAAGATTTGGGGTTACCGCCTCAATATCGTTTAGTATTATACCAAAGCGATTCATAATTTTCAACTGTTCGTCCTTGGAGGTGTCCTTCATAATGTCATGAAGTATTCCCGCAACCTCGGCTTTCTCGGGGTCTGCCCCATATTTCTTCGCAAGTTTCTTTGCGGCTTTCGCAACCTCACAGGAATGGCGAAACCTCTTATCCGACAAATGCGGCTTGATTATTTTCTGATATTCCTTAACACTTAGCAAGCTTCCACCTCAAACGTACAAATTGTTTTTTTCAATATAATCGGCTACCTTTTTCGGAACAATGCTCCTGAAAAGGCTGTCCCTGTTCTTTACGGAATTTCTAACCTCGGTAGAAGAAATCTGCATGCACGGAGCATTGATAATCTCGGTTTTTGCGTAAGAAAATTTCTCTTTGAGCTCAGTAGCGTGAATTAACATTTTCTCATATCCCTTCGGAGTTCTGGGAATGCCTAAAATCACGGCTTCTTTGAGAATTTCTTCGCCTTTGTACCACTTATCGACCGTCAGAAACATATCTTCGCCCATCATAAGATAGAATTCAGCATCAGGATAAATCTCTCTTAACTGCCTAAGCGTGTCCACAGTGAAGCTTTTATTTTCTCGCTTTAGCTCTATATCGGAAATTTCCGCATTAACAAAGCTGTCTTCAAGCGCAAGCCTTATCATATCGATTCTTTTGTCAGCCGTGATAAGTCCCTCGGCTTCCTTGTGAGGCGGCTGCTTTGTCGGAATGACAAGCACCTTGTCAAAGTGGATTTTCGAGCAAAAGGTCTCGAGAATTTTGACATGAGCCGAATGTATCGGATTAAATGTGCCGCCGTAAATTCCTATTTTCATTTCTTTTTTGCTTTCGGAAGAACGATAACAGGATCTTTGTCCTTCTTCTTATAAAGAACGAACTTTGAGCCGATAACCTGTACGACATCACTGCCCGTCTCTTCTGCAAGCTTGTCTGCGGCTTCTCTCGGTGAAATCGGAGAAGTCTCGACAAGAACCTTTCCCTTGATGAGTTCTCTTGCGGCAAGTGCATCCGCTGTCTGAACAGTTACCTCGGGAGTGAGTCCGTTTTTTCCTATCATAACGATTGTCTCATAGTCTGTTGCAAGTGAGCGAAGATATGCTCTCTGTTTACTTGTTAGCATTATTTAAAATTTACCTCGTTTTCAAATATTCGTTTAATTTCTCATAGAAGCTCTGAAGTGCCTTTCCTCTGTGGGAAATGCTGTCCTTTTCTTCATCGCTCATCTCGGCAAAGGTCTTTGAGCCGACTGCGAAAATTGGGTCGTAGCCGAAGCCGTTGTCGCCTCGAAGCTCCTCTGTTATTTTGCCCATGCATCTTCCCGAAGCCTCAATTTTATCGCCGTTCGGAAATACACAGCAAATTGCCGCCTCAAAGTAAGCGTCTCTGTCCTTCTCGGGCACACCGCTCAGTTTCTCGAGAACGGTCTTTTTTCTCAGACCCTCGGGGGCATATCTTGCAGAATAAACTCCCGGCTCTCCGCCAAGATACTCAATGCAAAGTCCCGAATCATCGGCAACGGACGGAAGTCCCGTCTCTTTGCAAGCAGACTCAGCCTTGATGAATGCGTTCTCGGCAAAAGTCTTTCCCGTCTCCTCAGCCTCAGTAAGATCTGCAGTTACAAGCTCTATTCCGATTGGCTCAAGTATTCTCTCAAACTCTTTGATTTTATTTTTATTGTGTGAAGCTATTACAAATTTCATTTTAATTATCTCTTGTGAAAAGAGCCCTCGCAAAGTCACTCGGAATGAACGGCTGTAAATCATCTATACTCTCGCCGACGCCGATATATTTAACGGGAAGTCCAAGCTCCTCCATAATCGGAATGACTACGCCGCCCTTTGATGTTCCGTCAAGCTTCGTGAGAACGATACCCGTGATTCCCGCCGCTTTCTGGAACTCCCTTGCCTGATTGACGGCATTCTGTCCCGTTGTGGCGTCAAGCACAAGCAAAACCTCTCGGCTGGCATCGGGAAGAACCTTGTCGATTGTTCTCGAAATTTTACCAAGCTCGTCCATGAGATTTTTCTTGTTGTGAAGTCGTCCTGCGGTGTCACAGATAACAATATCCGTGTTTCTCGCCTTAGCCGCCGCCAATGTGTCATAGACAACGGAAGCAGGGTCTGCGCCCTCACCGTGCTTAATCATAGGCACGCCCGCTCTCTCCGACCAAACCTCAAGCTGTTCGATAGCCGCCGCACGGAATGTATCGGCTGCGCCGAGCATAACGCTCTTTCCGTCTGCCTTGAAATTTGCGGCAAGCTTGCCAATTGTTGTCGTCTTTCCTACGCCGTTTACGCCGATTACAAGAATGACGCTCGGAGTAGTATCAAGATGAAGCTCCGTGTCGCCCGAAACGAAATCGGAAACAACCTCCTCGAGAAGATCCATAATCATATTCGGATCGGTTATTCCTCTCTCCTTGACTCGCTTTCTAAGTTCATCACAGATTTTCTCGGCACAGACCATACCGACATCACCCATGATAAGAAGCTCTTCAAGCTCCTCAAAAAGCTCCTCGTCTATCTTTGTGAAGGAATGAAGCATAGAAGAAATAGAATTGCTTATGCTGTCTCTTGTCTTCCTCAGTCCCTCTTTGATTTTATCAAAAAATCCCATGGTTTCTCCCCCTTATTCTAAAGTGGCGTCCTTGCTGTCAAGATGTAGCACTCTTGAAATACCGTCGTCCTGCATGGTTACTCCGTAGAGCGAATCGGCACTTTCCATAGTTCCTCGTCTGTGGGTTATAACTATGAACTGTGTGTTATCGTTCATGCGGTGCAAATAGTCCGCAAAACGCTCGACATTTGCGTCGTCGAGTGCCGCCTCAACCTCGTCAAGCATGCAAAACGGAGGTGGGCTGACTTTCATTATAGCAAAATATATAGAAATGGCAATAAGAGCTTTTTCACCGCCCGACATTGCCTCTATGTTTGAAACAACCTTGCCCGGCGGATGAACCTTAATTTCGATTCCCGAGGTAAGGATATTTTCTTTGTCGGAAAATTCAAGATATGCGTTGCCGCCGCCGAAAAGCTCTCGGAATATCTCCGTGAAATTCGTGTTTATCTCTTTAAATCGGCGAGCGTACTGCTCTTTCATCTGAACGGTAAGTTCACCGATAAGCTTGATAAGCGTTAGTCTCGATTTCTCGACATCGGCAATTTGGTCTTTAAGGAAATTATATCTCTCTGATACTTCCTTATACTCGACAACCGCCGCAACGTTTACACTGCCCAGTGCCTTTATCTTTGAACGAAGCTCCGTCAGTCGTCTTCTTGCCTCGTTAAGGTCGGAAATTTTGATTGCCTGCTCCTCAGCCTCTCGTCTTGTGAGCTCGTATTCTTCCCAAAGCTTTGCTATCGTCAAATCGAGATCCTTTTGCAAGGTTTCCTTGCGTTCGTTAAGTCTTGCAAGCTCAAGGCCTATGTTCTCTTTCTTGGAGTTAAGCTCACGTTCCTTGGTTCTCAGCTCCGCCGACTGCTTTTCGAGAAGATTTCTCTCCTCTGTGATAGTGGCAATCTCGTTTGTCTTGCTCTCGGAATCGCTCTTCTTGTTTTGAGCGCTCTCCCTAAACTCGACAATCTGATTTTTTAAAGTCTCTATGTGCTCTTTAAGCTGCTTGGACTGCTGCTTTAATCTTTCTTCGCTTTCGCCGCTCTCCGATTTTCTCGTTTCAAGAGTTTCGATTGCACTTTCAATCGCATCCTTGTCCTTGTCAACGGAGATAATATCGATCCTTACATTCTGAAGCTTACTTTGAAGCTCGTTTATATAGCTTGTGAAACTACTTCTGTCACTTCTTAAATAATCGATTTTCGTGCGAAGCTTGGAAGCGTTTGCCTCAAGCTTTTCGGTTTCGTTTTTAAGACTTTCGAGTGCGTTTTCAAGCTCCCGTATTCTAGAAAGAGAATCGCTGTTTTCTTTCTCCAAATCGGCAAGTCTCTGCTTTGCTGACTCAATATCTCTCTCGTTTCTCGTGAGCTCTGCGCCTAAAAGAAGTCTCTTTTCGTTAAGTCGTGATTTTTCGGCATTTGCCAAATCAAGCTCTGCGTTTGCCGTAGCCATTTCCTCGGAAAGCTTTTTATATTCCGTATTTTTGTCAGAAAGGTCTTTTCTTATCTTTTGTGCAAGCTCTTTCAAACGGCTTATTTCGTTTGCACGGTCAAGAAGTCCTGCGTTTCTCGCAAGCGAACCGCCCGTAAACGAACCGCCCGCATTGATAACCTGACCGTCCAAGGTGACTATCCTGTTTCTGAAATTGAGCCGTCTTGCAATAGCTGTGGCGTTATCGAGCGAATCACAAACGATTATTCTTCCCAAAAGGAAATTATTTATATTTTGATAACGTTCCTCGCATTTGACAAGATCTGCCGCAAGACCGATAAAGCCGTTCATGCTCTCGACTTCACGGGTGGAAATTCTGTTTCCCTTAATTGTCGAAAGCGGTAAAAATGTTGCTCTTCCGGCATTTCTTCTTTTAAGAAAGGAAATGGCGTTTCTGGCGTCTGCTTCGGAATCGACAACGATATTTTGAAGGCTCGCTCCGAGTGCAATTTCAATTGCGGTGGAATATTCCGATGCGGCATGAATAATCTGAGTTACGGGGCCGTGAACACCGTGAATTATTCCTCTTTCAGCCTCTCGCATTACGGCACGAACGCTCTGTGCAAAGCCCTCGTAGTTTTTCTCGAGATCCTCGAGAATGCGTGCACGTCTTTCGTGCTCGCCCGCATCAAGATTCAGCTTATCAAGCTGAGCTTTCATCTCGTCACGCTTTTTTGTTTTGAGAGAAAGTTTCATGGTATAGCCGTCAATGGAGTTGTTTTCGGCAGAAATTTCTTCCTCAGCCTTTTCTATGTCCCTCAAAATAACTTCACGTTCATTCTGAAGAGATACCAAGGCTTCTTTTCCCTCGTTCACAGCCGTGCTTATGCTGTCGCCCCTGTTTTTTATCTCGTTAAGCGAAGACTCATCAGCGGAAATCAAAATGCGCTTTTCGGAAATAGCGTCGTTAACCCCACTAAGCTCCTTTTGAGCCGTCTCAAGATTATTTCTTATTTCCTCTTCCTCGCTGTGAGATCTCTCGAGTTCATCGCTGAGCGAAACAAATTTCTCGTTTAATTTACTTTTGTCAGCGACCTTTTCGTCAAGCTGTTTTCTTTTCTCGAGAAGCTCGGCGTCAATATCGTTAAATGATGAACGAAGAGCTTCCAATTCACTCTCCACTCTCTCAATGTCGCTTTCGTCATGAGTAATATCGTTCTTTAAAACGGATATACTGCCCTCAATCCTTGCCGCCTCTTCCGAGAGTGACGATGCGGCGCTTCTTGCCTGCTCCATTTTAACGGTACAGGCATTTACTGCGTTATAATTATCTTCAATCGCCTTTGCGACAGAATCAATTTCATTTTCAAGCTTTGAGTAATCGGCTTTGGCTAAAGAAACCTTGTCTTCCTCATTTCGAAGGTCTTTTTCGGACTTTGCTATCTGCTCCGTCCAAATTCCTATCTCAAGCCCACGCTTTTCGTCATCGTACTCGATGAATTTCTGTGCTTTCTCGCTCTGAACCTTAAGCGGGCCGACTCTGTCCTCAAGCTCTGATAAAATATCACGAAGTCTGACTAAATTTTCCTCGGTCTTGTCGAGCCGTCTTTCCGACTCCTCTTTTTTGTAGCGGAAACGGGAAATTCCCGCAGCCTCCTCGAAAACCTCTCGTCTGTCTTCGCTCTTAACGCTTACGATTGAATCGATTTTGCCCTGTCCGATCATGGAGTAGCCGTCTCTTCCGAGACCCGTATCCATGAAAAGCTCGTTTATATCACGAAGTCGCACCTGAGCGTTATTTATAAGATATTCGCTTTCACCTGAGCGGTAAAATCTTCTTGACACAGAAATATCGTCATTGTCAAAGTCGAGCTCTCTTGACGTGTTGTCAATGCGAAGAGTGACCTCGGCAAACGCCGCCGCCTTTCTGCCTGAAGCTCCCTTGAAAATGACATCCTCCATCTTGACGCATCGCAGTGCATGGACGGACTGCTCACCGAGAACCCACCTGAGTGCATCGGAAACATTACTCTTTCCGCTTCCGTTAGGGCCGACAACAGCGACAAAGGGATCTTCAAATGTCAGAACGGTTTTGTCGGGAAATGTTTTGAATCCCTGTATTTCCAAAGATTTAAGAAGCATATAGTTTCCTTTCTAACATTACGAAATTGAAAATCTTTCGGTGTCGGCATTGGGAGTAAACCTTACCCTATAACCAAGATTAAAAAGCCTTAAAACATTAGCCTTTTTTTGACCTATGCAGGCAGATAAAAGCCGAGGTGAGCATTTAATGACGATTTCATCGCCATTTTGAGGATATTCGGAAAGCTTTTCGCTGATTTCATTAAATAAAATCTCACTCATGCACAGCTCTTTGAATGCGGGATGATACGGCCCCGCAATTCTTCTGTCTATTTCCTCGCTTGCGTGAAGACCCACGCGAATCACCTTTATGTCGTTTTTTTCGAACATAGGAATGAGTCTTGAAACAAGCTTCACGGTATTTTCAAGAGTTGGCGGAGTATACTCACCCGAGCGGTACAAATCAGCCAATCTCGTGTTATCGAGAGTGATTGTGGGATAAATTCTCACGGTCTTCGGTTTAAGCTTAATAAGCTCCTCAGCCGTAAAAATATCGTCCTCTTCGCACGAGCCGTAAAGTCCCGTCATCATTTGAAGTCCGAGCTCAAAAGAGAAGCTTTTTATCAGTGAAGAGGCTTTCCTGACGCTCCCCGCGTCATGACCTCTGTCATTCATAAAAAGTATCCTGTCGGACATGGACTGAGCACCGAGCTCAATAGATGTCACATTATATTTCTTTAAAATATTAAGAACTTCCTCGTCGATTTTATCAGGCCTTGTGGAACAGCGTATACCTATAAAGCCGTAGTCCTTTACAGCCTTGCTTGCAACCTCAAGCAAAGAGAGCATATAATCTCTGTCAATCGCAGTGAAACTGCCACCGAAAAAGGCGATTTCCGCATTGCGAGCCTTTTCACCCATATACAGTGCCGCACTTTTTATGGTTTCCTCAACCTCTTTTGCACTCGGCTGTTTGGAAGCACCTGTTATTCTGTGCTGATTGCAGAAACTGCACTGACACGGACAGCCGTTGTGCGGAATGAATATAGAAATATTACTGTGCTTAATAACCCATCAACTCCAGTGCTTCTCTTGCGGCTTGCTGTTCGGCTTCCTTTTTACTTCTTCCGCCGCCCTTGCCGATTACATTGCTGTTAAGGTGAACCTCAACGACAAAGTGCTTGTTGTGATCGGGGCCCGACTCACCAACCAATACATACTTGAGATGCTCCTCAGGATTTTGCTGGATAATCTCCTGTAAAGTGGTTTTGTAGTCCTTATATTTCTTTGAACCTATGGTTTTAGCCGCAGGTGCGATATATGTGAGAATAAATTTCTTAGCCTCTTCAAGCGAACCGCTGTCAAGGTAAATCGCCGCCGTAATCGACTCAAACATATCAGCCAAAATACTCGGTCTGTCGTTTCCGCCCGTGTGAATTTCTCCGTGGCTTAAACGCATGTAATTGCCCACGCCGATTTCTCTCGAAAAAACACAAAGCGACTTTTCGCAAACCAGAGCGGCACGGTTTTTGGTAAGTTTTCCCTCAGGCAAATCGGAATAATTCTCGAAGAGATACTCTGCCGTCACAAAACCCAAAACAGAATCTCCGAGAAACTCGAGTCTCTCATAGCTTTTGCAGTGGTGCTCATTCGCATATGACGAATGTGTGACAGCCGTTCTGAGCAACTCGATGTTTTTAAAATGATAGCCGATTTTCGCCTCGAGCGTTTCAAGTGAATCCTTCATTTTTACCCCTTCTTTGATACTGCATTTGCAATTTCGTCGATAATTCCCGACTCATAGTAAGCCTTGGCAAGTCTCAATGCACTGACAACGGTCTTTGCCTTTGCACTTCCGTGGATTTTAAACACAGGCTTAGAGCAGCCCAAAATCGGTGCTCCGCCGTACTCGTTATAATCCATGGTCTTTTTCATGGCTTTGAGGTCGCTCATGATAAGCATTGCGGCAAGCTTGGTTTTGAAGTTCTTTGTGAAAAGCTCCTTGAACTTTCCCATAAGCGTCATGGCAACGCCCTCGTAAAGCTTTGTAACAACATTTCCTGTAAAGCCGTCGCACACAAGTACGTCTGCGGCGTCATCAGGAATATCTCTTGCCTCGATATTGCCGATAAAATTTATGCTCTCGTTCTGCTTTAAAAGCTCAAAGCACTCATGCTGGAACGGGCCGCCCTTGTGGTCTTCCGTTCCGACATTGACAAGTCCCACTCTCGGGGACTTAATGTTCATGACTTTCTCGACATAGCAAGAGCCCATAGTCGCAAACTGGTCAATCATCTCGGCTCTGCACTCGTTGTTTGCGCCGCCGTCACAAAGCATGAAGAAACCTTCTTTTTTCGGCATGACAGGTGCAAAGGCAACTCGCTTTACACCCTTAATTCTCTTAACGAGCATAGTTGAGCCGACAACCACAGAACCGCTGTTTCCGGCACTTGCAAAGGCGTCCGCCTTTCCCTCAGCCAAAGCCTTGAAGCCTACTGACATTGAAGAATCGGGCTTAGTCTTGATTACGCTCATGGGGTCATCCTCCATTGTGATAACCTCACTTGCCTCGAGGATTTCCATGTGGGAAATATCTATCCCGTTCTCCTTTGCGGCTTTATTAATCAGCTCGCTCGAACCTGATAAAATTACGGTAATACCGAGTTCTTTCTCAGCCTGGGCACAGCCCTTTAAAATTTCGACAGGAGCATTATCTCCGCCAAAAGCGTCAACAATAATTTTCATGTCTGTCACCTTACAAATTATATGTCTTTCTGAAATTCTCGAGATCATCAAGCGCACGGTCACTGAGAGCCGTATATCTCAGCTTTTTATCCTTGATTTTCGGCTCGATTGCCGGCAGTACACCGAAGTTTGCGCCCATCGGCTGAAAATCTGCCGAAACGCTCGAGCTGATATATCTTGAAAGTGCACCTATCATGGTCGTTTCGGGAAGAACAACGGTTTCTTCTCCCTTATATCTTCTCACAGCATTAATACCTGCCATAAGACCCGAAGAAGCCGACTCCATATAGCCCTCGACACCGGTTATCTGACCTGCGAAGAAGATATTCGGAGAGTTTCTGAGTGAGAAATCTCCGTTTAAAAGCTTGGGTGAATTGAGAAATGTGTTTCTGTGCATAACGCCGTAGCGGATAATTTCGGCATTTTCAAGTCCCGGTATCATTCCGAAAACACGCTTTTGCTCAGGAAATTTCAAATTCGTCTGAAATCCTACGAGATTATATAGCGTGTTCTCCTTGTTCTCCGTACGAAGCTGTACAACTGCCCACGGACGGTGACCTGTTCTCGGATCACGAAGTCCGACCGGCTTAAGCGGCCCGAAACGAAGAGTATCTGCGCCCCTTTGAGCCATAACCTCTACAGGCATACAGCCCTCGTAGACCTTTGGATTATTGACATCAAAATCATGTACAGGAGCACGCTCGGCTTGAGTGAGCTCGAAGATAAAATTCTCGTACTCCTCCTTGTTCATGGGGCAATTGATGTAGTCGTCATCGCCCTTGTCGTATCTTGACTGCTTGAAGCACTTGCTCATGTCAAGGCTGTCGGCAGAAACAATGGGAGCAGCCGCATCGAAGAAGCTTAGGAAGCCTCCGCATTTACTGCTTATCGCATCGGCAAGCTTTCCGCTTGTGAGCGGGCCTGTTGCCACTATAGTAATGCCGTCCTCGGGAATTTCCGTGACCTCGTCATGAATAACCTCAATCAAAGGGTTATTTAAAATACTGCTTGTGGCTTTCTCAGAGAAAATATCACGGTTAACCGCCAAAGCACCGCCTGCAGGCACTGCTGTTTCGAGTGCTATCGGCACAAGCAAGGAACCAAGACGTTTCATTTCCTCTTTCAGAAGTCCTGCGGCAGAATTCACTCTTGCCGCCTTAAGCGAATTTGAGCATATAAGCTCTGCGAAGTTCTCGGACTTGTGTGCGGGGCTGAAGCTTTTCGGCTTCATTTCGTATAACTTAACGCGAATTCCGTGAGAAGCGATAATATTAGCCGCCTCGACACCTGCGAGTCCCGCTCCGAAAACGTTTATGTAATCATTCATCATTTGATCCGTTATAAGTGCAGTTCTCTGTAAAGCACTTTAGCTTTTTGCTCTTAGCCGACTCAAAGAAAAGTGGCTTGCCGCAAACGGGGCAATCCTTATTTGCAGGAGCACCCCATGAAGCAAAGTGGCATTTCGGGAACGCACTGCATCCATAGAATATCTTGTTTTTCTTCTTGGTTTTTCTTTCGACTATCATCGAGCCGCACTGCGGACAGAGCACGCCCGTCTCCTTAGGCACATTAAGCTTTTTGATGTTGGGGCACTCGGGATAGCCTGTACAGCCGAGGAACTTGCCATATCTGCCGTACTTAACCTCCATGGGCTTTCCGCACAGCTCGCAAATCTCGTCCGTCTCGTCTTCTTTAAGCTTGATTTTAACTCCGTCCATGTCCTTTTTGGCTTTCTGAACGGTCTTTTCGAAGTCAGTCCAGAAAGAACGGAGCGTTTCCACCCAATCAGCCTCGCCGCTCTGAACCTTTCCAAGCTCGTTTTCAAGGCCTGCGGTAAATCTGATATTTACAATCTTGGGGAATTTATCGGCAATCAAATCCGTTGTTACCTCACCAAGCTCTGTCGGCTTAAAGGACTTGTTCTCACGGATTACATATTCTCTGTCCGTGATTGTCGCAAGAGTTGCCGCATAGGTGGACGGTCTTCCGATTCCGTTTTCCTCGAGAGTTTTGATGAGAGAAGCTTCCGTGTAGCGTGCGGGCGGCTGTGTAAAGTGCTGATTGCCCACAATATCACGGAGCTTTAGCTTCATGCCGACTTCAAGCTTCGGTAAAGCTTTACTCTTTGCCTCGGCTTCATCCTTGCCCTCTTCATAAAGCACTGTAAAGCCATCGAAATTTACAGAGTAACCGCTTGCTCTGAAAATATAGTCATTTGCCGCAATTGTTGCCGATGTCGTGTTGAGTATGCACTTGGACATCTGACAAGCTATAAACCTTTCCCAGATAAGCTTATAGAGCTTATATTGGTCGGCTGTGAGCGATGCTTTCACATCCTCCGGTCTCATTGTTACGGAAGTCGGTCTGATAGCCTCGTGTCCGTCCTGTGCGTTAGACTTTGTCTTGTACACAACAGGCTTAGCCGGAACATACTTACTGCCGTAAGCACCCTCGATAAAGTTTCTTGCGGCGTCGACAGCCTCCTCGGAAAGTCTCAAGGAGTCCGTTCTCATGTAAGTTATAAGACCGACAGAGCCCTCGCCCGCAATTTCAACACCCTCGTAAAGCTGCTGTGCAACCGACATGGTTCTTCTTGCCTGGAAGCCAAGTTTTCTTGAAGCCTCCTGCTGAAGAGTTGACGTTGTGAATGGCGGTGCGGGATTCTTCGATTTCTTGCCGTTCTTAACTGTATCGACAATAAAGTCTGCCTCTGAAACAGCATTTAAGATTTTATCTGCCTCTTCCTTAGAGCCGATTTTTATCTCACCGTTTCTGTCGCCGTAGAAAGCCGCCGCAAACTGAGCCGCCGACTTCGGTGCGGAGAGCTTAGCGTCAATCGACCAGTACTCGACAGGAACGAACGCTTCGATTTCCCTCTCTCTGTCAACAATAAGCTTAACGGCAACCGACTGAACGCGACCCGCCGAAAGTCCCTTGCGGATAACCTTAGAAAGGAACGGGCTTAAAGTGTAACCGACAAGTCGGTCGAGTATTCTTCTTGCCTGCTGAGCATTGACCAAATCGAGGTCAATCTTTCTCGGCGCAGCCATTCCCTCCTGAACTCCGTGCTTCGTGATTTCGTTGAAGGTAACACGGTTCATATCGTTGAGGTCAAGTCCGAGAAGATATGCCAAATGCCAAGAGATAGCCTCTCCCTCTCGGTCAGGGTCGGTTGCGAGGTACACGGCTTCAGACTCAGCCGCCTTTTCCTTGAGCTCCGCAACAAGCTTTTCCTTACCTTTAATTACTGCGTATTTGGGCTTGAAATCGTTTTTAACATCAACATTAAGTCGCTGTGCGGGCAAATCTCTGATATGTCCGACAGATGCGACGATATTATAATCGCTTCCAAGATATTTCTTTATTGTTTTCGCTTTTGACGGCGACTCAACAATAACTAACTTTGACATCTGAAAAATCCTTTCGGTAATCTGTGTATTTTTTCAATCAAATAATTATTTTACAACAGTTATGTATATTTATAATTCTTATAAAGAATTTTATTTTCTGAGAGCATATCTTTTGCCGGCAAAATCGGACGCCAAGCCTGATATTTCAAGCTCCGTCATTGCGGCAGAAATTAAAGCCGTTCTAAGTCCCGTTATCTTTGCGATTTCAGAAATGTGCATCGGTTCACCCGTAAGCACCGCCAAAACCTTTCTTGCGTTCTCCGAAACCTTGACATCATCGGGCTTCTGAGGCTTTTCGTTCTCATCGGTTATATACTCGACAACATCATCCGTCTGCTGTCTTGCAAGCTCGGGATTAGCTTCAAGCGTCCTGTTGTTATATACACTTAAATTCGTTCTGAACTCATAGAAAGCGCCGTATTCATTGAGGATATCCTCGGCACTCGTGACAGGTGTTGCACCGTCCTTAATAAGACTGTTCGGCCCGAAGCTTTGTTCATCAGACGGACTTCCAGGAACTGCAAAAACATCTCTGTCCTGCTCCGTTGCCCTCTTTGCGGTAATCATCGTTCCGCTCTTCTGTGCGGCACACACGATTAAAACGCCCTTAGAAAGTCCCGATATAATCCTGTTTCTCGCCTGGAACGTGCCCCTTTGAAGCCCCGTTCCGGGTGGGTACTCCGTGACAAGAGCTCCGCCCTTTTCTATGACCTGTCTTCTCATGTGCTCGTTTTGCATGAGGTACTGCACATCAAGACCGCATCCCAAAACGCAAATGGTCGGAGCAGAACCCATAAGCGCACCCTTATGAGCTGCCGAGTCAATTCCGATTGCACCGCCGCTTATAACTACAACTCCTGCTTTGGAGAGATTATAAGCTATTTTGTTTGCAATGTTAAGAGAATTGTCGTTTGCCTTTCTCGAGCCGACTATCGCTATCGCAAGCCTGTTGTCAAGATTTGGCATATTACCCTTTACATACAAAACGCTTGGGGGATCCTTTATATTCCAAAGAGCCTCGGGATATTCCTCGCACTCAGGCGTTATAACATGCTGACCCAGTGATTCGGCATAATCAAGTGCCGCCTGTGCGTTTGCAAGCGTATAATTATAAAGTGCCGAAACCTCACGGTCTGTTATAAACTTAAACTGTGCCCAAAGTCCCGCACCGCCGTCATAGAATTCCTTCAGATTTTTAAATCTGTTGAATATCGTTCTCGGCTTGGTACTTCCTGCAGAAAAAGCATGCTGAAGCCATATCCAATAGGCTCTTTTGTCGTTAGTCACCCTTAGTCATCTCCCACATGATAATTGAAGCTGAGGTTGCCGCATTAAGAGACTCTGCCCTTCCCTTCATGGGAATGGTCACAAGACCGTCGCAAAGCGATTTCATCTCTTCGGTCAGACCGTTGCCCTCGTTTCCTATTGCAACGCTGATTTTTTCGTTAAACTCTATATCGGTAATTCTTGAAGCGGTGTTTAGCGGAACCGCTCCGAGAAGCTTGTATTCGTGTTTATTTAAAATCTCTCTTGCCTCTTTCGCGCTCTTGGCACGAACAAATTTAATGCGAAAAACCGCACCCATAGAGGCTCTCAGAACCTTCGGTGAAAGAATATCCGAGCATTCTCCTACAAGAAGAATTTCTCCTATTCCGAGCGCTTCGGCTGTTCTTAGTATCGTGCCCATATTAAGCGGATCTTGAATATTTTCGAGAGTGAGCACTCTTCCCGTCAATTTTCCTGTATTAAGGTTATGTCCGATTTCACAAACAGCAAAGACGCCCTGACTTGATTTTGTCGATGAAAGCAAGTCTGCCACGTGTTCTTCCACAACATAGATATTATCCGATACATTCGTCGCTGTGTCTATATATTTTTTATATTTTTTATAAGCCGCTTCGGTGTAGTAAAGCTCTTTAATCTTGACTCCGCTCTTTGCCGCATCCTCCGTGAGCCTTGCGCCCTCGGCAATATAGCAACCTTGTCTGCTTCTCTCGGCAGAAGAATTATTAAGCCCGGATCTCTCCTTCACGAGCGGATTTTTTCTTGTGGTAATTTTATTTATCATACATCCTAAAATAGCAAATATGCGCCCGAGAGAAAACCCGGACGCATTACATTAATTTAAATTATAAAGCAGCCTTTGCCTTCTCAACAAGAGCAGTAAATGCAGCCTCATCAGCTATAGCAATCTCAGAGAGCATCTTACGGTTAAGTGTGATGCCAGCCTTCTTAAGACCGTTCATGAATGTGGAATAGTTGATGTCGTTCATCTTGCAAGCAGCGGAGATTCTTGTGATCCAAAGACGGCGGAAATCTCTCTTTCTGTGCTTACGTCCGATGTATGCATAGTTGCCGGACTTCATGACAGCCTGCTTAGCCATCTTGAAATGTCTTGACTTGGATCCGAAGTAACCCTTAGCAAGCTTTAATACTTTATTTCTTCTTTTGCGAGTAGCAAGTGCACCCTTAACTCTAGCCATTTATTGTATCCTCCTAAATTCAGGTAATAATCAGTTGTCCTTAATTACTTATAAGGCATCATCTTTTTGACAGCTGCAAGGCTTGTCTTATCTGTAACAGTAGTACCGCGAGCGTGTCTCTTGGACTTAGCTGTCTTACCATGTCCGTTGAGGAGATGGCTCATGTTTGCGTGTGCACGGATTACCTTACCGTTCTTTGAAATTTTGAAGCGCTTCTTTGCGCCGCTGTGTGTCTTAAGCTTTGGCATAATTTATGTCCTCCTTAAAATTGTATTATTTGTTAGGCTTCGGAGCAAGGAACATTAACATGTTTCTTCCTTCCAATTTAGCCGGTTTCTCAACATTAGCAACATCGGAAAGATAGTCGGAGAAGTTCTTCATTGTTTCAAGTCCGATCTCCGGATGTCCCATTTCTCTTCCGCGGAAACGAATAGATGCCTTTACCTTGTTTCCGTCAGCAATGAACTTCTTTGCCTGATTTGCCTTTGTCTCAAAATCATGCTTGTCAATATTAAGTGAAAGTCTGATTTCTTTAATCTCGACAACCTTCTGCTTCTTGCGGGCGTCCTTCTCTCTCTTAGCCTGCTCAAAACGATACTTACCGTAATCGATAATCTTGCAAACAGGCGGCTGAGCCATAGGAGCGATCTTCACGAGATCAAGGTTTTTTTCACTTGCCAAGGACAGTGCCTGCTGACTTGACATAACTCCGAGCTGAGCACCGTCAGGGCCGATAACTCTTACTTCTTTGTCACGAATCTCTTCGTTGATCTGAAGTTCCTCTTTCTTGCTAATTGTTAAGCACCTCCAAAATATAAACTAAACAAAAATTGCGGACAGCACAATACTGCCCGCAATCAAAATCATCAAGATAAATGATATTGACCTATGTCAGACAGAACTGCATGGGTGAAAGCACACTGTGCTTTACTTTGTTGTCTTAGCTATTATATTACCTTTAACCGCCTTTGTCAATAACAAATTTAGATTTTTCGGTAATTTTCGCTCTATTTATCTTAACCTGATATTTATGTGATTTTATCTTATGTCGTAAACGCTTCTGATTCTGAGATTCTTCGGCTCGCCCGATACAATCTTGACTCTCTTCTCGCCCTTATCCATATCGAAATAGTTGTCGGAGAGAATCATATCCTCGTTCTCGTTGAGAATTTCAACACTCTTTGCGTATGCGTCACTTGTGACAACAAGCTCATCACCGTCGACCTTAACAGTGAGCTTCGGATCGAGGTAATTGAAGTGCTTGTGAAACGTAAAGATGACAGAACCGTTAGAAACAAGCTCGCCGTTCTCATAAAGCTGATAACTTACGTAATCGTTATACTCGTCAGCCTCGTCATGAAGGTCAACCTTATCAAGCCATACAGCACTGAGTGCCGGTACTGTTACCTCATTCTCGCCCTCAAGTTTAACTGTAGAATCATTCTTTCTAAGCTGCCACTTGACTGTTACGGTGTGCTCGCTCATGGTCTCGTTTGAAACATTGAGTCTGATGCTCTTCTTGAGGTCGTACGGCTCGGCATTTACATTTGTATCCTGAGTGAGAACGCTCTCCTCTTCGCATGAAAGAAGAATCGGAGCGAACATTCTCTTCTCATAGTAATGAAGTGCCTTCCAGCGTCCGAAGTAGTCGATTGAAGACCAAGAAGCAACAGGCCAGCAGTCGTTAAGCTGCCATACGATAGTGCCCATGCAGATACCGCGAATTCTTCTCAAATGCTCAACGCCGTACTTGATTCCCTCGCCCTGTAAAAGCTGAGAAGCATAAAGTGTTGTATCAAAGGAAGTCGGCATCTTGTATGTCTGAGACATATAGTTGAGGATTTTACCGTTAGCACCGTTGCAGCGCTGATGCTTCTCCATAACATAGGAGAATACGTTTCTGTCCTCGGGAAGTGTGAAGGACTCAACCGTCTTAAGTGACGGGAACGACTCAAAGCCGAACTCGGAGAGGTAACGGAAATTGTGCTTTCTGTAGTCTGTGAACGGAAGACTTCCGTGCCAAACCATCCAGTAGTGAACATCTCCTCGTGAATCATCGTTAGGGTTATCGAATCCGCCGCCGGAAGACGGGCTTGCCGGCCAGTAGTAGGTGTTCGGATCGTACTCCTGAAGAATCTGCGGAATGAGATACTCATACATTCTGATGTAGTCTGCCTTCTGCTTATGAGAGCTTACCCAAGTCCACTGGTCAACGAACATTTCCATTTCGTTGTTTCCACACCAAAGTCCCAAAGAAGCGTGGTGACGGATTCTCTTGACGTTATCGATAATCTCCTGCTTGATGTTCTCGTGGAATTCGGGAGTGAGCTCATAAACAGCACAAGCGAACATCATATCTTCCCAAACGACAAGACCGAGCTCATCGCAGGCATCCCAGAAGGAATCAAGCGGATAGTGACCGCCGCCCCAAACACGGATAGCGTTGTAATTGGCGTCCTTAGCCTGCTTTAAAAGGTTATATGTTCTCTCGGGAGTGATTCTCTGGAAAATATTGTCCTCGGGAATGTAGTCTGCGCCCATTGCGAAAATGCAAACGCCGTTAACTTCGTGTGCAAAACTCTCGCCGAACTCATCCTTTTCTCTGCGGATAGTCATGGTGCGAAGACCAATTCTTCTTTCCCATGAATCGACAATCTCATCGCCGTTCTTGAGGTTTACGGTAACTGTATAAAGCGGCTGTGCGCCGTAGCCGTTCGGCCACCAAAGCTCAGGGTCGGGAATTGAAATCAAGCCTGAATCATAGTTGAGCTCATACTTCTTTCCGTTCGGAGCGACAGCATAAGCCTCGCAGTTAAGCTCGATATCCTCGTCAGTCGCAAAATCAATCTCAACATCAAGCTCAAGGTCAACCTCACCGTCGTGGTGGTGCTGAGTTACATAAACGCTGTCGATTCTCGCTGTGTTGATGCCGAGAAGCTTGACAGGCTTCCAAATGCCTGCGTCAGGAAGTCTCGGGCCCCAGTCCCAACCGAACATGCAGTGAGTTTTTCTGATATTCGGGAAGCCTACCATAGCATCGGAGCTGCCCTCTGCCTTGTAGATTTTGTACATCTCCTTGATGTACTCTGTCGGAGAAGAAATCTCGACTGTGAGCTCATTTCCCTCCGGCTTTAAAATATCAAGCACATCGAACTCATAGGTTCTGTGCATATTCTCGGTGTGTCCGATAAGCGTGCCGTTCAAGGTAACATCGCAAATGGTGTCGAGTCCCTCGAAGCAAAGGATAACCTCGTCCGAAGAGAGAATATCCTCGGGAACATCGAAGCTTGTCTTGAAGACAAAGTCGTTATCCATAAGCTTTAATGCGGCAAGCTCGTTGTCTCTCCAGAACGGGTCTTCCATTTTACCGTTCTCGAGAAGTCCGCTGTAAACAGAGCCAGGGATAGTGACAGGCATAAAGTCCTGACCGACTATCTTCATCTGCCAATTGTCATGAAGCAATTTTGTGATCATTTCTATCAATCCTTTCCGTGAAAAATTCCACGGCTAAATAATAGTACCCTTGAATAGTAAAGTCAAGATAAATCTTTCACAAGAGCCGACTCTTTAAGTCTCAACGAATATAAGTAGCAAGCTTCGACTTTCTTTCCTGTGATAAGCTCCAAGGACTTCTTGTATATTGCAAGCTGGGCGGTGTATCTCTCGACAAGCTCATCGACAAACTTTACTCTGTCCGTCTTGTAATCGACTATATAGAGCTTTCCGTCCTTCTCAAAATACAAATCAACAGCGCCTTGCAAGAATACTTCTTCATCGGAATCTGTATCGAACGCATCAATTTCGCTTGCCTTGAGATTTATGCTGAACTGCCATTCCTTATAACAGGCATCGGCAGAAAGTATGCTTTTTCCAAGCTCCGACTCAAAAAATCCGCTTATCATATCAATATCAATCGCATCGGCTTGCTCCTCTGTAAGGAATTTCTCCTTGGCAAGACGATCAAGTTCACCAAGCGGATCTTCTGCAGCCTTTTTATAGTCGCAGTAGTGAAGATACTCGTGGAATGCCGTTCCTCTTTCCGTTGCAGTCAAGCCGCTTTCGCTCATAAATGCGGGTCTCGGAAGCTTATCGGAAACAAACGATTCGTGAGCAAGCGATGATGCGGTTGCCTTTGACGGTATTCTCGTGAGTGCTTCATCGGGATATTCAAAAGCGACAGACTCTTTTATCGCAGAAAGGAGCTCTTCATCGGGCTTTATCGCCTCATCTTCGTCCGTTTGTGTTTCAAGACGGCTTTCCTCATCGCAAAGCACATTTACCTCCATCGGGCATGTATCGGAAGCAAGCATATTCTCCTCAAAGCCGACTGCCTTTCCAAGCTCAAATGCAGACGGGTGCTTTAAAAGACAAAGCATTATCCATTCGCCGACATTTTTGCACTGCTTGAGCGCAAACGGAGTAAGACCCTCTCCGGCTGTAACATAGCTCTTGACCTTGCTTTTCGACAAATCACCGCAGTAGTTTACGATTATTAATTTGTGCTCGGCTCTTGTGAGTGCGACGTAGAAAACTCTCAGTTCTTCCGCAAGGCTTTCATTATAGTTCTCCATTAAGATTGCCTGGCGCATAATTGTGTTGTAGTAAATTCTGCGCTCACCGTCAATCATTTTAAGTCCCATGCCAAGCTTCATATTGAGTGCGACGTCATCTGTCGGCTGTTTGAAATTAAAAGTGCTTCCCGCGAGAATACAAACTGGATACTGCAAGCCCTTTGAACTGTGAACGGTTTGAATTACCACGCAATCCTCGTTCACATCTGACTTAGTTTCAGCCGTGGGGCCGCCGCCGTTTTCTATCATTCGGTTCACTATTCTCACAAAACCGTGCACACCGACAAAGCCCTGAGACTCAAAGCTTGCCGCCATCTCACGAAGCTTTCTGAGGTTAGCAATTCTTGTTTCGCCGTCGTCCATTGCTCCCGCAATATCAAGATAACCCGTCATATCAAAGAGATAGGTTATGAAATCAGCCGCCGACATTGTGACTGCGGCAGTGCGCAAAGCCTCGATATCAGCTAAAAGCTTCTCGAAGTCCTCGTTTCCCGAGCCCTTGAGCGAGACATAAAGCGAGCTTTTTCTGTCGTCAAGGCGAAGCTTTGCAATTTCATCGGGAGTAAAGCCGTAAACGGGACTTAGCATGACGGACAGAAGCGGAATATCACAGTTTGGATTGTCGACAACCTGTAAGAACGAGAAAAATCCGAGTATCTCGGGGCGGTCAAAGAATTTATCCGATGTTTTCGACATAACGGGAACGCCGTTGGCACTAAGTTCGTCAGTATAATATGAAACAACGCCTTTTGCGTTTCTCAATAAAATAGTGAAATCACTGTATTTTGCTGGTCTCTCGCCATCCTTATCGGGCACGGTATAGCCGCCGTCAATCATTTCACGAATAATGTGCGCTATGTGCCTTGCCTCGGCAAGCGCCGCTTTCATTCTTTTCGGCGCAGAATCAGCCTCAAAATCAGACTTGTCTCCCTCATCCGAAAGAATATCCACCCGTGTTATGTTCTTGTCGTTCGGCACAAGGTCTTCTCTGCCTCGCACAAGCTCCTCACCGCTTTTGTAGTCAATTCCGCCGAGTTCTTCCATCATGAGCATGCGGAAGAAGTAGTTTACGGAATCGATAACCTCAGGAGTTGAGCGGAAATTTCTGTCAAGGTTTATGAGTACAGGCTCTTCGTGATAAGTTTCTTTCATTTCGGCAAAGCTCTTCTTGTAGCCCAAAAATATTTCGGGCATAGCAAGACGGAATCCGTAAATGCTCTGCTTGATGTCGCCCACCATGAAGCGGTTTTTGTCGTCCCTCGAAAGTGCCCAGAAAATAGCGTCCTGCACCTGATTTGTATCCTGATACTCGTCTATCATGACCTCGTCGAATTTCTCGCAAAGCGACAAAGCAAGCTCCGTTCGTCTGAAGCCGTCCCCGTCCTTCTCTATGAGAAGCTTAACAGCCATGCGCTCGAGGTCATTAAAATCGAGGACATTTTTCTCACGCTTGAGTTCTGAGAAAATCATACCGAATTTCTTTGTCAGATACTCAAGCTCCAAGACAAGCGGCTTCATCTCGGCAATTTCTGCGTGGATTATTTCTTCATCGTCAGAAAAATACTCGGGAAGCTTTTTTGTAAGCTCGTCCATAACCTCATCAATAGCGGCGTCCACTCTTATCTTGAGTGAATCCTCACTCATGCCCCTGATAGTCGTTTTCTTCGGTTTGGAGAAAGTGGAAAGAGCGATGGCAGTCTCGTCCCACTCCCCTTTTTCAAGTCTTTCTGTGAGGAGTTCGCAAAAATCTTTAAGCTCGAGTATAGTTTCCTTTCTTTTCTCGAATATCGCATCATTTTCCGAAGCCGCACGAAGGGTATCGTCAAGAAGTCTAACAAAATACTTAACCTTTTCAAGAGCACTCTCAACAATAATCTTGCCCCACACCGTTTCGGCGACAGGCTTTTTGTCGTCATACAAATTCACTATATCCGAAAACCACTTTTCGGGGAAAAGATGACAGCTTGTAAATTCATACAGCGTCTTGATTGCGTTCACAAGCTTTTTATCGTCCTTGTCTGAGCTGAAAAAATCAGCAAGGAAGGTGTTTCCCTCCTCGAAGTACTCGTCAAGCACCACGTTTAAAGCCTGACTTTGGAGTTCTTTTCCGAGGTTCTCGTCAACAACGCCGAAATCGGATTTGATGTCAAGATTATAAAAATTTTCCCTGACAAGCTTTGTGCAAAATGAGTCGACAGTCGAGATGTTCGACTGAGAAAGGAGCATTTGCTGTTTTCTGTAAAAGCTGTTATTCGGAAATTCTCTGATTTTAGCACGAAGAGCCTTGTTGATTCTCTCTTTCATCTCAGCAGCAGCCGCTTTTGTAAAGGTAACAACAAGAAGTCTGTCGGCTGGGACGGGATTTGCTTCATCAGTCAAAAGAGAAATTATTCTCTCGACCAGAACAGCGGTTTTTCCCGAGCCAGCGGCGGCAGAAACGAGAACCGTTCCGCCTCTTGAGTCGATCGCACTTTTTTGCGCTTTAGTCCATGTCGGCATTGTTCTCATCTCCTTTCAAGCCGTCCTTTAAATCGTTTTCCATTTGGTTTAAAACATCCTCGTTCTTTCCGCCAACGCTCTTTGACTTGCTCTTGTCTCTCTTTGCAAGACAAACGGAAGCGTAATCGCAGTATTCGCAGTTGTAGGAGTTTACCATAACGGGATCAGCGGCACACTTTCCTTCAAGCACGTCTTCCGCCATATTGGAAATTGTCTTTCTTATATACTCAAATATCAGCTTAAAGCCCTTTGCACTCACAAGATGATTTCCGCTTTTGAGGCTTCCGTCCTTGAGAAGCGTTGCCTGAACGAATCTTCCGCCGACATTCTTCTCCATGGCATCAACAACCTCTATGCTGTCGAGCAAAAGTCCCTTCATTCGCTGATTTTTGTCACGTTCCTTTTGAATGTCGGACTCAGAAGCGTCTCTTTTCGCACCGAAAGAATCTATCTTGGCAGGCATATACAAAACGCCCGCCGGGAGATATTTTCCTCCGTCCGTTATCGCACAAAGATAAATGAGCATCTGCATGTTAAGTCCGAAAAGAACCTCCGAGAGTTTAAATTCCTTTGAGCCCGTTTTGTAGTCGATAATTCTGACATACTTGCTTCCGTCTCTTGCGGTGTAAAGGTCAAAGCGGTCGATTTTTCCGCCGACCTCGACTTCCTTTCCGCTGTCGGTTTTAATTTTGAGCGGTGGGAACTCCGTTCCTTTCTGAAGTGAAAGTTCGAAGTATTTCGGTTCGAATTTACTCTGAGAAAGCTCCTCGACAAGCCTCAAAAGAAGTGTGTAAGCCGCCTTTACCATTCGTGAAATGCGGTACTTGTCCTGTGCGCCGAGATTATCAAAACCGCCCATTTCCTCGTCGGCATATTGTTTTGCAAAAAGCTCCGTATCCTCTTTGAGCTTTTCTTCGTTACCGATGTAGCTTCCTATACCCTGTCTCAAAGTCTTTTCGAGGATATAGTGCATAACCGTGCCGTACTGCCTATTGCCGATTTCTGCCGTTTCGAGCTTCTTGGCATTAAGGCTGTATCGGCAAAAATACATAAACGGACACTTATAAAACGTTTCTATCTGGCTTGCAGACAGCATTCTTCCGTCAAAAAATCTCTCAGAAACGCTTCTGTCCTCAATTTCAAATTCACCCTGACTTGCGCCTCTTTCGAGTGCTTTCTTTCTGCCGTCTATTTTATCCTCTCTGGCAAAATTTTCTTCATCAGAGAAATAACTTTCGAGTGTAGCCTTGACGCTGTCGTTTGCGGCAAAGCTTTTCGCATAGCTTGAAAAGGCGGCATTTTTGGTCGTTATGTAATAATCGGGAGAAAGAGTCTTTATTTCCTCAAGTCCCGAGAATATCAATTCTATATTTTCGATGACCTCGCTTTTTGCCGCTCCGCCCGAAATATTATAGGTAAGATACAGCTTTTCAGACGGATTGCTTATCGCCTTGTAAGCGTTGAACCTTTCGATTTGCGTCAGCTGCTCAACGGGATTTTCAAGCTCAATCTGTAGCTCTCGCATAAGCTTCTTCTCGCCCTCGGAAATGAGTCCTTTCGTGCTCGGCACGGCGGGAAAAGTCTCTCTCTTGCATCCGACAATAAATGTAATTTTCGGACTCGACTGCAAAAGCTCTATGGGTGAGCCGAACTGCACGCTGTCAAGATAAGTCGGAATATCCCTCGTTTCCTCAACCTCGAGAACATTCTTTAAGTAGCCGTAGAATTTGTCAGCGGTGATTTTCTTCTCGCCGAGCGTAAAAGCAAACTGATCGAGCACGCCCATAAGCTTAGTCCATATGCGTTTTCCGTCGTCGGCACGGTCGGAAAGTCCGTGTCTTTCGTCTCTGCAAAATTCACTCTGCTTGCTAATCGCATCTGCCGCATTTGCGTCCTCAAGCAAAGAATAAATCGCACGGCAAATCGAAACGGCATCGGTATTTTTAATGCTGTCCGAAAATTTGACAAGCGGAGAAATAACCTTTTCTCTCGTCTCGTTCATTTTATCAAGCTGTTCCTTGATATTCTCATCGATTTTCTTTCCGTAGCCATCGGGATGTCTTGTGAACTCGCTTTTCCAAGCCTTACCGTTTAATTTCCATACGTAAGCATAGTTCTCGAGATTGGAAATATCCTCGCCCGAAAGACCTAAAAGGCCCGTTTTCATGTACGACAGAATGTCCTCTGTTCTGAATCCGAAAAGCACGATATTAAAAGCAGAAAAGACAAAACGCACGAGCGGCGTGGCATCAATTCTCTCAGCTCTCGCAAAGTGAACGGGGATGTTCCATTTTGCAAAAATGCTCTCGACAGAATGTGAACAAGCGGCAATGTCGGCGCATATAACGGAAATATCTCTGTACTTATATCCCTCGTGCATGACAAGATTTCTGATTGTTGCCGCAGTGTACTCGAGCTCCTCGTATGCGTCTTTGCCCTCGTAGACAAAAATATCCTTTGGAATATCATCGGAATACTCGGGAGTATCCGAAAAAGCAGAAACTTCAAGCCGCTTTAATTCCTCGGATTTTGAGCGTTTGTTTTCTGTTAATGTTATAACCTCGTCGCTTACTTCAAGCGAAAGCTCTTTTGCCTTTGCCGTAAGCTTTTTGTAAGTATCAAATACCGGTTCAAAGTAACTTTCGTGCTTTTCATTCGGACTTGGCATGCAAAGACTGACAAGAACATCCTCGGCACTTCTTACCGCCGACATTATAATCGAGCGTTTCGGCTTATCGAAGGTCTCGAACGAATCAAAAAACACAGCCGTGCCCTTGAAATAATCGTTTTTCTCCACAAGCCCTGCGGCAAAGTCTATCAAATCGGACGGGTCGGTGTAGCTTCTCTTGACTATCGCATCATACGCAGAGTAAATTAATCCGATTTCTCTTAATTTCTCCGAAAGCACACCATCGTCCGTTTTCACATCGGCAATGTCATCAAATTCCACGCCAGAGGACTTCAGCATCTCGACTGTCTCGAGCATCATGGGAGAAAGCTTTGCCGAGTCGGCATCGAGCACATTTAATTCGTCTCGGCACTCGTCAACCGCCAGATTCATCGACAGAATTTTTCCGCTGTCGCTTATTCTCTTTTTGGCAAGTCCCCCGTAGGTCTCAATAATATTTCCCGCAAGTCTCGAAAAACTGAGCACACGGATATTGACGGCAAGGCTTGCGCCCGCCGCCCTCAGTATGTTTTTTTCTGCCTCAAATGTAAACTGATCGGGTAAAACGATTATCGACTTCTTGCCCTGTTCGGCACGCTCAAGAGCCGCCTGACAGACATAATGCGTTTTACCGTAACCCGATCTTCCACTTAAAAATCTCAGCATATTTTAATCACCACAAGAAAGAAGAAATATCACCCAAATCGGAAATATCGCCAAATTCGCCCTTATCGATAACCTCGCCCTCCCATGTGTAGAAGGGGTCTCTCATATCTGCGTATTCATCCATAAGGGAGAGAAGTCTCTCACCCGTGTTCATGTATGTCTCGAATTCCTCTTTCTGCTCGTCCGTTGCCGTTTCGCTTAGGTGATACTTCGGCTCCGCTATAAAGCACTCCGAGAAGAAAACTTCAGGCTTTTTATTTTTGCTATTCATTATAATCGCTCCTTTATTGTATTCATCACATCATTTTGAAAATATTTTAACATGTTTAACCTCACCTTTCAATATTACTTAAAGCATATCATTAAAACAAAGCTTTCAAAGCACCAAAAATTTCCCACCAAACGCAAAAATCGGATAAGACAGAGCGAACTGCCTTATCCGATTTAACTTGGCGTACCGATTAACTGAAGGGGTAACTTAGGATAGTTTTAATTTAATAATGGATAGTGTAAAATGTAGATGCTATTGCACTTATTCTTTTTGTAGGATTAATGATATACGCCAATTTGTGATTTTATTTAGCCGAGAAGTCTAATCATGAAGCTTCCCGAGATGAGAACCAATGCTCCGCCGAGTCTTGTTGCCATCTGAGCGAAAGGAATGAGCTCCATGCGGTCTGCGGCTGAGAGAACTGCGATGTTGCCTGTTCCGCCCATGCTGTTTGTGCAAAGGCCTGCAGTGATGGAAGCTTCAACCGGATAGAAACCGAAGAGCTTTCCGAGAGCACCCGAAACAATAGCAACTGTTACGATGATAGCAACGCATGTGATGATGAACGAAGGTGTGAGTGAAGCGCCGAGAACCTTGAGGTCGAGAAGTGCAACGCCAATACCTGCGAGAAGTGCGTTTGTGAAGTTCTTCATAACGAACTGCCCCCACTGCACTGCCATATTCTCATACTTTTCGGGAATAACGCCGAGAAGCTTGAAGATGACAACAACGATGATCATGAATGCGTAAGCGTGAACATTCGGGAAGATGCAGTTGATAAGTGTGCCGATTGTGAAGAATGCGCATGAGAAGAGAAGTCCTGTGCCCATTGTTGTGACGTCGAACTTTGCGCCGGAAGAAGCCTTCTTCTTCTCCTCAGGCATATCCATAAGCTTGCCGTTGCCGTTGAGTGACGGTACGGATGCGCCGAGCTTAGCGATAAGAGCGGCACTGATGATTGCGAGAACGTTTCCGATTGCGGAAGCGGGAATCATCCGGGAAATGATGTCTGCCTGCTCGATACCTGTTGCATTTGCGTAAATCTGAGAAAGCGGAGTGACGCCTGCGCCCATACCGCCGCTCATCATCGGCATTGCAACGTAGAGAATGCTTTCGCCGAAACCTCTGCCTGTGAGCATGCCTGCAAGTCCGCCGACGAGCATTGCACATGCCATTGAGATAAAGGAAACGGGAAGGAATCTTACTGCGGCTTTCTTGAGAAGATCTCTGTTCATTCCGAGGATACTTCCCGTGATGAGTGCCGAGATGTAGAAATCAAGGAAACCGACATTGTTCATGAAATCCTTGCAGTTGTCGACAACGCTTGTCGGAAGAAGTCCGAAAGTAGCGAGTGCCGATGAGGCGAAAATACAGAACACTGCGCCGCCGCCGAGATACGAGCGAATAATCGGAATCTTGGAGCCGAGCAGATTGAAAACGCTGCCCAAAACGAGCATTATCGCAAGAGCTCCGACCATGTTTGCGGGGAGAATTTCTCTCTCTGCCGCAAACACGATGATAACTGCCAGAATGATATAAACGGGAAGCGAAAGTCCCATTATTTTAATTTCTTTAACCTTGCTCAAAAGACCGCCCTTTGAGCTTGTGCTTGTGCTTGCTGCACCTGTTCTTGTTGCGTCCATAAACCCACTCCTCTGTTTCTTAATTCTTGTGAAGCTTGGAAACGCCTGTCTCGATAGCTGTCTTTGCGACTGCCTCTGCTACGCCGTTTGCAACTCTCTCGTCAAATGCGCCCGGGATGATGTAGTCCTCGTTGAGCTCCTCAGGAGTGATGATGTCTGCGATAGCCTTAACAGCGGCAATCTTCATATCCTCTGTGATGTCTGTTGCTCTTGCCTCAAGTGCACCCTTGAAGATACCGGGGAATACGAGAACGTTGTTAATCTGGTTCGGGAAGTCTGAACGGCCTGTTGCGACAACTCTTGCTCCGCCCTTCTTAGCCTCATCAGGCATAATCTCAGGAGTCGGGTTTGCCATTGCAAATACAATAGCGTCGTTTGCCATTGTGCTTACCATCTCTGCGGAAACAACATTAGGTGCGGAAACTCCGATGAATACGTCTCTGCCAACCATAGCTGTCTTGAGGTCGCCGTGGAGCTGCTCCTTGTTTGTCTTCTCTGCCATTTCCTTCTGAGCGGGGTTCATCCACTCCTCGCCTACTGCGAGTGCGCCCTGACGGTCAACAAGAATTACATCGCCGATACCAAGCTCAAGAAGAAGCTTGCAGATCGAAATACCTGCAGAACCTGCGCCGTTGATTACTACCTTAGCGTCCGAGAATGTCTTTCCTACAAGTCTGAGTGCGTTTGTGAGACCCGCGGAAACTACAATAGCTGTGCCGTGCTGGTCATCGTGGAATACTGGGATATCAAGCTCTTCCTTAAGTCTGCGCTCAATTTCGAAGCATCTCGGAGCTGAAATATCCTCGAGGTTGATTCCGCCGAATGTCGGAGCGAGTCTCTTGACTGTCTCTACGATTTCATCGGGATCCTTTGTGTCAAGGCAAATCGGGAACGCGTCGATTCCTGCGAACTCCTTGAAGAGAATTGCCTTGCCCTCCATAACAGGCATTGCAGCCTCAGGGCCGATATCACCGAGACCGAGAACTGCTGTTCCGTCAGAAACAACTGCTACGAGATTTCCCTTTGCTGTGTAGCGGTAAACCTCTTCCTTGTTGTCACGAATCTTTCTGCACGGCTCTGCAACACCCGGTGTGTAAGCTGTGCTCAAGTCGTCTCTTGTCTTAACTGTAACCTTTGATGTTACGCTGATCTTACCTTTGTTTTCCTCGTGCATCTTAAGTGCTAATGCGTTGTAATCCATAATCCTGTACTCCTTATTAAATAAAATTTGGTTTAGTGAGTGAGACTTTGTCTTGACGTTTTGTCTTTGGTGACTCTAATATAACATTTCCTTAAAAAATTGAAAGATTTGTTAAGTTTTAAAAATGTTTTGTAAGTAAAAAAAATGCCGAAAACCCAAAAATGGTGTATACTTAATATTGACAGGTTAAGATAATTCCCACTTTGGCACAAAAAGGAGAATTTCATGAATAACAACGAATCTATTTTACAAAAGCAATTTAAGTCTTACTTCATACTCGTTGTGGCAATGCTGTTCGTAACAGCCGCATTTATAATGCCCTCTCAGCTAAATACGCTTAATAACTCACTCGAGAAAACAATTTCCGACACGGCTAATATACTTTCAAAGAATTCGGAAATTATCGACGGATTAAAGAAAGGCTCTCTCTCGGACAGTCTGAAAGATAATCTTGACGAAATCGTCCGGAACACGGACAATATAGACTATATAGTTATCGCAGACAGAAATTCCGTGAGACTTTTCCACCCCGACAGAACCGAAATCGGCAAGAAATTTGCGGGCGGTGACGAAACTCAGATTTTAAGCGACCCCACTCCCTATTTCACCACAAAAAAGGGTGCGCACAACGTCCAGAAAAGAGTTTTCTGTCAGCTTGCCGACAGTGACGGAACCGTTCTCGGATTCATTATGGTCAGTGCGTCACTTACGACCGTTAGGAATGCGCAAATCAAGCTTATGACAAAGCTTGTGCTCATATTTATGGGACTTACCGTCATCGGTATGGCGCTTGCGACCTATACGGCAAGGCACATAAGAAAAAGCCTTCTCGGCTATGAACCCGCCGACATCGCAAAACTGTTTTTACAGCGTGAGGAAATTCTCGAGAACATCGACGAGGGAATCATCGCTTGCAATCTCGCGTCAAACAAAATCTTCTCGAACTCAGCCGCCGACAAACTTTTCGGCAATGACTACAAGCCGAAGGAAGACGAAGAGCTCGGCACGCTGTGCGATAAATGCATCACCGAGAACACATCATTCACCCTCATTCCTTATGAGCATGACGGCAAAAATCTTCTTATAAGCGTTATGCCGCTCACAAAGGAAAAAGAGACAATCGGCACACTTATGATTTTCCGTGACCGAACGGAAGTACTCGAGCTTGCCGACCAGTTGTCTGGTTCAAACCACATTGTCGAGGCATTAAGAGCCTCAACTCACGAATTTCTCAATAAGCTTCACATCATATCGGGAATGCTTCAAATGGAAAATTACGAACAGGCAATCGCTTTTGTTGACGGACTTTCCGAAGAAACACGAAACAGCTATCAGACTATCATCGGTCAGATACAAAACAAAACCCTTGCCGCACTTTTGCTCGGTAAGCAAAGCCACGCAAGGGAACTTGACATTGATTTCAGCATAAGAAAGGACAGCTTTCTCTCTGCGCACAATGATTATCTTTCGACCAAAGAAATGGTCACGGTAATCGGCAATCTTATAGAGAACGCATTCCATGCAGTCGAGAATGTCGATGGTATCCGTCAGGTTCAGCTTTTCGTAAGACAGTCTGAAGACGGACTTACAATCATCACGGACGACACGGGCTGCGGAATGACCGAGGAACAGACAGAGGAGCTTATGAACGGAAACTTCACCACCAGAGGCGAGGGTCATGGAATAGGCTTCAGGCTTATAAGAGAAATAGTCGCAAAGCATGACGGATATCTCTCAGTCGACTCCGAGCCGAACGAAGGCTCTTCATTCACGATAAGCATACGCAAAAAGAGAAACGGAGGAAAAGCACATGATTAAAACGGTTATAGTAGAAGACGATCTCATGGTCGCTGAAATAAACAACCAATTCGCACAAAGAACCCCCGGCATACAAATTGCCGCAACCTTTCACAACGGAACAGACGCCCTTAAATTTCTTTGCGAAACCCGTGTGGACTTGCTTCTTCTCGATTTATATATGCCGGGATTTTCAGGGCTCGAGCTTCTGCGAGAACTTCGCCGCCGCAACAAGGACGTAGACGTGATAATGATAACCGCCGCCAACGACACAGAAAGCATCCGTGAAGCACTTAAGCTTGGAATAACCGACTACCTCATCAAGCCTTTCAAATACGAACGCTTTGCCCAGGCGCTTGACAAATATCTCTTAAAGCACAAATTCATCGAAAACGGCACGGCGTTCACCCAAGCCGATCTCGATAAACTCTTGCACACAGGTCAAGTGTCCGAAAAAAGCAAAGAAATCGAGCTTCAAAAGGGCTTGCAAAGAAAGACCCTCAACCTCGTCATCGATTGTCTGAAAGCTCACAAGGGAGAATATCTCACAAGCGAATTTATCGCATCGAGCGTAAACCTCTCGCAGGTCACATCAAGACGCTATCTTAACTACCTCGTTGAAACGGACACAATTAAAAGCAGAATAGACTATTCTACGGGCGGCAGACCGTGCATGGAATACATGATTGAGTAATTTAATTATTATCGAAGAAGCAATTCAGAATATTGACATTTATATATCACTGTAATATCATATAGCTAACGATTTTAAGGAGGATTTTCCTATGGCAAATATCAGTTCAGGTATCGTCACGGATGCTAATTTACTTAATCTTAAAGAAATCAGTGTTTCTCAGATTCGACCTGAAGTCAGAAATCTTATGGTAATCGGCGAAGAACTTGTGCAGTGCTTTCAGACTGTAAGAGATCAGGTAATCTTCACAAACAAAAGAGTATTTGTTGTAAATGTTCAGGGCATCACAGGCAAAAAAGTATCGTACTTTTCATATCCATATTCAAAAGTAGTAACTTTTGGAATCGAAACTGCCGGTGTTATGGATATCGACAGTGAACTGATGCTTACAATGCAAAATGGCATTCACTTACAATTTGATTTCAAAACACAGGTTGATATATATCGAATTATCGCAAATATTCAGCAGTACATATTATAAAAAGGAAAAGAAGTTATCCGCAAAAAGGATAACTTCTTTCTTTTTTAAGTAGATTAATAATAGCAGATTATTGTGTACGTATTGTCGTAATAATTATAATAAGTGTAAGATGCGTCCCAGATATATTCGCTGACAGCCCTTGCGTACAAGCCGTTTTCGACACTTATGTCGGCAAGGCAAGCCGCATATGCATCGTAATTTGAAAACTGACAGCTCCAATAGTATTCGCCGTTATAAACAGAATTGTAAATACTCGAAACTACGCTGTCATCGTAATAATCAAAATATCTTCCGTTTATCGCATAGTAGTTTAAATCAAGAGAATTGCACTCGGGAACGGACACAGTATCCGATATCTTGTGATCTCTGCCTATCGAAGTGTCATCAACGCAGAAATAAGAATAATCGTGAATACCGAGGGACAGCATTTTTTCGTCTTCAATGTCATCACCGTAGGTTGCGTCAACATGATAATATTTGTCATCGCATCTCACTATATTCCAAGCGTGACTTCCCCAGCCATCATCATTAAGCGAATTTCCGCGAACATAAACCGACTGAATACCGCTTTTTTGAAGCAGATACTGGTAAGCCCTCGCATACCCCGCACACACGCTCTGACCGTTCACAAGTGCGCTTATTAAATTCTGATTATCGCTCGCTCCGTCAACATAATCTACCGTATCGATTATATACAAATACGCTTTTCTTATCACATCGTAGTCGGAGTCCTCTTCCGAGAGCGTTCCACGAAAATTGTGGAGTGCAGTATAAATTTCCCACTCCATTTCTTCCGACTCTTCCTTTGTGCGGTTGTAATTTGGCAAAAGCACCGTTCTGTCGTTGTAATTGTAATATCTGAAGCTGTTTTCCACCCAGAAAAGCTCGGGGTGGTCGTTTCTCACCATATCATATATCGGTCGAAGCCTATTCTCGATATCCGCAGGAAGAAGTATCGACTCCTCGTGAGAATTCATTCCCTGAAGCATAAGCTTATAAATTTTTAGCTCATCTCCCGAAAGCTGTGTGTAATAATAGTACACATCGGAAAGCTCGAAATCAGGTTCGGGAATGTCCACTCCGCTTGTGGATTCGCTCACCTCTTTCGTGTTCTTATTTCTCTCGGTATATGAGCTTGAAATCGCCGACTTTGCGGATACCTCTGTCGGATTCAGCTTAACATCGACAAAATACCAAGCGGCAACAAGAACATTCAGAAAACAGACAATTTTGATTAATCCGCCTAAGCATGAAGTTTTTTTATTCATAATCAATCCCCCATTTTTCTTGAGATAATCTTACCTCAAGCCCTCTGAAAAAAATTGTACCCAAAAAAACTTACCGCTTTAAGTCCTCTGTCAAGTCCATAAAGAGATTGACAACGGGATTAGTGTTGTTGGGATTCGTCACGCACACATAGCTGTCTGAATATTCCGACTCAAACGGTATGCTGTGATAATAAGGATTGTTAAGCAAATACGGGTCGTGCGGATTCGAGATAGTAACGCCGTTCTCCGACATAACCTTGAAGTAGGCTATTTCCGAGGATTCCACCTCAACCTGATGAACGTCCGTCAGGCAAAAGATATCCTTAAAAATACTCTCCACCCTGTAGCCGTTCGGCGAAGTGAGATAAAAGGTCTCTCCGCACAGGTCTTTATATTCGAGACGGTCTTTTTTAGCGAGTCGGTGGTCTTTTGAAACGACAATCAGGGTTTGCTCTTTTTTCAGCTTCTTCACCTTAAAGCCGGCTTCTTCCCAGTGCGGCAAATCAAGTCCGATTGCAATGTCAATGCTTCCGTTCTCAAGTCCGACATGCTGTTGGGTTGTGGTCATTTTATTATATTTAAGCTCCAATGACGGCCAGCTTTCCTTTAATGTATTTATGATTTCAAAAAACATATACTCGGAGTAATAGCCCGTTTGGAATGCAATGGAAAGTGCACCGCTTTTTCCCTCTGCGGCAATTTTCGCCGTTTCTAAGGTCAAGTCAATTTGAGCCAAAGCCTCTTTCACGCCGTTATAGAGAATTTTTCCGTGTTCTGTCAGCCTTAAAGGCTTGCTGTTTCGGTTAAAAAGCCGATAACCGAGCTCTGTCTCAAGCATCTGAATTTGTCTGCTCACTGTCGGCTGTGAGGTATAAAGCCTTTGTGCGGCATAAGTGATATTGCCGAATTCGGCAACCGAGATAAAATATTTAAGCTGCTGCAGTGTCATTCTGCCATTCCCCTTATATTGTAGCTCTGTTTTCTAAATTTAATAATATCTTCCGTTCTCTTATTTATCTTAGCGAACAGGCGGTCAAAGGTCGCCCCTACGTTTTTCGATAGTTAATATTTAAAAACTTATCACTTAGATTATACCACACAAAAAACGACAACTGCAAGAAGCTAATCCTGCAGCTGCCGTTTGGTTATTTGGTAAATTGGGAAATCTTAATTACTTATTAAGAAAATAGTTGCTCTCACCGTAAATCTTAGCGGCATTGTAGCCGATTCCGAGCTCCTTGTACATGTACTCGACAGACTCTTTAAGTCCCTGAAGCTCCATCTTACGGCCCTCCTCGAGGCTGTGTCCCGAAAGCGGAAGCTCAATCTCGAGGTCGATTGTGTCAAGTCCCTCAGGAGCCTTTTCTCTCAAGATGTCCATGATTGCACGGCAGTCAACATTGCCCTGTCCGATAGCTGTACCGAGGGAATGTGTTCCGTCAGGATCGGCAAAAACTCTGTTGTCGCAGAAATGTACGCAGTAGCAGTACGGAGCCATTCTGTCAACGCAGTCTGCAATGCCCTCCATGAGCATGAGAGAGTTGATTGTGTCACAGCAAGCACCGATTAGCGGATGATTGAGCTGCTCTACAAGCCATACTACCTCGTTTGCGAAAAGGTCGCAGTGATTCTCGATAGCAATCTTGAGACCGTACTTCTCGATAAGCGGAATGTTTGCCTTGAAGTCGTTGCAAATTGCAATAAGCTGTGTCATTACCTCGGGAGCAAGGCAGGAATGAGAGGACTTCTCGGGATGCTCGACATCAGTGCTGTACTTAACAAGCTTACAGCCAAGCTTATGAGCGATGTGAAGTGACTCTTCGATAGAGCAGTTTACTCTCGGGTCGGACGGAGCGTTGAAAGAAATGTTGAGCTCGAGTTCGATTCCTGCGTCCTCGGCAATCTTTCTGCACTCTGCGAGGTGCTCGTCAGAGGTATCGTTCTGAATATCGACAAGTGTGATGTGAAGAACATCAAGACCAACGTTAACAGCAATATCAACGAGATCTTTAAATGTAGCTACCTGCTCGAATGCGTGGTGCTCGCCGTACTCCTGGAAGCCCCAGCTCTCGCCGAAGCCTGAAAGATGAAGTGTGTAGCTGTGCATGCCAAGCTTAAATCTTCTGTCGTGGTTTTTAATCATTGTGTTTTTCATGGTTGTTACTCCTTATATAAATTCAGTATGCAAATAAAAATTTCAAAATTTAGATTACTTCTAATTACTTCTGCTTGCCAAGCTCTCTGCAGTGCTCGACAGAAACCCTGACAAACTCCTCGAAGATTTCGTCAAATCCCATGGATTCGATTTTCTCGAGAGCTGTTACGGTTGCTCCGCCGGGGAGTCTTAATGCTGTCTCGAGCTGCTCCAAGGTGTAGTCGGAGGACAAAATCATCTCTGCACTGCCCTTCATCGTCTCTGCAAAAAGGCGAATTGCAACATCTGGATCAAGACCTAATTTCTTTGCTTCCTTAACCATCAGATTTGAAATGTGATAGAAAAATCCGGGTGCGGAACCGTTGAACGGGAGAATCTCTGCCATCATTCCGTCCGGAATTTCCTCAACAAGTCCGCATGATCTGAGAATTGCACAAACCTTGTCCACGTCCTCATCGGTACAACCGACAGATCTGGAAACGGCAAATGCACCCTCGCCCACCTGTGAGCTCATGTTCGGCATGCAAATCACTACCTTGCAGTCCTTTCCGAGGTGCTCCTGATACCAAGGCTGTTCAACACCTGTGACAACGGTGAGCATAACCTGCTCGGGTCTCATGTTTGCGGCAAGCTCGTCTATGATGAAGCCGACTACCTTTGGTGTAACTCCAAGCACCAGCATCTCTGAATTATCTATCAAATCCTTCATGCTGTCAAATGTTTTGTAGCCTCTTTCAGCATAATCCTTACGAACAGCTTCGTTGATGTCATAAATTCCGATTTCGGCGGGATTGTAGTCATCGTTCATTTCTGCACCTCTGTGCATACAGCGAATGATGTTGCCCGCTGCTATGAATCCGTAACGCAGCATAAAATTGCTCCTCCTTAATTTATCAAATAATTGTTTTAATGTATTTCTCTGTTATGCTCCTGCAGTACTGCATGTGCTCATCGCTCGGCACTTCAATATACTTAAGCGGATAATCCATTCCAAGCTTGCGGTATGTGTCTGTTCCAAGCCGATGATACGGCAAAAGCTGCAGACTGTCCACGCCCTTAAGCTTCGACAAAAACGAACCGAAAGCCTCAAGCTCCTCTTTTGAATCATTCACGCCCGGTATCAGCGGCCGCCTGATGATTATCTTAAGGTTAGGTCTTTTTTCGCTTCCCGCTTTTTCTATATTGCTCAAAATTCTTTCGTTTGATACTCCCGTGAACTCCTTGTGCTTTTTATCGTCAAAGATTTTCATATCGATAAACGCTGTGTCGAGACATTCGAGCATAGGCTCGATTTTCTCCCAGTCGGCATAGAAAGAAGTTTCCACGGCGGTATTTATTCCCTCGAAACACGCTCTTTTGAGTATATTATACGAAAAATCCGACTGAAGAAGCATCTCGCCTCCCGAAAGAGTTACTCCGCCGCCCGAGTGGAAGTAGAAAAGACTGTCCTTTCTTATTTCCGTCATAACCTGCTCCACGGTCATTATTTTGCCGTAGGTTATCGATTTGTCGAGCGTCGATTCGATTTGCATCTTGTAGCTTTCGGGGGTTGAGCACCACTTGCACCGCAAGGGACAACCCTTGAGGAAGACAACCGTTCTCAGTCCGTCTCCGTCAAATATCGAGCTTTTCTCAATTCTGAGAACAGTTCCCTCAAGGTTCATTCCTTCATAAGACTGAATCATTTATTTATCAGCCCCAATTCTCAATTACAGTACGCTGGATAATGTCATCCTGAATATCCTTGCCAAGCTCAACGAAGAACGCTGTGTAACCAGCGACACGAACAAGCAAATCCTTGTAGTTTTCGGGGTGCTTCTGTGCCTCAATCAAAACCTCGGGGTTGATGATGTTGTACTGTGTGTGGTAAATGTCAAGCGTGCACTGAGTCTTGAGGAGCGTCATCATGTTATTGAGTCCTCTGTCGCCCTCGAGAAGCTTCGGGTCAATCTTCAGGTTCATCTGAGTTCCCTGAGTGAAACGGGAATGCGGAAGATTGCTTATAGACTTGAGAAGTGCCGTTGCACCGTTGACGTCCGTGCCGCCCGTTGCTCCGATACCGTCAGCAAGCGGAGTCCAAGCCTTTCGTCCCGAAGGAAGTGCGCCGACCGACTGTCCGATAGGAACATTACCCGAAACAGGAAGCATTCCTGCGGTCAACTTACCGAATGCGGAATCGTAGCTCTCAATCTGATCTACGAGATAGTTATAAATTTCACCTGCGCAGAAGTCAGCCTTAGGATCGTCATTGCCGTACTTGGGAGCCTCCATGCACATCTTGTAAACATCGTCATAGCCCTCGAAGTTAGCATCAAGAGCCTTGCAAAGCTCGTCCATTGTGAGCTTCTTCTCATCGTAAATGAGATACTTGACATCGGCACAAGAGTTAATGATATCAGCCTGACCGATTATGTTAATGCCGTTGCCGACATTGAATTCAGCACCGCCGTTTGCGTAATCCTTACCTGTTGCCATGCAGTTCGGATATGTGAGAGACAATGCGGCTACGGGACGATAATTCTCACTCAAATAATCAAGATAAGAATTCATCGTAGCCATTGTGTGCACAAAATAATCTATCTGCTTCTTGATTGCACCCATGAACTCGTCAAAGGTCTTGAAGTCACGCGGGTCGCCCGTCTTTACCGAAATCTGCTTTCCTGTCTTGCGGCTCTTACCGTTATTCATAACCATATCGACTACGCCGCCCATGCTGATTTCTCCGATGTCGGTGTAGGACTTCAAGCGGCCCTCAAGGTTAGTCTCAACGCATCCGCACGGCGTCCAGTCCCAAGCCTGTGAAAGCGGAACACCCTTGTTAAGAAGCATCTTGATACCTGCGTCATCGTGGTAAACAGCCGGCATTGTGCGTCCCATACGAATGCATTCAGCCGCTTTTCTCAGGAATGAATCGGGGTTCTTTGAAATGCTGTAACGAACAGTCATATTCGGCTCTTTCAAAGCTGTGTCCTCTGTTGCCTGAATTGTCATGTAGGAAAGATCGTTGACAGCGTCGTTACCGTAGCGGTCGATTCCGCCTGCGCAAACCTGAACGGTCATGTTGTAACCGGCCGAGAATGCGGCACTCTCGCCGTCCTGGAAAAGTCCCATTTCAGCAATCTTAATCCAGAAGCAGTCGAGAAGCTCCTGTGCGTCCTCGTGGGTCATTGTGCCGTCTGCAATATCCTTGTTGTAGTAATCTATGAGATACTGGTCCATTCTTCCGAGGTTGTAAGAAGAAGCGTTCTGCTCCATGAATATGCAGTATTCGTAAGTGAGCATGCTCTGAAGTGCCTCATAGAAATTTCTCGGAGGATTCTCAGGAACATAACGGTTGACTTCTGCTATTTTAAGAAGCTCTGCCTTGCGAACCTCGTTTGTCTCCTTGGCTGCCATTTCTTCGGCAAGGTCGGCATGACGGTTAGCAAGAGCGATAATTCCCTCAGCTGTGATAATCATAGCCTTATAGAAAATCATCTTCTTTAATGTGTCTTCGCCCTCTGAAGCGTCCAAAGCGGCAAGCTTTTCTTCAGCCTCTTCCTTGATTCCCTTGATACCCTTGGAAAGAAGTGTTCTCCAGCCGGGAGTGTTCTCGCCGTAGCCACGGACGAACTTCTTGTCAACATAGAGCATACCGCCGTCACGCATGGTTCTTACGTCTTCAGGCATCATCGCATTCCAGCGGTCAAGAACGCACTTTCCTCTCCAGTACGGTGCAACCTCTTCCATGAAAAGCTTCTTGTTCTCCTCTGAAAGATAGAACGGATCGTACTTACGGGTGCTGATTGTATCAAGCTCCTTCTCGATAACCGAGCACGCAGAATCAGGATTTAAGATACCTGCACGGGGCTTGAATGCAACGCCACCGACCAAAAGCTCATTGTCCTGAATGAAAATCGGCTTGTTCTCATAAACCTTTTTCATACCGACAGCCTTCTGAATCTGCCAAGGCTGTCCCTCTGTCTCCTTAAATCCCTGAGTTACGTAGTAAGCGTCAAGGATATCCATTTCTACTCTGTGAGATAAATAATTTTCTCTTAAAGCATTGATTCTCTTCATGTAATCTCTTGCCATTGTTGTTTCCTCCGTTAAATTAATGTTACTCTTTATTTCAATTAAGCTGATACTTTCTTTGTTTTTTCTTCTTTTGTCTGACCGATGAACTTTGCCGAAGTCTCAGGTGCAAAAAACTGACAAACAAGTCCTCCGACCACGAGAATAGCCGCACAAACGATTAACGTGCCCGTTGCGCCTATGCTCTCCATGAGTATCGGCAAAAGGAATGTTCCGAGTGCCGCACCGATTCGGCTGAACGCAACGACAATTCCAACGCCTGTTCCCCTTACTCTGTCGTCAAAGAGCTCGGGCGGATATGGCCACTCCATAACAACCGCTATCGACATAATCATCGCATATGCCGCAAAAGCTATGAGCGTGATAATCATCGAGATGTTCTGTGCGATAATCATGATAAAAAGTGCAATCGCCGCGCCGAAGAAGGTTGTTGTGAGGAACTTTCTTCTTGATAATTTTTCGCAAAGCCAAGTTCCTGCGAATGCGCCTGCCATACAGAAAATATCGTAAATGATGTTGGATGTGTTTGAGTCGCCCATGTTGAGCTGACCGATTAATATCGGAAGGAAAATTCCTACGCCGAAGTACGGAAAAACCTGACAAGCATAGAACATTCCGCCGACCAATGTGTTTCTTCTGTACTTTGGCCCGAAAAGTTCTGCAACAGAAGCCTTTTTCTCTTCCTTTTTCTTCTCGACAATTACCTTGTATTCACTGCCGAGTTTCTCGCTTATAAGCTTATTTGCCTCGTCCTCTCTTCCTACGGAAGCAAGCCAGCTTGGAGATTCGGGCATTCCGCACACGATTCTTGCGATTGCCGCTACCGCACCGGGGATTGCCGAGCTTGCAAAAATTAAGTGATAATCGGTGTGAAGATTGCTCATCACAAGACCCGCAAAGAACGAAGCCACATAACCGAATGTCCAGTAAATTACGAATTTGCTTAAGTAAGACGGTGCGGTTTTCGGGTCAAACCACTCGGAAATTATCGTGCTTCCGACTGTGTAATCAACCGCAATGCAAAGTCCGATTAAAATTCTCAGCGCCATCAGAACGCCGACGCTCGAGGTGAAGAACTGCAAAACCGAGAACACCGTGAACAAAGCCATATCTGCAAGCAAAAGCTTGCTTCTTCCGATTTTGTCAGATAAATTTCCGACCACAAGACTTCCGGCAAGACCGATGAGCGTTCCTGCGCCTAAAAGTCCGACCCAAAAGGTGTTAAGTCCCAGTTTGTCCTGTGCCTGAGTGACTGCCGTTCCCGCAATTCCGAGAGCAAAGCCACAGGCAATCTGTCCGAGAAAGGCACAGACGAACAGTGACCTGTGAAATTTAGAAAACGGAGCTTCTTTGTAATTCATTTCTTTTCTCCTCACTTAAGATAGATAGTTTGTTAAATAACTAACACATATAGGCAAAAAAATATATCAGCCAAGCGACCACACTTAAATTCATATGCACTTAAGCTTTAATCTTTTGCCCCTTAACTTTGTTAATATTGTAACAGCAATGTATCCAAAAGTGAAATATCGGTACTGTATTCTGCTATTCAGATTTTAAATAGTTTGTTTTTGGCAGAACGCAAATGCAAAAGTTTTTGGTTTCGCTTTTTTCAAAAAGCGAACGGGTGTGGGCAGAGCCCACGAGAGAAAAGCGAAGAAGAAACAAAATACGAAAGGCAGAGGCACGAAGTGCCGACAGAAAAGAAAAAGCAAGAGAAAATACGTCAAGAATGCGAAGCATTCGCAGACGGGCATTTTCTCTTGCGGATTGGATACACGAAGATAAATAGAGAACGCAGAGAACTAAAGACACAAAAGTTTTTGCCACGCTTTTTTCAAAAAGCGTGCGGGTGTGGGCAGAGCCCACGGATAATTAATAATTAATAAATAATAATTATTAATGAGCTAAAGGCAAAAAGAGCGAAGCTATAACAAAAAAATATAGGCTTGGAAGCTTAACCAAAAATGCGGAGCATTTTTAGGGCAAAATGCCCGTAGTTAAGCCGACAAGCCGACCGATTTAAACAAAGATAAATAAAGAACAG
>CAVDQG010000012.1:0-50569 GCA_963611165.1 Bacteroides uniformis
AGGCGTTGTTCGGAATTCGTATGTTGGCAGAGATCCCCGAGCCGTATCTTTGCTGTATTGTCTGATAAAAGAGACAGAGACTAAATAAAACGAAAGGATAAAAATATGACATATTAGCAAGCCGAAGCAAAAAAACAAAAGATAAAATACCTAATCAAAGAAAAGGAGAAAAATATGCTTTAGCAAACCTAAGATAAAATGAAAACAGGCGTGTCCGCAAATTGTCCCGAACGCCCTGATAAAATATAATCACAGAAAAAACAAACGAAAGGAGAAACTTAAATGGGAGTAAGTAACTTATTTGCAGCACTATTCAAAATTCGCATGCTGGCAGAGATTCCGGAGCCGTATCTTTACTGAATCATATGATAAAAATAGAAAAATTAAATTAAAACGAAAGGAGAAACCTGATGGGAGTAAATAATCTTTTTGCAACATTGTTCGGAATTCGTATGTTGGCAGAAATCCCCGAGCCGTATCTTTGTATAAGATAATTCAAAGCGAAAATATTAAAGTAAAACGAAAGAGGTGAGTCCGATGGACGGTGAGACAGCTTGGCTGTGAACGAGACGAAGAATAAGAAGAAAGGCGTGGGAAAATGTAGAAACCAAAGCGAATTGACAAAATAAGACAAGATAAACAGAAGAAAGGAAAGTTCATCAAGAAAGAGAAAAAAATTAAATTCAAAAGGAAAGTATTTTTAGGTAATTGAAAGGAGAAAATAACAGCGGTTTGATTGTCAAACAAGCTGAAAATTGAACGGCGCAAGACGCCGAAACAAAGAAAATTAAAACAGAGAAGAAAAAAACAAAAGCAAAATCATTAAATCAGAAAATAACTATATTTTATATAAATAAAAAGTTTGCAGTTCCCTATTATTTATGAAAGTTGAAATTTGACAATATATTAAATGTAAAGGAGAAAAAGTTATGACATCCAAGACACTATGGCAGAAGATTCAGGATTTCCTTATCGGATCCGGACTTGCCGGCTGATAGCAACTCAAGTAATAAATTGCGAAAGGAATTAAAGCTATGACATCCAAGACACTATGGCAGAAGATTCAGGATTTTCTTATCGGATCCGGACTTGCCGGCTGATAGCAACTCAAGTAATAAATTGCGAAAAGGAAATAAAGTTATGACATCCAAGACACCATGGAAAAAAGTTCATGATTTCCTTATAGGGTCAGGAATTATTCATTAATAACAGCTTGCAAACGAAAATCGATTTACTTATGACACTTTTTTGATTAGGTGAAAAGATATAGCAAAACGGCAGCCGCGAGAGATCACGGTTGCCGTTTTGCTTTTGTTTATTTCTTTTTCTTTTGAAGCTTGCGTTTGTTGCCGTCTTTGTCGACAATGTACATGTTATCAAGCTGAGAGCGAAGAGAGGCACGGTATGCCTCGATATATTCGGAGCGAAGACGAATTTGCTCCTTTTTTTCCTCGGCGGTCAAGCCCTCGGATTTTTCTTTTCTTGCGAGTTCATTGAGTTTTTTGATTTTTTCGTCTGTCATGTGTTATCTTCCTTTTCGTTAACTATGTTGTTAAGCCAGAAATCGTTTTTAAGAAGGATTAAGCCGACTGTAAGTTTTATGATATCAATATACTGGACTGCGGTGTACATCCAAAGCACGGGCAAATCGGTGAAGTGGGCAAGGCAAAAAGCAAGCGGAACGCTTATCACCCAGGTGTAGCCGCCGTCGAACATGAATGTGATGACGGTTTTTCCGCCTGTTCGGATTGTGAAGTAGACGCAGTTGATAATGGCGTGAATCGGAAGCGCAAAGCCTGCCGCAATGAGAAGATGTGACGAAAGGGCACGAACCTCGGGTTCAACGTTGAAAATCATAGGAATGGCTCCCGAGCAGGCAACCAAAATCAAGCCCATGACTATGTGAGAGACAAGTGCAACGAAAAGCATCTTGTTGTCGGTGTCTCTTGCACCCTTCTTGTCGCCCGCACCGAGCTTTTGACCGACAAGAATCGAAACGCCGTTACCCGTTGCAATCATGCAGATGGAGAACATATTCCAGATGGTGTTGGTTATGTTTACGGCGGCAACGGCTGAAAGTCCTCTTGTGGAGTAGCACTGAGAGATGACCGTTATGCCGAAGCTCCAGATAATCTCGTTGATGAGAAGCGGCGAGCCTGTTTTTGCGATTTTCTTTATGAGAGAAGAGGGCACATACATGCTCTTGAAAGCACCCTTCATGAAAGGATACTTCTTTGTGTGAGAATGAGCATAAACCGCAATGAAGCACATTTCAAAAAAACGTGCAATTGTTGTTGCGATTGCCGCACCCTCAACGCCGAGTTTCGGAAATCCGAACTTGCCGAAAATGAGAACGTAGTTAAAGCAAAGGTTAATGATAATTGCTCCGCTTGAGCCTATCATTGGGATGAGCGTCTCGCCGTATTCACGAAGAGTACTGGTATAGGTCTGAACGAGTGCGAACGGCAAAAGTCCGATGATGACTATTTTAAGATACTGCTTTGCGTATGTCAAAGCAAGCTCCATGTCGCCGCCGTCCGAGCTGCCCGTCAAGAACATTTTTATGAAGCTTTCTCCGAAAATCGAGAAAACTGCTATTCCTATGGCGGAAATAATTATGGTAAACATAAATTTAAATCTGAATGTATGTCGCATTCCGTCATAGTCGTGCTTTCCGCAGTACTGGGCGCCGAAAATGGAAACGCCCGAAAGTCCGCCGAAAATTGCAAGGCTAAAAACCGTGAGTATCTGGTTTACTATGGCAACCGCACTTATCGCTTCCGTTCCGAGTCTTCCGACCATTACGTTATCGAGCAAGCTGACGGAGCTTGTTATGCCCTGCTGAACGATTAACGGCAAAATGAGAGTGACAAGCACTTTATAAAACTGCTTGTCGCCTATGAATTTTTTCTTGAAACTGTTCATGATTTTCTTTCTTCCTCCTTATCCTGATTTTGCACAACTAAAATACACTTAATATATTCTTACTTTTTAATTACATAAGCTCTTTGAAATCTTCAATGAAAGCGTCGCTGATTTCTTTAAGCTTTTCCTGTTCTTCCTTGTCGTGGCAGTCGTCTTTCATGATGATTAATTTAAATCCCGCTTTTTTCGCAGTTGATGCGGCGTAAAAAGCGTCCTCAACAACGACGGCATTCTTTATGGGAACTCCGAAATGCTTAAGACAGTCGAGATAAACATCTGGATGCTCCTTGCTTTTTCCGACCGTTGCGCATGAGGCTGAGTACTCGATGAATTCGAGAAGCCCCAGTTTTTCAAGACATGGCTCGAGGGCACTGATGTCGGACGCCGTGGCAAGGGCAATGCGCTTGCCGTTATCATGAAGATATTTGAGAAAGGCACGGGCGCTTTTCTTTTCCGGCACTCTCGTGACATAACCCTCGGCGGCAAAATCTGTGATTTCCTGTGCGACCGATTCGGGTGTGCCCGAAGCTCCCAAACGGTTCACGTAGTAATCGGCACACTGAAGAAGACTTAAATTATTCATGATTTGAGCAAGTCCCTCGGGTGCAGTTATTCCTTTATAACGGGCGAAATCATAGGTGAGGTTTCCCCACATCGGCATGGAGTCAACCAAGGTTCCGTCACAATCAAATATAAAAAGATCGATATTATTCACATCAATAAGCTTTTCCATTTCATATACCCCCTAAAACCGTAATCGCAAAATTGATTGTATCAAATGATATATTTTTTTTCAATAGAGAAAGGCAAGAGAAAAGCAGTCAATCGGAGGTTGACTGCTTAAGTGTTTATTTTTTGAGGGTTATTCTTCAAGTGATTTGAGTAAATCTATTGATTTTTTCATATCATCAAAAATATCACCGCTTATTGGCATATCCTGATCGATGATAACAGGTAGCTTTCCGTCTTCGTTAACCGAGAGGCAAGCCTTCACATTTGTCCTGCCCTCGCCCAAGACGGCAAACATTTTCGGCATACCGAGACTGTCGAAATTCTCGTGAAGATCCTTAAAGTGAATGCATCTGAGAACGGGGAGATATTTTCTCATGAAGTCCTCAGGCTCGATTCCGCCCGGCATAACCCAGCCCGTATCCACCTGAGCGAAAACGCCCTCGCTTTTTTTGAGAAGATACTCATAGACGAAAACTTCTTTTCCGTCAAGCTCGATTTTTTTGCGGAAATCGCCTCCGCTGTTGTGAAGCCAAAGCTCCACGCCGACGCTATTTAACTCCTTTGCCACTTCGCTCAGGGTCTCGGCAAAGGAAACGGGATTATCAATCGCCTCCTGAGGAGTATTGATAACATATGCTTTAATTCCGATTTTCTCGGCAAGCGATTTTAATTTCGGCATAATTCTCTTGTAGTCGGAGCCGAAAATGTGAGCGGAGAGTATCTCGAGCCCGTATTTTTTCATTTCTTCGACATACTGCGGAGCGGTTTCGTATGTCCAGAGTAAATCGGGAAGAGCTGCGGCGGCTTGGTTTCCGCTTTCGATTGCTTTTCTTTTAAATTCCTCTGCGTCGTCAAAAATAATGCACGGCTCGATAATCGAGTAGCCGTATCCGCTCATGGTTTTAAAAAAATAATCGGGATCCTTTTTGAAATCAGCCGAACAGCCGAACATCTGAAGACCGTATTTAATCTTTTCTTTCATTGTGAAATCCGCCTTTCATGCGTATGGTATCGTTACCATATCTGTAAATAGAATTATATAATAACGAAAAAGAAAAGTCAATTTGAATATTAAGGGGATTTTTCTAAAAAAATGAGGCTTAAAAAGTCAAGAATATTTTGTCCGAATTCTGTCCGTGGTTTGTCCCTCTTAACTGTTTATAATTTAGACATAAAAACAAACACAAACACAAAATAAATACAAAACAAGTCAAACTGTTAAAGAGAGAAAGGAAAAATAAAATGGCAATAAACACAGTAACAGCAACATTCATCGGAATATCAGTCGTCACATCGGCTATCGGATACGGAGCCTTCGCAATCATGCGATTGGTTGACAGACTTTATTATGAACGTGAAGACAAATGTGCGGCAGACGCAAGAAACTGATAAACAGATAAGACCGTCGCCGAAAGCGGCGGACTCTTGCTATCAAATCGTAAAATAACAAAAAGACAACGGCTAACAAGCAAAATTCTTGAAAAAGACAACTAAAGTCTTTTCTTTTTAGTTAAAAAGTGCTATATTTATGACAATAGACGGGGAGAAATCGTCTTAATATCACCTAATCAAAATGAAAGGAAATATTTATGAAAAAGAGAACATCAAAAATTGTTTCAATCGTAATGGCTCTGGCACTGGTGGTGTCGTGCTTTGCGCAGAACGCCTTTGCAGCGTCCTCAATTGACGCAGACGGATTCGAATTTGACGGCTGGACCGAAAGCTTCAGCTTCGATGTAAATGATGTCACGGCGGGCGAAACCGTTGAAATAGGCGCAAGCCAAGAGGATATTTGCTTTGTGGCAGACTGCACCTCTGTCGACGGGCTCACCTACGGCGATGAGTTCACCGTTTCAAACAGCGGTTCGGGACTTGAAATTACAATCAACAAGAGCGGCGACTTCACGGTTACAACTCTCGCAAGAATGTCTAACCATGACCTTGACGGTTCAACCACAGGCAGAATCACAATTCAGTGCGGCGGCGCAAGCGCTGAGGTTTACGCTTCAGGTACATTGCCGGACGACCCATATCCGGGAGTTTCAACCACAGTTGCGTTTGAAACAGGCGTAGCGGGCGCAGTTGTCACTGTAGGCTCAAATGAGTACACAGCAGATTCAGACGGAACAGCTTATGCTACCGATCTTGACACATACACAGTTTACACAGCTACCTGCTCGGCAGACGGCTATGACTTCAGCGATCAGTCCTATTCATTCTACATCGGCGCATCCGATATGTCTTCTGCAGGCGGTGCCGACAGAATCGAAACAGGCGACTATCAGACCTATACCTTCACGGGCACACCGCTGGAAAAGGACAAGGGAAGCGTTACAGCCACTATAAACGGCGGTGACGGTGACGAAACCGTTACAGTTGCAAACTCCGACGGTGAAAGCGTAGTTCTTTCAAACGGCGACACAGAAGAGCTTCCTGTAGGCGAATATACAGCAACAATTACTTTTGACGAAGATAAATACACAGTAGACAGCAGCTCCCTAACTGTTTCAGTCACAAAGAATAATACATCCACAGTAGAATTTACTCTCACAGAAAACGAGCCCGATCCCGTTTACGGTACGGCGGTTATCACAGTTACCGATACGGACGGAAGCCCGATAAGCGGTGCGACTGTCACACTCGATGACGGTCAGTCAGCTACAACAGGCGCTGACGGCAGCGCAGAGTTCCGGATAGAAGTAGGCGTAACCTATTCCGCTTCCATCACCGTTCCGTCAGGCTACACCTACAGCGGCGGCGACATCGGCGGAATCAAGGTTGATAACGAGGGCGATTCCTTTAACGGAAACGCAACGGCAGAAAAGGACGCCGAGCCGACAGCAGAGCCTACAGCCGAGCCGACAACGGCACCGACGGCAGAGCCGACAACAAAGCCTACGGAAAAGCCTACTGCAGAGCCTACCGAGAAACCAACAGAAAAGCCGACTGAGAAGCCCACAGCTACTCCAAAGCCGACTAAGGCTCCGACAGAAAAGCCGACAGCTACCCCAAAGCCAACAAAGGCTCCTACAGAGAAGCCGACTGCAACACCAAAGCCGACAGAAGCTCCTACAGCAACTCCGGCACCTAAGAGAACAATCAATGTTAAGGTCGTATGGAACGACGACAACAATAAGGCAAATGCAAGACCGAGCTCACTTGAGGTTCAGCTTAACGCAAACGGCTCAAAGTATGCAAGCGAGAATCTCTCCGACGGCAACGGCTGGGCAAAGACATGGTCGGATCTCGACAGAGGCTCTTCATGGAGCATTTCGGTAAACAACATACCGAACGGCTACTACAAGCAGACCTCACTCGACAGCTCAACGCTCACATTCACAATCACTATGAATTACAGCGGAAGCAGTGCAACTCCGACTCCGGGACCGACAGCAGTTGTAACACCGAACCCGACAGCAACTCCGACCCCGAACAACAATAACAACAATAATAACAACAGCAGTAACAGCACGGCAACACCGAGACCATCAGCTTCTCCGAAAGCATCGGCATCGGCTAAGCCTACATTCAAGCCCGCTCCGTCCACAAGTCCGTCCACAAGCCCAAACGGCAATCTGACGAACTCACCGAGCCCGTCACCGAGCAGCTCGAGAAACACGGATAAGGGCGGAAGCAACATCTTCCTTTGGATCTGCATCGTTCTTATCATCCTTTCCGCAGGCGGTATCGTAACGGTTATCACAATTATCGTTATCAACCAGAGAAAGCACAGACACTGATAAGGGTCTTCGTGGGAAAGATAAATTAAGCTAATTGAAATCCCGACTTGATGAGTTCAGGTCGGGATTTTTTCTGTCTGACAAATTTCAGCGTATTATGTCTTAAAATCGCAAAAATAATTGTAAAATATCGAATTTGGTGTTAAGATTTATAATTAGATTACTTTGTACCCCAAAACACCAAAATTATTTTAACGGAGAAAATTCTATGAGTTATGTTTACGGAGCAATGTTCATCATATGCGGACTTATTTTGATGATAAAGCTCAAAAGTGAAAACAAAATCTTTTTGCCTCTCGGAATTTATTTCATTCTCTTAGGCGTACTGCGCATTGTGCAGATAATATGGGCGGTAGAGGCTCTCACATGGGTCAGCCGTGTGCTCAGCGGAATTGCTCTTGCTTACTGTGTTGTTTTCTATGTGAGAAACGGCTCGTTCAAGAAGAACAGCAACGTTACGCAGTCGTCAAACGAGAAGAAGAGCAAGGACGATTCGGGCTTGTTCTGATAAGCTGAGGAGGGGAAACAAATGACAGCGTTTTTTACTACCTTACTTAAGGTAGCGATTATGCTCATACTCATTTCTGTCGGCTGGGTGCTTTCCAAGGTCGGAATGATAACCGACAAAGGCTCCAAGGATATAACGAATCTTCTCGTTTATGTCGTTGCGCCCTGTCTGAGCGTTTCTTCATTTTTGACGGCGGACACATCGAGCATAACGCCTAAGGATTTGATAATCGCATTTGCGAGTGCGGTTCTCGCAATGGGACTTGCGATAGTGCTTAGCTTTTTCTTCTACGGAAAAAGCCCTGACGAAGAGAAAAGAGTTATACGATTTGCAATCGTATTTTCAAACTGCGGATTTATGGGCTTACCGCTTGTCCAAAGCATTATAGGCGCTCATGCTATTGTTTACTGCACCATGTTCCTTGCGGTTTTCAATATCCTCACATGGACTTACGGCTACATTATGATGAGCACGGGCAATCTTTCCGTGCTTTCTACCATAAAGCTTGCGTTCATAAATCCCGGAACAATCGGTATTGCCATCGGACTTCTGGTGTTTGTCTTTAACATCAAATTGCCCGATGTAATAGAGGCACCGATAGACTATTTTGCGGCGCTTAATACTCCGCTTGCGATGATAGTTGTCGGAAATAATATCTCAAAGGTCAAATTCAGAGATATATTCACCGACAAAAAGGTCTATGCCGTGTCTTTCTTAAGACTAATCGTAGCTCCGCTTGTGCTTTTGCCGTTTTTGTGTCTTATGCATCCGATACACGATGTTTTTCTGACGACGGTGCTTCAGGCAAGTGCGCCTGTAGCCGCCAACTCGGTTATTTTTGCGGTTATGTTCGGCAGAGACGCAAAGCTTGCGTCCAAGCTTGTTGCGGCTTCCACGATTATTTCGCTTGTAACCATACCGATACTCACGATGATAAGCGAATTTTGTATTACAGTATTTTGCTAAGGAGAAAATATGGGCCCGTATTTTTATGTAGTTGACAGCATAAACGGAGATTATGCTTACTTAAAGAGAACAGATATCGAGAGTGACGAGCTTTTTCAGGTTGCGCTCGCTCTCTTGCCTGACGGAATGGACGAGGGAACTCATTTGAGATGGGAAAACCTCATCTATGAAATCACAGATTGATTGTAAAACTTAAGAAATTTGGCAAAGGAAAGGAAATAAAAATGCTTATTGCACCATCAGTATTAGCCGCTGATTTTTCAAGACTTGACGAGGAAATGAAAAGAATAGCCACGGCTGATTTTGTACACCTTGATGTTATGGACGGCGATTTTGTCCCCAATATAAGCTTCGGCTTCCCTGTTATAAAGGGAATAAGAAAGTCGACTGAAGTACCGTTTGACGTTCATCTCATGATAAGCCATCCGCTTAAATATATCGAGAACTGCAAGCAGTCGGGAGCGGACGTGGTTTCGTTCCATGTTGAGTGCGGTGACGACACCGAGGCGGTTATCGATAAGATTACTGAGCTTGGAATGAAGCCTGCGCTTGCTGTCAAGCCGGGCACGGACATAAGCGTGGTCTATCCGTTTGTCGATAAGCTGTATATGGTATTGGTCATGACGGTTGAGCCGGGATTCGGCGGACAGAAGTTCATGGCAGACCAAATGGAGAAAGTAAAGACCCTTAAGGTGAAGTATCCCAAGCTTTTGGTTGAGTGTGACGGCGGAATAAACGAGAGCACTATTGATATTTGCAAGGAATCGGGCGTTGACATCAGCGTTGCGGGAACAGCGGTTTTCGGCGCAGAAGACCCCGAAAAGGCTATTGCGGCACTTAGATAAAACAATTTGGTAAAAAACTTGGCTCAGGTATTCGGTAGAACGCCTGAGCCGCTTTGTTTGTGTTTGCTTATGTATTACTTGTATATTACTTTTTATCAGTCAAGTCCAAGATACTCGAGAACCTTATCGACATTGCCGGAAGCCACGTCCTCCTTGCCGTAAATGACAACCTTTCCGACTCTGACAACCGCCTGATATTTGTCGCCGTTTCTGAGGTAATATTTGCTGTAGAATGATGTGCTTATATCCTTTTCAACATTGGCAGAGCTGTTAGATATGCTGCTCTCTATTGTTGCGAAAAGCTCGCTTGCGCTTGTTTCGTTGTCATACTGGATAAATTCGATTACCTCATTGTCGCTTTGAGCGATATAAAGCTTATCCATGTGCTCCTGGTCTGTTCCTGTTGTGGACTGGGAGACTGCAGAGAGGTCGACGCTGTCGCAGGCAAGCATGAAGTCGCCGTCCGTCGGCTCGCTCATTTTGGAGCATCCCGTAAAAGTGAGAGAAAGCACCGTGAGCATAAGGCAAAGGGCAAGCACTTTGCCGAATAATTTATTTGACTTGAAATTTGATTTAATCATTGCGAAAATCCTTTCTTTTGACAAGCTGAACAAACGGCTAAACTTATGCCGTTTTGATGAAAATTTAAATTAAGTATAGCACCGTATTTCTGAAAATCCAATATAAAATCAAAAAAGCTCGGGGTGCATTCTGCTGTAATGGAAAATATACTGCTGGGCAATTCCTGCGTCTGTTCCGAAAATGCTCGGGTCAACATCGGGCAAAAGCTTTTCCATAGCCTTTTTCATCCAAACATCAACGGGGAAGCATTCCGTGCGGTGAAATCCGTACAAAAGAGCACAGTCGGCAACCTTAGGCCCGATACCCTTGACTGTCTTGATTTTTTTTCGTGCTTCGTCTATCGGCAGAGTATACAGTGATTCCAGAAATCCGTCTTCCAATGCGGCATTTGCTCCCGCAAGGATGTATTTCGCACGGAAACCGCTTCGGATTACGGCTAAATCCTCTTCGCTGAGCCCTGCGATTTTTTCGGCACTAGGAAACGAGTAAAGATTTGTTCCGTCTGTTCTCTCTCCGAAGTTCTCGCACAGCCTTGCGATAATTCCCTTTATTCTCGGAATATTGTTGTTCTGGGAGATGATGAACGAACAGACCGCTTCCCACGGCTCCTGCTTTAATATGCGTATGCCGGGAGCGTAGTCGGCGGCTTCCTTGAGCACTGGAGAAATTGCCGAAAGTCGGCTTCTTATCTCATCGTAGTCGGTAGCAAGGTCGAAGTAATCGTACCAGATTTTCTCAAAATCATTTCTGTCGCAGTGGAAGGTGACCGAGTTGTCGTCTGCCGTGAGAGTGAGGACTTTGCCGAATGCAATGCCGCTCCACGAGCCGTCTTTGTTTTCAGTCCAGCGGAAAGCCTGACCGCAATCGAGAGTTTGCGCTAAATCAAAAAGTTTTTTGATTGTTATGCCGTTTTCGGTTTCGTTTATGATGATGTTATCGTAATTTATATTGTTTGACATGTGAATTTTCAGTCCTCAGAAGATATGTGGTAAGTTGTAAAAAAACAAGACAAGATTTAGAAAAAATGAGTTTTCCACATACATGTTTTCTTGCGCGCGTTTTAGATCCTGTGTGGATAACTCTGTGAATTTGTTGATAAATTCGGTCGGTTATTTGCTGAAAGTATAGCACAGGACTGCAAAAACGAAAAGCGAAAATTTGAGTATTGGGGAAAAGTCAAGAGAGAAAAATGCTTAATTGACTGAATTCAACAGAGAAAAATTCAAAATTGTTAAAAACTCGGTGAAGAAGTTGAAAAATACGCCCTCAAAATCGTTTGTGCAGTTTGACAGAAACGAGAAATCAATATATTGTGCATGAAGATTTGTTTGGCACGAATTAAAGGACGAACATTTTGTCGCTTTTGAAGCGTTTTGAACATCTCGAATTGTTGAAGATTTTTGTGGAAAACTGTTTTCAACAATTCAAAAAGGCTGTAAAATGCGGTTTTTGGCTCAAGTTTTCAACTTTTTCAACGAGTTATCCACGAAAATTCTTGAAAACTTACAAAAACAAAGTGGAAATCGAAGGTAGGCGGAGGTTGGCGGGCAAAGGATTTTGCGAACACAATTTTTGTGCAAAAATGCCCTAAGAAAACTTGTGAAGAGCTTGCGTATTTAATGTGAAAAATCCGAAATTTTTGTAAATTACTGCGTTTTGCGGTACAAAGTATTTGAAGTTATTCTCGATTGGTGTTACAATAACTAATATCTATGCAATAGTAAAAAACAAACGGAAATATAGGATAATACTTATTAATGGAAAACAAGAATTACAGAGAAGAAAAGGACTCCTCTTACGGAGAGAACATAATAATCGGAAGAAATGCCGTAACCGAGGCTATCAGAAGCGGCAGAGCGATTGATTCCGTCTATGTGCAGAAGGGAAACCGTCACGGCTCGATAACAGCCGTTCTTGCAAAGGCGAGAGATAAGGACATCAACATAAAAGAGGTTGATATAAGAAAGCTTGACAGAATGTGCGGCGGTGCAAACCATCAGGGAATATGCGCTACGGCGGCAGCTGCCGAGTACAGCGAGCTTGAGGATATTTTTGCGCTTGCAAAGGAGAGAAACGAAGCTCCGTTCATCATTATTTGTGATGAACTCAGCGATCCGCACAATCTCGGTGCGATTATCAGAACCGCAGAGTGTGCCGGTGCTCACGGCGTTATCATTCCCAAGAGAAGAAATGTCGGACTTACCTATTCTGTCGGAAAGACGAGTGCGGGCGCAGTCGAGTATGTACCCGTTGTCAGAGTGACAAATCTTCCAAACACGATAGACGAGCTCAAAGAAAAGGGACTTTGGGTATATGCCGCAGACATGGACGGAAACCCGTGGTGCGAGCAGGATTATTCCGGCCCTGTCGCGCTTGTTGTCGGTTCTGAGGGCGAGGGCGTAGGCAGACTTGTCAAGGAAAAGTGCGATTTCACCGTTTCTCTTCCGATGAAGGGCAAGATAAATTCACTTAATGCCTCTGTTGCCTGCGGAATCATATGCTATGAGGTTTCACGCCAGCGCTCAGGTCTTAAGTCAAAGTAAAATAACAATACAGAGAAAAATCCTTGAAAGGGATGCAAAAATAATGAGAAAAAAGAGAAAGAATCGAGATGAAGATCTCGATTATGCGGTAGCGGATCAGAATTACGGTTGGTCTTTGCCTGAGGTTGACGGCGAGGACGCTCCCTTAGATAACAATGAAGAATATGTTTACGAGGGCGTCGACGCAAACGGCGAAGAGGAATACGATGTTCCTGCCAATAAGGAAAGGGACATTTCCGATACGGTCGAAAATGATTCGACGGCACAATATGACGACTATTATTCCGATGATGAGGATAATGGCGCGGTAGAGTACGAGAAGCCGAAGAAAAAGAAAAGAGGTCTTTTCGGCCTTTTCGGCAAAAAGAAGCAGGATGACGATTTTGACGAATCCGAGGATACCTATTACGGCGTTCAGGTGAAGCCGCTTGACGAATTCAAAATGGATTACGATCCGTCAAGCCACAATCCCATGGAGGATACCTTTGCCAAGCTTTTCGATACAAGCGTGACCTCTCTTGACGATGAAATCGAGGATAACTTCAACCAGATTCAGCGTGAGAGAAGAAGAAGAGTTGCCGAGGCAGTTGAAAATGCGGGCGTCGATATGAACGATGTTGCCGATGAATTCGGCGTTATTGCTCCGCCCCCTGTCACATCGTATACAGGCGAAATTGACCTCAAGGAAAATGACGGGGACGATGAGTTCGCCAAGGCAATCCGTGATTCGGCTAAGTCGAGAACCATGGAAATCAAGCTCAATGTTCTTAACGATACGGTAGAGCTTCAGAAAATAGTCAATGTTCCGAAGGTCGACTCCGACAGCATTGACGAGATAGAGCAGCAGGCAAAGATCTACAATACTGCCGAGATTGATATCCCCGAGACTCTCACGGACGAGCCTTCCGATTCTTACGATGAAGAGGATACTGCGGACGGTAACTACGAATATGACGAGACTGTCGAAGGTGAAGAAAATCCCGAGGATGTTCAGCCGATTGAAGCAGACGAGGATACTCCGAATTACTATCAGGAGTTCCCGACTATCGAGGATGTCACAAGATACCGTGATTTAACTCTCCCTGTACATAACATTGACCTCGATGTCATTCAAAGCGCAATTCTCACCGAGGCGGATGACTACGATGAGGAGACAGGCGAGTACCGCGGAAGAAAGGTAAACACAAAGAAGAGCCGCTTCAAGCTTTTTGAGGGCAAGGAGGAGCAGGCAGACGAGTCGGGCGAGTCGATAGACGATTACACATCTCCGGAGGATGCACCGTCCGTTCTTGCCGATCTTAAAGCCAATATTTCAAAGCTTGGCATGAGAGCTGCCGCAACGGGACTTGCGACAATAGTTCTCTTCTTCCTCGGACTTATACTCGAGGGCCGTGACAACACGGTGGCTTCGGGAAGCTATGTGGTTATTTCTCTCATATTGACCGGCGTGGCAGTTGCGCTTTGTCCGAAGAATATGCTTGACGGACTCAAGGGAATCATCCGTTTTGAGCCTACCAGCGACAGTGCGATGGCGGTGGCTGTTTTGGCTGTTGTCATTCAGCATATCGGAGCATTGTTCTCGCTTGACGGCGTGTCAAACGGAAATATTCACCTTTACGGTGCACTTGCAGTTGGCGCAATTTTCCTCAATTCTGTCGGTAAGCTTTCTATGGTAAGAAGAATCTACTCAAACTTCAGATTCATTACCGCGCGTGAGGACAAATACACCGTCAAAATCTATGACGATTACAATAATTCTTTAAAGCTTGCGGGCGACAGCGCTTCGGGTACTCCGAAGATTGTTCACCAGAGAAAAGCGGGCTTCCTCAAGAGATTCTTGGAGCTCAGCTATGAGCCCGACCCATCCGAGGAGGCAGGAAGAGCGATTGCTCCTTACGGACTTATTTTGTCGCTTGTTTCCACAATTGCCGCAATTCTCCTCAATACAAGCATAAGCTCGGGTATATCGACATTTGCCGCATCAACTCTTGCTTTTTGCGTTATGACCAATATGATAGGTCTCAATTTCCCGATGAGCAAGTTCTCAAAGAAGGTAAAGCGTGCGGGAGCAATGGTTTCGGGATATCGTGCACTTGAGAGTGTTTCCGATGTCACTAACGTTATGCTTTCCGATACGGAGCTTTTCCCAAAGGGAACAGTCACAATCGGCGGAATCAAGGCTTTTGATAACGAGGGTCTTGAGGAGGCGGTCACTGCCGCAACGGCAATGATTAACGAAGTCGGCGGAACTCTTGCAGATGTTTTCGAGCAGGTAATCACCGAGAGCGGCGTGGAGCTTCCTAAGGTTGAGGCTCTTGTACTCGAGGGAGACAACGGCGTTAGCGCAAGAGTAAACGGCAAGCACGTAATTCTCGGCAACAGAGATATACTCATATCCCACAACATCACTCCGCCTGAGAGAGAGGACATCATGAAGTACCTCGAGGGCGGCAAGAGACCGCTTTTCATTGCGGTTGACGGCAAGCTCAAGGCGATGATAGTTGTCGGTTACAAGGCTGACCGAAGAAGAAAGGTCGAGCTTGGTAAGCTTAAAGAGAACGAAATCGGTCTTATCGTTTATTCGACCGACCCGAATATCACAGTCGGATTTGTTTCCAAGCTTTTCGATATGGGCGAGTCAAGAGTGAATATTGTTCACGGCGAGCTTGCCGCAGAGTGCTTTAAGGACGAGAAGAACGAGGTTTCAAGAGCCGATGCGACTATCGCAACAAAGGGCAGACCGGAATCTCTTCTCAGCGTTGTCAATGCATGCGTGAAGCAGAAGAAGCTCACAAAGGTGATAACAACCGCTCAGATTATCGGTGCGGTACTCGGATTTATCATTGTAACATTCGTCAGCCTCGGTTCTGCGGGTGCGGGAATTTCCGCAGTTTCGCTGTTCCTCTTTGAGGCTTTGTGGACGGTCATCGTTATGATAATTCCCAAGGTTATGGAAAAATAATTCTGAAACTCTGTGCATCCCGAAAAATTTTCGGGATGCATTGTTTTTATCTTGAAAAAAGCCTCATTAGATATTATTATTCTCTCGATAAGTATTTTTGTCGGAAAATCAAATTGTAATGAGGTATGTTATGAATTTAAAAGAAGAATTGAAGCAGAGGGTCACGGGCGAGCGAATGGCAATGAGAATCATCGTAATGGTGCTTGCCTGTACGCTCATGGGACTTGGCATATCCTTTTATGCTCACGCCGCAATGGGTTCCGACCCGTGTTCTACCATGAATCTCGGCTTAGCCAAGGTTTTGGGAAAGAATTTGGGCCCCGTTATGGTCTCGACAAATATAGTTCTTTTGATATTTGTCGTGATTTTTGACAGAAGTATGCTCGGCTTGGGTACGATAGGAAATATGGTGCTTTGCGGCTTCACATCTGACTTCTTCAATATTTTTCTCGATAAGCTTTTGCCGCCCACAGCGGACATGAGCATCTCTTTCAGAGTTCTTCTCACATTAATCGGCGTTGTCATTCAGCTTTTCGGCATTTCCTTTTATATCACAGCTGACCTCGGTATGGCACCATATGACTGTATTCCTTATATAATAGAAGAAAAAACACATTTTAATTTCAGAGTAGTCCGCGTCATTTGGGACTGGGCGTTTGTTGCGGTCGGATTTTTCTTCGGAGCAAGCGTCGGAATCGGAACGATAATTATGTGCTTCTGCATCGGCCCGATTATTCCCATATTAAATAAGCATGTGGCAGGCCCGCTTCTGAAAGCAGAGAATATACGCGCTTAAAATGAAAAACAAAAGAAAAACCACAAAAGAAAAATATCTCGCCATTGCCGCCGTTTCTGCGCTGGCACACGGCGCCGCATCAATGTTCCTTTTTAATGAGAACAACAATATAGAGAAAACCTTTTACCGCATCGGAAAAGAAAGTACCGACAAAACGACATTCAGAATCGTTCAGGTGTCGGATCTTCACGGCAAGGAGTTCGGAAAAAATAACGCAATCCTTTTGGATGAAATCGAAAGACTTTCTCCCGATTTAATTGCCGTGACGGGTGATATAATCTGGGGCTACGAGCCGAATTTCGAGAGTGCCGCCGTGTTTTTGAGAAAGGCAAACTTTATCGCACCCACTGTTTTCGTTACGGGAAATCACGAGGAAGGCTATTCGGGAGAAGCGCTTAACGGACTTCTTGAGACTTTCTCTGAATCAGGCGTTAAAATTCTCGATAACGACAGTGCCATATTTGAGAAAAACGGCAAAGAAATCAAAATCGGCGGAGTGAGCGAGAAAAATCTCATTGCAGGAAATATCGATAAAAACGAGAGCGAGTGCTTCAGCGTGCTTTTGGCTCATATTCCGCATTTTTGCGAGTTTTATGAGGAAAGCGGCTATGATATGGTTCTCACGGGACACGCTCACGGCGGTCAGATAAGAATGCCGTTTTCAAAAATTCCACTTGTGGCTCCGAATCAGGGGCTTTTCCCGAAGTACACCGAGGGAAGCTACACGGCAGGGGAAACAAGGGTATTTATTTCAAGAGGACTCGGAAGAAGCGTCATGCCGCAAAGGATATTTAATAAACCCGAGCTTTGCGTCTACGATATTTCTCTTTGATGCCCTATATGCTTGACAAATACTGCCTTAAATGTTATATTTTCAAGTACAATAAAATTAAGAAAACGCTGTGACGATGAGAGTAACTAAGTCCGAAGGCTTCAGAGAGCTGCCGTTTGGTGCAAGGCAGTGCGAGTAAGGCTCAGCGAAGATCACATCCGAGCGGCAGCGCAGAAAAGAATGTAAGCGCTGACGGAACCTCACCGTTAGAGGAGGCACATATCAAGAGTATGATGAAGACCGGGTGGTTAAGCGATTATAAGTCGTCCTGAGTTAGGACGGCTTTTTTTATTTTGTAAAACTATTAGTCTTTCATATACGTAGTAAAGAAAGGAAAGTCGCTATGTACAAGAACGTTTCAGCGTCCCAGAATGTGGTCGAGAGAGAAAGAGAGACCGTCAAGTTCTGGAACGAAAACCATGTTTTCGAAAAGACAGTCGAGGACTGCAAGGGTAAGCCTACCTATACTTTCTATGACGGCCCTCCGACAGCTAACGGAACACCTCACATCGGCCACGTTTTGACCCGTGCCGTAAAAGACCTCATTCCGAGATACAGAATTATGAAGGGCTACGATGTTCCCCGTAAGGCGGGCTGGGATACTCACGGTCTTCCTGTTGAGATTGAAGTCGAGAAAATCCTCGGTATCGACGGCAAGGAGCAGATTGAGGCTTACGGCCTTGACCCGTTCATCACAAAGTGTAAGGAATCGGTTTGGAAATATAAGGGAATGTGGGAGGATTTCTCCAAGGCAGTCGGCTTCTGGGCAGACATGGACAACCCTTATGTTACCTATGACAACAACTTCATCGAGTCCGAGTGGTGGGCTCTCAAGACTATTTTCGACAAGGGTCTTCTTTATAAAGGATATAAGATTGTTCCTTATTGCCCACGCTGCGGAACTCCGCTTTCCTCTCATGAGGTCGCTCAGGGCTACAAGACCTTAAAGGAGCGCACCGCTGTAGTACGCTTCAAGGCTGTCGGTGAGGATGCTTATTTCCTCGCATGGACAACAACTCCGTGGACGCTTCCGTCCAACGTCGCACTCTGCGTAAACCCAAATGACACATATGTTAAGGTAAAGGCTGCGGACGGCTATACCTATTATATGGCAGAGGCTCTTCTTGAGAAGGTTCTCGGCAAGCTTTCTGAGGACGATAAGCCTGCTTACGAGATTCTCGAGACATACAAGGGAAGTGACCTCGAATATAGAGAGTATGAGTCACTTTATAAGTGCACAGCCGACAAGGCGGCTTCTCTCGGCAAAAAGGCTCATTATGTCGTATGTGACGACTATGTCACCATGAGCGACGGTACAGGTATCGTTCATATCGCTCCCGCTTTCGGTGAGGACGACGCAAAGGTCGGAAGAAAGTACGATCTTCCGCTTGTTAAGTTCGTTGACGAAAAGGGCTGCCTCACAGAGGAGACTCCTTTTGCCGGAATGCGCTGTAAGCCGTCACAGCACGAGATTGAGAACGGCGCAGTGAGCGCAGACCCCGAGGTTCTCAAGGATCTCTATGCGCGCGGTGTTCTCTTCGATTCTCCGAAGGTCGAGCATGATTATCCGCACTGCTGGAGATGTAACACACCTCTCATCTACTACGCAAGAGAGTCTTGGTTCATCAAGATGACTGCCGTAAGAGAGGACTTAATCAGAAATAACAACACCGTAAACTGGATGCCCGAGTCCATCGGTAAGGGAAGATTCGGCGACTGGCTCGAGAATATTCAGGATTGGGGTATCTCAAGAAACAGATACTGGGGAACTCCGCTCAATATCTGGGAGTGCTCATGCGGTCACCTCGAGAGCATCGGCTCAATCGAGGAGTTAAAGAGCAAGGCTGTTTCTTGCCCTGATAACATCGAGCTTCACCGCCCATACATCGACGAGGTAACAATTCCTTGTCCTGATTGCGGCAAAATCATGCACCGTGTACCTGAGGTTATCGACTGCTGGTTCGACTCCGGCTCAATGCCGTTCGCTCAGCACCACTATCCGTTCGAGAACAAGGATAAGTTCGAGGCTCAGTTCCCGGCAGACTTCATTTCCGAGGCTGTCGACCAGACAAGAGGTTGGTTCTATTCCCTCATGGCTATTTCCACTCTCCTCTTTAATAAGGCTCCGTACAAGAACGTTATCGTTCTCGGTCACGTTCAGGATGCTGACGGTCAGAAGATGAGTAAGTCAAAGGGAAATGCCGTCAACCCGATGGAAGCTCTCAACACCTACGGCGCAGACGCTATCCGCTGGTACTTCTACTCCAACTCCGCTCTTTGGCTTCCGAACAAGTGGCACGAGAAGGCAGTTATGGAGGGACAGAGAAAGTTCCTTTCGACTCTCTGGAACAGCTACGCATTCTTCGTTCTTTACGCTAATATAGATAATTTTGACGCCACAAAGTATAACCTCGATGAGTGCAAGCTCACCGTCATGGACAAGTGGCTCATCTCCAAGCTCAATACTGTCATCAAGACATCAGACGAGTATCTCTCCGATTATAAGATTCAGGACACAACAAAGGTTATGACCGAATTTGTCGATGAGCTCTCCAACTGGTATGTTCGCCGCTCAAGAGAGAGATTCTGGGCTAAGGACATGACAGAGGATAAGATTGCCGCTTACATGACTCTTTACACCGCTTTGGTAGAGTTCAGCAAGGCAGCCGCTCCGCTCACACCGTTCATCACAGAGGAGATTTATCAGAACCTCGTCAGAACAAACGACAAGAACGCACCGGAGTCAATTCACCTTTGCTCATATCCTAAGTATGACGAGTCTAAGATTGACGCAGAGCTTGAGAGCAACATGGAAGAGGTTCTCACCGCTGTTACACTCGGAAGAGCCGCAAGAAACGATGCCGCAATCAAGAACCGTCAGCCGCTCGCAAAGATGTATATCGCAGGTGAGAAGGAAATCCCCGCAATCTACACCGACATCATCACAGACGAGCTCAACGTCAAGACTCTCGAGTTCACAAACGATGCAAGTATGTTCGTAACATATACCTTTAAGCCGCAGCTCAGACTTCTCGGTAAGAAGCTTGGCAAGCGTTTGGGTGCAGTCAGAACAGCTCTCGCTGAGCTTGACGGCTCAAAGGCAAAGAAGGAGCTTGATGCTAACGGCGTTCTCAAGCTTGAGGTTAACGACGGCGGCGAGCCTGTCGAGCTTACAAGCGAGGAGCTTCTCATCGATACCGCTAAGGCAGAGGGCTTTGTTTCCGCTACCGAAAACAACGTGACTGTTGTTCTCGATACAACTCTCACACCTGAGCTCATCGAAGAGGGTATGGTTCGTGAGGTTGTAAGTAAGGTTCAGAACATGAGAAAGAGCTCCGACTTCAACGTAACAGACCACATCGTTCTCGGTGTTGCCGACAACGACAAGATTGCCGAGATTGTCAAGAACAACGAAGAGAGCATCAAGAGTGATGTTCTTGCCGATGAGATTACTTTCGGCACTGTCGACGGAAATGTCGAGGAGCAGGATATCAACGGCGAAAAGGTAAAGCTTTCCGTTAAGGTAGTCGGCTGATTCAAAAGAAAAAATAAAATAAAAATATTTCTACTCAGTCATTTGGATTTCCAAGTGGCTGAGTATTTTTTTTATTTATTTTTGTTTATGCAAATATAAAATTTATAAAGTTTTTGTAATGAAAATGAAACGGAAACGCAAAATCCCACAATGAAAAGACAATTTTAGCTTAAAGTCCACGAAACAAGGACAAAAGTCTATTGTCCGGTGACGAGTTCGATGTAAAAATATCGTTCATAAATATTTATTTAGAAATATAAGGAAATTCAAAAATAAATTTATAAAAACCCTTGACAAATTTATAAAGCGTTGCTATAATAACATCGTAAGGTGAAGAGAAAAAGAAAACACCTAAGAAAAAACGAAACAAATATTACGAAAGGCGAGGCAACCAATATGTATTCAAGAAAAGCAGAAACAATCTACACAACAAATCTTAAGAACAGCAAGAAGCTGTCAAGAAAAGCAGAAACAGTAATGAACGACACAGAGCTTGATATTCCTGCATATGGATGCTTCGGCAGACAGTATGTGAATATAAACGGCGTCACAATGCCGACTATGTAAGGAAATCAAGAGACAGAGAAAGGAAAAAAACGATTATGATTAAGCCAATGACAATATATACAACAAACCTTAAAAACGCTAAGACAAAGAAGAGAGCAGTAAGAAGCGCAGTCGAGAACGACATTCCGGCACCTGAGGCAAGAAACAATAACCTCGTATATGTAAATGTAGGCGGAATGGTAACAGCAATCAACGCTTAAGAGAAAGAAAACAAAAAGAAAGTAAGAAGAAAGATAACGAAAGGAAAAAACGACTATGATTAAGCCAATGACAATATATACAACAAACCTCAAGAATGCTAAGACAAAGAAGAGAGCAGTAAGAAGCGCAGTCGAGAACGACATTCCGGCACCTGAGGCAAGAAACAATAACCTCGTATACGTAAACGTAGGCGGAATGGTAACAGCAATCAACGCTTAAGATAAAGAATAAACAAAAAGAAAGATAAAAGAAGTTAAGAAGAAGGAAAATATTATGATTAACAATAAGAATACAAAGAATACAAAGAACATTAAGCCAACTGAGAAGAAGCGCCACCTCATGTATATAAATGTAGGCGACGGTATCGTAACACTTTCACCAGACAGCAAGTTTTACAAGTGATTTGAAGTGAAGAAAGAAAAAAGAAGTTAAGAAGAAGGAAAATATTATGATTAACAACAAGAACACTAAGAATACAGGAAACACAAAGGCAAAGAGAAGAAGCATCGTTGAGATTTTCGGCGATATGGCACCTCATTCCCCAAGCGGAAATGAAAGAATGGCTTATGTAAACGCAGCTGGTGTTATCACATACATTGTCGGTTAATTTGAACCGATTTGACTGAAAGGAAAAGGCGAATATTATGATTAACAATAAGAATACAAATAATAATAAGCACACAGAAGCAAAGAAGAGAAGCTTTCTTGATATAATCGGCGAGACACTTCCGCACTCCGCAACAGGCGACCAGAGAATGCTCTATGTTAACGCCGGTGGCGGAATCACATACATTGTCGGCTGATTGAGTTTTCTGAGGTAATCTATGGCAAGCAGTAAAGGCACAGATACTAAGAAGACAAAAAGAAGAGGCTTTTTAAAGTTCTTGGAATTAAATATCCCACATTCTGCGACAGGCAATGTAAGAATGCCGTATGTCAACGCAGGAGGATACATCACGTACATAGTAAGATAAACCGATGTACAGAAGAAAAAGGCGAAAATTATGATTAACAATAAGAATACAAATAACGGTAAGAACACAAACGCAAAGAAGAGAAGTTTTTTAGAGCTTGTCGGCGAGACACTTCCTCATTCCCCAAGCGGAAATCAGAGAATGGCTTATGTTAATGCCGGAGGATATATCACATATATTGTCGGCTAAACAACGAAAGAAGGACAGTATTATGAAAAAGTTTACAGAATTTCTTATGAATTCTTCTAACACAAAGAAAGCGGCTACAATCACAGCCGTAAAAGAAGACGGTTCTAAGAGAAAGCACCATCTTATGTATGTAAACGTCGGTAGCGGAATAGTTACGCTGTACGACTGATACAAACTGATACACTTAATCAAGATCACATCTTTATCACACACACACCTCATATACAATGCAAGAAATTCCGGCTTTTTATAGTCGGAATTTCTTGTTTTGCCCGAAAGCGAAAAATGTAGTAATATATTATTTATCAAATTATTTATCAAAACCAAGACACAGAGAAACGGAGATTTAATTTGGAAAATACAGGAAATTTGATAGACGCTGTAGTGATACTCGGAAAAAAGGTGGATACCGACAGGGCAAAGAAAATCGCAAGAGATTTTTCGGCGCCCCTTGTCTGCGATGTTCCAAAGGATAAAAATTCGAGATATTTTATAATAGACAAAACGGGAATTTCTTTTGTAAGCGGCGGAAAAACGCTTAAAGGAGATTTCAGCTTAATGCTAAAGAGAGTGAGCGGCGGTCACTTGGCACACGAGATAATTCTCAAGGCGGCAAAGCCCGAAAAAGACGAGAGGGCAGTGGACTTTACTGCCGGGCTCGGCGAGGACTCGTTTATTTTGGCGGCGGCAGGCTACCGAGTGGAGATGTATGAGCATAATCCGATAACGGCGGTTCTTTTGAAAGACGCACTCATCCGTGCAAAAAAAGACCCCAAACTTAAGGAAATTGCAGAAAGAATGTCGCTTTCACAGGGGGACAGCAAGGAGCTTATCGGCAAGATAGGATATTTACCCGACCTTATCTATCTTGACCCCATGTTCCCCGAGAAGAAAAAGAACGCCGAGACAAAAAATAAAATGCAGGTTCTCCACACGATAGAAAAGCCGTGCGAGGACGAGAAAGAGCTTATGGAAGCGGCGTTTTCTGCCAAGCCGAAGAAGATAGTCGTCAAGAGACCTCCCGAGAGCAGTTTTTTGGCGGGCATCGAGCCGACATATTCTGTTGAGAGAAAAGCCGTGCGCTATGATGTTTATGCGGTGAGGGCTGAGTAAGCCCGGTAAGTTAAGTATAAGCGTTTGATGAAAGCTTGCTTAAATTCACTCTCGGTGATAGAATAAACCAAACAGAAATTTTGAGATCAGCTTCGTACTTAAGGAGAAGAATTTTGAAATATAAACTTAAAACCGTAAGATTTTTTCGATTTGTTCGCTTTGCAAGTGTAGCTTTAGTGTTGTGTCTTGTTTTGTCGCTTTCGCTTGTCTCTTTTGCCGATGACACATACACGGACGGCACTGAGGAATATTATTTCGACGATACGGGTGATACAGGTGATACATACGACACTGGCGATTATTACACAGACGACAATACCGATTATTATTCGGATGATAACACAGGTGACAATTTGACGGGCACCACAGACGGTACAGATACCACAGACAGCACCGATACGGGCACCACTGTCAACGGAAACACCGTAAACACCGAAAACTCTGAAAACAGCGAAAGCAGTGTGAGTAGCGAGAGTAGTGAGAGCAGCGGCAGTGCGGATGTTGCAGGAGCAGGCAGAAGCGGTGCGAACTCAAGTGCGAGTGAGTCTGTCAATAAAACTTTTACGGATAACACCCAGCTTTCAGGTCAGCGTGAAAAAAGCGTGAACGTAACGGGAGTTGTGATGTGGGTGCTAGTCTTAATTTCTGTAATTCTTATCATTGTCTATATGATATTTGCGGGAATAAGAGAGAGAAAGGAAAAAAGACAGAGGCGCAGAAACAAAAATCCAAAGCTTATCATTTCAAGCGGATATGTCAGAAATCCGAGTAATTACGATGATTTTGACGATTTTTGATGCTTTTGGGTTAAATACACGGCACGGCAGAGGAGATACTTTCCGACTGCGTATTAAACTGCGTGTCAGTTAGAAAAAAACGGCTTATTTCAGCCGTTTTTTCTGCTTTTTTGAGGGGCTCTGTCACTGCAAAATAGTTGCAAATTTCTTTTAAAGAAAAATAATCTGTGCATATGGACGTAGAATAGTACCGTTGAAAGTAGTGTACATTATTTTGGATTTGATCTCTAAGCTTATTTCCGATAAGCATTTTACAGAAATACAGAAAAAGAGGTAATTTTATGAAATTGAAAAAGAACGGCAGAAAATTATCGGCATTCTTTATGAGTGCGGTTCTTTTTGCCACAAGCTTCGCATATTCCGCACCTACCGTTTCTGCTGAAGAAACAAGAAGTGTCGATGATATTGCGGCTGATCAGGCGGCTCTTGAACAGGAGCAGGCTGATATTCAGGCACAGATAGATGCACTTGACGCCGAGACTGCCGACGCAAATGAAAAGGCGGAGCTTCTCGAAAGCCAGCTTCTTTCTATTTCCAAGCAGATTGCTACGGCAAACTCCGATATCGAGGATCTTGACGCAAGCATTAAGGAGCTTAACGAAAAGCTCAGTGCCGCAGAAGATGAGTATGCCGATACCTTGGCTCTTTTCAAGGAGAGAATCAAGGCTATCTATAAGACGGGTTCTGTCGGAACTCTCGAGATTCTTCTTAACGCAGATTCCTACTCCGATTATATGATGAGACTCCAGACCATGCAGAGCGTTTCCAAGCACGATAACGAGCTTATGGAAAAGATGAATGAGTTCATGGAGGCAACAAAGGACACAAGAAGTGAGCTCAAGGAAAAGAAAAAAGAGGTTGCCGAGCTTAAGGTAACACTTGAGGAGAAGACGGAAGAAATCAATACGCTTTATAGCGAAAACCAAGAGGTTTTGACAGAGCTTGCAAATAAGCGTGCAGAGGCAAGCTCCTCACTTGATGAGGCTAATGCTTATGCAGACCAGCTTTATGCCGAGATGATTGCCGCAATGGCAACACCGGAGCCGACAGTCGCACCTACCGTTCAGCCGTCTTCAAACAGCAGTTCTGACAGCTCGGACGATGACAAAAACACTAATGGCTCTTCAAGCAGTGAAGACAGCAGTGATACGGACGAAGACAGTGAGCCTGTAATCGACGGTGATGATAACTCGAACAGCGACGATAACGGCGGCGAAAGCTACGACGATAACACTGACGATAACAATAACACCGACGATAATAATAACACGGACGATAATAATAACAGCAACACCGACGATAACAACAATAGCGATAACAATAACAGCTATGATGATAACAACAATAACAGCGGCGGCGGAATTTCTCTTACTTGCCCATGCCCGGGATATGTTTACATCTCAGCAGGCTACGGCGGATATGAGGGTCACTACGGCACCGACTTTGCCGCAAGCTACGGCACAGCGATTGTTGCGGCGGCAGACGGTACTGTTTCTGCGGTAAACGATACGGATGATTGGGGTTACAGCTGGGGCTACTATGTGCTTATCTATCACAACGATGAGTTCTCTACGCGTTACGCTCACATGAGCTCCATCATAGTTTCTCCGGGAGAGTATGTCACGGCAGGACAGGTTATCGGTTATGTCGGACTTACGGGTAACACAACAGGCCCGCACCTTCACTTCGAACTTTACCAGTGGGGCTCAAGAGTTGACGCTCAGGCTTACCTCTGATACAATATAGCTTAACCGCTTGAAGTAAAGGGTGAGCTTATTGAAGGAAAGTGAATTTCAAGAAGGATTAAAGAGCGGGATACCGATTGCCCTTGGGTATTTTTCGGTATCCTTTTCTTTTGGTATGTTGGCGGTGTCCATGGGTATGCCGATTTTGTCGGCGGTGATGACATCGGCGGTTAATGTGACAAGTGCGGGTCAGGCAAACGGCCTTACGGTCATGGCGGCAGGCGGCACGTTTTTGGAGCTTATAGTCTGTCAGGTTGTCATAAATCTGAGGTATGCGCTTATGTCGCTTACTCTTTCTCAGAGATTACCGGGTGACTTAAGTTTTGCAAGACGACTTTTTATGTCGTTCATGATTACGGATGAAATCTTCGCCGTGATGGCGGCAAGAGAAAAACCGCTCAGCTTCAGGTTTTATCTCGGACTTGCTTTTCTGCCGTTTCTCGGCTGGACGTTCGGCACATTTTTCGGAGCATTATTCGGAAATATTCTTCCGTCAAACATAACGGCGGTTCTCGGTATTGCGCTTTACGGAATGTTCATTGCCATCATCATTCCGCCCGCAAAGAAAAACAGGGCTGTGCTCGTGTGTATAGCGTTGGCGGCGGCTTTTTCCGCAGTGATTTACTTTGCACCGATTTTTAGCTTCATTTCCTCGGGAATATCAGTGATAATCTGTGCGCTTTTGGCTTCGTGCTTCTGTGCGTGGAAATTCCCTGTGAAGGAGGCAGAAAGCGATGAGTAACGAAAAAAGCTTCATGTATTTTTTGCCGTACATTCTCGTTATGGCGCTTGCTACTTATCTTATAAGAATGATACCGCTTACTTTTTTCAGGAAGAAGATAACAAACCGCTTTGTGCTTTCGCTTTTGTACTATATTCCTTATGCGGTGCTCAGTGCCATGACATTTCCCGCAATACTCTTCGGAACAAGCAGTGTGATAAGTGCGGCAATCGGACTTTTGGCGGCTGTGATAACGGCATTTGACGAAAAAAGTCTCTTGACGGTAGCTTTGTCGTCATGTGGTGCGGCACTTCTCGCAGAGATGGTTATCATGCTTATATAAATCGGCATTATGAGCGAAAAAATCGGCAATTGCTTTAAAGTATCGCTCTAAACTATATTGAATATTTGTGTCTTCTGTGCTAAAATTAGTGTTCGGAAGAAACAAAGTCACACTATCGACTTAACAAAAAAGGGATGATTATTATGAAAAAAAGAAAAAACCTTTTAGCTTTATTTATGGCGTCACTTTTAATGTTCTCTGTAATGAGCATTACGGCATTTGCCGACGATTATTACACTGATACGAGTGACGACTACAACTATGACGAATCCTCTGATACAGGCGAATTCAGCGGTCAGGATCTCAATAATGACGGCACAAACGGCGGTTACAGCGGTTTTGACGGTGATGACGATGATATCAGCAATCTCAGCCCCGATAACAACGGCGACAACTCGGATTATTATCCCGACAATACGGATAACAACAGCAGCACCGACAATAACGGCGGCTACAATTATGACGATAACACACAGAGCAGTGACAGCACGGCTTCATCTTCTTCAAGCACGGACAGCACAGCTTCTTCGTCTTCGTCCTCGACAATTGTCGGCACACTCAAGAAGGCAACACCCGCTCCGTCAACTTCTCCTTCGACTGACTCAAGCTCATCTGAAGCAAGCAAGAGCGATAACTACCAGACTATCGGTCAGGTAAAGAGCAATAAGTCAAACGGCTTTGGTTCATTTGCCGTCATCGGAATTGTTCTTCTTGCAGTCGGTGTAGTCGGTATTCTTTCCGTTATCGTTTGGTCGATTGCTTCAAAGGCAAGAGATAAGTCCGACGTTGAGGAAATCTACGAGACAGTCGGAAATGCTTCAAGAGGAAACTCCGATTATGAGCCGGCTCCGAGACAGAGACGTTCAGGCGACCAGTATTCATATGACGATAACTATGCTTATGTTTCGGCAAAGGGCAGAACAGCTCAGCGCCCTGTTAAGCAGTCAAGACCTTCTCAGCCTCAGAATTCTCAGCGTCCCCAGCAAAGACCCCAGCAGAGACCTCAGCAAAGACCGCAGCAGTCTTCACGCACTTCATCGGATGCTCCTATGAGACCGAGTGCGGCTGTTAACAACAGAAGACCAACAAATGCTCAGGGTTCTTCCGCTCAGAGAAGACCGAGCACTTCCTCAAGACCTGTTCAGAACACACAGCGTCCGACTCGTCCTGCACCAAAGAAGGATATTTCCTCCTATGACACAAAGGACATTGACGCACTTCTCAATGATGTTCTCAACGACAAGTAAGAATAGCGAAAAATTAACGGTGCTCGTTTGAGCACCGTTTTTGCTTTGCATTTAATTTGTAATTAAAGTATCAGAGAAGTGTTCTTCTGAGTTCCTCGCCCGAAAGCGGCGAGAGGTATGCCGGAGCAATGTCAAATACGCTCATTGCGCCGCTCTTGCCCTCGCTTGAAAGCTTGTAGGCTGCTCTTGCGTAAGCGGTGAGAACGCTTGAAGTAAACTCGGGGTTGGAATCAAGCTTCAGCGAATACTCTATGATATGCTTGTTTTCGCCGGTATTTCCCGAACGAATGACGAATCCGCCGTGAGGAATGCCCGCATGCTTCTCGTTTAATTCCTCCTGAGAGATGAAGTTTACCGTTGTGTCGTAGTCAGCGAAGTAATTCGGCATGGTCTTGATTTCTTCTTCAATCTTTTTAAGGTCGGCGCCCGGCTTTGCAACAACATAGCACTCTCTTGTGTGCTTCTGACGGGTTGTGAGCTCGGGATTCTCTCCGTTTCTTACCGACTCGATTGCCTCGGGAACGGGGACGGTGTACTGTCTTGCGTCCTGAACGCCCTCAATTCTGCGGATGGCATCGGAGTGGCCCTGAGAAACGCCTCTTCCCCAGAAAGTATAATCCTTGCCGTTCGGAAGAATGCATCCTGCCAAAATTCTCTGAAGTGAGAACATACCCGGATCCCAGCCGACAGAGATAACGGAGACATTGTTTCCCGCTTTTGCGGATTTGTCTACTGCCGCAAAGTACTCGGGGATTTTTGCGTGAGTATCGAATGAATCGATAGTGTTGAACATTTCTGCGAACTTGGGGCCCTGAACGGGAAGATCCGTTGCGCTTCCTCCGCAAAGAATCATGACGTCGATTTTCTCCTTCATCGAGGGAGCGTCGTCGATGTGAAGAACGGGAACATTCTCGCTCTTAATCTTAAGTGAAGACGGGTCTCTTCTTGTGAAGACCGCGACAAGCTCCATATCGGGAGCGGCGTTTACTGCTTTTTCCACACCACGGCCCAAGTTGCCGTAGCCGATAATTCCGATTTTAATCATGGTTAATCCTTTCTTAATTTGGTATGACATAAAAATATATTTATATTGTAGCACAAAATCAAAGAGGTTAGCAACAACAAATCGTAGATTGACATAATAACAGTTTTTGCATTTTAGTGCGGTTAATTCGCTTGACGGATATATATATTTGATATAAAATGTAATTTGCGTTAATATGGGCAAAATTTGATTAATTGCTGAAAAATATAAGTCGGTTGACGGTGCTTTGATTATATCGTCAGAGGGAATAAGGCTTATATTTAGCGGCAGAATCTTACTAATAAAACTGAGGAAAAAGAAATGGTTTTTGCGGATCTGTTTTTTATTTACTGCTTTTTGCCGGTGTGCATAATCTGCTACCTTTGCGCCAAAAAGCTGAAGGCAAAGAATATTGTTCTTTGCGTGTTTTCCGTGCTTTTTTATGCATGGGGCGAGCCGACATGGGTTTTGCTTCTCATATTCAGTTCGGCGTTTAACTGGTTTATCGGACTGCAAATAGGGAAGTATCGGGGCAAGGTGCTCTCAAAATGGATAGTCACGTTCGGCGTGGCGGTCGATATTGCACTGCTGCTTGTCTTTAAGTACACGGGATTCTTTGTTGAGAATATCAATGCGCTTTTCAGAGCAAGCATTCCCGTGCCGAACATCACGCTTCCTATAGGTATTTCGTTCTTTACATTCCAGGCTATTTCTTACATAGTCGACTGCTACTGGGATGCGGTTAAGGTTCAGAAGCACTACTACAAGTTTTTGCTTTATCTCTCGCTTTTCCCACAGCTTATCGCAGGCCCTATCGTCAGATACAGCGTTATCGAAGAGGAAATCGACCACAGAACGGTAAGCCCCAACGACCTTTGCGAGGGCTCGATGAGAGTTATTCAGGGACTTGCAAAAAAGGTTATCCTTGCAAACAATCTGAACTCCATAGTAGATACATTCTTCGGCTCAGAGCTTGCGAGTGTCTCGGTCATCGGAACATGGTACACGGTTATCGTATATTCGCTTTATGTTTACTTTGACTTCAGCGGATACAGCGATATTGCGATAGGTCTCGGCAGAATGTTCGGTTTTCACTTTGACGAGAACTTCACTCATCCGTTTGCCTGCAAGACCATTGCCGAGTTCTGGCAGAGATGGCACATCTCACTTGGCTCGTTCTTCAGAGACTATCTTCTCTATGTTCCGATTTTCGGAAAGCCCAGAAAGTATCTCGGACTTTTCCTCGTCTGGTTCTGCACGGGTATGTGGCACGGCGCCGCCTGGAACTACATCCTTTGGGGTCTTTATTTCGGCTGTTGGATTTTCTTCGAGCAAAAGCTCGGCAAGAAGGTTCTCAAGAAGTGGCCGATTTGGTGGAAGCACATATATTCCAAGCTGATTATCATCATCGGCTTCGGTATCTTCAAGTTTGAGGACTTGAAGCAGTTAGGACAGTTTTTCCTCAATATCACGGGAATCAACATGATAGTGAATAAGGCGGCTTTTTTCGATATGGTAACCCTGTCGAACATGAAGGATAATCTTTTCCTTGTGCTTGCCGCAATGATTATCTCAATGCCCGTACTGCCTAAGATTAAGAGTTTTGTTCTCGATAACAAGAACCCCACGGTTTATGCCGTCGGCAGATTCAGCGCACTGGCAGGATGCCTCGTGCTGCTCGTGGTTGTAAGCATACTTCTTGTCGATACAACAAACAATGTTTTCCTCTACTTCAGGTTCTAAATAAAAGGTAATTTTAAATGGACGATAAATTTAACAATAATGCAGGCGGCGAGGATTTGAAAATCGAGGTGAACGATCTCTTCTCGAATTTCACTTCATCAGACGGCGAAAATAAACCCGAAATACCGCCCGTAGATTTTGAGAGCATCGATTTTGACGCTCTCGACCAAAAAGAAAATGACACGGTCAAGGAAGCGGTTTTAGCCGATACAACCGATAAGGTTGTGGCTTCCTCCGATGACGATTACAGCGACTTTGACTTCGGTGATTTCAATATAGACGATATGCCCGATTATGACGCTCCGTCTGAATCGACAGCTTCAGCAGGCAGTTCCGGCGCATCGGATTACGATGATTTTGATTTTGGCGATTTCGAGCTTGACGACGCTCCGAAGAAACCCAAAAAGTCACCGAGCGAGAAGAAGAAAAAGCTTCTCGAAATGAGAGTTTCGCTTCTCTCGATGATGATACTCATTCCGTTCTTCTGTATCGGAATGATATACATGCTGTTTTTCCCGAAGTCCAAGGTTTCTCAGATTGAGAAGAGAACGCTGGCTTCGTTCCCAAGCTTTTCGATTTCAAACTGGTTTTCGGGCAGCTTCACAAGCGGAATAAACGAGTGGTTCACAGATACCGTCCCGAACCGTGACGCACTGAAAAATGCGGGCTACGACATAAAGGCGGTTTTCGGTCTTCCGTCAAGTGACGACGATGTCATATTCGTCAACAACGCAACCAAGAAAACGGGAGATACCACCACGACAGAAACAAGTACGACTGACGAGACAAGCTCGGTTGACGACTCTGCTTCGACAGATACAGCTTCCACAGAGACAAGCACGACTGAAACCTCGACCGCACAGACAACAGGCGGAACGGAAATTTCCGATGCAACTCTTGACGGCTCTGCGGGAAGAAGAAGCGTTCACATCAAGATTGGAACAATCGCCGATACCGAGGAGGATCAGACCGACTTCACAAAGCAGGATGACGAGTTCGACTGGTCGGACGGTCTTATCATCGTTCAGCAGGAGGGTCATTACCGTGTTCTCGGACTTTTCGGAAACGGTGACGATACATCTTATGTCACGGCTTTAAATCAGCTTCGAAAAGAGCTCGATTCAAGCATTAATATCTGGAATATGCCGTGTCCGCTTGCAAGTGAATTCTATACTCCGGCGAATGCACTCGAATACACCGCAAGCCAGAGCGACCGCTTCGACGAGATTGCGGGTGAGCTCGATAGCGGAATCACTTCGCTTAATGTTTGCTCGGTTCTTCAGAAGCACACCGAGGAGGATATTTACCTTAGAACTGACCACCACTGGTCACAGCTTGGCGCTTACTACGCAGCGAGAACCTTTGCCGAGGCAGCCGGCGTTGCCTTTGCGGATAAGGATACCTTCGAGAGCGGCGTAAACGAGGGTTATGTCGGTTCTTATTACGGCTACACTCAGGATTACCGTGTTCTCAACGACCCCGAGGACTTCCCATGGTGGAAACAGAAGGAAGATGTCACAACCTACTACTACGACAGAAACTTCGAGTATCAGTATACGGGAAATCTCTACATGGAGACAGATACCGCAAACTCTTACATCATGTATATGGGCGGCGATGACCAGATTGTAAAGGTCACAGGTACCGCAAACAACGGCAGAAAGCTTATAATCGTCAAGGACTCCTACGGCAATGCGGAAATTCCGTGGTATGTCGCTTCGTTCGATGAAATCTATGTCGTTGACCTCAGATACTTTAACCTGAACTTCGTAGACTTTGTAGATTTCACGGGTGCAACCGATGTTCTCTTCAGCATGTGTTCCTACTCCGTTGTCGGTGGCAATGCCGATAACCTCACGACAATGCTCACTCAGAACAAGGGTGCAACCATTGTTGACGAAGCTTTGACAAGCACAGATGCAGATTAAGGTGAATGGTGATAAATATGAAAGAACTTGAATACCCGTTTGATTCCGGTTACATAATCAACAAGAAGAAGTCTATAAAAAAGGCTCTTCTTGCTGACGGAAGCAAGAGAATAAAGAAAAAAATCGCCGTTTTCGGCGGTTCCACAACGGCGAATATCGTAAGCATTTTGGAGCTCTTTTTGCTTAATTACGGTATCGAACCCGAGTTCTACGAGTCGGAATACGCTCAGTATTTTCAGGACGCTATGTTCCCCGACGAAACTCTTCTTAAATTCGAGCCGGATATCGTATTCGTGCACACATCCTACAGAAACATCACAAATTTCCCCGTCATGACCGATTCATCGGAAGAGGTTGACGCTAAATTTAACACGGAATGCGAGAAGTTCCGTGCAATGTGGGAGAGCATCAAAGAGAAATTTAATTGCCCGATAATTCAAAACAACTTCGAGATGCCGCTTTATCGACTTCTCGGAAACCGTGACGCATGGGATATTCACGGCAGAGTGAATTTCATCACAAGACTTAACGATTATTTCTATTCCTACGCAAGAGAGAACGAGAGTTTTTATATTAACGATCTCAACTTCATCTCTGCAGACTACGGTCTCAAGGAGTGGTCAAATCCGCTTTTCTGGAATATGTATAAGTACGCCATGTGCTTTGAGGGTATTCCGTCATTCTCGTTCAGCGTTGCCAATATCATAAAGTCGATTTTCGGCAAGAACAAGAAGGCACTCGCACTCGACCTTGACAACACCCTTTGGGGCGGCGTTGTCGGTGATGACGGTGTGGACGGAATCGAAATCGGACAGGAAACGGGAGTCAGCCAGTCTTACTATGAGTTCCAAAGCTACGTAAAGGAGCTCAAGCAGCTTGGAATTGTCCTCACGGTCTGCTCTAAGAACGACCATGAAAATGCCATCGCAGGACTTAATCACCCCGAGGGCGCATTAAAGCCCGATGATTTTGTTATCATCAAGGCTAACTGGGAGAACAAGGACAGAAATATCGCAGAGACTGCGGCAGAGCTGAATATCGGTCAGGATGCAATAGTTTTCGCAGATGACAATCCGGCAGAGAGAGCAATCGTTTCCGCTCAGATAAGCGGCTGTGCAGTCCCCGAGATGGACGGAGTCGAGAATTACATCAACACAATCGACCGTTCAGGATTCTTCGAGGTGACAAGCTTCACCGCCGATGACCTCAAGCGCGGCGATATGTACAAGAAGAATGTTCTTCGCAATCAGCAAATGGCTTCGTTCGGAGATTACGGCGAGTACCTTAAGAGCCTCGAGATGGTAGGTGAGATTGCCGATTTCAAGCCCGTTTATATCGCAAGAATAACTCAGCTTACAAATAAGTCGAACCAGTTCAATGTGACAACCAAGAGATACACTCAGACGGAAATGGAAGAGGTTTTCGAGAGTGATGAGTACATCAGACTTTACGGAAAGCTTATAGATAAATTCGGAGATAACGGCGTTGTTTCCGTTGTAATCGGAAAGAAGGACGGCAAAAACCTCAATATGGACTTGTGGCTCATGTCGTGCCGTGTCCTCAAGCGTGATATGGAGCTTGCCATGCTCGATAAGCTTGTCGAAAAGGCAAAGGCTCAGGGTATCGAGAAAATCACAGGCTACTACTATCCGACTGCCAAGAACAAGATGGTTAAGGAGCTTTACGGTTCGTTCGGCTTTGATAAGGTAAGCGAGGATGAGGACGGAAATTCCGTCTGGACGCTCGATATTACAAACTACGAGAACAAAAATAAATATATTGAAGTAAAAGAAGAAATCTAACGGAGGTTATTATGGACGCAAAGGTTCTTTTTACAAGATTAAACAGAGTTTTTCAGGATGTTTTTGATGATAACAGCATCAGAATCACTCCCAAGACAACCGCAAACGATATTGACGACTGGGATTCACTCGAGCATATTACACTCATCTCCGCTGTTGAGAGAGAGTTTGGCATGAAGTTCAAGATGGGCGAGATTTCTTCCATGAAGAATGTCGGCGAGATGGCTCAGATTATCAACCACAGAGCAACAAAGTAATAAGCATAAAAATTAAGGGTGCTGAAAAATTTTCAGCACCCTTTTGTTTTGCGTATTTTATCTTATCAGGTTCTTTTCAGTTTTCCTGTTTTGAGGTCTTCCTCTGCAATGCGTCTGAGCTCTGCTCTTTTTTTCTTTCCCGTCGGTGTGTACGGAAGAGAATCAACGATTTTTATGTATCTCGGACGCTTGTAAGCGGATAAATCGGGATGAACATGGCAGAATGCGGAAATTTCTTCTGCGGTGACAGCCGGGTCGGTAACCTTCACATAAGCCGCAACAGCCTGACCGCGAAGCTTGTCGGACACACCGATTACAATGCAGTCGTCCACCTTTTCGTGCTCGAGAATTGCATTTTCAACCTGTGTGGGGTAGATGTTCTCGGCGGCACAAACTATCATATCGTCCTTACGACCCTTGATTGTGATGTAGCCGTTCTCGTCCCATACGCCTAAGTCGCCCGTGTACATCCAGCCGGAATAGAATTTCTTTTCGGCTTCTTCGGGAGCGTTATAGTAGGTGTAAGTTCCCTTTGCCGGACTCCAAATGATTATCTCGCCGAGAGTTTCGTTATCCTTTTCCACGGTTTCGTCAGGTTCGGCTTTTTTGTTGTCATATACCTTGACAACTCTTGTCTCGTCATCAATGCAGCTGCCGCCTACTGTGCCGGCGAATTCCGGCAAGTCGAACGGTCTTAAAAAGCTGTTCCAGAATGTCTCTGTTGTGCCGTATCCGTTGAAAATTCTCGGCGTGAGAATTTTCATGTATTCCTCGCAGGCGTGCTTTTCGAGCGGCGCACCCATGGTGACAAGTCCGCGAAGCGATCTTAAATTAAATCCGTGCTTTTTCTGCGCCCTTGCGAGCATCTCGAGGGTTGACGGCGCACCCATAAGATAGGTGATGCCAAGCTCCTCTGTCCATTTGAGGCACTGCTTCGGCTGGAAGTTTCTGAGAACCGTGACAGCCGCACCGACATAAAGACTTGGGCCGGGACCGCCGCTGTGTGCTCCGCCTCGGTGGAACCACGGGGTCATATTCATGGTGATGTCATTAGGCTCAAGCGGATACTGCATTATGACATCGTGAGCGGAGAGAACCTCGTTAATATCGTTTATCGGGCAGCTCTTCGGCAGTGCCGTTGTTCCCGATGTGCAAAGTCTGAGTACTTCATCGTAGATATGAGAAACAAAGTCCTTCTCGGGATTTTCTTCAGATGCATTTTTAACATAGTCGTCATATGAGAAATGCCCCGTCGGCACATCTAAGCCCTTTAGGTTATCTACCATAATGAGTACTTTCGGGGGATTTTTTGCGAGAGAAACCGCCTCGACTATCATATCTCTGTGCTCGGCGGAATAGAGGAAAGCCTTCGGCTGGTTGTGGTCGATGAGCTTTGCCATTTCTCCCGGAGCAAGGTTAAAGTTGGCGGGGGTGAGGATTGCTCCGATTTTTCTTGGGCCGATATAAGAAAAGACAAATTCGGGGCAATTGAGCATTGCCGACATGACAACATCGTTTTTGCCGATGCCGTCTGCTTTCAGTGCGTTCGCAAGGCGGTTAGCCTCCTCATTTAACTCCTTGTATGTCCATTTTCTTTCTGTCAGCGGATCGAGAACAGCGAGTTTCTTTGCGTATCTCGAGACGTTTCGCATAAATCCGTTGAGCCATGTGTATTCATGCTCAAATGTTTCTATGAACATCTTGTCGTCATAGGTTCTTGCCATAGTTTTCTCCTTAAGTGTGTTTGAAATATATTCTAAAGATATGTTGATGTCAAAAAACTAATTAGTTTCGCTAACTATTTTAGCAACGACGCGGGTTTTTGTCAATATATTTTGGCATTTGAGACGAGCAAAAAAGAGCCCCCTTTATGGGAGCTCTCAAAAATATTAAATTTTAACTTTGTTTTGAATCAGACTTCGAGAGGAACGCCGGTTTCGTCCTCGCCGAGAAGCTCCTCGAGCGTCTGGGCGGAATTGTCCGCTTTTAACAGCAGAGAGTTGTCACTCTTACGGGTCTTGTAATCCGTTGCACTTATTGATTCCTTGTCAATTCCCGAATAGGTGATGGTCGTGTCTGACGGCTGAATCTCGAAAACGCATCCCACGATTGCGGCTGATATCATAACGAATACAGCGGTCAGAATAAATGCACATTTCTTAGTCAAAGTTGATCATTCCTTTCTCTGTAGCTTCAAAAAGGGTAACTGAAATCTACAAACTTATTATCCCACAAAAGCTACAAAAAATCCGCAGAAAAAGGCAAAACTTTTGCAAAATCAGCAAAAGTGGGCAATGATAAAAAATGACCAAAATTCATTTTTGTTTACACCCTGTTAATTTATGACGGGATTTATTGTGATACAATTGAGCCATAGAGTTCATGTAAGTGTTGTAAGTGTTCCTCGTCAGCCTATAGGGCGGGGAATTCTCTGCGTTTTGAGAGGAAAATTTTCTCAAACGCCGATAGGAGTGGGATAATGGAGAAAAAAAGATCGAGACTTTATAGGGGTGCGGTAAGAATTCTCAGGAGATTTTACAAGGCGCCCGAGCTCATCGGAACAGAAAATATACCCGAAAAAGGAGCAATGCTTGTCGGCAATCATTCAAAGACGAACGGCCCGATTATCAGTCAGCTTTTTTTGCCCGGGAAGAACACAACATGGTGCATAGGTCAGATTTTCACAAAGGAAGAATGCAGAAAATACACCTACAAGGATTTTTGGTCTAAGAAGCCTAAAGCCGTGAGATGGATATATAAAATCCTCGCGGCAGTTATAGCGGTGCCGCTTTCGAATATGGTAAATTCATGCGACTTGGTGCCTGTTTATCACGATTCCAGATTGCGCTCTACATTCAGAACGGCGGTGGAGAGTCTGAAAGACGGGAACAATGTGGTTTTTCCCGAGCAGAATGTTCCGCACAATAATATAGTGTATGAATTTCAGGATAAATTTGTCGATACCGCAAAGTATTACTACAAAAAGACAGGCGAAAAGCTGAAATTTGTCCCGATGTATATCGCACCGAGACTTCATAAGGTAATTTTCGGAAAGCCGATTGAATTTAACCCCGATGCTCCGATAGCAGAGGAGAGAACCCGAATCTGCGAATATCTTATGAACGAGATAAGCGAAACGGCTTATTCGCTCCCAAGGCACACCGTTGTGCCTTATCCGAATATTCCATCAAGAGAATATCCGCAAAATACAAGAGAGGAGGCGGTAGTATCAGAAAGCCGGAGGTCGATTACAGAAAGCTGAGACTTAACAACATAACAAGTCCCGAATATTCGCATCTTCTGCTTTTGTCGGGATGGCTTGTTTATTTTCTATTTTATTTTTTGACGGAAAATCTGATACCGTACGAAAGCTGTCACGTTATGCACTGCGTGCTTGACGATATGATACCGTTCAACGAGTATTTCGTGATATTCTATGTGTCGTGGTATTTTTTGATAGCGGCAAGCCTTTTGTATTTCTTGCTTTATGATGTCGAGAGCTTCAAAAAGCTGCAGACATTCATCATCTGCACGCAGGTTATCGGAATGATATGCTATATTCTTTATCCGAGCATACAGGATCTTCGTCCCGATGAATTTACCCGTCACAATGTTTTCACGGCTCTTATGGGGCTTATATATGAGTTTGATACGCCGACAGGCGTCTGCCCGTCTCTTCACGTTGCCTATTCCATGGGAATTATGTCCGTGTGGCTGAAGCAGAAAAGACTGAAGCCGATAGGCAAATTTGCCGTTTCCGCACTTTGCATAATGATTTCGATATCTACGGCATTTGTAAAACAGCATTCGTGCGTTGACATAATCTGTGCTGTTATAATGTGCATTTTTATCGAGCTTTTTGTTTACAGAAAACGATATTTTGGGGCAAATCGGAAGTTTCTACAAAAAAAACAATATAATTTACTGCAAAGCAACAAAAAATAATTCCCGTATAGATTTTTATGCATTAAAATGGTAAAATTAAGTTAACAGAACAAAGGAGGAAACCTTTATGAAACTTATTTTGGCTATAGTAAGCAATAATGACGGAGCAGCCGTGCAGTCATCCCTGACTAAGGCAGGCTTTCAGGTAACGAAGCTTGCTACAACAGGCGGATTTCTTATGGCGGGAAACACAACGCTCATTTCAGGTGTCGAGGACGATAAAGTCCAAGAGGCTATTGATATAATCGGAACACATTCAAGCAAGCGCACTCAGATTACCCCTGCAAACACTCAGATGGACCCCGGCATTTGCGCACCGTATCCGGTTGAGGTATCGGTGGGCGGCGCTACCATATTTGTTCTGAATGTAGACAGATTCGAGAAGGTCTGATGAATTTTGACGGTTTTGTCGGAAACGACGAGGTAAAAGAAAGACTAAATAGGCTGACAAGCTCGAAAAGACTGCCACATGCGCTGATTATTCAGGGTGCGGACGGACTCGGAAAGCATACATTAGCAAAGAAAATTGCCGCATATCTCACATGTAAATGTGAGGACGAAAACCTCAGACCGTGCGGAAAGTGCAAGGCTTGTGCCGAGATGCGTGCCGGAAGTCACCCCGATGTAAGGCACATTACGCCGCTCGGCTCTGCAAAGACGGTGAACGTCGCTCAGATAAGAGATTCGGTGGTGCTCGATTGCTACGAAAAGCCGATTGAAGCCGATTATAACATCTATCTGCTTGAATCGGGAAAGGCGTTCACGCCTCAGGTGCAGAATACTCTTCTAAAGGTCATTGAGGAGCCGCCCGAAGGCGGTGAGTTCATCATGCTTGTCTCAAGCGCAGAATCCATGCTGACCACGATAAGATCCCGTGCGGTGACGCTCACTTTGAGGGCACCGAAAAAGGACGAGGCGGTGTTCGCATGCAGAAAAATTCACCCAGAGCTGGGGGAGGAAAAGCTTGAGGAGGCGGCTAAGCTTTTTAACAACAACATCGGAAGAATGCTCGATTTCCTTGCCGCAGGCGATGAAACGACGGCGAAAAAGAGCAAGAAAAATTCTTCGCTTGCCTTTGAGACGGCGTCCGCCATTGCGAGAAATATCGATGCGAGAGAACCGAGGGTTTTGCTTGAAAAGAGCTTTCCGCTGATTGACGACAGAGCACTGTTCACGGAGACGCTCGATATGCTCGAGGAAATTTTCCGTGATGCATGCGTGATTAAGGCGGGCGGTGACGGATTGATAAGCACAGACCCCGAAGCGGCGGCGAAAATTGCCGATTCGAGAACGAAGAAGCGAATAGTGGGATTGCCGGAGATATGCTCGAAATACCGAAAAATGTGTGACGGCAACGGCAACATGAAGCTTATCGTGACAAGCCTTTGCGCAAAACTAAGAGAATGATAGAAAGTCGAATGCAAACAAACGCATTCGGCTTTTTCTTTTGCCAAAATCTGAATTTGCGTGGCTAAAGAAGTCCTTGCAGTTTGTTCGGGGCGATGCTTTTGGCAAGGGAAGCAGAGTGGCTGTCCGATTTAAATTTGTGGTTGAATAAAAATGCTATTTCTCTTATAATTAAAGGGAATGCACGCAAGGCGTGATTGACATATTGTAAAACACATAAACGAAAGGTCCGTTTAATCGGATAAGGATAAAATATGGCAGAAGTTATCGGAGTAAAATTTACAAGCACCGGAAAGGTGTATTATTTCGACCCCGACAAGAGAATACTCGCAAGGGGAGAAAAAGTTATCGTTGAAACGGCTCGCGGAGTCGAGTGCGGCGAGGTTGCCCTCGAAAACCGTGAGGTTGCGGACGACAGCATCGTTCAGCCACTCAGAAAGCTCATAAGAATAGCTACCGAGGACGATTTCAAGAAGATAGAGGAGAACAAGGAAAAGGAGAAGAAAGCATATGCTCTTTGCGAAAAGAAAATTGCCGAGCATAAGCTTGATATGAAGCTTGTCGACGTTGAATATACTTTTGACAACAGCAAAATTCTTTTCTACTTCACCTCTGACGGCAGAGTGGATTTCAGAGAGCTTGTCAAGGATTTGGCGGCTATGTTCCGAACAAGAATAGAATTAAGACAGATAGGCGTCAGAGACGAGGCTAAGCTTCTTGGCGGAATAGGAATTTGCGGCAGACCGTTCTGCTGCTCAAGCTTTTTGAACGGATTCCAGCCCGTTTCCATTAAGATGGCTAAGGAACAGGGACTTTCCCTCAACCCCGTAAAGATTTCGGGAACCTGCGGCAGACTTATGTGCTGTCTCAAGTACGAGCAGGAGGCTTATTCAGACCTTCTCAAGAACACACCGAAGGTCGGCGCAATTGTCTCAACTCAGGACGGCAAGGGAACGGTCATCGAGGTAAATCTCTTAACGAGAAAACTCACAGTAAGGCTTGATAAAGCCCCCGACGCAGCCCCGACTATTTATAAGGCTGACGACGTTAAGGTCATCCGTGACGGAAGAATCAGCGTAAATAAAAAGGAAATAGAAGAATTTAAAAAGCTTGAAAGCTAAAAACGGAACGCACCGAGTGTGCGTTCTTTTTTTGTGTAAGAAACCGAAAAAATCAAAATTCGTTAATGAGAAAAAAAGAGAAAAGAAGAGAAAAAACGAGAAAACAAAAGAAACAAAAATCTAAATTAAATTTATGCGAAAAAGTTGTTGACTTCACGGTTCTCTTGTGGTATTATCATTAAGCGCGTAAAGCGAAAAGGGCTTTATCAAGCGATTTTATTAAAGTTTACCCGAGCGGGACGCAAGGGTTAAGATAACTAATTTTACGGAGGTACGCTATGTCCACTTATATGGCAAAAGCCGGTCAGGTAGACCGCAAATGGTATGTAATTGACGCTGCAGGCAAGCCACTCGGCCGTGTAGCAGCTCAGGCAGCTATTTTACTCAGAGGCAAGCATAAGACAACATTTACACCACACGTAGATTGCGGTGATCATGTTATCATCATCAACGCTGCAGACGCAGTTCTCACAGGCTCTAAGCTTGATAATAAGGTTTATTATCATCACACAGGCTACATCGGCCACATGAAGGCTGTTAAGTACAGCACTCTCATGAAAACAAAGCCGGAGCTTGCTATGAAGCTCGCAGTTGAGGGTATGATTCCTTCAAACACAATCGGACGCGCAGCATGCACAAGACTTAAGATCTATGCAGGCAGCGAGCACCCACATGCATCTCAGAAGCCTGAGTCATGGGACAAGATCTAAGAAGGAGGAAATAAATAATGTACGAGACAGCTCCATATTTTTACGGTACAGGCAGAAGAAAGTCCAGCGTAGCAAGAGTTAGACTTTACGAAGGTACAGGTAAGATCACAATCAACGACAGAGACATCGACGATTACTTCGGACTTGAGACACTCAAGCTCATCGTTCGTCAGCCTCTCGCTCTCACAGAGACAGACGCTAAGTTTGATATTGTTTGCCGTGTTGCAGGCGGCGGCGTTTCCGGTCAGGCTGGTGCAATCCGCCACGGTATCGCAAGAGCACTTCTTCAGTATGACTCCGAGAACCTCCGTGCTTCTCTCAAGAAGGCAGGTTTCCTCACAAGAGATCCGAGAATGAAGGAAAGAAAGAAGTACGGCCTCAAGGCTGCACGTCGTGCTCCTCAGTTCTCAAAGAGATAATTTTTCGGTTTACCGAATTTATCGAAGAAGCTATCAAAGCACACAAAAGCCCACGAATTTCCGTGGGCTTTATTTTTTTGCAGTATCTAAACAAAGAGACCTTCCTTTTCACGGGAAGGTCTTGTTTTTAGTTTTCTAATGAATAAGTTTAACGTAATCAACCAAAATGATTCTCGGCTTGTTGTCTTTATCTGTAAGCTTAGCGTTATTGTTCATAATTATCTCCTTTTCTTTTGATTTTATTCGTGATGCGTGAACACATTTGAGAAATTGAATACTCCAAGTCCCGATTGATTAAGCGCATTTATCATCTTTTCAAATAATTCTGTCATATTTCGCCTTTCTTTATCTCATTCCTATAAGCAAGCTGTTGCGGTGCTCGATTGGCGGGCTTAAAAACCTTGATATATTCTCAAAAAATCCTTTCATTTGTTTTTCTCCTTTCATTTTTTTCCTTTTGATTTGTTGTTGTCTTTGTTGTGATTATATTTTATCAGCCCACATAGGACAGAATAAGGACAAAAAAGAGGAGAGAGCGGCGAAAGTTTTTCACAATTCTTCGTGAGATGTTGAAAACAAAGTGGGAAAGCGAAAATCTCCAAGCAATATCACTTGGAGACTCTCGCTGTATATATTAGGAAATCAAGATGAAGTTATACTCTTAATTGATTGTCCTTTTCCTCTGCGACAACAATGTTGCCTGTGGTGAGATTTTCGTTTTCGTCTGATTTGTTCTTCTTCCTTGTCAGCAGAATGCTGCTTGTAAGTGCTGTGAACGGCGCTACTGTTGCAAGACCGAACGAGCCGACAAGGGTATCGAGAATTTCGGCGGAAACGTACTTGTAGTTGAGTATATGAAGTACAGGTGTGCCCTGAGCCATAAATACCATCAAAAGGGCGATGCAGCTGCCGGAATAAGCCAAAAGGAGTGTGGTGGTCATTGTGCCCAGCGCCGAGCGTGCGACATTCATACCCGAATTAAACGCTTCCTTCCAGCCGATGTCAGGCTTTTTTTCTATGACTTCGTTGATGGCGGAGGTGATGTCTACCGCCAAATCCATCATAGCGCCGCTTGCGCCGAGGAAAATGGAGCTCATAAAAATCTGGGTCAGGTTTAAGTTTTGATAGCCTGAGTAAAGCAGAGATTCGGAGTTGCTCATCACGGCTCCGTGAATCTTGAAAACGGTGGTGAAGATTATTCCGAGTACACAAGTCGTCACCGTTCCGAGCATCGAGCCCGAAACCGCAGAGAGCGTCTTGATGTCGAAGCCGTATACGAAGTAAATTATCATCAAGGTGAGAAGTGCCGTTATAAACAAGCCGACAGGAATGGGGTTTATGCCCTTTAAATAGAGCGGAACCATTATTTTCCATATCGTGAGAACCGTGACAACGAACGAGAAGACCGCTCTGAAGCCGTTTGCGCCTGCTATCGCAATGAGAAACAGGGTGAAGACTATCGCAAGAATGAGCTCTTTGTCAAGTCGGTAGTAGTCGCTCATGGTGATGCGGGTGGCGTTTCCGCCATTATCGGTGCTGACAACGGCAAGAGCCTTGTCGCCGACCGAGTAGATTTTGTCGGATTCGAGAGAACCGCTTAGCATATTGACGCCGCTCATTGTTTCTCCCTTAAATTTCCCGCTAAGTATCTTTAATTCACATATTTGCTCGCCGGACTGAATGAGTCCCGTGGAATAGACGGCGCTTTCATCTGTGGAGAGAACCTCTACCTTACAGCGTTCGGCTTCCTGATAAATGACGGCGTCCTCATAGCCTGTCGGAATGAGCATGAGTGCGATTATCATGAGAGTTCCCACTATCATGAAAGCAAATTCTCTTTTTTTATTTATGTTCAGCAGTTTTTTCATCTTAACAATAATTCCCTTAATATATTTCAAATGGGAAATGCACTCGGCATTCCCCATTTGACCGCAGTCTATCTAAACCTATACTTGGAGGATGTGGATTTTTTCTTATTCAACACCTGTGAGCTCTGCGAGCTTGTTGAAAATCTCGGTGTTGTCGTAGAAGCCGTCGAACTCGTCCTGACCGACGCCCTCGACAAGTACTGCTACAGGAAGACCTGTGTGAGCGTAGGATGAGAAGTTTACGCCGGACTTATTGTTGAGAAGGTGAGTGATTGTGACAGTGAGCGGCTCATAGGAACCGTAGAGTACATATTCCTCCTGGCTGAAGGATTCCTCTTCGCCCGTTCTGCTCATTGTGGTTTCGTAAGCTGTTTTTAACTTCTGATACTCATAATCCGTGAGGACAAGGCTTCCCGTATCCTCGGACTCGGGGTGCTTGTCGGCACTGTCCTTGGAGCTTGTCTTCTCCTCGCTTGAAGTTGGAGCTTCAAGACCGAAGAGCTCTGTGATATCCTTCATAACGGTATCGAAGTCTGTCTTCTCCTCCTTGTACTTTGCTACATAGTCGGAGTCGAACTTAGCGTAGGAGAGCTTCTGATTGGAGATATTTGTAAGGAATGTGTCGTAGTCTGTGCCTGCATATCCGATTGTGAGACCGCCTGTCTCGTGGTCGCCTGTTACAATGATGAGAGTTTCGTCAGCGTGCTCCTTAGCGAACTCAACAGCCACTTTCACGGCGTTGTCAAGAGCAAGTGTATCGGTGAGGGTTGCGGCGGCATCGTTTGCGTGGCAAGCCCAGTCAATTTTACCGCCCTCGCACATCATGAAGAAGCCGTTTTCCGCATTGCCGAGAACCTCGATTCCCTTGGAAACATAGTCGGCAAGTGCCCACTGACCGTCCTCAAGGTCCATATCGTAGTTCATAGCGTCGGAGTCTGCGAGGTTCTCGTCAATGATGAGAGCCTTGCTTGTGTCGGAATTGATTTTCTCTGCTTCCGCTTTTGTTTTAGCTACGGTGTAGCCGTTCTCTGCGGCAAGCTCATAGATGTCTTTCTGGTCGCCGTTTTCGCCGGTAGCCTGCTTTACAGCTCCGCCTGCGAAGTAATCAAAGTCGGAATTTACCATTTCGAGAGCGATGTCATAGTAGCTGTTTCTCGAAGCAACGTGGCTGTAGAAAGCCGCCGGAGTTGCGTGGTTGATGTTGACGGAGGAGATGATGCCGATTTCGTAGCCTTTCTGCTTCTTAAGCTTTTCGGCGATGGTCTCATAAGATGTTGTGCCTGTCTCGTCCATGTTGATAGTACCGCTGTAAGTCTTGTGACCTGTTGAGATTGAAGTTGCGGTAGAAGCCGAGTCGGGGCAGAAGGAAGTGCTGTCGTATGTCTGAGCAGAGCCTGCAACAGCAAGGTTAAGCATTGTTAGGTTATCGTTCGGTGCCTCTAAGATATCGTTGTCGTTGGTGTCCTCGGTAGCGGAGAGGTAATAGTTTGTGAGCTGAAGCTGCGGATAGCTCATTCCGTCACCGATGAACATGAAGATGTACTTTGGCGTTTTCTTTTCTGTTTCTGCGTTGTCAGATTTTGTGCTTACAGATGTAGTGGTTGTTGCCGAAGCTTTGATTGAAGCAGAGTTTCCGAATGCGGCTGCGCTTGATACAGTGAGAGCGAGAGCCATCATGACGGAGGCAACTTTGATAAGTTTCTTGTGCATTTTTTCCTCTTTCTACAATATATGCATAATACGAATTTGCGGAATTTTAATCACTTTATTCACGTCTTTCCGCATTAAAAGAATAACATCTTACCCTAATTTAAACTATCGGAGTTCGGTATAGATAAGGTTATATTTATGTAAAATCGGAGGGGAAATTTCTTTACTTTTTTTACACAAAAAAATAGGCATGAAAAAAGCGAAGTCCCGAATAAAGAGACTTCGCTTGATAAATATAATTTTGAGTTAGTTTGAGCTTGTCGAGCAAAGGGTGGTGAGACCGCTTGCAAGGTCGCCCGTGCCCGTAACTCCCATGCTCAGACAGAAGATGACATCTGTCGCACCCGTATCGGAGACTATTTTGCTTAAATTATCCGTCTCATAGGAGTAGCGGTAATCTACTATGTAGGTGTTTTTGTAATGTGTTGCGATGAACGGTGCGATGCTCGTTCCGTTGGAGTCAATGACAAGCACGCATGACGAATCGTCCGTAGCGGAATTGTTTGTTATCTGACTTCTTGTGTGAACGCCGCCCAAAAATGCCTGATATTTCTGAGTTGCCGCATAATCGGTGACATCAACGAAAACGGTGCCGTCCTGAGTGGTTCCGTAGTCGTCCATGTAATTATAAGAGAAGCTTGTGCCGGGGTCATAAACGGTCACGGTGTCCTCATCAAGGGAAAGTCCCGTTGAGTTGGAGATGTTTCCGTAAAATCCCGAGTAGCTTGTCTCAGAACAGGACGAGAGAGAAACGGCAGAAACTCCCTTTGCCGCCGCCCACTGCTGATAGATGTAGTATCCGCAAAGACCTGAAATGTGGTTGTCCGAATTGAAATAAAGGTCTTGGTCGCAGTATGCTTTGAGCTGGTCATAGGTGGCAATTGTCTTGACGGAGGAATCGAGCGAGGTGAGGATATAGCTTTCTGCTTTCTGCTGGTCGCTTGTTACGTCTGCGAGTTCATCGAGAAGTGAAAGCGGAAGCATGATGTCAATTCCCGACGGAATCATCATAGCGTAGGTATTCACGTTAAGTGAAGTTGCCATGTTGTTTATTGCCGAGATAGTGGCTGTAGCGTTATCGTTACTAAACTTATAATATTCGTATGCCGTGCCGTCAACGGTGAGCATAGAGTCATACTGAGTTATCGTTGCATTTGAAATATCTTTTTCCTGTGCGGCTGTCGGCTTAGGAGTCTGCGTGGGGGCTGGGGTAGCGGTCGGTTCGGGTGTTGCCGTAGCCGATGCAGTCAAAATAGAATTTCCGTTAGCCTTTGCCGTTGTTGAGGCAGATTTTATTCCGATTGCCACCACTATGATAACCGCAATTATGATGAATGCCACAATAATAAACGTCAGACGGTTAATTCTTGCACGCTCTCTGTCAACGGATCTCGGTGCTCTTCTCGATGTTCTCGAAGAACTGTGTCTTTCCGCTTGTGAGGGGCGGCTTTTATTTGCGCCGTAATTATTTGAGCGGTCGCTTCTTTGTGTGTTTTCTGCCGACCTTGAATAGGTTGGCTGTCTTGTATTATTCGTATTTCTTGTGTTTCTTGAGTTTCTCGAGTCGGTCTGTCTGTTTCTTGAAGAACTCCTTGAGTCGCTTCGTCTTGAGTCGGACGGACGGTTCGAATGTGAATTTCTGCTCGAAGGCATATTGAATCTCCTTAATGATTTTGTCAGGTGAAAAAATCTTACATCGTAAATATATAACTAAACATATTAATTGTAAAATACACCGAGAGTAAAGTCAATAAAAGGGGGTGCAAGAAAAATGCAAAAAATAAAAGCGGCTGTTAATTAAAACAACCGCTTAATTCATGTTGGCAAAAACCTATTGTCCCGGGCCGTTGCCAGCCGAGTATCGTCGGCGCGAACGAGCTTAACTTCTGTGTTCGGGATGGGAACAGGTGGACCCTCGTCGCAATCAATACCAACTGAAATATGTTGGCAAAAATCTATCGTCCCAGGCCGTTGCCAGCCGAGTATTGTCGACGTGAGCGAGCTTAACTTCTGTGTTCGGGATGGGAACAGGTGGACCCTCGTCACAATCAATACCAACTTATTTCTTATTTAATTTGTTGTCGTTCCTGACGACTCCGTTATGATACCACTTTCAAATAAAAATGTCAACACTTTTTTGAAAATATTTTTTATTTTTTTCTTGAGGACGGATTTTTCGCCGTCCTCAAGCCATTTTTTAAATCAAACTACCTGGAAAATATAGAATTTAAGGTAATCGGTTTCGGGAACATTCCAAAGAATCGGGTGGTCAGGAGCCTGCTGCCTTGCTTCAATCTGTCTTAAGGAAACTCCCATATCCTTTGCCGCACTTCTCAGCATATCACGGAACATCTCGTCCGTCATAAAGTGAGAGCATGAGCAAGTGGCAAGGTAGCCGCCTCTCGGAAGAAGTTTCATTGCTTTCATGTTTATTTCTTTGTAGCCTCGTGCGGCGTCTCTTACGGTTGTACGGGACTTTGTGAAAGCCGGCGGGTCAAGAATGATGTAATCGTATTCGTGATTTTTCTCGTTTGCAAGTTTTGTGAGTAGCTCAAAAACATCGGCTGTTTCAAAATTGATATTCTCGAGGTTATTTCTCTTGGCGTTTTCGCTCGCCATATCGATAGCCGTTTGAGAAATATCCACGCTGTGAACGTGCTTTGCGCCCGCCATGGCGGCATTAAGTCCGAAAGAACCCGTGTGAGTGAAGCAATCGAGTATTGTCTTGCCTTTTGCGATTCTTGCGGCGGCAAGTCGGTTATACTTCTGATCGAGGAAAAATCCTGTTTTCTGACCGTTCTCGACATCGACAAAGTATTTAACACCGTTCTCGACAATCTCTGTTACGGCGCTGTCGGGGTGAGGAAGACCCTCATACCAAGATTTATACTGAGTAAGACCCTCTTTTTCACGAAGTGAGATATCGTTTCTCTCAAAAATACCGTCGATTTTTTCGCCTGACGCATTCAGTGCGTCATAAAAAGCTCTGTAAACAACGTCTTTTACCTTTTCCATGCCAAGGCTTGCAATCTGCACGGAAAGAATATTGTTGTATCTGTCAACGGTAAGACCCGGCATCTGGTCTGCCTCGCCGTGCACAAGTCGGCAGCACTTAAAGTCATCGCCCGGCATTACGGTTTTTCTGTAAGCTATCGCATATTCCGCTCTTCTTCTCCAGAATGCTTCGTCAAATTTATCATTTGCGTTTCTGCTTAAAAGTCTGACGGTGATTCTGCTGTTTGCGTTGTAAAATCCCGTTCCCATGTAAGCATTTCCGCTGAAAACATCGACCAACGCTCCGTTTTCGGGGTTGCCCTTTGTTTCTCTTATCTCACCGTCATAGACCCACGGGTGACCGTTTTTTATGGCACGCTCGCCCTTAGGCGATATGCTGACGGATGGGTAAATTCTTTCCTGCTTCATATCTGTCATCCTTTATATTATTTTATTTTGATTATCTTTATTTTGTCTGTGCTATTGTATCACAAGATTTCGCATAAATAAAGGATTAATAATGGATAATATAAGGATGAAACACGCCTGTGATAGGTGATTTTGGTTTTAGGTAAAATTTAAGTTTTAAACTGCTGTTCCCGTTCTGAGTTCCTCCTTGTGAAAAAAATTCGGCACGGAAAATGTCCGTCTGCGACGCATTTTCTGTGCCTTGATTGGTTTATTGTGTTTTGTTTTTATTTTAGTGTTCTGAATTTTACCTTATGCAAGCAATCCGCAAAATAAAATGCCCGTCTGCGAATGCTTTGCATTCTTGACG
>CAVDQG010000013.1:0-44856 GCA_963611165.1 Bacteroides uniformis
CCAAAAATGCGAAGCATTTTTAGGGCGGAACGCCCGTAGTTAAGCCGACAAGCCGGATTTCTTTACACTAGGATAGATTTAGAACTCTAAGAAATAAGCGTAACAAAAACCAAAATATAGGCTCGGAAAATACAACAAAAACGCAAAGCGTTTGCAGTCCGGCAGTTTCCTTGCCGACTTAATTACACAATGAGAAATACAGAACATATCCCGTAGGGGCGACCTTCGGTCGCCTTCCCACCAAGGTGGTTTAAATCATAATTTTGTTTTGAACCGCTTTTCTTTTTGTTATTTATCTTTGTGCTGACAAGTCGGCTGCTTCGTTGGGCTACGGTCGCTTCGCTCCCTAAAAGCACTTCGTGCTTTTGGTTTCCCTCATCAGCCTATCTCTTTTTATATCGCTTCGCTCTGTTTTTTCGTTTTTTGCCACAGCTATTAATTTCTCTCGTGGGCTCCGCCCACACCCGTTCGCTTTTTGTAAAAAGCGAAACCAAAAACTTTTATGTCCTGCTTGGTGTTTTATCTGAGAAACTCCTCAAGCTCCTTATAAACAAGCTCTTTATTGTTTTCGTTAAGCACCTCATGCATCATATTTTCATGCACTACAAATTTGACATTCTTATACCCGATTTTCTTCAGCGTCTTCTCAGAGTCCTCAAGTCCCTTTTGATAGCCCGTTATCGGATCGTCCTTGCCCGTTACGGACAGTATGGGTAAATTGGGGTTTTGACATTTAAATTTATCAAAATCGTGCATTGCCTTATTCATTGAGACAAGCACTCGGTTTCCCTCAAGCGTGAAATGCTTACCGCACAGCTTATCGTTTTCCATTCTTTTGATGTTCTCTTTATTGTAGGAAATCCACTTTTCTTTGTCTGCTTCTACTCCGCTGAGCACGCCGACAAGCTTCGAGTAGCCGTATTTCCCGTGGAAAATCTTAAGAATGTCGATTATTTTGATTCCCAGCCCTGCGGCTTTATTGTAATTTGCCGTACCCGTGAGAGCAAGTCTTGTTATCTCGTTATCGTGCTCCTCAAGATAGAGACGGGCGAGCATCGAGCCCATTGAGTGGCCAAGCATGACAAGCTCCTTATCGGGGTTTCTCTCTTTTATATATTTTGTCACAAGATAAATATCGTCCAAAATTTCCTCGTAGCTTTCCATGTGACCGAGTGTATATTTCTTGTCCACACTAAGACCGTGACCTCGGTGGTCAGAGATAATACAGCTGTATCCCTTGGAATTGAGATATTCGATGAACGGATAATATCTTCCCTTATGCTCGAGTGCTCCGTGCACTATCTGAACTAACTTAACGGGATTTTCAACAGGAAAATATGCTATGTGAATTTTAAAGCCGTCTTTTGCCGTGATATATGTTTCTGTCATAATGTCCTCCTTATTATTGTGAAAAATCCGATTTATCCTAATAAAAGTATAGAATATCAGACTAAATCAAACAAGGTATAATTTGTTAAAATTGATGTCGTGATTTAGATTCGAAAATAATTTCAGAAAAATTTAAAATTACTGTTGACAAACGGGTCTTCACTTGATATAATCAACTCAGTTAGTGAGAGCTAACCAATATTTTTAGAGAATGGTTAGCTAAAACTTACTACTGTATGGATATCAAAACATTTTTTATCCGTACACTTAACACAGTTCATAAGTTTTCCTCTTTAAGTTTTTACAACTGACATACACACAGCCACAAAGACCTGCCACACGGCAGGTCTTTTGGCTTTTCTCTTTTTATTCAAACTGCGGAACTATGTTTTCATGTATTGACTTCAAAATCTCTGCGGCATTTCTTGACTCCGAGACTACTGTGATACAAGCGTTTTTGTCGGGATAAATTATTGAGAACTGACCGTATTTTCCGTCTGCTCTGTAAGAATTATCCGCACCTCTCCAGAAAAGATAACCGTAACCGAAGCTGCCGTTATCGACCTGCTTGCGTGACGCCTCACTCACCCATTCTCTCGGAACAAGCTGTTTTCCGTCATGGCTTCCGTTCGCGAGATACAACCGAGTGAATTTATGAAGCTCATCTAAAGTTAAGAAAAGTCCGCCCGCTCCGAAGGTTCTGCCAAGGGGATCTGTCTCCCATGTCGGCAGAGTTATTCCCATCGGCTCGAAAAGACGGGGCATCAGATAATGAACAAGATCCGTGCCGCTTCTTCTCTGCACCAATACTCCCGCAAGATACGGCCCTGCGTTATTATAGAGAAATTTCTCACCCGGGAAAGAATCAAATTCCTGCCTGAGTGCCAGCTTCACCCAGTCGTGCTCCTCATAGTACGGTCGGTCTGCGCCCATAAGAAACGGCTTAGCCTGACCGAGACTCATAGTGAGCAAATCCCTTACCGTTGCTTTCTCAAGATACGGTGAAATTTTCTTCGGCATATCATCTTTAAAAACTTCGCAAAGCGGCTCTTTCAGTGAAAGAAGACCCTCACGCACGGCAATTCCGACAGCCGTTGAGGTAAAGCTTTTGCTAACTGAATATACATTTCTTCTGCAAGGCGGCTCGCTCGTGTATCGGGCAAGAAGCTTGCCGTTCTGCTCAACAATTATTCCGAGAACACGCATTTTCTCGGCGCATGAAGTGAATTTCTCAATGTTCATTCCAACACCTACTTTCTCAATCAATTTGATACTCAAATATTAGCATATTTGTTTTGATTATTGAACAGTAAAATCACAAATTTTGACATGTTGCTGACGCCAAGAAACTCACGCAGACAAGGAAATCGCCCCGACAAGCGTACAAAGGTACGCTGAGGGGTGATTGACGCAGTAAGTAAAAATGCTTTCGCAGAGCCATTTTCAGGCTCTGCGAATAGTTTTTATTTATATTAAAGACCTCTTCCGCAAACTACATAGGCATTTTTGCGATGGGGGTTTATTGGCAGTCTAAGGAGCATCGTGAGATGCCCCTTTCCGTTTAATGTTCTTTATTGCATATCAGAAGCTTCTTCCGCCGCCCGAATGGCTCGAGCCGCCGCCACCTGAGAAGCCGCCGCTGAAATGTGACGAACCGCCTCCGCCGCCAGAGGACGAGGAGCGTTCAATCTTTCTTCTTGTTGTCGTTGTGTTGAGGTAAACATCACGGTTTCTTGTGACATCAAAGCGTGTGACGTATCTGTCTGCGTCCTTAGCCTTTTTGACAGTCTTCATCTTACGCTTGCATATGAGCACAACTATGAATGCGACAATCGCACCGCCGATGCCGCCGACATAAAGCGAACTCTCAACATCATCATAAATAATGAGTGCTTTTCCTCTGAGTACTGTCGATGTGTGATTGAGGAAATTTTTTGCCGCCTTGAAATACTTGTCGCTTTCATTAAGGTAGTCCTCAAGGTCAATGTCAAATTTGCCCTTAACCTCACTCGTGTTATAGCTTTCGCAGTCACCGAAGAAATTAAACGCTGAAGCGATATAGCCGTCCTTATCATTAAGATACAGCATAGCACCGCTGAAGTTTTCGCCCGTGCCGTAGCCGTTATATAGGTAATAATCGTTAAGATATTGGCTCTCGTAGTTCTCTCCGAGCATTCCGCAGTAATAATCGTACGAGGTGTTAGTCTCGTTTTCCGTCAGAATGACAAAGTCATAGCCGAAGCTTTCCTTCATCTTGTTTATCAGCTTGTTGAGCTTTTCCTCCTCGCTGTCGGAGAATAAATCTGCGTTATCGATAACTCTCGGCTTGCTCTCGTCGGCTGTTCTCACAAACGAATCCGTGTCCTCGGGATACCAGCTTGGAAAATTCGAGCGGTCTTCAATCGTCTTCAACATACCGTCTAAGTTGTTGAAGTAATCAAAAATGCCCAGAGAATAATTACCGTCATACATAAACGGTTCAAGCTGATCGTCAAGCACATTTACCGTGTTTTCCGTGAGGAAATTCATGCATGCACCCGTTGCACAGGAGAACCAGCCTCGTTTGAAATCCGTGAGATTTACATAGAGAATAATTCCGTCATAATTCTCACCTACGCCGTAGCCGTTGAAATCGTAGAAATATCCCGAATAATACTGACGGTAATAGTTATAATCCTCGTAATCGTAATAATCGTCAGTCTCATAGTAGAAATAATCGTTCACGTCCTCGTAGACATAATCTTCAGAGAGAAACACGAAATCGTAACCGTAGGTTTCTTTCATCTCGGAGAGCTTCTCGGCAAGCTGTTCCCGCTCCTCTTCCGTGAATATTCCCGCATAGTCAAGCACCCTTGGGGCGTCTTCATCGTGAAATCTTTCGAAATCATCGGGGTCGCCCTCTGGGAACCAGCTCGGTTTTCCCTCGCCTGCATTTTGCGGCTTATCCTCGGGGCCAAGTGTTTTGAGCGAAGCGGAAGAAGAACTCCTTGCATTATTGCCGTCCGTGTCGGCAAAAACAGGGATTGCCACACTTATTACAAGCAATACAGCCATAATAATGCTTAATGTGCCGCCGTAAATTTTCTTATTCATTTTGCACCTCCTCAAGAACACAACAGCGTGATTATCGCAAGGATAAGCGCTGTTATTCCGAACGAACCGCCGCCCCATGCCAAAAGCTTCATCTTGCTTGAGGGAAGCTCACCGACTATCTTTCCCGTCTGTCCGTTCACTGCGTAGGTGTATTTTTTACCCAAATATGTATCATTAATCAGATATACAGGGAAAAGCACATACTTCATGTCTGCTCTTTTGAGGTTCATGTAGTTATTAAGCATTCTTACGTTGGAATAACCCACAGCCGTTCCCAAAAGTGCGTCAACGGTGCTCTTCTCTATTCTGTCTACCGCCCTCTTTTTGAGTTCTCCCGGGGTTTCGTCATATATATCAGCCAAGAAGCCTGAAAGATACGCATCTTTAAAATCGGTAAGTCCATTCATATTAAACGGCTCAATGCTGTCCATGAGGTCGTTGTCCATTTTCTTGCTTGCGTCAACGGGAATATTCTTGAAGTCCATTATTCCTCCACGCTCAAGCATGAAGTGACTTGTCTCGGTTATCTCGTAGTCGCCCTTTCGGTGCATCTTGATTAAGTCTCCGCTTAGGTTACAATCGCCTTCCATTTCTCCGTCATAAAGCCAGAACGGAACGTAAACGCCCTGAATCTCCTCGATTTTGTGAGCGGAAAGAAAGCCTCTCGGAAGAAGCGGCTTGCCCTTGTGGAATTTCTTCACAATATTCTTGAGTTCGTCCTTGCCTATCGCAAACGGTATGATTGCATCGGGCTTAAGTCCTCCCGAAACCTTATCCGTCAAAATGACATTGTTGTCACAGTAAGGGCATTTGGTAGCCGCCGTTGTGAGGTCTGCCATAATTTCCGCACCGCAAGACTGGCAAACATAAAGATTCTGCTCACCAAGCTTTTCACGCTGACTCTTGTAGTCGTTGAACGCCGCCCATCTGTCGGACTCGTCTGCCTTCTTTTGAGATTTCTTTTTTGTCTCGTTTGATTCAGCCGACTTTTCTTCGCTTTGATTTTTGCCGATAAGCTCGTCAAGGTCTATTTTCGTTCCGCAGAACTCACAATACATCTGATGAGTTCCCGGAGAAAAAGATATCGGAGCACCGCAAGCGGGACATTTGTATTCGTTTACACCTGCCATTTTTCAACCTCCTGATTCTTTAGTCCGCAGATAATTGCACGATTATTTACAATTACCCGCCGAACAATATACTATAGTAACTTCAGTATACATTAAAACGGTAAAATTTTAAACAAAAATATTCAATTTTCACAAAATTCTTATGCTTGTAAACACTGTTTTATTCTGTTAAAATCAAATAAGACAAAGCAAAGGAGATGCTTTTATGAACAATAAAGGACAAAAGGTTGTGGTTCTCGGAGTTTCCTCGAGTATTGCGGCTTATAAGGCGGCAAATCTTGCGAGCATGCTCAGAAAAAGAGGCTACGACGTTCACGTTATAATGACAAAGAATGCGACAGAATTTATCTCACCGCTTGTATTCGAAACGCTTACAAATAATGTCTGCGTAATCGACCAGTTCTCAAGAACGGGCAATTATGAGGTTGAGCATGTCGCACTTGCGAAAATGGCTGACATCGTGCTCATTGCCCCCGCAACGGCTAATGTAATCGCAAAACTCGCAAACGGAATTGCCGACGACGCACTCACAACTCAGGTGCTCGCCTGCACATGCAAAAAGCTTGTCGCACCGGCAATGAACACAAATATGTATCTCAATCCCGTCACTCAGGATAACCTAAAAAAGCTTGAGCACTACGGCTTCACGGTCATCACCCCCGCTTCGGGACTTCTTGCTTGCCGTGACGAGGGCATTGGCAAGCTTCCCGATGAAAGTTTGCTAGCGGATTACATTGACCGTGAGATTTTAAAGCCGCACGATTTAGTCGGAAAAAAGGTTGTCGTCACAGCCGGCGCAACAAGAGAAAGCATCGACCCCGTGCGATTTATCACCAATCATTCAAGCGGTAAAATGGGATTTTCTATCGCCCGTGAATATATGCTCAGAGGTGCAAGCGTCACGCTTATTGCGGCGGCTAACACTCAGCCAAAGTTAAACTTTGTGGATACTGTAAATGTTGAATCGGCAGAAGATATGTTCGGCGCTGTAACAAAGCACGCAGAAGACGCCGACATCATCATCAAGGCGGCAGCTGTCGCTGACTACACCCCCACTGAAACCGCCGACAACAAAATAAAGAAAAAAGACGGCGATATGTCAATAAGCCTTAAGCGCACCAAGGATATTTTGGCTTATCTCGGCGAGCATAAAAGAGAAAATCAGTTCCTTTGCGGTTTTTCCATGGAAACAGAAAATCTCGTTGAAAACTCGCAGAAGAAATTAAAAAAGAAAAATGCCGATATGATAGTTGCCAACAATTTAAAGGTTGACGGCGCAGGCTTCGGAGTGGACACAAATGTCGTCACGCTCATTACAAAGGACGGAATAAAAGAACTGCCGATAATGTCCAAGGCAGAAGTAAGTGCCGCTTTAGCCGACGAAATCAAAAGGATTCAGGACAATGAATGACATTAAGGCTGTTCCCAAGCAAAAATGCGACTGGTTTTGCGACGGCGGCATAATGGAAAAATATCATGACGAGGAATGGGGAATCCCGGAACACGATGACAGAAAGCTGTTTGAGTTTCTCATGCTCGAGGGAATGCAGTGCGGACTTTCATGGTCTATAATCATGAAAAAGCGACAGGCTTTTTTTGAAGCGTTTGACGGCTGGGACTTTGAGAAAATCGCAAATTACGATGAATCCAAGCTTGAAGAAATCAAGGATTATCCGAACATGCTCAAATCCATGCCGAAAATCAAGGCGGCTGTTACAAACGCAAAAGCTTTTATAAAAATCCGTGAGGAATACGGCTCATTCGATAATTACCTTTGGGGCTTCACGGGCGGAAAGGTGCTCGTTTTTCGCAGTCACAAAAACGCCATGCCCGCACAAAACGAACTCAGCGAAAAGATTGCAAAAGACCTCAAAAAGCGTGGTTTCAAATATCTCGGAGCAGTCACGGTGTATTCGTTTCTTCAGGCGTGCGGAGTTATCAACGACCACGGGGAGAAATGCTTTCTCTACCGTGAAATCATAGATAATTACGAAACAGAGTATCTTGAATAACTCAAATCAATAAAGTTCAAAAAGCGGAACTCAAGCACAAAAAAGTATACATTTTATATTCATTGACTATTACCGAAAAAAGCAATAGAATATCGACAGCAGAAACATCTTAACCTGAATAAAAACTGAAAGGAATGAGCTTCATGCTGCTTGCAATCGATATCGGTAATACTAACATAGTTCTCGGAACGGTCAAGGAGAACGGCGAGGTTATCTCTATGTCACGACTTCGCACCGACCACACCCAGACCTCCGATGAATACGCAATTAAAATCAAATCTCTGCTTGAACTGAAAAAAATTAAAGCCGAGGACATTTCGGACTGCATTATCTCGTCCGTTGTTCCTCCTGTTACGGGCCACGTAAAAAGAGCGATTAAGCTTTTCATCGGAAAGCCGCCGCTTGTAGTCGGCCCCGGTATAAAAACAGGACTTAATATTCTCATCGATAACCCGGCACAGCTTGGCTCCGACCTCGTAGTCGATGCCGTTGCGGTTACAGAGCAATACGATCTGCCTGCCGTAGTTATCGACATGGGCACAGCAACCACGTTAAGCGTTGTCGACAAAGGCGGAAAATACCTTGGCGGTATGATTATGCCCGGCCCGAATTCTTCGCTTGAGGCGCTCGCACTTCATGCCGCTCAGTTACCCAGCATCAGCATTGAGGAGCCTGCTTCTCTCATCGGTAAAAATACAGTTGACTGCATGCGCTCGGGCGTCGCAATCGGACATGCCGCCGCAATTGACGGAATGATTAGCCGTGTCGAAAAGGAGCTTGGCAAGAGCGTAAATGTTGTCGCTACGGGCGGACTTTCGTCTGTCATTCTCCCCTACTGCGACCGTGAGATTATCTATGACGATAATCTTCTTCTCAAGGGACTTTATTTCATCTACAAAAAGAACAAGAAATGAGAAAGACTGCAGTCAAATCGGCTGCAGTCTCTTTTTGTGTCTTTAACTTTTTATTAAAGCCTTATTCTCCGATAATTTCAATCTGACAGGATTTCATGGCTTCAAGTGCGGTTTGGTGGCTTTTTGGCGTTACACCTGCACAGCAAGCGGCGGCAACCGCAATTTTGGCATTCGGCAAAAATCCTTTTACAAGCAATGCATTCGAGATAACGCATATATCCGTGCAAAGTCCTATCAGCGTTATTTTCTCTATATGCTCTCTTTTCTCTTCCTCAGCCAAAAATTCACCCAGTTCCCTCGAAGCGAATGTCGGCTTGTCGATTACCTTTTCGCAGTACGGCAAAAGCTTATCGCAAATCTGCCAGCCGAATGTATCTTTAATGCAGTGTTTCACGGGAAGATTTCTTCCCTCTTCGGTTTCAAGATAATCCTCGCCGTGCGTGTCTCTTGTGAAAATAATTTTACCGCCAAAGCCTTTCACCTTTTCGAGAACTTTTGGCACAATCTTCACCGCCTCGGCAGTGCCCAGTGCTCCGTCAATAAAATCGTTTTGCATATCGATTACAAGTAAATATTCTGACATAAGCTTCTCCTCTTTTGTTTTTATTCAAATATCATTCGGATGTGATAAATCGCCTCTATTATCTATTGTAAAGCCAATCAGAGTAAATCTCAAGCTTGATTATTTGGCTTAAGAATAGTATAATTATAAAATATCTTAGCAAAGTAAAGTGATAAAGGAATTTTTATGGTAGAAATTTGGACCGAAAACTATCCCGCAGTTACAGGCGAGGAAGAAAGAAAGGTTTATATTTATCTTCCGACAGACTACGAAACCCAGAGATACAAGAGCTATCCCGTGCTTTATATGTTTGACGGACAGAATGTTTTTTTTGACGAAGAATCATCGTACGGCAGAAGCTGGCGCATGGGTGATTTTCTCGATTTCACGGACACTCCGCTCATTGTGGTTGCAATAGAGTGCAGTCGTTCGAGCGACAACGAGAGATTATCCGAATACACTCCGTTCACATTTGAAGACCCCGAATACGGCCACAGAGACGCAAGGGGCGACATCACGATGAACTGGATAATAGACGAGCTTATGCCCAAAATCAATGCGAACTTCCGCACATTTCCCAACAGAGAGAACACATTCATCATGGGTTCGAGCATGGGCGGACTTATGAGCCTTTATGCGGTGCTTGAACATAACGAAATTTTCGGCGCCTGTGCGGCACTCTCTCCGTCTGTCGAGCTTGTCGAGAAGCAGATAAACGAGTATGTAAATAAATGCAAAATTAAAAACGACACCGTAATTTACATGGACTACGGCACCGAAGAGGCTAAGGATTACCCAGGTGTTCTCAAAAGCTTCTCAAAGCTTGCCGCAAAGCTCACCGCAAAAGATATTATGGTGACAATGAGAATTATCCCATATGCTCCTCACAGCGAGGAAAGCTGGGAAAAGCAGATACCGTTTGCAATCAGCACACTTTTATACGAGCCGTAAAGAAATCTATTCAATTTGAAATATATAAGAGGTATTCAATGGAAACAGCTTACTACAAGAACTACAGTCCCGCACTTAATCGTGACATGGAAATAAAGGTTTACGGTCATGCGGGAAGACCTGTCCTTTTCATTCCATGTCAGGACGGAAGATTTTTCGACTTTGAGAACTTCAAAATGACCGATACTCTCTCCCCTTGGATCGAGAGCGGCGAGATTTTTGTCGTTTCAGTCGACACAATCGACCGTGAGACATGGTCGGACAAGAACGGCGACCCCTACTGGCGTGCAAGACGCTACGAAGAATGGATTAATTACCTTTGCTATGAGGTTGTTCCGTTCGCACAGCAAAGAGCCATGGAAAGAAACGGCTGGGATAAAGCACCGGGCGTTATTCCTTTCGGATGCTCACTTGGTGCAACTCATGCGGTTAACCTTTATCTTCGCCGCCCCGACATCTTTGACGGATGCCTTGCTCTGAGCGGTATTTACACTGCAGACTACGGCTTTGACGGTTACATGGACGAGGTTGTCTATCAGAATTCACCCGTTGACTATATGCGCGGTATGAATCCCGATCACCCATACATCAATCTTTACAACTCAAAGAAAGCAGTCATCTGCTGCGGTCAGGGTCCTTGGGAACAGCCCGACACAACTAAAGAGCTTAAATATCAGTTCGAGAGACTCGGAATCAACATCTGGGTTGACCTCTGGGGCTTTGATGTACAGCACGATTGGTGCTGGTGGTACAAGCAGACGGAATACTTCATGCCGTATCTGCTCGGTTAAACGACACTTAAGCGCAAGCTTTAGGAAGGAAAGAATATATATGAAAAATTTCGTTTTTATCTCGCCGAATTTCCCCACCAACTACTGGCAGTTTTGCAAGGAGCTGAAGAACAACGGACTTAATGTTCTCGGTATCGGCGACTGCCCGTATGACAACCTCATGCCTGAGCTCAAAGACAGTCTCAACGAGTACTACAAGGTAAGCTCGCTCGAGAACTACGATGAGGTTTACCGTGCCGTAGCTTTCTTCGCATTCAAGTACGGCAAAATCGACTGGCTCGAATCAAACAACGAGTACTGGCTCGAGAGAGACGCGTCTCTGCGTGAGGACTTCCACATCACAAGCGGCTTCCAGCCATCCGATATGGACAGAATCAAGTACAAGTCCAAGATGAAGGCTTATTACGAGCAGGCAGGAATCGTCACTGCAAGATATCACCTTGTAAGCGACATCGAGGGATGCCGTGAATTCATCGCTAAAGTCGGCTACCCCGTAATCGTAAAGCCCGATAACGGCGTCGGTGCGGCTAACACATTCAAACTCAAAAACGATGAGGAGCTTGTTTCTTTCATAGCTGAGAGAAATGAGAAATGGGCAGATATTCCTTACATCATGGAGGAATTTGTCGAAGCTGAGGTCAATTCCTACGATGCAATCATCGATTCTAACGGTAATCCGATTTTCGAGACAGGCAACGTCACTCCGAATTCTATCATGGATATCGTCAACACCAACGACAACTCTCTTTACTATATCGTAAAGGATTTGCCTGAGGACACAAGAGCCGCCGGCAGAGCTACCGTTAAGGCATTCGGCGTAAAGTCCCGTTTCGTTCATTTTGAGTTCTTCCGTCTCACAAAGACACAGGAAGGTCTCGGAGAAAAGGGCAAGGTCATCGCTCTCGAGGTCAACATGAGACCGTGCGGCGGTTTCTCCCCCGATATGATGAACTTTGCAAACTCAACTAATGTTTACAAAATCTGGGCAGATATGATTGCTTTCGATAAGTCTGATTATCCGCACGGCGAGCACGCATTCTGCGGTTTCTGCGGTCTTCGTGATTCAAAGAGCCATGCTCTCACTCATGACGAGATTATGGCAAAGTACGGCAGCAGCATGAAAATGGTCGAGAGAATCCCCGAGGCACTTTCAGGCGCAATGGGCAACATGATGTATGTTGCAAACTTCCCGACAGAGGAAGAGCTCTGGTCATTCTATAAAACTCTCACAGCGTCTTCAAAGGAGGAGCTTGAGAAGCTAAGCGACGAAAAGGCTGAAGCGGATGTCAAAGAAGAGAAAACAGTTGAAACTGAAGTCCCCGTAACCGCCGAAGAGCCAAAAGCCGAAGCTCCAAAGGCTGCAACAGCCGCAAAGACAACTAAGGCAACTAAGGCTAAGACAACAAGAAAAACAACCAAGAGAACTTCAAGAGCAAAGAAGTAAAAAATTAAGCTACCGCTTTGGCGGTAGCTTTCTTGCTTCTTTTGGTTTTTATCAAAGTATCATTTCCATTATTGTTCTCTGCGGCTTCATTCCAAGGTTCTCGTAAAATTTCCTCGCAGTGTCGTTAAATTCCCAGCAGCACAAAATCACATTGTAACAGCCGTTATTTCTCGCAAAATCAGCAACATAATTAAAAAGCTCCGTGGCAATTCCCTCATGTCTGCTTTCATGCGAAACACAGAGATTTTTGATATAAATTCTCTCCTCGCCTCTTGAGCGCTCATCCTTAAGAATAATCTGTATCTCGAAAATCACGTAACCGACAACGATTTCGTTTTTCTCATACACATAAAATTCCTTATCGTCATTTTTAATCAGTGAAATTATCTCATCACAGCTCTTCTTTTCGGCAGGATTGAATAAATCGGGTCTGCCCCCCGAATGGAGCTTGTCGTTCTCATACATTATGTCACGCAAAAGCTCAGCATCCTTAATTTCTGCATGTCTTATCACGTCAAAATCCTCACACCAAATACAAAATCCAAAGTGAATAAACACCTATGCACTAAGTATTGTATACTGTATGCGGGCAAAATGCAAATATGAATGTGTAGAAATTGTGTGAAAACATAATAATTTTTGTAAAAAATGATTGAAAATTTTTAAAAATCGACTATAATATAGGTGTTATAAAAAATAAGCCCCACTTTTTGTGGGGCAAAATTTCACATTGGAGGATTTTACAATGAAAAAGCTAATTGCTATGCTTCTCGTATTAGCTATGGCTGCTTCTCTCGTAGCTTGCTCTTCTTCAAGCGACAGCTCTTCTGCCGCTAGTGACGAAAGCTCTGCTGCTACAGAGGAGTCCGCAACCGCAACAGAGGAGTCCGCAGACTCCACAGCATCCGCTGACGCTACTCACATCTACGTTCTCACAGCAAGCGAAGACCACGGCTGGACAGGTTCCGTTGCTACATTCGCAAAGGAAAAGGCTGAGGAAGTAAATGCTGAGGGCAAGTACACAGCTGAGGTTATCACATCTGCTGACGCTGCCGAGCAGATCAAGAACATCGAGGACATCCTCGCTAAGAACGAAAAGAACATCGCTTTCGCTATTCAGCCGATTGACGATACAGTTCAGTCCGCTATCCAGCAGATCGTTGACGCAGGTATCCCCTACACAGCATTCGACAGAATCATCGACGCTGTTTCCGATTCAGCTGTTGCTAACGTTAAGGGCGACAACTCCGGTATCGGTACTGCTGCCGCTGCTTACTTCGTAAGCCTCGGTATGAAGCCGGGCGACAAGGTTCTCGTTCTCGAGGGCGACACTTCTTCCGTTACTACACTTCGTGACCAGGGCTTCGTAGATTACCTCCTCGGCAATGCTGAGTTCGAGGGCGCTACAATCGCTGACGCTGACAAGTGGACTCAGGAAGACATCGACTCCGCTGTTGAGTACTCCGGTGCTATGAACTGGAGCCGTTCCGCTACTAAGGACTATTTCGAGACATTCCTCGGCGATTCTTCCAACGCTGACGTAAAGTGGATCTATGCACAGGACGACGAGCTCTCCATGGGCGTATTTGAGGCTCTTGCAGGCGGCGGAATCGACGACACAACTAAGGATGCATTCCTTGCTAACGCTCCTGCTATCACAGGCTGCGGCGGTCTCGGCGAGATGTATGATGTTATCCGTGGCGACGAGTATGCTGATCTCACAGCTTCATTCTCAGGCGTTTGCTCCGTTACATACAGCCCGTCCATGATTCAGACAACTGTTCAGGATCTTATCGACTACTTAGACGGCAAGGAAGTTGCTCAGGATCACGTTATCGCTTGCGAGAATGTTGTTGCTGACAACGTTGACAACTACAAGTCATTCAACTAATCGCTTGTTGCTTGTCTGATATTCAATAAATTTTGATTTAACAGAATGGGAGACTTGATATAAGTCTCCCGTTTTTGTATAATTATATTAAGTATGTATCCATTCTTACTTTTACATACAAACATCGGTCAAACTCATCTTACTTACAACCCAAGCTGAGTTTTCTCCGACAAAATTTATTTAGGTGTGTTTATTTTTAGCGATATGCTAACTCTATATTACATCAAATACACAGTAGAGGCAGAATATGAGTTTACTATCCATGAAAGGTATTTGCAAGTCGTTCAGCGGCGTTCAGGTTCTGAACAACGTTTCGCTTGACGTAGAAAAGGGCGAGGTTCACGCTCTTCTCGGCGAAAACGGTGCGGGTAAATCTACGCTCATGAACGTCCTGACAGGTGTTTATCCGAAGGACAGCGGAACGGTCACCTTTGACGGCAAAACCTATGATTCCATGACTATCAGGCAATCCGAAGACATCGGCATAGCCTTTGTTCATCAGGAACTTAATCTGTTCAATGACCTCAAGGTCTACGAAAACATTTTCTTGACAAAAGAATACACAACAAAGCTTGGCACGGTCAAGAAAAAGCAAATGAAAGAAGAAGCCAAAAATCTTTTTAATGAGCTTGGCGTTGACATCGACCCGGACGAGCTTGTCGCGAACCTCAAGACAAGTGAGAAACAGCTCCTCGAGATAAGCAAGGCTCTTTTCTTCAAGGCAAAGCTTCTCATTCTCGATGAGCCGACAACCTCGCTCAACAACTCCGAAATCGAGCACCTTTTCGGAATACTCAGACGCTTAAAAGCCGAGGGCACAAGCTTCATCTTCATCTCGCACAAGATGCCTGAAATTTTTACCCTTGCCGACTCATACACCGTTTTCAGAAACGGACAGTACATCAGCAGCGGCAAGATTGCCGACACCACGCCGGAAAAAGTAACCGAAATGATGGTCGGTCACGCTTCGGGTAACGGCGAGCTTTACAAGCCGAGAAAGTACGGAGAAACCGTCCTTAAACTTGAGAACCTAAGCGGCGAGGGATTCAAGAACGTTTCACTCGAAGTTAAAAAAGGACAGATTATCGGTCTCACGGGACTTCAGGGCTCAGGTTCGAGTGAGGTTCTTCAGGGCATTTTCGGAACGGGACATGTTCATTCCGGTACGGTTGAGGTGTTCGGACAGAAACTTCACCTAAACTCCATCCACAAGGCTATGAAGAGCAAAATTGCCATGCTCCCCGGAAACAGAAAGGAAAATTCTGTTGTTGCCGACATGAGTCTGCTCGAAAATATGTATCTTGCAGAACACACTCTTTCCGGCAATAAGCCGATTATCTCACAAAAGAATGAGAGAGCAAAGTTCGAGAATTTCAAAAAGAAGCTCAACATCAAGGCTCAGTCACCTGATGACGGTATTCTGTCGCTTTCAGGCGGAAACCAGCAGAAGGTTTTCATCGCACGCTGGCTTAATACCGATGCCGAAATTCTTCTCTTCGACAACCCCACTCAGGGAATCGACGTCGGCGCAAAAGAGGAGATTTACGCACTTATTCTGGGACTTGCCGAGATCGGAAAGACAATTCTTATCAACACGCTCGAAATTCCCGAAATTCAAAAAGTTGCGGACTTATGTGCCGTTTTCTATGAGGGAAGCATCGTAAAGCTTTTAACTCACGATAAAATTGAAGAAAAGACAGTTATGCTGTATTCTACCGGCTCTACAGCTTCTGAGGAGGATTAATCATGGACACTAAAAAGAAAGGCTCACTGCTCGGAAAAATCTGGTCGCAGTACAGCTTCATCTTCGTTTTCATTGCAATTTTCATTGTTTACGCTATCGTCAGCAGTTCACTTACCTGGAACGGCGTCATGCTCGTTTTCAGACATTCAGCCGTAGTCGGCGTTCTCGCTATCGGTATGGGACTTGTGTGTCTCACGGGTGAGATTGACCTTTCAGTCGGATCTATGCTCGCACTAATCGGCGGTCTTTCCGTTGTTGTGTTTAACCTTACAGGAAATATTTTCGCTACTGCGCTTTTCTCGCTTGCGGCGGGCGCATTCTTCGGACTTATCAACGGATTTTTGGTCGGCGTGGTCGAGATGCCTGCGTTTATCGTAACTCTCGCTACAATGCTCATCTACCGTTCTCTTGCCCAGTATCTTTGCAAGATTCTTCCGAAAAACTACATAGGAAACGGCTCATCTGTTTTCAGAATGGAATCTAAGGGAGATTTTGCAAATCAGTATCAGGCACTTTACAGCTTCGGTAACGGCAAGATTGCTACCGTTCCGATTGTCGGTATCTTACTTCTTCTCATCACGGCACTTTTTGTTTACATCTCAACAAGCACTAAGTTCGGTAAGAAAATCTACGCTATCGGCTCTAACAGCAAAGCAGCAGGCATGGCAGGCATTAACGTCAGCCTCAACAAAACTCTTGTTTTCGTCATTGCAGGCGTTATGGTTGGTCTTGCTTCTCTCATTTGGATTGCTATGAACGGCAGCTGTGACCCGGCTACCACAGGTAATTCAAACGAAATGTACGCAATTGCGGCTGTTGTTCTCGGCGGTGTCAGCATGAGCGGCGGCAAGGGCAAAGTTGTCGGCATCATCTTCGGTGCAATGTCCTATACCGTTATCGACAAGATTATCGTAGCTCTCAAGATGGACTCCCTCATTCAGGACTCTATCAAAGGCGTTATTCTCATTGTTGTTATTCTCATTCAGGTCGCCGGCCCGAGAATCAAAGAGAAGTTTGCTAAGTAATTTTCAGCTTATAAACAAATTATATACAAAAATCCCGCAGATTCGGTTCTGCGGGATTTGTTTTTATTTCTTTTCTTTGAGCACTCGTAGATATGCGCCCTTTTTGATAGGATGCTCACTTTTGACATATACCGTCCATGTCGGGTGCGGTGCAACATCAATCGGATTCATATCGGCATCGAAAATCTCGTCAAGCTTTATCTCGAAAACATCGCTCTGCGGCTCGAGAACATCGGCTGTCTGGCCCTTGAAGAAACGGTTTCTCTGGGAAAGCTTAGCAAGCTTGTTCTCCTCGTCATAGCCCTCGCAAATAGCGACTACCTCATACTCACGAATATAGGAACCTGTATCTGTTTTCTGCCCCGGTTCGGTTCCCATGTAGAATCCGGTGCTATACTCCCGATGACTTATCTTATCGGCTTCACGGCTGATCCACTCGGGCATGGGTTCACCCGGGTGGTCAAAATTGAAGTCGATAGCCTTTCTGTAAGCATTTGTAATGCAGGCTACATAGTAAGCGGACTTTGCTCTGCCCTCTATCTTGAGGCTCGAAATACCGCAATCGATAATCTCGCCTATGTGGTCAATCATATTCATATCACGGGAATTCATAATAAAGGTCTTTCCCTTTTCCTCTTGAATATCAAAGTACTGACCTTCTCGCTTGCCCTCCATGAGGGTGTATTCCCAGCGGCACGGCTGAGCGCAGTCGCCACGGTTTGCGTCTCTTCCTGTGAGATAGCTCGATAGCAAGCATCTTCCCGAGAAAGACATACACATAGCGCCGTGTACAAAAGCCTCGATTTCAAGGTCTTTCGGTGTGTTCTCACGAATCTCCTTGATTTCGGGGAGAGAAAGCTCTCTTGCCAAAACAACACGCTTTGCGCCCATTTTGTAGAATGCGTTAGCTGTCTGATAATTGATGACTCCGGCCTGAGTGGACACATGAATATCTACATTCGGAGCATACTTCTTAGCCATTTCCATAACGCCCAAATCAGCAATGATAAAAGCGTCTACGCCGATTTTCTCGCAATGGCTTAAAAATGCGGGAAGCTCATTTAATTCGTCATTGTGCGGAATTGTGTTGCATGTTACATGAACACGGACACCCTTCTCGTGGCATCTTCTGACCGCCTCGGCAAGCTCCTCATCAGAGAAATTGCTCGGTGCGGCACGCATACCGAAGGTTTTGCCCGCAAGGTAGACGGCATCGGCACCGTAGTTAAGTGCCGACTCCAGTCTTTCCATATCGCCTACCGGAGCCAAAAGCTCCGGTTTAATTCTTTCTGTCATATTGTTTAATTATTCCTCTCTTAACCTGCAAGACCTGCTTCAACAAGGTTGTTCTCGTGCTCCCAAGCTGTCTCTGCGTAATACGGAGTACCGTCTGCGGAATGGCAGAAGTAGTAGTAGCTTCCGCCCTTAGATGTGTTCGGTCTTACAGCCGCCTTGATAGCGTCGATTCCGGGGTTGCAAATCGGGCCTGCGGGAAGTCCGCCGAAGTTATATGTGTTATAGTTACTCGTGAATCCCTCAGGTGCATCGGAAGCATCATTGTACGGGTAGTAAACCGTGGAGTCCATGCCGAGAGTATAAATATCCTCATAGCTTGAATTTTCGAGTCTGTTGCGAATGATAGCCGAGATGATGTACATATCGTCTGTATTAGCCGCCTCAGCCTGAATAATGGAAGCAATCGTGATAATCTGATCCATAGTGTAGTTGGAGTTATTGATATCCTCAACGATATCGGATGTAACTCTTGTCTGGTAGTTGTAAAGGAACTTACCGACTACGGATTCAATCTCGTCATTCTTATAGAACGTGTATGTATCAGGGAAGAGATAACCCTCAAGCTTATAATATCTGTCGGATGCATTTGTGATGCTGCCGATCATATCGTACTTGTCGTAATCGCTCGAGTTGCATGCATTAAGGAAGTCCTCGGCAGAGCAAACACCGTTATCCTCAAGCTTCTGAGCAATTTCTCTTACCGTCATACCCTCCTGGAATGTAATCTCGACTGTCTCCTGCTCGGAGGAATCGCCTGCCTGAAGAGTATTGATGATAGCCTCGTAGTCCATATTTGTCTCAAGATTGAATGTTCCCTTTGAGAAATACTCCATCTTGGTTGTAATCGTACAATAAAGCTGGAAGAACTCAGGCTTGTTGATAGCTCCCGACTTATAAAGCAAGTCGGCAAGCTCCTCGCTTGTTACGTTATCGGGCACTTCAACCGTGGTTGTTCCCTCACTTCTGTCAGCCGCAAGAAAATCATTTGCGCCGCCGACTAAGTAGCCGCCGAGTGTGAGAGCCATCAGGGCAACCATGAATACCCAGACAATTCTGAAAATTCTTCTGTTTTTGTGAGATTTGATTTTATCTCTCTTTTTGTGCTCTCGTCTTGCGGACTTTTCCTTTTTGTCGTTGTCGTAAGGATTTAAGTCTCTGTTTTCATCGAGAACATCGGGTCTTAAATTAATGCGCTGAGTACCGTTAAGGCTGTCGAGAGTGTCCTGAGGATTATCGAAATCGTCATCCTCAATATGAACTCTGAAAGCGTTTGGATCGGGTCTCATATTGCGATCGTTCATCTTTGTTTTCCTTTCTTACTCACACTGAATGCCGACAAAAAGCTTGTCGGCTGTCTCCTTTGAAGTGAGTACTTCTACGATTTTCAGAGCGAATTTCACTGCGACGCCCGCTCCCTTTCCTGTGATAACCTTGCCGTCTACAACAACACTTTCACCTGTGAAGTTTGCACCGCCTTTTGTGAGAGCGTTCTCATTACCGGGGTAACAAGTTGCGTTCTTTCCGTCAAGCACACCCATGTGTCCGAGAATTCTCGGAGCGGCACATATTGCGGCAATATATTTATCGTTATTGAAGCAATAAGTAACGGCACGCTTTACAAGTTCGCTGTCCTCAAGATGGTTTGTTCCCGGAAGTCCGCCGGGGAGAATTACCATATCCATATCGTCATAGCGGACGCTGTCTGCAATCATGTCGGCAGTCACGCTGATTTTGTGTGAGCCTGTCACAGTCTTGCCCGTAACTCCTACGGTCTTTACGTCAAGACCGGCTCTTCTCAAAATATCAACGGGAGCCAAAGCTTCCATCTCTTCAAATCCGTCTGCAAGAAATAAATAAATCATATTTCCTCCTGTCAAATGAGCGACAATGACTTAAGATAAGCCACTGTCTCGCCGTGTATCTCCTCTATTGTTCTCGGCTCGAGGTCGGCATTATTGCAAACAATTTTGTGCCAGCCGAATTTCTCCTGAGCGTAAACCGCCGCCTTTCGGCAATTTGTGAGATACTCTAAATTTTTTTCATGAATATCCTTTTTGGAATCATCGCCCGAATATCTTGAAGTGAGAAGTTTTTGCGAAACCCTCGGATCCATATCAAGGTAAATAACGGCATCGGGAACAGGCAAGCTGAGCTTGTTGAACTCGAAATCATAAAGCCACTGCGAAAAAGCGTCCCACTCACTGTGCTCAAGCTTTGAAAGCTGATACGTGATGTTCGATGTGGTGTATCTGTCGGCTAAAATCAGCGTGCCGTTTTCATATGGCTTTTTCCATTTCATATTGTAGCTTGCAAATCTGTCAACCGCATAGAACGAAGAAGCCGCATACGCGTTCACGGCATTTGCGTCCGTGCCGAAATCACCTGCAAGATACATTTTCACGAGTGCCGAGGAGTCGGAATCGTAGTCGGGAAAAGAAATCTTTATGTTCTCGATATTGTTTCTCTCGAGATACTCAGCCAAAAGTCGGGACTGAGTGCCCTTTCCGCTTCCGTCAAGTCCCTCAATTACAATCAGGCTCATATTATTCTCCAGTATTCAAAATATTCTGTCTTTTTTATTAATCAGAGATTAGCGAACTTCTCTCTTACCTCTTTCATCTTTCCGCAGGACATTTTACCCTCCGGGCACGGGCCGCAAAGGCACGAAGGCCCCATGTTGGCAAAAATGTGCGGTGCAACCTTTCTTACCTCGGCAAGCATAAGCGTTGCAAGCTCTCTTATCTCCCACTGCGCACGGTTGCAGCAGCGGATAGAGAAGAAATTCTTGAGTGAACGTGCGTTCATAGTGCAAACCATTTTTGTGGTGCAGGCATTGGGAAGTACAAATCTTGCGTCCTCGATTGCCTTCTTCTCAGCCTTAGACTTTGCCGCCTTTTCGCTAAGGCCCTGTGCGATGAAATCTGCATAGTGCTTTTCTTTAAGCATCTCTGTAAGGCGGTCGTAGTGCTCCTGATCCTCTTTCATTGCCTTGAGGTACTCCTCCTTAGCCTCGGGGATTGACTCAATCTCAGGAGGAAGGACAAACTCAAATGCATTCTCCGCAACATAACGCTGTGACTGAACGGAGAACGAAGCCATTCTGTGGCGTGTAATCTGAGCGAGAAGCGAACGGGATACGCCCTCTATTCCAAAAGTAAAGGAAGCGTGCTCAATCGGGCTTTCGTGACCGATAGTCGAGAGCATATCAATAAAAGAAGCCGTCTTTTCGTCTGTCAAACCGTCCTTGATGGTATCAATCTCAGCGGGCGAATAGCAAAGCTTAGCGGCGCATGCGATAGTTTTTTCAGGTTCCGGTGTATATGCTAAAAGCTGAACGTTAATCATGCTTTAATTTCCTTTCTGTTATTTTTACAAGACACAATTATTCATTATCTAAGTTCCGATTATATCATATAAGTAAAAACTTAGCAACTTAATAAATGCAAAAAACCTGCCAAGCGTGCCTGACAGGTTGATTGTTTCTTAGTTTTCTTTATTCTCTTTATCCGACTTAACTTCAAGCCCCGTAAGACTGATGTCACCGGTATCGGTAGAAAGCTCTATGGTATAATACTCAGCTTTGGGCTCCTCAGTCGGCTCGGCTGTAGCCTCTGCTTCATCCGACTTCGACTCCTCGCTGCTCTCGGAGCTTTCCTCGTCTGTCTTTATCTCAGGGTTACCGAGAGTAAGCTCTGCCTTTTTGCCCGAAACCTCACCGAGTGTACTTGAAAGTTTTCCCTTGGAGGTTTTGAGCGTTGCAATCGCATCAACATCATTCGGAACACTAACGCTCACATTACCGCTGACGGAATAAGCCGTGACGCTCTTCGTTTTAACGCTTGACGAGAGAGTGACGTCACCCGAAGTAGAGCTGCCCGTCATGCTCTCAAACGAACCGCCGAAACTGATTTTTCCGTAAACGGAATTGAGGCTTGCGTCCTCTGCTGTGCAGTTCTCTGCCGTGATATTTCCCTGTTGGGAATTAATCTTCAGATTTTCTGCTGTGCAATTTGAAAGGTAGATTTCACCGCTCTTATCGCTTATCGTCAGCTTATCGGTAGTAATATCCTTTATATTTAAATCGCCCTTGCTTATAATCGACAACTCGTCTGCCGTGTAGCCGTTTGTCGTGATGTTAGACTCATTTACATTAAAGCTGATTTCGCCGAGCTTCATGTCCTTCGGAAGTTCTATTGTCAAATCCTTGTGACTGAGTTCCGGCAATGTCTTCTGATAGTAAATCTTCTCGCCGTCATTCCAGCTGACAGTCAAATCCTCGCTGTCCTGCGTGATTGTAAGTCTTGTGTCGGAGTCAAGCTCAGCCGACGAGCTCTCCGTCACCTTGATTTCACTGCCGTCATAGTAAGCTAAAGTAATATTGCCTGCATTCCAGTTGATTTTGATATTATAAATTTCATCAACGGGCTGAGTGTATTCCTGTGTGTATTTCTTATCGGAATTTGCCGATTCGATGTTATCTTTCTTGAAAATATCGAATCCGAATCCGTGTGATGAACCGTAGACTAAAGCGGTAAGCGCAAAAATACCGACAAGCAGCCATGTGATAATCTCTGTAATAAGACCTTTTCTCAACATTTTAACTCCTGTCCGCCGCCATTTTTACGATAGCGTGCATTTTTTCTGTGTTCTTCTCCATGTCCCCGACAAGCTTAAACTGATTTCTTGCCCTGACAAGGTTATGCTCGGGATAATCCGTGTGAAAATAAACGTCACCGTTAAAATAGTCTGCCAAAAATCTGATTCCGCATTCCAAGGTCATCAGCTTCGCTCCGACAGAAAGGGAATAAAGCTCGTTTTCCGAGAGACTCTTTCCGCAAACCGACAAAAATCCCTCTGCATAAGCTCTGAACTTATCCAAATCAAAATTAACCTTATCCAAATCAGCCTCGTCCTCGAGTGCGGTTGTCGCTCCCGAGCGGATTGAATCGCCGAAATCATATGCAACAAGACCCGGCATAATCGTATCGAGGTCGATAACGCAGACAGGCTCGTCGGTCTTTTCGTCCACAAGAATATTTGCCATTTTGGTGTCGTTGTGAGTAACCTTTAAAGTAAGCTTGCCCGAGAAAAGCATATCGGTAAGCTCCGAAGCGGCTTCTTCTCTTTGAAGTGCGAAATTAAGCTCATTTTGAGCTGTTTCAACCCGACTTGCTCTATTCTCACGAACGGCTGTCTTAAGCTGTTCAAATCTTACGGGGGTGTTATGAAAATCCTTTATTACCTCGTTAAGATTTTCTGCGGGATAATCACTTAACATTGACTGAAACTTACCAAATGCCGCACCTGATTTTCTGAGCATATCGAGACTGTCGGCTTTTTCGTAAGCAACCGTGCCCGTGATGAAATCCATAAGTCGCCAATAAGAACCGTCCTCATCTACCGCATAGTACTTGCCGTTTAATGTAGGAAGAAAATGAAGAGTTTCCCTTGTGGCATCGCCGCCGTTAGATATGATTTTATCTCTGAGAAATGACGTTACTCCGATTATATTTTCCATAATATCGGCAGGCTTTGGAAAAACATAGCTGTTGATTTTCTGTAAAATATAGTCTTTACCGTCAAATCTTACTCTGTAGGTTTCGTTGATATGACCCGTACCAAAACGGGAAATATCCTCTGTTTCTATTCCGAATTCTTTAAGTATAGTTGTTTTCGACATATTAGTAATTGATTCCGATTCTTGCAATTGTCGTGTTTCCGGCCTCGGAAATATTTATGCTTCCCGAGTGTCTCTGTGCAATATCACGCACGTTGTTAAGCTCCGTCACGCCGCTGTCCTTGAGCTCAAAAAGTCCCTTGAGGAAATAGCCGAAGGTTCTCTGGTGAAGCCTGAGCTGCTTTGTCTCCTCGCCTGTTGTGTGGGTTGTCTCAATCGCAAGCTGTCCCTTTGCGGGTATGACATTCAAGCTCACAAATTTATCCTCTGCCGTGGATTTAGCGGCGTCTTTTACTGCCCATGTGAGAACATCATCGATAAGCGTGCAAAGCTCTATAACTTTGATTTTGCTGTCGCCGATAGAAATATTGCTCTCGAGCCTTATACCCTTTGCGGCGGCGTCTGCAGCCTTTGTTGCAACAAGTGCGTTGATATACGGATTTTCCGAATAAAAATCAAGAAGCGGTGCCGAACCCGGGTTTGCATTGAATTTATTTACATACTGAACTATCTCACGGTTTCTTCCCTGTTCTGCGAGCGAGCCAAGTTTCTGCATAGCATACATGACGTTCTTTCTCGTTGCCTTGTAGGACTCAACATTGACAACCATAGCGTTGTAGCTCTCGGCACGAACGGAATTAATCTCGTTGCCTGCGGTATACTCGTAGTCCCTTGCCTTGAATCTTGCCGCACCGTAAGCGGAACGCGCGCTGAAGATGATAATCACATAAAGAACGAAGGTCGAGAAAAATCTAATCGAGAAATCTTCTACGCCGAGGTAATCGTTAATGCCTCCGTTTGCGACATAAAATGCAAGAAGCTGCAAAAGGCAAAGGCCGATTGAATAAGGTGAGATTGATCTTCTGTAAAGATATCTGAGCGGCTTTATGAAAACGGCGATTATAATCAGTGTGAACAGAATATAAAGTCCGTTTGCTGTGAGCTTGCCCGCCAAGCCGACAGACTCAAGCGGCGAGCTTCCGATTAAAACCGTTATAAAATCCGTAAAGAACAGATAGTTTGTTATAAGAAGAAGTCCCGTGAATATCTTATGTGCGATATTGTTGCTCGATGAAAATATCGAAGCGATAAAAAGCCACAAAACGCAGACCATATTTGAGACCACACCGAGATTCTGGGTGCTTGATACGGTAGCGCCGATAATTCCTCTGCTTATAAAGGCGAGCACAACTGCCGCCGCAGTAACAGCTGCGGTAGCAACGGTTTTGAATCGTTCCTCAAGCAGAAGGACAAAAGCCACTGCGTTTACAATGAATATCAAAGGTAAGCTGAACATATAACTTTACTCCTCTAAAATCTAAAAATGCAAAATTAAAAGCGAGGATACAGCGACTCGCCTGAATTTACAGCACTTCAGAGTAAGTATATCACAACGGTATTTCTTTGGCAAATCATAACTTAAAAATTCCTGTTAGATTTTCACAAAATTTTCGGTTAAAAGTTATAAAGAACGGAAAAAATTACCCGTGCTTGTCAAAACAACACAAAATTACTTGAACCCAAACAGAAAACATTGTATAATTACAATAATTTTGATAGACTCAAGCTTAGAAAGGCGTGATTATAATGTTCAAGCGCTCAAGCGGCGTTTTGATGCACATTTCATCTTTACCGGGAGATTACGGTATCGGATCTTTTGGAAAGGATGCAAAAGCATTTATAGATATGTTAAGCGATTCAGGTTGCACATGGTGGCAGGTTTTGCCGTTCGGTCCAACGGACGCATGGAACTCCCCATATGCCAGCATCTCTGCTTTTGCGGGCAACCCCAATTTTATCGACCTCGAAGAACTCAGAGACGAAGGACTTCTTACAGAGGAAGAGCTCACTTCTCAGAAATACGCAAATCCATATACGGCTGCTTTCGAATTTCTGAACATCAAGAGAATACCCGTTCTTTACCGTGCTTTCACGAGAACCGATGACGCATATAAAGAAAAGGTAAAGAAATTTGCCGAGGAAAATTCCTTCTGGCTTCCCGACTACGCTCTTTATATGATTTTAAAGGAAGCTAATCTCGGCAAGGAATGGTTCGACTGGGAGGACGAAAAGCAGAAACTTCACGACAAGGAAACAGTAGCGGCTCTTATGGAAGAGCACGCAGAAACTATCCTTTTCATGGAGTTTATTCAGTATGTGTTCTTCAAGCAGTGGGAGGAAATCAAGTCCTACGCCAATAAAAAGAACGTCAAGATACTCGGCGATTTGCCAATGTATGTCGCAAGACAGAGCTCGGACGTATGGAGCAACAGAAATCTCTTCGACCTCGCCGAGGACGGTCAGCCGAAATGCGTAGCCGGAGTACCGCCCGATTATTTCAGCGCACTCGGTCAGAAGTGGGGAAATCCGCTCTACAACTGGGATGAGATGAAAAAAGAGGGCTATCATTGGTGGCTGAAGCGACTTGAAGCGTCATTCACTCTTTATGATGCAATCAGAATCGACCACTTCCGTGCGTTCTCGGCTTATTGGGCAGTTCCCTATGAAGCTGAGACTGCCATTGACGGAGAATGGCGAGACGGCCCAAAAATGGACTTCTTCAATGTTGTCATTAAAAAATTCGGTGCAAACAAGATTATCGCCGAAGACCTCGGTATTATTGATGACGGTGTTGTCAAGCTCATTGAGGACACAGGCTTTCCATGCATGCGCGTCATGCAGTTTGCATTCGACTTCTCCGATAACATGCATCTGCCGCATAATATGCCGAAAAACAGCGTAGCTTACACAGGCACTCATGATAACAACACCACACTCGGCTGGCTCTGGGAGGCTTCACCCGAGCAGAGAAAGCTTGCGCTTGACTATGCCGGCTTCACAGGAGACAACTGGGCTGAGGGCGGCTGGAACTCAAAGTCCGTTCAGGCTATGATTCGTGCTCTTTGGGCGGCTCCGTCCAATATGGCTATCGTACCCGTTCAGGATCTTTGCGGCTTCGGAAGCGACACCAAGATGAATATGCCTGGTGTACCGAACGGAAACTGGGCATTCAGAATTTCAAGAGAGCACCTGAGAAACATAGATTTCGGAAAGCTTAAGGCTCTCAATAAGACATATTTCAGACATTTCACCGAAGAGCCTAAAAAGGAAGCAAGTGCTGACGAAAATGAATGATTTTGACGAAAAAATAAGCGTCTTAAAAAACTTAATCGAAAAATCAAACAAGATATGTGTTTTTACTGGAGCGGGAATAAGCGTACCGAGCGGCATACCCGATTTTCGCTCGGCGAACGGTATTTACAGTCAAAAATACAAGCAGAATTTCCGCCCCGAAGAGATTATCTCACACAGCTTTTTCATGCGTGACCCGTCGCTTTTTTACGAATTTTACCGTGAAAAAATGCTGTATCCCGAAGCAAAACCAAATGCGGCTCACCTTTATTTTGCCGAGCTTGAGAAAACGGGAAAGTCGGTTCCTGTGGTAACTCAGAATATAGACGGTTTCCATTCGATGGCCGGAAGCTCCTTAGTTTGCGAGATACACGGAAGCATTCACAGAAACTACTGCATGAAGTGCCATGCGGCTTACGACATGGAGTTTGTCTATAACTCAAAAGGAGTGCCGACCTGCGAAAAATGCGGCGGCATAGTCAAGCCCGATGTCGTTCTTTATGAAGAAGGACTTGACTCCGACACGGTAAACCGTGCAATTCACGAAATCGGCACAGCTGATTTACTTCTCATAATCGGTACATCCCTTGCCGTTTATCCTGCGGCAAGCTTTGTGAGATACTTCAAAGGAGACAACATCGTGCTTATCAATAAAAGCACAACTCCTTTTGACGAAAACGCAGACCTTGTTATCAACAGCGACATTATCGAAGTAGTTGAAGCTTTGAAAAAGTAAAATTTACACAAAACAAACCGCAGACCGAAAAAATCGATCTGCGGTTTTTGCATTTGATTAGATTTTTTTAGTTATCAGCTCTGTTGTAGCCGTTCTTCATGTGCTTACTGCACTCGAGAGTCAGCTTTGTGAGAGCATCTGTTGTCTGAGCTTTAGCCATGTCGGCAATTCTCTCGTTTGCCTTTTCAAGGCCCGAGAAATCTCCCGACTCGATAGCCGCTTTGTCGCTCTCGACAAGAATCTGTCTGCCCTTTGTGAGCACAGCACCCTGATATCTCTCGACAATCTGAATACATGAGCCAAAATGAGCGTCTGCCATAACGCCGATAAGTCTTGAGCCCCAGTAGAAATTCTCTGTTGAAACATCAAGCTTGACATCACTGAGATACTTAGGCATCTTAGAAACATTTGTATAAAGCGGAATAGCCGCATTGAATGCGTTTGAGCCGAACATAATCCACTCAACACCCTTAATCTCATCGGGAACATCGCTTCTTATCTGGCAGATAGAAGTAACACCCGTGCGGTTGATACCGATTGAACGGTAAACGCCCCTCTTGCCTGTGTCCTGAGCGGAATACGGATTGTACGGAGTTCCCTGAAAATAGGAAGAAACGATATACTTAACATCCTCGACAGTTACCTTCTTATCGGGCTTGAGTGACCAAGGAATGTTGTCGCTCTCAGGCTTGAACTCTGCGTCCTCACCGTCCCACTTATGAGAGAACGGAGTTAGGTATCTTCCCATGAACCAAGCACGGGGAGTATTGTAGCAGTGGTCTCCGTCTCTTCTTGAGCCGAAGCAGTAACGAGGATTGAACGGCTCGCCGTCTTTATTGAGATCGAGATGATTTTTCTCGATAAACTCCTTGAGGTCGGCAGAGCACATATATTCTTTCTTTTCGCCATAAGCATCGTCAAAATCAAAATAATCCATACCGAACTGGTTCGGAGCGAGGACAACCTCATCATCCTTGACTCTTCTTGCAATCCAGTGGTGACCGCCGATAGTCTCGAGCCACCAAATCTCATTCTCATCATTGAAAGCAATACCGTTAGACTCGTATGTGCCGTAGGTCTCGAGAAGGTAAGCGAGGCGCTCAACACCCTCTCTTGCAGAATGAATGTAAGGAAGAATAAGAACAATAAAATCCTCCTCACCGACACCGCCGGGGATATCCTTTTCTCTTCTCGACTTTGCCTTATGATACTCTACCAACGGATCCGCCGCCAAAACTCTCGGGTTAGAGGTGATTGTCTCTGTGGCGGTCATACCGACATTTGCAGCATTGATTCCCGTTGCCGCCCAAATTCCGTCCTTATTCGATACATTCGGACAAGAAGTATATCTCATCGGATTATCGGGTAACTCTATCTCGACATGAGAGATAACCGACTTATATTTTCTCGGCTGTTTGTCGGGATTGACAACGATGATTTTTTTCTCGTCAAAAAATCCGTCGTCTGTTCTTGAAATCATGGTTGAATTATCGTTACTTGCCTTTTTACCGACAAGTATTGTAGTACATGGCATAAAAACACTCCTTATCTGTTCCTAATATATATCTTATTCTATCAGAAATATCGGTTTTTTCAACACCTTTTTGATTTTCCGACTACTTATATCTCATGTGTACTCTGCTCCAAAACAAAACGGAAACGCATAAGATTTAACTTCGTGCGTGGGCGACCAAAGGTCTCCTTACGGTAGAAGCACCAATATCACTTCATTATGAGTTCTTTGTCGCTCGGAAGTTCAAACGGAACATTTTTCGGCTCGCTAAGATAGTAATAAGCGCATGAAGTATAATCGTCATATCTGGGGCCCGTCCAGCCTAAATTGTCTATGACCATTTTGAAATTCTCGTCAAAATAAATCGGGTCTTTTATATGGAAACGATACAGCAAAAATCTTTTCTGATGATTGTACATCTCCTTGGTGTCGCCGATTATCGCAAAAAGTCCCGCATAAAGTCCGCTGAAGGTCTGGTATCGGTTGAGATAAATATCGTTTCCGAATGCATACGAACCGCAGAAATAATCCTCCGTACCCGTATAATTCATGGTAGGATATTCGTCACCGTCAATATAAGCCTTAGCCTCGCCCTCTACCCAGCAGGTATTGTGCCCGTTCATTCCGCTGGCAAGGGTGACTCCGACAAACTGACCTTTTCCCTCAACCTTATCCAAAATCGTGTATGATCTGCCCTTTTGGACAGGATGCTCCTGACGGTAAGCCGCATGAAAATAACCGATATTCTCGCCCACATCTCCGTGCCATCCGCTTATCATATAATATAAGGTTTCAGGCTTATCAGAGCGGTTTTCCATAGTTATCTTGCAGTGCTTTCTAAAAGGCATCTCAAAATAGCTGTTAAAGCCTCTGCCGGGTGCAACAAGCATCACAGCTGAATTTAAAACAGGGTAATTTCCGTCTCTGTCCTCAAAATTCTCATCGTAAGCACAGCCGAAAAATGCCGAAAGCGGTGCTTCAACGCTCGGGTTTTCTTCGCCCTCCCAGTAAATTCTCAGTATAAATGAATGACCGACATAACCTGTAAACCACATGTGAGTTATCATTCCGGGGCCGTCCGTGTCGCAAAGGGTCAGCGTTTCATTAGGCTTAATGTCATAGCACGGACTTAGCTTTTCGCAATCCTTTCCCCTTGTGCCACCCGATTTTGTGCCTGTTGGATTTTCGGCAGAAAAGCCAAAAACCTTTCTGTCTTTCATTTCATAAATTGCCATATCTTTATCCTCCCTCGGCGGTCAAATCACCGCTTTTGTTCAATTGTATCATCGAAATATGAGGAGTTCAATACGGGAAAAGAAAAACAGCGTGAAGATTCCCACGCTGTTTTTCTAATATTCAATCAGATTACTTCAACAAGCTCAATCTTGAAATTAAGCTCCTTGCCAGCCATTTCATGGTTTGCGTCAAATGTGATTGTAGTCTCGTCCTTAGCCGCAACGCAAACGGGGAACTGCTGTCCCTCTGCCGTAGCGAGATAAAGTCTGTCGCCTACATTAAGTCCTTCGCTTCCGGGTAATTCTGCCTGAGGCACAGTGAAAATAGCCTCGGGGTTTGCCTCGCCGTAAGCCTCCTCGGGCATGAGGTGGATATCGATAATCTGACCTACCTCCATGTCCTCGACAGCCTTATCGAAGCCCTTAATCATCATTCCCGCACCGCAAACGAACTCGAGCGGAGTTCCTCTGTCGTAGGAAGAATCGAATTTTGTTCCGTCATTGAAGGTTCCTGTATAGTGAACCCTGCAAGTTTTGTTAAGGTTGCTCATTTAAGTTTCCCTTTCAGTTTATAATGTTATTTTAGTACCGCCTGCCGTGCGAATATTGAGAACATAGCATGTTCCCTCGCCGAAAACGGATTCAATCATAGTTTTGTATTCATCGAGCAAATCATCGGGGACATAAGCCTGAATTGTGCCTGCAAATCCGCCGCCGTGAACACGGTAAGCGCCACGGTCTTTGAGAAGTCTCTCGGTAAGAGCCAAAGCAAGTGTAAGTCCCTGATGAGCGGGATCACTCGAAGCGAAAACATTCTGAAGCTTCATAAGAGATGAATTGCCCGAATCCTTGACAAGCGCACAGAAAGCGTCGAAGTCATTTTCCTTAAGCTTATCGGCTTCTTCCTTTGCACGGCGGTTTTCATCGAAGAAATGAATAGCACGAAGAACCGCTCTGTCACCAAGCTTCTCACGAAGTGCAGGAATGCTCTTGTAGAATTCGTTCTCTGAAACCTCACGAAGAACACTCTTTCCGAAGAATTCAGCCACGGACTTCATCTCGACAGGCACAGCCGCATACTCGTTTGTCAAATCAGCATGACTACCCCTTGTATCGACAATGCAAAGCTTGTGACCGTAATCGGAGAGATTAAACTCGATTTTCTCGAGAACAGGCTTTTTAGGATCGTTAAAATCGATAGCTGTAAATCCGCCGACGCTGGAAGCGGTCTGGTCCATAAGTCCCGAAGGCTTGCCGAAATAGACATTCTCTGCGTACTGGGCAATCTGTGCTACCGTGACGGGATCGATTTTATCGTCATTGTAGAAATGATTGATGATAGTTACGACCAAAACCTCAAATGCCGCAGAGCTTGAAAGCCCCGAACCCTTGAGGACATTTGATGTTGTGTAGCAGTCAAAGCCACCCACCTTATAACCAAGCTCAGAAACTCTTGCCGCAATACCGCGGATAAGCGAAGCCGATTTCTCACGCTCCATGCTTTTCGGCTCAAGAACGGAAATATCAATTTCATCAAACTTAGTGTATTCGTGCGACTTCAGGCGAATCATACTGTCATCACGCTTTTTAGCCGCCGCTATAATATCAAGGTTAACTGCGGCAGCCAAAACTCTGCCGTGCTGATGGTCTGTGTGGTTTCCGCCGATTTCGGTTCTGCCCGGAGCAGAAAAATACTCGATGCCGTCATCGCTCTCGACAGAGAAGTAGCCTTTGAAGTTCTCTGTGAGAGAAGCGTATCTCTCACGCTGTAATTCTTCGTTGTCCGCATAAACAGATTTAAATTCAGAAATCATAGTTTTCCTCCGTTTTTGATTAAATTAAAAAGTCCGTCCTCATCTAAAATCGGTATGCCGAGCGACTGCGCCTTGGTGAGCTTTGAACCGGCCGCCTCGCCTGCTACAAGATAGCTTGTTTTCTTTGAAACAGAGCCTGTCGCCTTGCCGCCGTTCTTCTCGATAAGCTCGCTTGCCTCTTTTCTTCCGAGTGTCGGAAGTGTTCCCGTCACAACAATAGTAAGTCCTGCCAGAGCATTTGAGCCCTCTTCCTTTTGCGGCATAGTCATATTAACTCCCGCCGCTTTAAGTCTTGAGATTATCTCTCTGTTATGCTCGTTCGAGAAAAATTCCACAATGCATTTTGCGGTGGTCTCGCCTATATCGTTGATTGCCGTGAGCTTTTCTTCATCGGCATCAAGAAGTTCATCGATTCCCGAGAAATTCTTCATGAGCTCTCTGGAGGTTGAAAGACCGACATTTCTTATTCCCAGTGCCGCCAAAAGCCTTGTCGGCTCGTTCGCCTTTGATGCTTCGATAGCGGCAAGAATTTTATCGGTGTTCTTCTCTTTTCCGATTAACTTCTTCTCAATCAGCTCTTCTCTGCGGTTTTTGAGTTCATAAATATCGGCGTAACTCTCAAGGAAACCTTCTTTAATAAGAGAATCTGTTATTGTTTCGCCAAGACCGACTATATTCATACAGTTGACCGAAGAAAAATAAGCAATCGTGCGTGAAAGCTGAGCATGACATGATGGATTTACACATCTGATGTCGGCAGTGTCCTCCTCACGGATAAGCGGTTCGCCGCAAACGGGGCAAACACTCGGTGCTTTGAAGACCTCGCTCGGCTCGGTCACACAGCCGTTAAGCTTGGGAATGATTTCTCCAGATTTAAACAGCTTGTAGCTTCCGCCGATACCTATCTTCATCTCGTTTATGTAGTCCTGATTGTGAAGCGTGGCTCTCGAGACAAACGTACCGCACAGCCTTGCGGCGCCGCCCGTTTCCTTGTCGTGGAAAATTCCCGTAAATGTAAGTTTTCCTGTTCTTCCCACGTCAACGAGAATTTCATCCATGACCACTTCTCTCTCTTCAGGCGGATACTTATATGCAATGTGTCCGCTTGAGTACTTTGCACCGCTCGGAAAATCGTTACGATAAGCAATTTGATCTATCTTGACAACAGCGCCGTCAATATCAAACGGGAGCTCGCTTCTCATATTACCGATTTCGTCAATTGCCGATAAAATCTCGTCAAGAGTCTTGCATTTCTTATGAAACACGGTTTTCACACCAAGATCTGAAAGCTTATCAAGTGAATCGCAGTGACTTGTCATAAGCTCGCTCGGGCCGTCCTGAACATTAAAGACAAACATATTGAGCCCACGCTCACGGGTAACAGTCGGGTCAAGCTGTCTTAACGTACCTGCCGCCAAGTTTCTGGGATTTGCGGCAAGCTTCTTGCCGTTCTCCTCCTGGATTCGATTGTATCTGTCGAAGCTTTCGTGGGTCATATAGACTTCACCTCTGAGTTCGAGATACTCGCAGTCAAATTCAATTTCTTTTTTCACATCAGGCAAAGTTAGTGCATTCATGAGCGTGTCTTCGCCGATGTAGCCGTCTCCTCTTGTCTCTGCCATATAGAGCGAAAGCGTATCATTTGCCTTTCTGTACCTGAGAGACATACTAAGTCCGTCAATTTTCTGTTCAACTGAAAATTCGGCGTCGGGGTGCACCGCTTTAACCTTTTCGTACCAAGCCGCAACATCATCTTTTGTGAAAACATCCTCGATTGAAAGCATCGGTACATTATGGGTTATTTTGACTCCTGCTTCACGCTTAGCCGTACCGCCTACCTTTTGAGACGGAGAATTTTCGTCCACCCATTCGGGATGCTCCCGTTCGGCGGCTTTGAGCGACTGCATAAGCTTATCATACTCAAAATCGGATATTTCCGGCTCATCCATATTATAGTACCTGTTCATGTGGTACTCAATCTGAGCTTTTAACGCTTTGTATTCTTCGTAACTCATCGATTTTCCTTTGCTTTTGGGTAGCTTATATTTAAAAATCAGCAAGCAAAACCTGTCCGCTTGCTGATTTTTTCTTACTCAAATTCTTTAAGTGACCTCACGACCGACGCTATCGGCAGTCCGACAATATTGAAATAATCACCGTTTATGGACTCTACCAAAAGAGAACCCTTGCCCTGAATGCCGTAAGCTCCAGCCTTGTCGCTAGGCTCTCCCGTTGCAATATAGGCTTTTATTTCATCGTCAGTAAGATCATAGAACTTAACCTCGGATTTCACCGAATAATCAAGCTCCTTTCCGTTTCCGATTATGCACACGCCCGTGAAAACATTATGTGTTTTTCCCGACAGCATCTTGAGCATATCGAAGGCTTCCTTGTCGGAATGCGGCTTGCCGAGGATTTTACCTTCGTAAGCCACAACAGTATCCGCCGCAAGAACCACGGTGTCCTTCGGGGCAATGCTCTTAACTGCCTGTGCTTTTCTTTTTGACAAAAGCTCAACTGCCTCATTCGGCAGAAGAGTTTCAGAAAAGCATTCGTCAACATCAGAAACAATCACTTCGAAATCAAGATCTGCCAATTTAAGCAGTTCCCTTCTTCTCGGTGAGGACGAAGCTAAAATAAGCTTCATTTTATTCACCGTAACCGTCAGGATTCTGTGTCTGCCATCTCATGGAATCGGCACACATGTCATCGAGAGTCTTCTCAGCCTTCCAACCAAGCTCGTTATAAGCCTTGGAAGCGTCTGCATAGCACTCTGCAATGTCGCCCGGTCTTCTGTCTGTGATAACATAAGGAATCTCTCTGCCGACAGCCTTTGAGTAGGATGCGATAACATCGAGAACGGAATAACCGATACCTGTGCCGAGGTTATAAACCTGACGGCCGCAGTTGCCCTCTTCAAACTTCTTGAGAGCAGCTACATGACCCTCTGCGAGATCCATAACATGGATGTAATCTCTTACGCCTGTGCCGTCCTTTGTCGGATAGTCATTGCCGAAAACATTGACATGGTCACGCTTGCCGACAGCAACCTGAGCGATGTAAGGAGTGAGGTTGTTCGGGATGCCCTTGGGGTCTTCACCGATAAGTCCGGACTCGTGTGCTCCGACAGGGTTAAAGTATCTTAAAAGGATAGGATTGAATTCCTTGTTAGCAAATGCGTAGTCTGTGAGAATACGCTCGATGAAAAGCTTTGTTGTGCCGTAAGGATTAGTTGTCGAAAGTGGGAAATCCTCCTTAATCGGAACGGAAGCAGGATCGCCGTAAACCGTTGCGCTTGAAGAGAAGATGATATTGTTGCAGCCGAAATCTCTCATAACCTTGATGAGTGTGAGAGTGGAGCCGAGGTTGTTCTCGTAGTACTCGAGCGGCTTTGCAACGGACTCGCCGACAGCCTTAAGACCTGCAAAATGAATAACTGCGTCGATTTTGTTCTCTGTAAAAATCTTTCTGAGAGCCTCTTCGTCACGGACATCGTCCTTGTAGAATGCAATCTTTGTTCCTGTGATTTTCTCAACTCTCTTAACAGCCTCTTCCTTGCTGTTGCAAAGGTTATCTACGATAATCGGTGTGTGGCCCTTTTTGATAAGGCTGATGCATGTGTGTGTGCCGATATATCCGGCACCGCCTGTAACTAAAACGTTCATGTTACGCTCCTTTTGTTTGTTTTATTTTTTAATATACACATAAAAAGCTTGGGTACTTTTACCCATTTGACAAGATTGTAACACAAGTCAATCGATAATTAAAGCATTTTTTAGTTTTTTTCTTTCCACATTTTCGGGACAGAAAAACCTCTGCCCTTGACGTTTGATACCTCACAGGTGACTATAAATGCCTCTTTGTCGAAATCGAGCACCATATTATAGAGCGACTGGAGCTTGTTTCTGGGCAATACGCACATGACGGCTTCGGTAGGCTTTCCGACAAATCCCGTCTCCATTTTAAGCATTGAGCAACCGAGATCGAGGTCTGATAAAATTGCTTCGCGGATTTTTGCATGCTCGGGTGAAATTATCGTGACCTGATTTCTCTTTCCGCCCATAACGAGAACCTTATCGAGAACAAACGAAAGTGCCATGGTAAGCAAAATTCCGTAAAGAATCTGCTCCACTGAGGAATAGAAAAGCTGAACAAAGAGAATTATCATATCAACACAGTTGATGAGAAGCGCAAGCTTTATTCCTGTTTTCTTATTGATTACACATGAAAGAACCTCGATACCGCCGCTGCTTGCTCCGTTTTTCAGAATAAGTCCGTCCCCTATTCCAATAACTATTGCCGCAAACACCAGTGCAAGCATTACATCGTCACCGCTGTAGGTTAAATTCGGTATTTTTCTGTAAATATAAAGAAATGTAGGATAAGTCACCGTGCTTATTACGATTCCGAATGCAAATTCCTTGCCCATGAATATAAATCCCACGATGAAGAATAAAATATTGATTATGTAAGTCAATATCGAAATATCCATACTGAAATAATGGGAGAATATAAGTCCCAGACCCGTAACTCCGCCCATAATAAAATTCATGGGCAAAATGAAGTAGCAAACGCCGAACGCTACCACGGCATTGCCGAGAATTACCAGAAGTATTTTTCTGAGCCTTTCAGGCGCTTTTTCTTTAATTTTTTTCATTGCTTTATCATCCTTTTGTTTTAACACTTTAGCCGGGCAAATTGCCCATAAAAAGCCGAATGGGCAGTCTTAACGACTGCCCTAAACGATTTTTAGTTAATTTACTTTACCTCATAGCCCTTTGACTTAATCAAATTGACTACCTGATAAACATATTTTTCGCACTCTTCATCGGTCTTAGCCTCTACCATAACTCTGATAAGCGGCTCTGTGCCCGACTCACGAACGAGAATTCTTCCCGTATCGCCAAGTGCATCGGCTACCTTCTTAACCTCTGCCTGAACATCGGGATCTTCGTTAACCTCTTTCTTGCTTGTAACCTTAACATTGACAAGAAGCTGTGGGTATTTGACGAATCCCTTTGTAAGTTCGCTTAAGGTAACCTTCTTTGCAATCATTACTTCCATAACCTTGATGGCTGTGAGAAGTCCGTCACCTGTTGTGGCATACTTTGAGAAAATGATATGACCTGAGTCCTCGCCGCCGATAATATGGCCGTTCTTGGTCATATTCTCGTAGACATACTTGTCGCCGACAGCGGTTTTCTCGTAATTGATTCCTGCCGCATCAAAAGCTTTGTAAAGACCGAAATTCGACATAACGGTTGTTACAACAGTGTTGTTGATGAGGTGATCTCTCTCTTTCTGATAAACAGCGTAGAGATAGAGAATTGCATCGCCCGAAACAACATCACCGTTCTCGTCAACTGCGAGACAGCGGTCTGCGTCACCATCAAACGCAAAGCCGACATCAAGGTGATTTTCCTTGACATACTCCTGAAGCTTCTCAATATGAGTTGAGCCGCAGTCAGTATTGATGTTGGTTCCGTTCGGATGAGCGTTGATTACATAGGTCTTTGCTCCAAGAGCGTCAAAAACAACCTTTGCGATGTTCCAAGACGCGCCGTTTGCACAGTCGAGTGCAACACGGTAATTCTTGAAGGAGCGTCTTGCCTGAGCGAGAAGATAAGCGATATATCTGTTTCTGCCCGCAAAGAAGTCAACGGTAATGCCGATTTTGTCGCCTGAAGCAAAAGGAATTTCTCCGATTTTTCCGTCGATATATTCCTCAACTTTGAGAATGGTTTCTTCGTCCATTTTCTCGCCGTGAGAATTAATCAGCTTGATTCCGTTGTCGTAGTAAGGATTGTGGCTTGCAGAAACCATGATACCGCAGTCAAAATCCTCTGTCAAAGTGACATAAGCTACGCTCGGAGTTGTCGTGACGTGGAGAAGATATGCGTCAGCACCCGATGAAGTGATACCTGCAACAAGTGCGTACTCAAACATATAGCTCGAAAGACGTGTGTCTTTACCGATTACAATCTGAGCTTTCTTTGTGCCGTTCTCAGAATAATACCATCCGAGAAAACGGCCGATTTTGTAGGCGTGATCCACGGTTAAATTTTCACCCGCTTTACCGCGAAATCCGTCTGTTCCGAAATACTTTCCCATGATAATGCCTTTCTTAAATTAATATAGCATAAACTGCGAAACTGCCGCAGTTTTATGAAAAGACCTTGGTAAGTATACCACAAAGGGAGGTATATTTCAACTTAGTGAGCGTGAATATTGTCACAGTTATATACAATATCTCCCGTTTTGCCGTCTAATCTCTCGTAATTTTCGTCTCTGTTCTTGGCAAGATATGCCTTCTTGCCCATGACGTCAATCTCTGTTTTGTCGTCCTTGCCCTCGATTATCTCGCCGCAAAGCTCAATCAAAGATTCGATTAAATCGTTCTTAATATCGCCTGAGCCGTGAGAAATAAGCACACGGTCATAAAAGCCGTCCACAGCCATTTTTAGCCAAATGAGATTATTTCTGTATTCCTCGATGCTTGGGCAATAATCAAAATTAAGAAGCGTATTGCCGTTTGCGGCGTCACCGATGACAAGCATTCTCTCCTCGGCAATCAAAAATGTCATCGATCCCGGAGTGTGGCCTGCGCATGCATTTGCCTGAACATGCAGATTACCCAAATCGAAAATATCTCCGTCCTCAATTCTGCCGAGCTCCTCATCCTTCGCAAAATCCGAGACTATGAAATCATCCTCCGTCAGAGTGGCAAAAACATCCTCATCGGGATACATAAATGAAAGAAGTGCCTTCACATAAGAATTTCTGTCTGCGGCAGCGTTCGGATCGCTGTAAATTGCGGCGTCCTCCTCGCTTATTCTGACATCGGAAAAAAGCGGCGCACCCATAGCGTGGTCAATGTGTCCATGAGTCAAAAGCACGGTTATCGTCTTGTCCGTGAGAGTTTTCACATACTCGTCAAGTCTTCCGACACCTACACCCGTATCGATAAGAACAGCCTTTTCGTCACCCTCGACAAGATACATAATCTCGCCCGTAATTCCGAAAATTCTTGTTATCCTGTCACTTACTTTTTCGCTTGTAAAAAATTCTACACTCATAATTTTTTCTCTTTATCCTCTTTTAGCTCTATTTTTAAAACGGTATCCACGCTGTCTGGGAGATACACTGTAGACGAAACATCAACAAAAACCGCATCGGGATAATTCTCTACCATCCAGTTGTCGGCAAGCTTTACTTCTGTTCCGTCACAAAGAAGTCTTATCGACTTGATTTCATCATGCTTAATGTTCTCAAGCCATATGCTTCCGATTGAATTTTCATATATGTGATAATAAATCGTATTTCCGTTTCTCGTCAGTCTGCCGTTCTCGGGCTTTGGAAGATTTGCCGCCGAACAGCCGTAAATTGACTCGCCGTTAAGCTTCATCCACTCGCCGATTTGAGACAGTCTCTCGAGACTTTCGCTCGGAATATTTCCTCTTGCATCGGGGCCCACGTTCAAAAGAAGATTTCCGTTTTTGGAAACGCACTCGACAAGCTTTCTTATAAGCATATCATACGGCTTGAAATTCTTGTCCTTTGCGGTGTAACCCCAGTTATTGTTCATCGTGACACAGGCTTCCCACGCAATATTTCTTCCGCTCTCGTCCTTGAAGCCCGACGGAGGAATTATCTGTTCGGGACTGACAAAGTCGCCGCTGAATTCTGACGGATTATCCGTTGCTATCGAGCCGAAGCCCGTACCGCTCACTTCAAGTCGGTTATCGAGAATAATATCCGGCTGATAAGAACGAACCATTCTTACAAGCTCGCTCGCTTTCCACTTCTCGCCCGTCATATCGTCATAGGAGAAGTCAAACCACATAATGTCGATTTTTCCGTAATCTCGGCAAAGCTCCTCTATCTGACCGTGCATATATTTTAGATAATTATCGAAATTTTTCGATTTATCCTTTTCTCGCTCATCATTTCTCAGCGGATGATTTCTGTCCTTGTAGGAGGGATAATCGGGATGATGCCAGTCGAGAAGCGAATAGTAAAGTCCTACCCGAAGTCCCTCAGCTCTGAACGCATCGAGATACTCTCTCACGATATCTTTTCCGTACGGTGTGTTCGTCACCTTCCAATCGGTAAGCTTGGAATCGAAAAGGCAAAATCCGTCATGGTGCTTAGCCGTCAAAACAGCGTACTTCATACCTGCATTTTTAGCCGCCCGTGCCCATTTCTTCGGGTCAAAGTCGACAGGATTGAATTCTTCGAAATATTTGATGTAATCCTCCTCGGGCATTTCCTCGGTTGACCTCACCCACTCTCCACGTGCCGGAATCGAGTAAATTCCCCAGTGAATGAACATTCCGAAGCGGTCGTGCAAAAACCACTTCATTCTCTCGTTATATTTTTCTCTGTCAAAGCTATACATTCTTATTCTCCTTTCGGGAAAGATAGGCTTCTTTTGTCATGGAATAGGAGCAAATATCATAGAGTACCCCGTCACACGCACGAAAAGCCCCCTGAATCACACCCTCATAAGTAAATCCGCATTTTTCTATCACACGTTTCGAGCGCAGATTGCCGTTGTGATAGCCAACAGCCAAAACCTCTGTAGGCGTATTTTCAAATGCATTCTCAGTCATGGCAAAAAGTGCCTCAGGCATATAGCCGTTGCCCCAGTAGTTTTTGTTCAGTTCATAAGCTACCGAGCGTGAGCAAACCGCATTTTGATTTCTCGCATCATCGTCCTGATAATTAATCGAACCGATAACCTTACCGTTTTCCTTCAAAACAACGGCATAAGCAAGGGGATTTCGCAAATAGTGCAAAAACTTTGTGTAGCCGCTGAGCCAGTCGGTCACGGCACTCACCCCTGCCGGAAGCATAACCTCTTCATCCGACATTATCTCATAAAAATCATCAAAATCGCTTTTTTGCCAAGGTCTTAAAATAAGCCGTTCTGTCTGCATAAACGCACGAGATTCTACCTGTTTGGGCAAAACAAACGAAGTGGCATTCGGCTTGATTTTAAAATGCTCGTGTTTTACAAGATCACATTCTCCGTCACGGTTTGCAACAGCTTCTTTTTTGGATTTTATTTCCATCTCATATCCTCTGTAAAAACTGAGATAATCGGTAAACTTTCCGCTCTCGAGATGACCGCCTTTTTTGTAGATTCCTACCATAGTGGGAATTTTGATAAGCGGCGGCTTTTTTATAAGAACAAAATCGAGAAGTCCGTCATTGCAAACAGACAAAGGCGCACCCTTGTATCCGCCGCCGTAAAATTGACCGTTAGCCGCCAAAGCGAAGATAAAATTACCCTCAAGATTAACTTCTCCCTCGGTTGTCTTAAGCTTTATCTCAAGTTCTTCTCCGATTTTTCCGCAGAGACATTTCACGAGTGAAAGCTCATAAGCAAGAGAGCCCGACACAAAGGGTATTCGCTTGAACTTATCCATATTATACGCTACTGCCGCATCAAGTCCCATTGAACAGATATTTAATGCGTCGCCCTCAAGCGTTTCTATTGCGTCCACTTTAAACGCACTGCCGTCAAGCTGAGCTTCGATATCGAGAAAATCTTCAGCTTTTCCGAATTGTCTTATGTAGTCGTTTCCGCTCCCCAAGGGAAAAACACCGATTTGGGCATTTTCCTTGCCGATAGCCGCCCGAGCGATTTCAAGAAGCGTGCCGTCACCGCCCACGGCATAATAACGCACCGTCTCTGCTTCGGAATATTCCGTTTCGACTATCTCGCCGGCATGAGCCTTATACTGCGTAAAATAGATTTTATAATCTAAATTCCGAGACTTGGCTACCGCTTCAATACGTTTCGCAAATTTACTCGCCGCATTTCTGCCACCTGCATTCGGATTTACAATAAATATATATTTCAATTTTAACTTTTATCTGAAATAGTTATAAACCTGACACTTAATCATACCGTTATAGAGCTTTCTTCTCTTATCGGCAGTTCTTCCGAAGCACTTTTCAAAGTCCTCATCGGGGCTGATTATTGTGTAGTTCCACTTTTCTCGTCTTGGGAAACGCTCGCCCATTACCTTATAAAGTGCCTGAGCCGACTTAATATCCAAAAGTCTCTCGCCGTATGGTGGGTTTGTTACAACTGCCGCACGCTCCGCACCGGGTGCAAAATCCTTTATATCGGCTACGCTTATATCGATTTTCTTTGAAACTCCTGCCTTTATCGCATTTTGCTTGGCAAGCTCCACGGCATCGGGGTCAATATCCGATCCGAAAGCCATAAAGTCAGATTCTTTCTTTATCATATCTCTCGCACGGGTTCTTTCCTCTTCCCAAAGCTTTTTATCGATAAAATTCCACTTCTCTGCGGCAAAATGTCTTCTCATTCCGGGGGCGATATTATAAGCCAGCATTGTTCCCTCAATAAGTATTGTTCCCGAACCGCAGAACGGATCGAAAAGATTTTGCTGACCTCTCACTCTTGCCATGTCACACATAGCCGCCGCCAAGGTCTCTTTAATCGGTGCTTCGGTGGATTTTCTTCTGTAACCACGCTTGTGGAGTCCCTCTCCCGAAGTATCGAGCATAATGCTCACCTTATCCTTAAGGATGAGAAACTGAATCTGATAAAGCGGGCCGTCCTCGGGAAACCAGCTTATTTTATATTTTGTCTTAAGTCTTTCGACAACCGCTTTTTTGATTATCTTTTGGCAATCGGGAATGGAGCTTAATTTGCTCGAAAGACTTCTTCCTTTTACAGGGAAAGCGTCGTTTCTGCCGATAAAGTTTTCCCACGGGAGAGCTTTTACCTTTTCAAAAAGCTCATCAAATGTATATGCGTCAAATGTGCCGAGAAGAATCTGCACTCTCTCGGAGAATCGTGAATATATATTGGCACGCACCAAAGCCTCGGGACTTCCGTCAAAGACAACTCTTCCGTTCTCGGGACGGACATTTTCCATTCCGTTAAATCTGAGTTCGGAAGCCACCTGTCCCTCAACTCCCAGCATACATGGACATACAAGTTCAAAATCAGGCATAAATAAACCTCGTTATCTAAAATATTTATTTCTAATTCTATCATAAACACAAAAAAATATAAAGCCTATAAATAAAAAAGAGACAGCCGAAGCTGTCTCAGATTATCAAATCTCAGCAGTCTTGTGTCTTGTTACATGACAACCGACATTGACCGCAACGGGAAGACCCGCAATATGAGTGGGATAGGTCTCGATATTTACGGCAAGTGCCGTCACGTCACCGCCGAATCCCTGAGGGCCGACGCCTGTTTTGTTTGCCTCCTGAAGCATTCTCTCTTCAAGTTCCGCATAGAACGGGTCGGGGTTTCTCTCGGAAACATCTCTGCAAAGAGCCTTCTTTGCAAGGTAAGCTACCATCTCGAAATCGCCGCCGATTCCGACTCCGAGCACGATTGGCGGACACGGATTGGAGCCGGCAACCTTGACCGTCTCGGTAACAAATCCGACTATCTCGTCAATTGTAGCGGAAGGCGTGAACATCTTGAGTCTTGACATATTCTCACTGCCGAAGCCCTTCGGTGCGGCGGTAATTTTAATCTTATCCCCATCAACAATTCTTGTATGGATAATTGCCGGAGTGTTATCGTCTGTGTTTCCTCTTCTGATTGGGTCACGGACAACGCTCTTTCTCAAAAGACCATCAACATAGCCCTGACGAACGCCCTCGTTTACAGCATCCTCAAAGTTTCCGTCAATATAAACCTCTCTGCCGACCTCGACAAAAATGACTGCCATACCCGTATCCTGACAAACAGGAATATTCATCTCTCTTGCGGCGTCCATATTTGCGCAAATATCGCCTAAAATCGACTTGCCCGTTTCGTTAGTTTCCTTCTGTACGCTCTCGCCGATGAGCTTCTCAAGATCGCACGGCAAAATTCTGTTGGCGTCTATGCATAGCTCTTTAACCTTATTTGTTATATCTTCTGCTTTTATAACTCTCATTGAAATTTCCTCGTCAAGTTAATTTTCTTCATTTTACGATATTAAGGCGAATTTTTCAAGCAAAATGAAGAAAATGATAAAAAACAGAAAACCCACCATAAGGCAGGTTTTCTGTTTATATAAGGTGTGGATTTTTCACAACGCGTACTCAAATTGTTAAAAGTTTGGGAGCTTTTTGTTTGTTTTCTTTTGTCTCCCTCACTGTGACTATAGTATATACCCTGTTTATAAATTTGTCAATACTTTTTTGAAAATTATTTTTAGATTTTTTTATTTATACTTTTAGCAGTTAAAACAGAGCGCATTTGTAGGCAATAAATTATATAGTATACATTTTCGCATTAAACAGCCCATTTTGTGGTATACAGAATTCAGAAACAAAATGAAACTAAATATTTACAAACTGTAAACTTTCTTAAAAATTTTAAAGATATAAAAAATTTCTGTATCCGAGGTAAAAAATTTACTCGAATACAGAAAATTTATAAATTCTCGATGAAATTTACACACCGGCACGGTTTGGTGACAAATACCTCTCCGAACAGCTTTAAGCTGTCGGTTATTT
>CAVDQG010000014.1:0-40897 GCA_963611165.1 Bacteroides uniformis
GTTCAATATAGGCTCCATCTTTTAACTGCATAAAGAAAAACGAGACAACCGAAGTTGTCTCGTGAAAGTCTAACTTTGAGGGGTCACCTCATCGGAAGGCGTTTTTGGCTGTTTGTTCTTCTTAATCCTCGTCCTCTTCATCGGGCATCAGCTCGTCGAGGTACTTATAATATTCGCCCCATTCGGAGGAATAATAGGATTTATCATCGCCGCTTATGCTGAATTCATCGATTGTTTCATCACCCTTTGTGACGTTGTAGCCGATGTAATCACCCATGTACTGAGCGGAAATTCTGTAGCCGTTTTCAAGCTCGATTGTCTTGAGAGTATCGAATAAACCAAACTCGAACTTTTTTGATGTGATTTTGTACTTCATATAATCCACCCTTATTAATAAAACTTATCAGATTGCAAAGTCTCCCTTATCGAATATAACGGTCTCTTTGCCGTTGTTGTCAATTCCAACGATGTGCATGTCGGGAGTGCCGACCATGAAGTCGATATGAATCTGAGAATTGTTGAATGTAAAACGCTCGTCCTCAGGCTGAGAAGAAGAGAGTGCTCTTCCGAGAGCCAGATGACAGCTTGCGTTCTCGTCAATGAGAGTTGTGTAGTAGACAAGTCCGCTCATAGAGATCGGGGAGTGGTACTCGACAAGTGCCGCCTCACCGAGATAGCATGAGCCCTCGTCGGTAGCAACGAGAGATTCGAGCATTTCTTTTCCCTCGCCTGCAATAACCTCGACAACCTTGCCGTTCTCAAAGCGGAAGCCGAAGTTATCGACAGCCTTTCCGCCGAGAACAAGCGGTCTTGATGAATAGACAACGCCGTTTGTGCCGTACTTCTCGGGTGAAGTGCAAATTTCCTCTGTGGGAATATTCGGGCATGTCTTAACTCTGTCCTTAGTCATGCGAGAGAGATATTTCTTCGTGCCGAAGTTAGAGTCGGGAGTAAGCTCAACCGTGAGGTCTGTTCCGTTTGACGCTGTGTAGTGAAGATATCTGAGATTGAGCTCGTCAATCTTGTCGCCACGCTCGTGCTTTTTCTCGGCAAGCTTTTCCCAAGTTTCGACTACATCGTTTGTCTCGTCAATGTAGCAAAGCTTGAAGAGAATATTCCAAAGCTCTGTGAGGTTGTCTTTTTTATCGGGAAGAATATAGTCTGCCCATTCCTGAGTGGGAATCATGGCGATTAACCACTGACAGCCGTTTCTTGTGTATTTTCTCATTACATTTCTGAGATTGTCGGTGCGCTTGAAGATAGCGTTGCCCTCCTCGTCGGGGACATCCTCCATAAGCTTGGGGTTAACTCCCTCAAGTCTTACGAAAGCCGCACCCTGTGACATATAGTAGTCGTAGTAGTCCTCCTCGACCTTATCTACTTTCTGCATCTCATCGACAGGAGTGTAATGCGCTCTTACCTTGAGGTTAGCCTGGTCAAGGTAATTTATGATAACGTTAGACGCACCGAGCTTGTAGCACTCTTCGGCAAAAATCGGTGTGAAAGCGTAGCCCTCGATAGCCGCCTCAACCATGACTATCTGTCCTTTTTGGACATTTATGCCCACTCTTGCGAGGGTATAAGCATATTTATGCTTCATTTCTTCAAAAGTCATTGTAAACATCTCCCTAAAGAATATTTGATTTCTATAATTCAATTATAGTCTGCATAAGATGAAAAGTCCACAGTTTTCGGCATTTTGAACAGTACAATATTATAAGAGAAAAATAGCTCTCGGCACAAAATATTTACAAATATATTGTTGAAAATATAACAATTTTGAAGTAACATAGTATTGCCGATATATGGCAAAAAAAGGAGGTTTATTTTTGAAAAGAAGATCATTCCGTGATTTTATGGATACCACGGTAGCGGGCGCAAGCTCTATTTTGATAGTTGTGCTTTTGTACTTTCTTCTTCTGCGATTAAGTTCTATTGTTTCTGCGGTGACATGGCTGTGGAAAGGCGTCGAGACCTTTTTCATCGGTGCGGTTTTGGCTTATCTGCTGAAAGGCCCGTGCAACTTTATGGACGAACAGCTCGCGAAAATCATTCCCGAGAAGCATAAGAAGATTATTTCGCCGCTTAGCGTGGTTATAGTTATGCTGATTACTCTGCTTATAATCTACGGTCTTATCGCATCGGTTCTTCCGCAGACAATTAACAGTGTAGCGACTATTGTGAATTCGATACCCGACGCCGTGACAAGGCTCACACGCTGGGTGAACAATCTTCATATCACAAATCCAACAATTCAGAAGTACTTAACTCAGGCGATTACTTCGGTTTCGCAGTCGCTCGACAGCTGGTTCTCGAATGACGTTATGTCCTACTTCACCAATTTGGTGGGCGGCTTGAGCAGTACGGTGAACGCAATCATAGCACTTCTCAAGAATGTGTTTATCGGGCTTATCGTCTGTGTATATATTCTTCTCGGAAGAAAAAATTTCAGCAGACAGGGCAAGGCTGTTCTCAATGCGATTTTCTCGCCAAAGATTTCCGACAAAATCATGCAGGAGCTTGATTTTATCGATGATATCTTCATCGGATTTTTCGGCGGAAAAATCATAGATTCGGCTATCATCGGTGTTGTCACCTACATTTTCTGCCTGATACTTTCGTTCACAAACGGACTTCAGAACAGCTTGCTTATCGCACTTATCGTAGGCGTCACCAACATAATCCCGTACTTTGGCCCGTTTATCGGCGGTGTTCCGACTGCGCTTATGGTTTTGATGGACTCAAAAACAAACTGCATCATATTTGTTATTTTCATCATTATTTTACAGCAGATTGACGGAAACATACTCGGCCCGAGAATTCTTTCGCAGAGCGTGGGAATAAGCGGATTCTGGGTACTTTTCTCGATTATGTTTTTCTCTTATGTTTTCGGCTTCATCGGATTCCTTATCGGTGTTCCGATTTTTGCGGTCATTTACGATTTGGCAAAAAGACTTGTCGCAAGGGGACTTGAGAATCACGGAAGAAGCTATCTTCTTGCAGGAAATGCTCCGCCGTCCGAGCCGAGTTCTCCCGAACCCGGTGTGAATAAAGAAAAAAGCGAATAAAAAACAATCATGCGTCCTTGAGGCTAAAAAGCCTTGAGGGCGTTTTTGTTTGTGATGAATCAGGTACAAAAAAATGCAGAAGAACTCTGATATATTTGTTTTACAGTAAATCAAGCAAATATCGGAGGTAAAGATTATGGCAAATACATTCAGAAACAAGGAAGGCTTAAAGAACTATATTTCCGTTGTTTATGAGGGAGAAAAGGAAAAGTACCGCTTGGAACAGGTGATAAGCACGACGAGAAAGGAGATTGAACTGAGAAACTGTGTTGACGGAATCAGACGCAGTTATTATTTATGATACAAAGTATATATTTGAAGAACATGCGTATTGAAAAAAGGTGCGGCGAAGTTTATTATATCTGTATAATACCTATTGTAAATTTTGACGCATCGTGTGCGGCTGTTTATAACCTCAGGTGGTATGTCGAATTTGTCGGAAGAAGGCTTGACAGGTCAAAATATACGGTGTGCCTGACGCACAAGGCTTGTGTTTTGAGAGTTAGGCTTGAGGGCAGTGAATATGCCGATGCCGAGAGAAGAAATCTGATTATCAAATTTGCCGAGGAGTGGGTTTTGACGGTAAAGGCTGATTTTGAGGCTCTTTCAAGAGGCGAAATAACGGAGAACATAAAGAAAAGCTATCTTGAAGAAAACGAAGCGATAATCATGGAGTGGAGTAAATATGGGGAGACGGATAAAGCGGGAAATATTCGATGAATTTATCATGGGACTTACGGGCAAAGACGCTCTTTTTTCCCTTAATAAAATCTCGGAAATTCAAGAAAAGCTTATAAAAAGTCTGAGCGAGGGGAAAATAACCGAAGTAGGTAAAATTCAAGCGGAGCTTTCTGCCTACCCCGTACGGTACAGAATCATCTACAAGGGATTTTTTGACGGCGCCGATTTGGCGGTGCTAAATAAAAGCCTTGAGGAAAGAGGAGAAAGACCGCTTTACCCGAGAGATTTCATAGAGGCTACTCTTATTTGGACATTCAAAAAAAGGCTTTCCTTTGAAAAGTGGAAAGAGCTTATCGAAAAGCTAAAATCACTCGAGGAAACGGGACTTTTTGATGAACTTTTAATAAGCGGTATGAACGGCTCATACTCCGCTTTTCCACTTGAGAGAATAAAAAGCTATGTTAAAAAGGCTTCGTTTACGGTCGGCGAAACCGAATATACAATCGCACGGACAAAAACAGCAGAGCAATCACTTCTCAAACTCGATACCGACAGGGAATTTATCTTGTACATAAGTGAGAATATTAGAAATTTCTGCGAGGGCAGAGAAAAAGCGAGATATTATATCTGCAAGTACCTTTGCCTTTATCTCTCGACACAAATTGATTACTATATGCTTGACGGAATATCGAGAACCGCCAAGAGAAATATTTATCTTGATTTGCCGCTTAGCGGTATTTCCGAGATGGACCCAAACCGTCACGCAAAATTAACTGCGGATGAGGTCGAAAAATGTCTTGCTAAGGCAAAGCTTAGCCCCAATAAGCTTTTTGAAATTATGAACCGCTTTTATTGCTATGCTCTTCTGTCGGAGTCAGAATCCGAGAACCCTAACTGGGAGGAATACAGCCTAATATCTAAGCTCTTGCGAGGGGACGGCATATCGAGAAATATGCTCATGCTGATGATTCTGTTTTTTGGCTGTAATTCTAAGATAAGTGACGAGGGAATGAGACTTGATATCGAGCGTATGAACGATATTTTGAGGGCTTGCCGTTTTGAGGAGCTTGACGAAAATAATAATAAAATCGATGAGCTGGTAATGAAAGTCTTAAAATCAGACGACCCGAGATTGACCACCGAAAGACTGATTTATGAGGAAGACGATTTTTCACCGCAAATTTGAAAGGAATGCTTAGAATGGAGCTGTCACCGGGAACAAAGCTTAATAAATACAAAATAATAAGAACTCTCGGTCACGGCGGTTTTGCTTTTACGTACGAGGCAGTAAACGAGGCGATAGGACTTCGAGTCTGCATAAAGGAGCTTGACGGATGCGGGGCTGACGAGGGAAAAGTCTTAAGCTCGTTAAATTGCGAGAATGTCGTGCGTGTGCTCGATTATTTCGAGGAAAACGGAAAAAATTATCTTGTTCTCGAATATCTTGACGGGCAGACGCTCGGACAATATGTCTTGGAAAACGGCAAAACAGAACCCGAGAAGCTTTTTAATCTGTCAAAGCAGCTGCTTAGAGCTTTGGAGGAGATTCACGGAAAGGGACTTATTCACCGTGACATTGCTCCCGACAATATAATGATTGTCTACGAAAAAGCGGGGGACGCCGAGAATGCCGAACTGAAACTTTTTGATTTCGGTACGGCAAGGAGCATGGACAAGGAAAATTACACGAGTGTTCTCAAGGACGGTTTTACGCCGATTGAACAGCTGGCAGGAGAGAAAAATCAGGGAGCGTATACGGATATCTATGCTCTTTGTGCGACTCTTTATTATTGCATGACAGGAAAAAAGCCTGAATCAGCTTACGGAAGACTGCTTGACGACAACCTGAAGAGACCGTCGGAATTGGGGATTGAGATTAACCCGAGGCTTGAGAAAATTCTCATGAAAGGACTTTCGATAAAACCCGAGGACAGGTATCAAACGGCGGCAGAAATGCTGTCAGATGTCGAAGAGGTACTTCCGACAAAGAAAACTGCAGATAATCCGAGTGAAAATCAGAATAGCAGAAAAAAGAAAAGATATATTTTAGCGTGTGCCGCTCTCTTTTTTGTGTGCGCCTTGGCGGCGGTGGTTTATGGGTTCGTTTGTGAAAAGCCTATGGAGTATGATGAAAATACAATGTATAAAATCACTCTTACTCCAAATGATGAATTTACCGTGGCAGGCTATAATGACTCCATAAAAACGCTTGAAGAAAGACTTAAGCTTTTCGCAAAGAACAGTGGGAAATATTCTCTCACGGAGAACGGCGGAACAATAACCCTATTGTTAAATAAATCGGATTTTCCGCAAAACGAAATCAGTGATGATAATTTCAATTATAAAACGGTAGAGCAGGACGCTTGTCCCGAATATATTCTAAGGGCATATCTCACGAGGGCAATATCTCTTGAACTCAAAGTCGGAAGTTTTAACGATGGCGTAAAGCTTGACCAAACAAAGGATATCACTGTTACAAAAGCAGACAGCGAATCGGGATATAAGCTTGATGTAAGCTTCAGTGATGAATTTCTGAACGAAAACCGAGAAGCACTCGAAAGTTTAGGAGACTCTTACAGCCTGATACAGGATGCTGAAGATTTTCTGCCTATAACACCGTATACCACCGAGCCTAAAGAGGACGGAAGCGGATTTTATATTGTCAGCGACAATGATGAGTCGCTTTGTGAGCTCTTAATATATAACCTTACGCATGAGCCGCTTGAGCAAAGCTTTAATTTTTGGATTGAGGAGCAAACAAGGTGGCAGAGCGATGAAGCCGAGTACGGAGAAAATCAGGTGAATAAAACAGAACTTTCCGATGACAGCGCCTCTTACACCGTTTGCGGACTTATGACTGACGGAGAGCTGTTTGACAGCTATGCGGTTTTGAGAAAAAGGCTCGATAGTCTTGGTGCTAAATATTCACTCGGAGAAACAGATGCGTTTTCCTGTGTGAATAAACTGTGTGACGCGGCAGTGTATTCATATATCACGGTATCAAGTGATGATGAAAAGCTAAATTATTCCGACATTGCAAATCTCGTTCTTTGCGGCGGTGATTTCTACCTTTATTCTGAAACGGGAGAATACTCGGAGGACAAAGTTTCTTATAACAAAAGCTTAAATAATAACGAAATAACAGTCAGCGATTATAAATTTGCGAAAGCTCTTTCGGACAAGAAAGAAAAAATATACCTCACTTACGGCGGAACTTTCAACAATACTGTGCTTATGAGTGGAAAGTATGACGAGGAGAACGAGAGTTTCGTTTTTTCGGAATTTGCAAACGGCGATAAGGTAAATGAAGAAAACGCATGGGTTCTTTCTCTTATTGATGTTTGTATCAATAATCAGTTTCCGACAAATTTGGACGCATACGATGTTCAAGCTGACAACGATAAAAGTTTGGAAAATTCAGTAAAATTAGGCTTATTTGAGAATAAGTGATGATGAAAAAAGCTTTGGGCATTAAGTCCAAAGCTTTTTTGTGCGGTATTTTCTGTATAATTTAAACCAACCCAAAGGTCTTGAGAGCGAAAATTCCTATTGTCATTGTGATAACCGTCAAAAGTGAGGTCGCCATGACAAGTCCTGCGCCAAGTTCCGCATCGCCGCCCATTTGCTCGGTCATGATGTAGCTGTTTGTCGCAGACGGAACAGCATGCATAACGAATATCGTGGCGATTGCTTCGCCTCTGAATCCGAGAAGTATAGCAAGCAATGTGAATGCCGTTGGAGCAAAGACGATTTTGATGAGTGTGCCGAGAATAATTCCCTTAGGCTTTTTCTTGAAGGTCTCGGGCTTGAGGTTCGCACCGATTAAAAGAAGTGCCATAGGTGTCGCAAGCTGTGCGAGATAGGAGAGAGTTTTGTCTATCATACTCGGTATTTTAATTTGCAAAAGTGAGAACGGAATACCGATGACGATTGCGACAATCAGCGGATTTTTGATAATTTTGATTATCTGAGTTTTTACGGACGGCTTTTTTCCGCTTGGGTCGTAGTATGAAAGAACGATAACCGCCAAAATCGAGTAAATCGGAATGACAAATGCGATAACAAGTACCGAGCACGGAAGAGTTGTTGTGCCGAGAAGGTTTGTCAGAATCGCAAGACCGACATAGGCGAAATTTCCTCTGTAAGCACCGTGGACGGTTGCGGAAATCTGCGAACGCTCCTTGATGATGAGCGGTGTTATAATCCATGCCAAAACGAAAACCGCCAAGGTTGTGCCGACTACATAGATGACGAATTTTAAATCAAATCCGCTTTTCATGTCAGAGCCGGCAACACTTCTGAAAAGTGAGCAGGGCAAGGCGTAGTAGAAAACAAGTGTGGACGCTTTCGAGCGAAACTCTTTTGTCAGAAGTCCTTTGCACTTGAGCAAATATCCCAGAACGATTATAAAAAATATCGGCAAAACTATATTTGCACTGAAAATGAAATTCGACATTTTATTCTCCTCTTAACAATGTCTTTTTGTTGATAAGTATAACTTGATATTATTTATAAATCAATACTAATAAAAAAGACAGTGACTGAAAGCAATGGCTATTCTCTATCGATTTAAACTGTATATCAACCGTTGAGAACATCAAAAAACTGATGTATAATTTAAAGTGAAAATGTAATAGTGGTGTGTAGGGGAGACCGAAGTTTGCCAACGCACAAAGTGAAAGTTAAAATATAATTAAATATAAGGAGTGGTAATATGCCGATGAAAATGGGCTGGCGATGGTACGGAGAGGGAAACGATCCGATTACTCTTGCCGACATCAAGCAAATTCCCGGAGTGACAAGTATTGTCTGGGCGCTTCACAGAAAGATGCCGGGTGAAATCTGGGAGGAAGAAGAAATCAAAGCCGAGGTTGAGAAAATCCACGCCTATGGCTTCGATGCCGAGGTGGTGGAGTCGGTGAATGTTCACGATGATATCAAAATTGGTAAGCCGACAAGAGACAAGCTGATTGAAAATTACAAGACATGCATAAGAAATCTCGGCAAATACGGAGTAAAAGTTATTTGCTACAACTTTATGCCGATTTTCGACTGGACGAGAACAGACCTTTTTCATCCTGTCGGCGACGGTTCAACCGCACTTTTCTACCAGAAAGACATGATTAAGGACGACTACAAGGCTATGGCTGAGTACATTATGAGCTTCACGGAGAAATTCGGAATGACTTTCCCCGGCTGGGAGCCTGAAAGAATGGCAAAGCTTGACGAGCTTTTCAAAGCGTATGCGCCCGTAACCAAGGATATGCTGTGGGATAATTTATTCTATTTTCTGAATGCGATTATGCCGACCTGTGAGGAGGCTGGTGTGAAGATGGCTATTCACATGGACGATCCGCCGTGGGATATTTTCGGACTTCCGAGACTTATGGTTGACGACGCCGCTTGCGGCAAGCTTTTGTCGACTATAAATCATCCATGCAACTGCCTGACATTGTGCACGGGAAGCCTTAACGCCAATCCCGAGAACAACTGCGCAGAGATTGCGGCACATTACGCAGACAGAATTGCTTTTGCACACATCAGAAATATTCATCACTTCCCGAACGGAGATTTTTCCGAGGCGGCTCACCGTGACTGCTGCGGTGAAACGGGAATTATCGATATTCTCAGAGCACTTCATGCGGCTAAATGGGAGGGCTATATCAGACCCGACCACGGCAGACAGCTCTGGGAGGAGGGCCCCGGAGTTTGCCGACCGGGTTACGGAAAATACGACCGTGCACTCGGTACGCAGTATATGCTCGGTGTGTGGGATCTTCTCGATAAGCTTGAGTAAAACAAAATAAAAGAACTGCTCGGACAAACATTTCAATTTGCCCGAGCAGTTTTGATTTGGAGGTTATTTAGCTTTTTATTTATGTTTTATCTTGACGGTTTTGTGAGTGCGGGTACAAAGTACTTCTCAACTCTGTCATCCTTAATTACACCTGAGTAGTTAAGTCCGTAAGCAAAATCATATTTGTTTCCGACAGAATCTGTGTAGCACTCCATGTCACGCGGAGTATCCTCAAACTGTCTCTCAACATCATCCATATCCTTCGGCATCTGCATCGGAAGGAGTCCGCTCGGCTCGCTTACGCCTGCGACAATCTGAGCGAGTGCCTCGGAGGATGCTGTTCCTCCGCCGTAGTTGGAAGGCTGTGAGAAGGTTACGACTATGCCGTCAACCTCTTTTTCGAATTCATGGAAGCACATCGGTCTGCCCATGAACATTGCGACAACGCTCGGAACACCGATTTTCTTTGCCATAGCGGCTGCCTCGAGAATCTGGTCAAGCTGCTCGGGGTTGGTTGTGAGAGCTTCTTCTCCGAAATAAGAACGGTTTTCCTTTGTTCCGTCAGGAAGTGTGTTTCCTGCGATGGAAACCTTTCTGACATACGGGCCGTCAGCGACATACTTGCCGTACTGACGGGTAATCGGAACGAATTTCATGTTGTCGGGATCTCTGCCGTCTTGTGGGAACGAGTTGCCGGGTTCCTTTGCTGGGATGAGAACGAGATCCACTCCCTTTAATTCATCCTCGGTAAGTCTTGTGACAGCTGCACCGTCCACATGGTCGGTGACTACGTCAAAGTATTTCTCCATGGTCTCTATGCTTATAGGATAGCTCACCTTTGCGTCCGTGATAACAAGCCCCTTTACGTGGTCCATATCCTTGTGCGGAGCTTCGTAAAGTGCCGGTACATAGACCTTTATTCTCTTGTAGTGAGGTACAATAGCTGAGTTTTCGTTCTTTACCATGACAACAGCCTTGACCTGAGCCTTGAGCGCCTCTTCCTGTTTGTCCTCGGAATTGACATCGGCAAGTGCGGCTTTCTCGTCAAGGTACGGATTTTCAAAAAGTCCCGTGAGGAAATAGCCCTGAAGAAGTCTCTTAGCACTTGTTGCAAAGGCTTCGTCCATGACCTCTTTGCCAACTTTCTCACAGCCGAAATTATAGGCGTCTATAAGAACCTGAGGATTGGAGCATCCGCCCATCTGGTCAACGCCGCACATGATAGCCATGAATGCTCTTTCGCCGGGTGTGACATCACTTCTCTCGATATATTCGCCCCAGCCTTGGTATCTCTTTCCCTCGTTCATGCCCTCGTTGAGAACCATCCAGTCAGTGCATACGACACCCGTGAAGCCGTAGCGCTCACGAAGAAGTTTCTTGATTTTGTATTCGGAGTAGCTTGAGCCGACAACCTCGCCGAGAGATTTGTCCTCTGTGTATGCGGCGGCATATGAGCTCATAACAGCCTGAGCTGTTTTTGTCTTGCCTTTTAAATTAAATGCACCGTCTACAAACGGAACGGTTAGTGCTTCAAAGTTGTTGTTCGGGAAAACAGAGTATTTTCCGCCCTCCATGTGACCTTCTCTTCCGCCCTCTGAGGAGCCCTCTGCCGTCCAGTGCTTTGCCATTGCGGTGATGGAATCCTTGCCCCAGCCGAGGTCGTTTCCGTCCTCATCGAAGGTTGACTGAAGTCCGTCACAGAAAGCACGAACCATGTCACGGGAGAGTGCCGGGTCTTCGCCGAATGTGCCGGCGTTTCTGAACCAACGGGGTTCGGAAGAAATATCTACCTGAGGAGCGAGGAAGCATGCGACGCCGAGGTCACGAAGCTCCTTTGACTGGCACTTTGCCGACTCAAAAGCAATTTCGGGATCAAAGGTTGCGGCTAAGCTTAAATTGCCGGGCCAGTCGGACACGCCCTGTCCGTTTCTCGGGTCTGATGCAAAGTAGCAAGGAATACCGAAGTCTTTTCCCTCGACATATTTCTGCATGTTGTTTGACCAAGCTATCTGATACTCGTCCGGGTCGCCTGAAAGACCTGCAGAATTGAGCACCGAACGAAGATGCTGGTCGAGGAACTTTTTCTGAGCGTCGTTTACTTCGGGTTTAATGCCGAACTGATGAGCCGAGAAGCACATAAGTCCCGCTACCTGCTCGACGGAAAGTCGCTTACCGAGATCCTCTGCTCGTTCCTCTGCGGGAAGTCTCCAGTCCTCGTAGGGGAGAAGCTCGCCGTCGCCGAGAAAGTCCTTGAAATAAAGACCGTCCTTCTCGATGATTTTCACACCTGAGTCGGGGCAATAGCCGAGAGTAGGGCCGTTTTTGTTTTCAACCAAATTAAAGCCGTATTCTGTCTTTTTTTCGTTTGCCATAAATTTAATACCTCCACACCTTAAATGGTTGTTTCAATAAAAAGTTTCAACCATTTAGTAATCACCTATGAGCAAAGTATACAGAATACAAAGAGCACTGTCAATGGATTTGGGATAAAATTTGAGATTAGTGTCTCAAATAAAAACCGCCTGTATTTTTTCGGTAATACAGACGGTTCATATGTGTTCTGTTTTGTTTTGAAATTACTCGAATTACTCGCTTCTTCTCTCGGCAATAACTTTGCCCATGTTCCAAAGCTGAGAAGCACGCTTGATTGCGTCAAGCTTGTCGTTGTCGCTGTTGTACTGAATGAACGCAGTAGCAGAGCCGCAGTTGCCGCAAATTGCGTAAACGCACCAGCCGCCCTCGTCCTCGATGTAGCCGCAGTCCTCAAAGCAAACTCGGCAAGGTAAAAGTTCGTCTTCCATTGTTATCTCTCCTTATGTGATTTGCTGCAAATTAAGTTTATCACAATATTCTTCTTAAATAAAGTAATATTTGTGAATTAGATTATTAAGATGGCGAGCAGAGAAGACCGTATATCCGATTAAAACAGCTTTAAAACATTTTTATAATATTTATAAAAAGTGATATGAAGATATTGAATTTCTGCTGTTTTGTGGTATACTTTAGTAACACTTGTGATACAGTATACAATTTACAAGCGTGCACTTAGGATAAGAAGTAAAAATAGAGGAAAAGAAAAATGTTAAAAGCAGTATTTTTATTTGCTGTCGGTCTTGTCTGCCTTATCAAGGGCGGAGACTGGTTTGTTGACGGTGCAAGCGCACTCGCAAGAAAATTTCACCTTCCCGAGCTTTTAATCGGAGCGACTGTTGTTTCTATCGGAACAACTCTGCCCGAGGTTATGGTTTCGTCCATGTCGGCGGTTTCGGGTCACGGCGAGATAGCTTACGGAAACGCTATCGGTTCGGTTATCTGCAACGCCGCACTTATTGCCGCAATTACCATTGCCGTGAGACCGAGCAAGGTAGACCCCAAGACGCTGAAAACACCTGTGCTGTTCTTTTTCATTGCGGCGGCTATTTACTGCATTGCCGCTTATGTGATGGGAGAGTTCACGAGAGTCATGGGAATTATCATGCTTCTTGTTTTTGTGATCTATATGATTGTGAATGTGAAGCAGATGACAGGCGGAGAAAAGCCCGAGGCACATGAGGACGACGAGGAGCAGATGAAGGCTTCCAAGATGATTGTTTTCCTTATTATCGGAGCGATTCTGATTGCTGTCGGTGCAGATCTTCTTGTTGACAACGGAACGATTATCGCTCAGACTCTCGGTGTACCCGAGTCGGTTATCGCACTCACGTTTGTTGCACTCGGAACATCACTTCCGGAGCTTGTCACGGCGATTACTTCGCTTATCAAGGGACACAGCGACCTTTCGCTCGGCAACATTATCGGAGCGAATGTTTTTAATCTCGTGCTTGTCAGCGGCGTTTCCGTTACGCTCTCGCCGTTTGTCGTGCCGAACAGCAAGCAGATTTTGGGAATGAACTCAAGTCTTCTCGTTGATTTGCCGCTTATGGTTATCATCATGCTCATTCTTTCTTTGCCTGCACTTCTCAAGGGAAAGCTCTCGAGATTTCAGGGAATTATCATGCTTTTGATTTATGCGGCATTCTGTGTTTTTCAGTTTGTTTGCTAAAATATCGGCAGAAACCCAGTGGCTTCGTTTTTGATGAAGTTTCTCGGCTTTTGTTCTGAATTGGAAAATATGCACAAAATTTGACAGTCAAAATTTTGTGTAATATGCCGATAAGGTTACAAAAATGTTATGCGTTTTTTGAACAAATTTAACTGCAATCTATTGCAATTTTTGTCGTATAAATGTATAATGACAGCAGAAGGCTGGTAAAAAAGACAGCTAAGGAAATAATGAATTCTTTTTTGTAAGGAGTGTATTACCAATGAAAATCGGTGTTTGTTCTAACCTTCGTGCGGACCTTCCGTGGCGTGAGGCATTAGAGTATTTTGCATCCAAGGGCATTCAGGCTGTTGAGGTCGGTGTCGGCGGATATCCGGGAAATGATCACTGCAACGCAGACGTTCTTCTTAACGACGAGGCTGCATATGCAGAGTGGAAGAAGGCTCTTGATGATACAGGTATCATCGTATCCGGCTTCTCTGCTCATTCAAACCCTGTTCATCCTAATAAGGAATTTGCCGCAGAGTCTGACAAGGCTATGCGTGATGCTGTTCTCATGGCTGAGAAATACGGCATTGACAATATCGAGTGCTTCTCCGGTTGCCCGGGCGATTCCCCGACAAGCCAGAAGCCAAACTGGGTTACATGCCCATGGCCGAACGATTTCGGTGAGATTCTTGACTATCAGTGGAACGAGTGCCTCATTCCTTACTGGAAGAACTTCGTTGAGTTCGCTAAGGCTCACGGCGTAACAAAGATTGGTCTCGAGATGCACCCCGGCTTCTGCGTTTACAGCACACAGACACTCTTAAAGCTCCGTCATGCTGTCGGCCCGGAGATCGGTGCTAACTTCGATCCTTCTCATATCCTTTGGCAGGGAATGGATCCTGTTACAGTTATCCGTGCACTCGGCAAGGAAGGCGCTATCTTCCACGTACACGCTAAGGATGTAAGAATTGATCCTGACAACACTAAGCTCAACGGTGTTCTCGATACTAAGTCCTATGCTGATGAGATCAACAGATCTTGGATCTTCCGTTCTTGCGGCTACGGCAACGATAAGCTCTACTGGAAGGAATTGATTTCCAACCTCAGAATGGTCGGCTATGATCACGTTATGTGCATCGAGCACGAGGATTCACTCATGAGCATCAACGAGGGTCTTGAGAAGGCTGTTGCTTGCATGCAGGAGTGCATTGTCAAGGAGCCTAAGCTTACAGGCGCACGTTGGATCTGATAAAATCAAATTGATTTACGGGGGAGAACCTTTGCGGTTCTCCCTTTTTTGTTTTCTTAAAAGTATACATTTTTACCGTGGCAATTTTCTCTTTCATCGAATGCGAATTAGTGGTATCATAATTATTTAGACAGAAAAAAGAGGTAGAATAATGGTTATTGATTTCCACACACACACATTTCCCGATAAAATTGCCGCAAAGACAATTGCTCTTTTGGAGAAAAAAGGCTATGACGAATCGTTTCGTGACGGCAGTGTTTCGTCACTTTTAGGATGCATGAAAAAGGCGGGAGTAGATATAAGCGTTTCGCTTCCCGTTGCGACAAAGGTCTCTCAGGTAGCGAGCATAAACCGCATGAGCAAGGAGCTTAACGGCAAGGACGGTTTGATTTTTGCAGGAGCTATCCATCCCGACTGTGAGAACATCGAGGAAATTTTAGACGATATAAAGGAGAGCGGACTTTACGGCATAAAGCTTCACTCCGATTATCAGGATTTGTTTTTTGACGAAGACAGATGCATCAGGATTATCAAAGGTGCCGCCGAGAGAGATTTGATGATTACCGCACACGCAGGATTTGACCCGGCTTATCCGAACGAGGTTCACTGTACGGTTGATATGATAGTCAATGTGCTCGATAAGGTTGGAAGTGTTCTTGATGACAAGCTTATTTTGGCTCACATGGGCTCGGTTGATAAGCCCGACGAGGTAATTAAAAAGCTGGTAGGTCGAAAGGTTTATTTTGATACCGCATATGTTCTCGACAAATTTCCCGACGCATGTGTTAAAATAATCAAGAGACACGGTGCGGACAGAGTTCTCTTTGCGAGTGATTCACCGTGGAGCAATCAGAAGAAATATGTCGAGCTGCTCAAAAGCCTGGATTTAAGCGACACCGAAAAGGAACTTATCCTTTATAAAAATGCACAGAGGATATTAAGAGCTCACGGACAGAACGTTTGAGAAAATCAACAAAGTGAGGATTAGCCATGAACAGGACGGAAAATATAGTCAGAGTTATAAAAGAGCTTGATGCAGACGCTGTTTTGATAACACATTCCGATAACCGTTTGTACGCATCGGGATTTATTTCCTCAGCCGGAAATGTGTTTGTCACAAAGGACGGAGACGCTTACTATCTCACCGATTCAAGATATCTTGAGGCGGCGGGAAAGGAGCTTTTGGAAAAAAGCTTTAAGCTTGCCGACACAACGGCAGGGTACATAAATGTTATCGGCGGACTCTTAGAAAAGCACGGTATTAAGAAGCTTATTATTGAGGACGCTCACATCAGCCTTAGTGAATACAATAATTACAGAGATAATCTCGATTGCGAATTGGTATTTGCGGGCGATAAAATCGACCGACTTCGCTCTGTTCTTACGCTTGAAGACAGAGACGCACTCGAGCTGGCTGAAACTCTTGCATCAAAGGCACTTGAGGAAACTCTCTCGTCCTTTAGAGTTGGTATGACCGAAAAGGAACTTGAGGCAGAGATTGTCTATCATATGTACCTAAACGGTGCAGACGATTTGAGCTTCAAGCCTGAAATAATCAGCGGAGCGAATGCGTCAATGCCGCACGGAAATCCAACTGACAAGCCGATAATTGAGGGTGATGTGCTTCTTATGGATTTCGGACTTGTCAAGAACGGCTACTGGTCGGATATGTCCAGAACCTTTGCTGTCGGTTATGCAACCGATGAACTCATCGAAGTTTATTATACCGTCCTCGAGGCACAGGAAAGAGCGATTAACAGCTTTAAAGTCGGAATGACGGGAAAAGAGCTTGATGCTGTCGCAAGAGATTTCATCACAGCAAGCGGACTTGAAGGGTGCTATCAGCATGCACTCGGTCATGCCTGCGGTTTGCTGGGCGCTGCACCGACTCATCTCGCAAACAGATTTTCAAGCGACATCATGGAGGTAGGCAACTGCTTAAGCTTTGAGCCGGGAATCTATCAGCCGGGCAAGCTTGGATGCAGAATAGAGGATTTGGTTTACCTCGGCGAGGACGGGCCTTATAATCTGACGCATTTCCCCAAAAAGGAGCTGATTGTACTCAAATGACGAATAAGAATAAAGTTAAGAGTGCAGACGATAAAAAAGCCGAAGAAAAGAAGATGATACGGGATAAAGTTATCATCTGTCTTGCCATGGGTCTTCCGTGGGCACTGATAACGGTTGCCATGCTTATAGTCGGTTATCCGATATTTGCTATACCCTCAGGCGTGATTACGGCGGCTGTCGTTCTGTATGCGATTTATATATATGTAAAGCATAAGCTGACTGAAAATTGAAAAGTACCGAGTACCAAGAGATGAATTTCTCTTGGTATTTTTTTATGTTTAACTTTGACATAAAATAAATTTATACTTAGACATTAGTAAACAGTATTTGAAAAACCCGATATATAGTAGTAAAATTTAGTAAAAGAACACGAAATCGGAATGTACAAGAATGCAAATTGTTCTTAGATATCAATAAAATTTATTTAAACAGGAGGCGGATTGTGAAGTATGTAGTTGTAAGTAATTGATAATGTGAAAATTAACGGAGGAGCTTATGTATTATAACGAAATTGCGGGCGTTAAAGTTTCCGCACTGGGAATGGGAAACATGCGACTTCCCACCACAGAGGAAAGAGGCCCGATAGACAGAGAAAAGGCAAGAGAGATAATCGAATATGCTTATGAGCACGGAATCAACTTTTTCGATACCGCATTCCGCTATCATAACGGTGAGTCCGAGAGCTTTGTCGGAGAGGTGCTGAGTCAGTATCCGAGAGAAAGCTTCATGCTCATATCAAAATTCCCCGGTCACATGATGAATTTCAAAGACCATAAGCTTGGTTTTCAGGGTTATCTGTCGGATTTCCATTGTGACAGCCTCTCGGATGTCTTTGAAGAACAGCTGAAGAAATGCAAAGTTGATCACTTCGATTTCTATCTTTTGCACAATATGTGCGAGTCTTCTTATGAGTTCTATACGAATGAAGAGCTTGATGTAGTAGGCTATCTTAAAGAACAAAAGAGACTCGGCAAAATCAAGCATCTTGCATTCTCTTCTCACGGCAGAGCAGAAACGATAGACAAATTCCTGACTAAATATCCCGATGTGTTCGAGTATTGCCAGCTTCAGTTAAATTACCTCGACTGGACGCTTCAGGACGCAAAGGCTAAGTATGAGGTGTGCGAAAAGCACGGTATTCCCGTAGTTGTCATGGAGCCCGTGCGTGGCGGAAGACTTATAAATCTTCCCGAGAACGCCGAGAAAACCTTGAGAGAGGCAGAGCCAACATGGTCAAATGCACAGTGGTGCTTCAGATTTATTCAGTCGCTTCCGAATGCGGCGGTTTGCCTTTCGGGAATGTCTACGCTCGACCAGCTAAAGGATAATCTGAAAACATTTGAAGAAAGACATGAGTTTGGAGCAAAGCACTACGACGCCGTAAAAGCGGTTGTCGATGTCATGCTGAATCTCGTACCGTGCACAGGCTGTTCCTACTGCACGGAGGGCTGCCCCATGCAGATTAATATCCCCAAGCTTATTTCATTTTACAACGAAACAAAGAACGGCGGCGCACTGCTTCGCTTCAATATGAACAGAGAAAATCCGGGTGAAGACCCAGCCGCATGCATAGCTTGCGGAGCGTGCATGAGCGTTTGCCCACAGGGAATTAAGATACCCGAAATACTGTCTGAATTTACTAAGATGCTTGAAGAATAAAGAAACGGAGTCGGATATGGCTAAATATATAATGGTTACAGGTGCGAGCTCGGGCATAGGCTATGCCACTGCCAAGGAATTTGCAAAGCACGGCTACAACATCATTGTTCTTGCAAGAAGAACAGAAAAGCTTGAAGAGCTGAAAAAAGAAATTTCAGAGATAAATCCTAACGCCAATGTCGTAATTGTTTCGTCAGATCTTTCAAAGGACGGCGAGCCTGAGCGTGTCTATAATCTTGTGAAAAACTATGATATAGAAACATGGATAAACAATGCAGGGCTCGGAAACAGCGGTGATCTCAGAAATGCCGAGGTCGAGCACAACAAGAGAATGCTCAGAGTTAACGTAGAGGCTCTCGGACTTTTCAGCGCAATGTTCGTAGCCGATAATTACGACAAGGAAGGCTCTCAGCTTATCAATATCGCTTCGATTGGCGGTTATATCAATGTTCCCGGATGTGCTTTTTACTGTGCGACAAAGTTCTTTGTTTCGACTCTCACCGAGCAGATATGGGATGATATGGTTCGCGGTGGATACAAGCTCCGTGCAAAGGTAATGGCACCTAAAACAACCGAAACGGAATTTGAACAGGCATGTCACGAGAGCGACACGGCTTTTGATTATTCTGCAAGAGGCGGAAGCTACAACACCGCTGAAGAAATGGCAGAATTTATCTGGCAGCTGCACGAGGGAGACAAACCCGTGGGCGAGATTGACGAAAATATGAAATTAAGACTTTCGGACAGAAAAATCCCGCATATTTGAAAATAAGACAAAACAAAAGGATGACAGCCAAAAAACTGTCATCCTTTTTGTCACACAAAAAATATATAAATTTGAAAGTGGTTTTAAAATCAGGTGTTTTCGATTCCGAGCGCACGGTTCATGCTTCCCATGGTGTAGCCGCCCAAATCGAGAGTTACATACATAAAGCCGAGAGAACGAAGGTAGTCGTTAATCTCCTTTGCCTTGGGCATTATCTTATCAAACTCATCGGGTGCAACCTCAATTCTCGCAAGCTTATCGTGAATTCTCACTCGAAGCTGAGTGAAATTCATCTCGCGAAGATAATCTTCGGCTTTCTCGACCATACCAAGCTTTTCTGCGGTGATGTATTCGCCGTAAACAAAACGTGAGGCAAGGCAAGCGAAGCTTTGCTTTTTCCAAGTGGGGAGCTCGAGCTTCTTTGAAAGCTCTCTAATCTCACTCTTGTAAAGCTCGCTGTAACGAAGCGGAGACTTGACGCCCAACTCGGCAATTGCCTTGAGTCCGGGACGATAGTCGGAGAGATCGTCCATGTTTGAGCCCTCGCAGACATACTCCATGCCGTTTTCCTTTGCGACATTGATAAGTCTTGTGAAAAGTGCGGTTTTACAGATATAGCATCTGTCAGGCGGATTTTCGGCAAAGCCCTCAATCTGCATTTCGTCCGTTTCGACAAAGAAATGGCGGATACCGAGTTCCTTGCAGAATTCAACAGCTTCCGTGGTTTCTTTTTTGGGGAAGAACGGAGAGACCGCCGTAACGGCTATAACGTTGTCCTTTCCGAGAGTGTCGTAAGCAACTTTCAGAAGAAGAGTGGAATCAACTCCCGATGAATATGCAACGGCAACCTTTTTTAAGTCCTTTAAATAATTTTCTAATTTTGCTTTCTTTTCCTTAACTGTCATACAAATAAAAATTCGCCGCCACCGAACCGACTGTCCGATAATCCGTTTCCTGCGGATAGGAGAACCTTTAACGGCTGAAATCGTTTGTTTCCTCTTGTTCAAGCTTCCTGCTTGATTAATAATGTGATTTACACCTAAAGTGTAGGCAACCTCCTAAGTTTATTACCAAAGTGCAAAACTTCAAGAATTGCATAGTAATCTGGTAGGAATAATATAGCATATTTTGATAAACATGTCAATTCAAAGCGTTCTAAGGCAAAATGAAACAGCCGAGAATTAAGCACGGCTGTTTGACAGATAAATTAATTTTTTACTCGTCTTCTTTTGGAAGCTTTCTGTATAGCGAGAAATACATGGTTGTGTATGCGGCAAGTCCGCCCAAGACGTTTGAGATCGGTTCGGCTGAAAAAACACCGTTTACGCCCATTCCCATTCTCGGAAGAATAATCGTGAGTGGAATGACGATTATCGCTTTTCTCAGAAGCGAGAAGAAAACCGCACGCTTCGGGCATTTGAGCGAAACAAATGTTGACTGGCCCGCTGACTGGAATGTCTGGAATACAAAGGTAAGGAAATAGATTTGAAGTGCGGCAACGCCCTTTTCTATCATTTCTGTGTCGCTTGTGAATATCGAAATCCAAATTGTTGGGAAACAGTTAATCAAAAGCCAGCTGCATATGGAGTACGCAAGAGCCGATACGGTAATAAATCTGATACATTTGCGAAGTCTTGCGTATTTTTTTGCTCCGTAGTTGTAGGAGAGGACGGGCTGAGAACCGTGTGTGAGGGAGAAAACCGGCAATTCTGCAATTTCACGGACAGAATTTAAGCAAGTCATAATTCCTACATAGAGGTCGCCGCCGAAAATTCTAAGGGTCGCATTGCATATGACCTGAACCGCACAGTTTGTTCCTTTCATAATGAATCCCGAAACACCGAGCGAAAGTGTGTCCTTAATGATTTGAGCGTCTGGCTTCATGTATTTCAGTTTGAAGTGATACTGAGATTTTTTACCCATGAAGAACTGAAATACCCATATAGCGGAAACCGCCTGACTGATAACGGTTGCGATTGCCGCACCCTTGATTCCCATGCCGAAAGTGAAAATGAACAGCGGATCGAGCACGAGATTGAGCGCCGCACCGATAACCGTGGTCATCATTCCGAATTTGGGATAGCCCTGAGCGTTTATGAAGTTATTGAGACCTGTCGAGAACATAGTGAAAGTTGTTCCGAAAAGGTAATATTTCAGATACATGTCGGCGTAAGGATAGGAATTGTCGCTTGCACCGAAGAGATAAAGTATCGGTTTTCTGAGAGTATAGCAGAGAATGAAGATTATGAATGACGTACTGACTAAAAGCATCGTAATCTGCGAGAGAATTTTCTCGGCTTTTTCATCGTTCTTTTCGCCTCGCGCAATTGAAAAAAGCGGAGTGCCGCCAATGCTGTAAAGGCTTGTGAACGCACCGACCAAGCTTGTGAGCGGGAAAGCCAAGCCGATCCCCGTAAGCGCCATGGTGCCGATGTCCTGCATGTGTCCGATGTAAATTCGGTCGATAATGTTGTAGCACAGCTGAACGAGCTGTGCGAGCATCAAGGGGAAAGCCTGAGAGAGAACATTTTTCCAGACAGCTCCTTCGGCAAAATTACCCCGTGAATCGTTTGTGCTCATATGTATCACCTGATTTTAAAAATGAATAGTTTCAAAAAATACTATTTTGAAGCTTTTTAAATATAACATATGTTACGAATGGAAACAAGTGTTTTTCACTTAAAATTCAAAAATGCAAAATTTTGTTAGCTTGAATTGAACAGTCAATTACTATATAATTATAAATGGATACTTTTGTTTTCTGAAATTGGTTTTCGGAATAAGAAAATTATTGTGCTTAATAAAGTGAATTGTAAAGGAAATTGCAATGGTTAAGATACTTATAGTTGAAGATGAAGAGAATATAGCCAGAATGATACAGGCAAATATCGACCTCACCGATTATGAGTCGGAGATAGTCGATAACGGCCCGGATGCTGTCAAAAAAATTCTTGAGGGCGACTATGATCTTGTTCTGCTTGATGTTATGCTTCCGGGATTTGACGGCTTTGAGGTCATGAGAAGAATAGAGGGAAAGGGAGTTCCCGTAATTTTTCTCACAGCAATGCAGGATGTTTCCGATAAGGTAAAGGGCTTGCAACTCGGAGCGGAGGACTATATCGTCAAGCCGTTCGAGGGTCTTGAGCTTTTGGCAAGAATAGAGGTTGTTTTAAGAAGAAGCAACAAGGGCAGAAACAACCTTTCCTATGAGGATATTGAAATCGACCTTACTAAACACACCGTCACACAGGGCGGTGAGGAGGTTGTGCTCACTCCAAAGGAATTTGACGTGCTTGCTCTGTTTATGTCAAATGTTGATATCCTTATAACAAGAGAAAGACTTCTCGCCGAGGTTTGGGGATATGACTTTGTCGGTGAGTCACGCACCGTTGACATTCACGTCCAGAAGGTAAGAAGAAAGCTGAATCTTCAGAACAAGCTTATCACTATTCCCAAGCTTGGCTACAGACTCGAGAGCAGGTAAAATTAATGCGACTTTGGCATAAGATATTTATCATCGTTTTGCTTTTTGTTACGCTGTCGATTGAGATGACGAGCATTTTCGTCTCGCAGTCCAATTTCTCGGGTATAATCGAGAACGAAGAAAAAAATGCGACGGCGGCGCACACAAGCTTTGCCTCGGGCATAGTGAACAGAACGATGTACGAGAGAATAAATGCGGGAGAAATTCTGCTCTCGCAAGAGGAGCTCACCGATATTATCAGGGAAATTTCCCGTGAGGCGGGCTCTGCCTACGGTGAGATTATTGTCGTAGGCTCGGGAAACGAGCTTGTTTATCCCACGACAACAGATGTGAGAGATGATATTCTTTCGCTTGACGTTGACGACGGAATCTGCAAAAGCCTTATTACCGATATCGGTGATGAGACCTGCCTGATTACCGTGAGCAATATCGAGCTTGAGAAGCTTGAATATAAACTTTTCACGATAAGAGATGTTTCATCTACATATCAGGTGCACGCTAAGCAGATGAGAACCATTCTTTACATAAGCTTGGCGCTTGCACTTTTGGCGGCAATTCTTTTATCCTGTTCGATTTTTGTCTTCACGGTTCTTCCGCTTGCAAAGGTAAACGAGGGACTTGTCAACATCGGTGCGGGAGATTACAGCGTCCGCCTTGAAGAAACGGGCAGCGTGGAGTTCCGTTTTTTGGCAAGAAATGTAAACCGAATGGCAAGTGCGGTTCAGATGAATGTCGAGCGACTCGACAGCATAGCCACTTCAAGAAAACGCTTTGTCGATTCATTTGCGCATGAGATGAAAACACCGCTAACCTCGATAATCGGCTTTGCCGATATCCTCAGAAGCAGACGAGTTGTCTCGGATCAGCAGAGAATGGACTATTCCAATATCATAATCGAGGAAGCTACGAGAATGAAATCGCTCTCCGGTAAGCTTTTGGAAATGGCAACAACGGACACGGCAAACATCGAGCTTTCGGATGTCTTTGTTCCGGAGCTTTTGATGGAGGTATATAACTCCACTGTTCCGCTTGTCGCAAAGAAGCACATCAATCTGAGAATTGCATCGAAGCGGGTTTGGATCAGAGCAGACAGAGAGCTGTTTAAATCCTTGCTTTATAACCTTATCGACAATGCCTGCAAGGCGAGCGAGGACGGCAGTGAAATCAGAATGGTTTGCACGACAGAGGGAGACCGTGCGCTCATTTGCGTAGCTGACGACGGCGTGGGAATGGCGAGAGAGGACTTAATCCGTGTAACAGAGCCGTTCTACATGGTAGATAAATCACGCTCGAGAAAAGCGGGCGGTGCGGGACTTGGACTTTCCCTTTGTGCCGAGATAGCGAAAAAGCATAATGCTCAGTTTACCATTGATTCAATACTCGGAGAGGGTACGATGGTAACAATCAATATCAAATGCTTTGTAAAGAAGGGAGGGTACACGACAGATGAATATGAAGATGATGCCGACTATGAAGCACAAGGCGACACGAAAGAAGAAGCAGGTGCTTCAGCCGACACCGGCTCAGCAAAATCAGACGGCAAAGTCTCAGCCGACTCAGACGATTCAGACGGCTCCTCAGGAGGAACAGAAGAATACGCCAGTGACGACACAGGAGACATCGACCTCGCAGGAGACGACAGCGAATACATCTCCGATACAGTCGATTATGAATCTGAAGATGATAGCCTGGGTGAAGAAAAAGGCGGAGAAGGCGAGCTTTGAGCTTGCGACAAAGTCTAAGGAAGAGCTTATCAAGACTTTCTATCCTTACGGCATCATGCTTGCGCTTGCGATACTATTGACTATCGGAAGCTTTCTTGTGTTCAATCGTTTGCCCAACTATAAAAATACAATTCACTCCACTGAGGTGAATGAGCAGAAAACTGTTTATTCGGACGAGACCATGAGCTTTGTCGGAACGAATGATTTGAAGAATTTTGACGATCTTGCAAAGGCTGATATGCCGAAAGCGGCAGATGAGCAATATGTGAGTGAGATTTCAGATATAATCGGAAAGCTTTATTCTGACGCCACACCGAGCAGTGAGAGTGATTTGGTGGGCAAATTCACATACTATACATTCGGCGGAGCAAGCATATCGGATGATGAGAATGCGGACTACTCGAACCACGATTTTCACTCCGATTATGCCAAAAGCGAGGGCGGCAATTTCACGGGATATTCAGAGGGTATACTTTTGGTTGCCCAAGACGTGCAGTATAATGCCCAGAACGGAAAAAGCTATTGCCTATCGGTTGTCTCTTGCGGTAATAATTTCTACTATTTCAATCTGGTGGGCGCCGGCAGCGACAATCTTTTGGCAGAAGATTTTTACAGCGTCATAAGCGAACTGGATGTAAATTCGTGGAACGTTGAGGCGGGCAATCTTTCGGATATTTTTGCCGATCTGACAAGCGATTATCTTAACGGAAACATTTACTCCGGCTCTAAGTTTGATTACATAAGCAAAATCGAGAGTGCTATTGATGACGATGAAGTCAGAAGATTTTTCGAGAGACTGACAAGCCTTGCATTGGATTATGACGATGAGAACGGCTGTCTTAACGACAACTATTCGTTTGCGGGTATCCAATTACCCAAGCTTGTGCAGAAGGCTTGTATGGCGCTTGAGGGCTCAAGCAAGAAAACACTTGACGGCTCAAGCATCGTTATAACAAGCGATTCTGATTTTTACGGCGGATATAAGCTTGGATTTATTTACGATTTACATTCGGGTGAAATAAGCGGATTCGGACTTTGCAAGTAAGAGGTAAGACATGCTGTTGATACATATAAACGGCTCTCAGAAAAGAGAGCAGATTCTAAGCCTTGCAAAAAGGCTTAATCACGAAACAAGAACCTTTTCGGCGGCTGAATACGACTTGACTCTTGCCTCCTTATTAAATGGAGATAAGCCGAAAAGCAAGCCTAAGCTTCCGCCAATGTATGTCATGCCCGATATAATCATTTTTTCGGGACTTCGTGACAAGGAGCTTGACAGATTCCTTGATGAATACAAAAAAGCCGAAATCGCACCGACTCCCTTGAAGGCAGTTGTCACGCCGTTTAACCTGAATTTCAAAATCGGCGAGCTGACAGAGCATCTGAAAGCAGAGGCTTCGGCGGTAAGAGGCTGAATATCTAAAAATTAACCGTTTCCAAAAATGGAAGCGGTTTTCTTTTTATTCGTGAGCTTCGGCAATTGACTATTGGTCTTATATATTGATAATTTTGGCTTGTTGTGGTAAAATCAAACCGTTAGCCTGCCTTAACGCACAGAGGTATCTCGTGCCGAGGCTGACGATTGGAGGATATATTAGATGGCTTTTATGGAGAAAAGACCGAGAAAGTTCGGCGATCGCAGAGACGGCCATTGGGTTAAGGATGCTCCCGGCATGAATGTCGTTATGGCGGATTTGTACCCCAAGAGAACCGACAGCGAGGTCTACCTGAAACAGGAGCTTGATGTTACCAAGCTTTTGGAATATATAGCAAAGAAGAACGAGGAGCACCCCGAATATAAGACCACTATTTTCCACTGCGTGGTTTTGGCGGTTGCGAGAATTCTCAACGAGAGAAGATACATGAACCGCTTTATTCAAGGCGGAAGAATTTATGAGCGTGACGAGATTGTTTTAGGCTTCACGGCTAAGAAACGCTTTACCGACCACGATGAAGAATGCCTCATGCTCTACAAAGCAAAGGGCAGTGACGATCTCGATTTTGTTTCCAAGAAAATCTACGGTGAAGTAAAGGAAATGAGAGACAGAGAGAAGCAAATCGGCATTGACGATATTCTCGATACATTCGGAAAACTTCCGAGACTTCTTTTGATGTTCATAGTAAGAGTTGTCCGCTGGCTTGATTTCTGGGGAAAGGTTCCGAAAGCACTCACGGAGGGCGATATCAACTATGCGTCTGTCATACTATCGAATCTCGGCAGCATCAAGACTGATGCCGTTTACCATCATTTGAGCAACTACGGCACGGCTTCGATTTTCATCACGCTCGGAGTAATGCATAAGGCTCAGAGAGTTATGGAGGACGGAAGCGTCGAGATAAGAGATGTCATGAATATCGGTGCAATTCTCGATGAAAGAATTGCCGACGGATTCTATTTTGCACGCTCGCTCAAGCTTTTACAGCATATTTGCGATAACCCCGAGTTGCTTGATAAGCCGTTAGAGGAGGACAGCGGATATGACTACAAATAAGTTAAATGAGCCGCTTCTGACTAAATTTCAGAAAAGCTCGATTAGATTTCCGATTCCCGAGACGGTCAAAACTCCGTGGTTCAAGGTAGCAAACGAGGACGGACTTCCGACTACTCTCGATTATTTTGACGGCTCCATGATAGACGCTATCGAAGCGTCCGCAATGGCTGTTCCGAAGAAAGCCGTAGCTTATAATTTCTACGGAAACAAGGTTACTTATAAGGACTTTATTTTACAGGTTCACATCACCGCAAGGGCACTCGTTGCTTACGGTGTAAAGCCCGGCGACAGAGTTACCGTTTGTATGCCGAATACGCCTCAGGCACTTGTTATGTTCTATGCATGCAACAGGATGGGTGCGGTCGCAAGCATGATTCATCCGCTATCCGGTGAAGAGGAGATTGTTAATTATATCAATAATGCAAACTCCGTTTTGTGTCTCACGCTTCTGCAGTTCTATCCGAAGTTTGAGAAAATTATGGACAGACTTTCCAACAAAAATCTTGTCATTTGCGATATTACGGACGGTCTTGTCGGTGCCAAAAAACTGCTTTTCCCGCTTACAAGAAAGGGCGTTAAGCCACTTCCGAAAAACAGCACGGCAATCAAGTGGAAAGATTTTATTCTCGGCGGCAAGAAATATCACGGAGAGTATATTTATCACGCAAAGAGCGATGAAATCGCAGCTATTCTGTATTCGGGCGGCACAACGGGAACAAGCAAGGGCATTTTGCTCACCAACCTCAATTTTAATGCTCTCGCTCTTCAGACGGGAACGGCAGGCGACTGCATTATTCCGGGTCACACCATGCTTTCCATTATGCCTGTTTTCCACGGCTTCGGACTCGGCGTTTGCATTCACACGATTCTTTACTGGGGATGCACGTGCATACTCGTTCCGCAGTTCAATGTAAAGACCTACTGCGGCTTGCTCAAAAAATACAAGCCGAATTTGATAGCGGGTGTGCCTACGCTTTATGAGGCACTTCTTCGAATTGAGGACGCGAAAACTCTCGATTTGTCCCAGCTTGAGGGAATGTTCTCGGGCGGCGACAGCCTCAGCGTGGAATTGAAGACTAAGGTGGATGAGTTCATCACAGCTCACGGGGCAAAGGAACAGGTTCGAGAGGGCTACGGCACGACAGAGTGCGTCACGGCTTCTTGCCTCACTCCGAGATTTAAGTACAAGGAGGGCTCTATCGGAATTCCGTTCCCCGATACCTACTACAAAATAGTTATGCCGTCAACTCACGAGGAGGTTCCTTACGGAACAATCGGAGAGATTTGTATTGCCGGCCCAACGGTCATGCAGGGATATATGAATAACCCCAAGGAGACGGCACAGACGCTCCAGCTTCACGAGGACGGCTTAGTGTGGCTTCATACGGGCGATCTCGGAACAATGGACGATGAGGGCTTTGTCTATTTCAAGCAGAGACTCAAGAGAATGATAATCACAAGCGGATATAATGTTTACCCGTCGCAGATTGAAAATGTTCTTGACTCTCACCCTGACGTTCACATGAGCACCGTAATCGGCGTCAAGGACAATTACCGCATGCAGAAGGTCAAGGCGATAGTAGTCCTCAAGCAAGGCGTGGAGCAGAGCGAGGAGCTCAAAAAAGATATTCTTGCTTACTGCGCAGAGCGTGTCGCAAAGTATGCCGTTCCAAGGGAGCTTGAATTCAGAGCGGATCTTCCGAAAACTCTTGTAGGCAAGGTAGCGTATACCGTGCTCGAAAGAGAAGAGGAAGAGAAGCAGAAGAAAGAAAACAAAACCAATTAACCGAGTGTTAATTTCTGAAAGAAACGGAGGTTAAGCGCATGAATTTTCCAAACGATCCGTTTATGCTCATGAGCATAGTGAACACCAAGCTCAGAGATTTTTATCCCTCGCTTGATGAATTTTGCAAGGTAGAAGATGTCGACAAGGACGAGCTTATCGAAAAGCTGAAGGCTGTCGGCTTCGAATATGACGAAAAGCTGAATAAATTTTGCTGATTTAAGCAGGAAAGGTGAGTATAATATTATGAATTACAAACCTGTTATTCCGCAGGACAACACATTTATTCCCGGAATGAAAACAATCATGGCAGATGCCACAAGCACAAATGAAGTTAACTACACAAAAGACATTGTCTATGTGCAAAGACCCGAAGAGGACTTGGTTTTACAGCTTTTAAGCCGTGCCGAGCCTGATTGGCAGACAGGGAACATTCCCGGAAAAGCTCCGCTTGTCATTTATGTTCAGGGTTCTGCTTGGATGGAGCAGAAGGTTTACAGAAGAATTCCAATGTTCACCGATATCGTAAGAGCCGGCTATACCGTTGCTTCCGTAAAATACCGTGCGGCAACAAAGGCAAAGTATCCTGCTTACATTCAGGATGTTAAATCTGCTATCAGATTTCTTCGTGCGAACGCCGAGAAATACGGCATCGACCCCGATAGAATTGCTATTTGGGGAGATTCCTCAGGCGGAAACACAGCCGCTCTTATCGGCGTAACAGGCGATATGGAGGAGTTTAAGACAGACGATAACAGAGAGTATTCCGACGCTGTAAACTGCGTTATCGATTTCTACGGCCCGACAGACTGCGGAAGAATCAACGACGCTCCGAGAAATCCTGCTTTCACGACAGACTTGTCAAATATTCCCGAGGACATTCTTTTCGGCGGTTGTGTAGCCGAACATCCCGAGATTGCAAAGCCGGGTGACCCGTGCACCTACATATCGGCAGAGAAGCCAATCCCTCCGATTATGATTGCTCACGGCGACTGGGACGAGCTTGTGCCGTTCAATCAGAGCGTTATACTCTACAAGAAGCTTCTTGAGTGCAACAAGGTTGCCGAGTTCTTCAAGGTTGTCGGTGCAGGTCACGGAATCAACTTCTGGACTAAAGAGCTCATCGGCGAGGTCATCAAGTTCCTCAATGCTTATATTGCTTAACAAAACGAGCTTGTTTTCCACAAGTTAAATAAAACAGTTGAAAAATAAACTGAAAGTAAACTTAGAGCACTCTTCGGAGTGCTCTTTTTTCGCAAAAAAATAAGGACGATATAAAAATCGTCCTTACAAAATTCGGTATTATGCATTAAGCGTTAGCCTTGTCAAGCCAAACGGATGCGGTGTCGATTGCCTCGTAAAGACCGTTTGCTTCACCGCGCTTAGCAATCATCTTTGCCGGCGGAGTGGTGGGGTCTGTTGCAAGAATCTGAATTGTGATTCTGTCGGCAACGTTCATGTCCTTGACTTCCTTTTTTGTCTTGATGTCGAGCTTAGCGACAAAAGGCTTTTTCATGCTTCCGTAATAGATAGTGTCGCCTGAGCGTACTATCGGTCTTCCTTTATACTTCTGAAAATTTGCCATAATACATTCGTCCCTTCATTCAGTTTGTGAGGTGAAGAGGGTGAAAAACTTTCTCTTCACAGGTTGCGCCACGAAAATCCCGCAAATTCAGCAAAACTAAAAAAGGGCGTGCCTTTTTACAGGCTGCCCTTTAGCTTATCTGTCCTTGCTCACACCGAGGTAATTGCGCACGAGGTCTTTCAGTAACTCATCGCGATCGATTCGTCTGATAAGAGATCTTGCGTTTTTATGGGTGGTGATATATGTGGGGTCTTCAGAGAGAATGTAACCCACAAGCTGACTGATAGGGTTGTAGCCTTTTTCCGAAAGAGCATCGTAAACTGCCTTTAGAATGATTCTGGTATCTTCCTCTTTAATTTCTTCAAAGGAAAACGGTTGAGTAGCGTCCTTCTGATAGTCTGCCATAAGGGCACCTCCTTCTTTGAATCTTCATTTTGAATATATAATACCAAAAAAAGGCAAAAATAGCAAGTCTTCTTGCACAATATTAACTATTAATTAATATTTAGCCGTGTTTTATGTGAAAATAGACGGCAAAAAAGAAGGGACGCCCTAAAAAGCGTCCCGCAAAAATCCTGTAATCAGTTTCTTGAGAAGTCTGAAAGCTCAAGCCCTTTATTATGCTCAAGTGCCCAGTCGATGCTCCATTCGTTCGAGAAAAGAAGAAGATATCTTCCCCTCATATCCTGAACCTTTTTGGTATCGGTGGTGAGGTTGAGTTTTTTGAGGTCAACATCGGGAGTGTCAATCCAGCGAATGAGCGAGTAGGGGAGATTTTCCATTCTAAGCTCTACGTTATATTCGCTCTCCATGCGATATTTGAAAACATCAAACTGAAGAGTACCGACAACGCCGACGATAACTTCTTCCATACCTGATGCAACCTCTTGGAATATCTGAATTGCACCTTCTTGCGCAATCTGAGTTACGCCCTTGACGAACTGCTTTCTCTTCATGGTGTCCTTCTGAGCAACACGGCAGAAGAATTCGGGAGCGAAGGTAGGAATTCCCTCGAATGTGACTTTCTTACCCGTGCAGACGGTGTCGCCGATTGAGAAAATACCCGGATCGAAAATACCGATGATGTCGCCTGCGTAAGCTTCTTCGATAATTTCTCTTGACTGAGCCATCATCTGCTGCGGCTGAGCAAGCTTAATCTTCTTTCCGCCCTGAACATGAGTTACTTCCATGCCCTTTTCGAATTTACCCGAGCAAATTCTCATGAATGCGATTCGGTCACGGTGAGCTTTGTTCATGTTTGCCTGAATTTTAAATACAAATGCAGAGAAGTTCTCGCTCATCGGGTCAACAACGCCCTCGACTGCGTTTCTCGGAAGCGGTGAGGTGGTGAGCTTCAAGAAGTCCTCAAGGAAAAGCTCAACGCCGAAGTTTGTGAGCGCCGAACCGAAGAAAACGGGAGAAAGCTTTCCTGCTCTGATTCTGTCAATGTCAAAATCGTCACCGACACCGTCGAGAAGCTCAACGTCGTTTTTGAGCGTCTCGTAAAGCTCATCGCCCAAATCGTCAGCGAGCGAAGCGTCGTTAATGTCAATCTCTCTTGCCTCAACCTTCTGACCCGAGTTCGGTGTGAACTCAACAATGTGAGACTTTGCTCTGTCGTAAACACCCTTGAAGCGTTTTCCTGAGCCAATTGGCCAGTTCATCGGATATGTACCGATGCCAAGCTCTTTTTCGATTTCATCGAGAAGATCGTATGGGTCGAGAGCATCACGGTCCATCTTATTGATGAACGTGAAAATAGGAATATTTCTCATGACGCAAACCTTGAAAAGCTTGCGGGTCTGCGGCTCAACACCCTTAGCGGCATCGATGACCATTACAGCGCTGTCGGCAGCCATAAGGGTACGATATGTGTCCTCGGAGAAGTCCTGGTGACCCGGGGTGTCGAGAAGGTTTATGCAGTAGCCGTCATAATTGAACTGCATGACGGACGAGGTGACGGAAATACCTCTCTGCTTTTCGATTTCCATCCAGTCGGAGACAGCGTGCTTTGTATTTTTCTTACCCTTAACCATACCTGCCTGATTGATTGTGCCGCCCCAAAGGAGGAATTTCTCCGTGAGTGTGGTTTTACCTGCGTCAGGGTGCGAGATAATGGCAAAGGTTCTTCTTTTTTCTATTTCTGTTCTTAAATCAGCCATATTTATCCTCATTATCTAAAATATATTTATTCGTGAAAAAATGTAAAATTACAGTATTAAGGTCTAATCATAATTTACCTCTGATATGTAAATGAATATATATCTAATTTTACTCTGAACAAATTAAAATTTTACCATAATTATGCGTTTTATTCAAGATAAAGCCGATTCCAAACATTGAGTTGAATTTTTAATCTAATTTGTATATACTAAATAATTACGAAAATATTATTCTGAAATTAACGGGATTTTGCCCTAATCTAATTTGATTAAATACTGTAATTCACGAAAATTAATTGAAAAAGAGGTATTTGAAATGTTAATCAGAACAGCTAATTTATCAGATATTCCGGCACTTGCCGCAGTTGAGGCTGAGTGCTTTCCTGCTGCCGAGGCGGCTTCTCCCGAGGAAATCCGTGAGAGAGTGGAGGCTTATCCGAATCACTTCTGGCTTTTGTTTGACGATGAAAAGCTTGTTTCATTCGTGGACGGATTTTGCACCGACGAAAGAGATTTGACCGATGAAATGTACGCTAAGGCTTCCATGCATGATGAGAACGGCGACTGGCAGATGATTTTTGGTGTGAACACAATCCCGTCCGCACGAAAGAAGGGCTTTGCGGGCAAGCTTTTGAGAACTGCAATCGACAATGCAAAGATGAGCGGCAGAAAAGGACTTGTGCTCACTTGTAAGGACAAGCTTGTCGATTATTATGCTTCGTTCGGCTTCAAAAAAGAGGGAATTTCCGAGTCCACTCACGGCGGCGCCGTTTGGTATCAGATGAGACTTGAGTTTTGATAAATATGAATAATACAAATAATAAACCAAAGGTAAATTATCAGAGACTTCTTGACTCACTCATCGCTTCGCTTGACGGAAATGTCCCCAAGCTTATGCTTCACGGATGCTGTGCACCGTGCAGTTCCTATTGCCTTGAGTATCTCTCGCAGTACTTTGATATTACGTTGCTTTTCTATAATCCGAATATTTCTTCGCACGAGGAATATTTGAAGCGTGAAAATGAGGTTAAACGCCTGATTTCCGTGCTTCCGCAGGTTCACCCTGTCAAGTTTCTTTCTGTCGGCTATGACAGCGAGGAGTTTGAAGAAATGGCAAAGGGACTTGAGAATGTCCCTGAGGGCGGTGCACGCTGTTTCAAATGCTATGAAATGCGTATGCGAAAGGCGGCTGAGCTTGCCAAGAAATACGGATTTGACTACTTCACGACAACTCTCTCGATAAGTCCGCTCAAAAGTTCGCAGAAGATTAACGAGATAGGCGAAAAGCTTGAGAAAGAAATCGGAGTGAAGCATCTTCCGTCTGATTTCAAGAAAAAAGAGGGATATAAACGCAGTATCGAGCTTTCCGCTATGTACGATTTATATCGTCAGAACTATTGCGGATGCCGATTCAGCGTAAGAGACTAAAAAGGAAAGGTGGATTTAATATGCCGATGTATAGGGTCACATTGCCCGATATGCATATTGCCAAAAACAAAGCACGTTTGTGCTATACATTTTTAAAATTACCAAAGCTGTATAATACTAATGTTTCGATTATCAATAAACAGGCGAATGCCATGATTAAGCCGGGAAGAATCGAGTCGGACAAGATGTATGCCGCTGAGTACACAAGGGAGAATGCACCAAGCTTCGAGGAGTTTTGGAATGTTTACCGCAAGAACCGTGTGGGAATCACATGCATGGCGTCATTTGACGGCGAGGGACTTATGCGCGTCGGTATCACGCTTATGCCGGAGACATACGATATAAATCTTGCGCCCGAAAATCAAATCGTGATAAGTACCTATTCTCCCGAGGCTGATAATTATATGGATAGCTTTTTGAGAGAACTTTATGAGAGCTACGGGGAAGAGATAAAAGGGAAATAAAGAGCACAAAGAAACAAACGCAAAAGCAAAAACACAAAAGCCAAAAACACAAAAGTTTTTGGTTTCGCTTTTTTCAAAAAGCGAACGGGTGTGGGCGGAGCCCACAAGAGAAATTAATAGCTGTGGCTAAAAACGAAAAAACAGAGCGAATCGATAAAAAAGAAGACAGCAAGAGAAAATACGTCAAGAATGCGTAGCATTCGCAGACGGGCATTTTCTCTTGCAGATTGTTGTTTGCTCAGAATAATACCAAACGCAAATACAAATAAAAAAGAATATAGGCTTGGAGGCTTAACCAAAATCACGAAGTGATTTTAGGGAGCAAAGCGACCGTAGCCCAACGAAGCAGCCGACTGATTTACACGAAGAAAAATACCAAATAAACAAAAAGACAGGCTCGGAAAATACGACAAAAACGCTATGCGTTTGCAGTCGGGCATTCTTCGAGCCGACTTGTTTACACAAAGAGAAATAACGAAGGAATGACAAAAAAATCCGATAACCAAACGGCTATCGGACATTCTGGCGGAGAGTTAGGGATTCGAACCCTAGGTTCCTTGTGGGAACACAGCATTTCGAGTGCTGCACCTTCGACCTCTCGGACAACTCTCCAAATATTCACTTTTGCGATTGACAAAACAGCGTCCGTCAACCGACTGTATAATTTTAATATTTTCTTATCCGTTTGTCAAGGAAAATTCCTTTTGCTTGACTGATTTTGTAAGAAATAGTAAAATGTAAGCGTGAAACTATGTATTATAAGGAGATATTGATATGTCTATAAAAAAGCTTTCGGCACTCCTTTTGGTGCTTATACTTGTTCTTTCAAGCTTCGCAGGCTGTAAATCAAGCGTTGATGTCGACAAAAGCGGCACAGCAGACCTTCAGAATTACCCCGTAACGGTAAATGAGGTCACAATCGACTCCAAGCCGAGTTCGGTTGTTTGCCTGAGCGCTTCGCTTGCCGACGCTATTCTTGCTATGGGCTACGAAACGAGCCTTAAGGCAGTCAGCGAGGACGCTACACAGGACGATTTCTCGACTCTCACAAAGGTTAACGCTTCCGATGTCGATGCTATCACGGCACTTTCGCCCGATGTTGTCATTGCGGAGAGCTTTTCCGATGATATGAGCGCAAAGCTCACCGAGGCTGGAGTTAAATTTGTTGCGATTTCTGCTTCAAGCTCAAGATCCGATTTCGAGAGACTTTATACTCAGCTCGGTTCTGTTCTCGAGGGTGCAAACACCGGCTACAAAAAGGGTCAGGAGACAGCAGAGAGCATTTTCACATCTCTTGACGATTTATCGAGAATCATTCCCGAGTCTAAGACAATTTTGACTGCTTGCTATCTCTATGACGATGAGTCAAAGGCAGCTACGGGCGACACATTAATCAGCACTGTTTTCGAGTATGCGGGTCTTACAAATATCTTCAAGGGCTCAGAGAACGGAACATTTGATTTTGAAAATCTCAAAATCGGCAATCCCGATTACATCTTCTGTGACACGGGCGTTAAAGATAAAATTATGAGCAACGAGAACTTCGCTTCACTCAAGGCGGTCACAAACGGCAACGTTTACGAAATCCCTTCAAACGAGATTGAGTGGCAGGGCAGAACTGTCATCACGACAGCTACAAATATCGCTGCAGTCGCTTATCCGAGCCTTACAAAGGAGACAAGCACATCTGTCGAATACAGCGGTGCGGAGTCATCCGAGGAGAGCAGTTCGGAATCTTCCAAAGAGGAATCCTCAAAGGAAGAATCAAGCAAGAACGAGTCTTCTAAGGAGGAGAGCTCCAAGGAAGAATCCTCCAAGGCTGAAAGCTCCGAGGAATCAAGCGAGGCTACTCTAGAGGATACAGAGGGACTTCAGGCAGGACTTGATAACGACTACTCCAAGGTAATTGAGGTTCAGGAGAAATTGGCAGAGCTTGGTTATCTCGACAACAGCTATGACGGATTCTTCGGTGAGGCTACCGAGGAGGCTGTCAAGGCATTCCAGAAAGCTAACGGAATCAAAGACAACGGCGTTGTCGGCGAGAACACGCTTAACGCACTTAACTCCGATAATGCGGTTAAGGCTAAATAATTGAGTACAAGAATTAAAATTCTTTTTTTAACATTCCCGACCATCGAATCAGGACGATGGTCGGGCTCCTTTTTGCCTCGAAAATCGATAACAAAGAAAACGCCACGGAAACCGATTTGGAATCCGTGGCGTTATTATTTATCTGTGAAAATAATTATATTTACAATCAGCTTCTTATCTCAATTTCGAGATTCTTCTTGAGATTCTTGAGTATCTTCTTGACAAATGAGTCTACCTGCTCATTTGTGAGAGCTTCGTCCTTCGGAGCGAATGTAACAGTGAAAGCCATGCTCTTCTTGCCAAGACCTACCTGAACGCCCTCGTAAACATCGAAGAGCTTAATTTTCTTGATGTACTGGCATGAAGCGGCGATTACATCTTCAATCTGTCCGCAGGTGATGTCCTTGTCGCAGATGAGAGCGAGGTCACGCTTCTCGTCGGAGAACGGAGAAAGCGGCTCGTAGCTCGGAACGGTGCCGTACCACTTGGAAAGAGCCTTGAGGTCGATTTCCATGATGTAGCAGGAGTTTTTCATATCGAGTTCATCCTGAATCTCATAGCGGAGTTTGCCGAGGTATCCGACAGCCTCACCGTCACATCTGATTTCAGCGGACTGATACGGGTGAAGGAACGGCTTTTCTGTTCTCTCATAAGTGAACTTGATATTGAGAATTTCTGCGAGCTTCTCAGCCATGCCCTTCATGGAGAAGAAGTCCTCTTTCTCTCCGAATACCGCACCGCAGAGAGTTTCTCTCTCCTCGGGATACTCTGTGAGCGGGAGGTCATTTGCGATGAATTTATTAGCAATCTCGAAAAGTCTTCCCTCGTAATTTCCACGCTTCTGGTTTCTTGCAACAGCGTTGAGCATGGACGGAACGAGAGTTGTTCTCATGAGAGAAAGATCCTCGTTGATTGGGTTGAGAAGGCGGATTGCGTGTCTCTCGGGAGCATCCTCGGGAAGTCTGATGAGGTCGAGGTCGTTTGGCGAGAAGAACGAGTAGTGAATGCACTCGTAAGCGCCTGTCTCGAGTAAGCCTTTCTTAATCTTGAGCTCTGTCTTCTGACGTGCGTTAAGTCCGCCGGCAGTTACCTGAGCGGTCGGCATGAATGTGGATACGATATGATCGTAGCCGTACATACGGATGACCTCTTCTGCAACATCGGGATAGTCCTCCATGTCCTCACGGTAAGCCGGAACATAGATTGTGAGCTCATCGCCGTTTACCTCTGGAGCGAAGCAGAGGTTATCGAGAATTCTGATGATGTCTTCATCGGGAACTTTGATTCCGAGAACAGCATTAATCTTGCTGATAGAAACCTTCATAGGTGTCGGCTCAAGGCTGTTGCCTGTGTTTACATCAACCTTTGTAGATGAAACCTTACCGCAACCGAGTTCTTCAACGAGGTGGCATGCACGCTTGAGTGCCATTTCTGTTGCATATTCGTCAACACCCTTTGAGTAACGTGCTGAGGAGTCCGAAGACTGACCGAGTGCACGGGATGACTTTCTGATGTTGTCACGTGCAAATTTAGCCGACTCAAACATAACTTCGTTTGTGGTGTCACGGATTTCGGAGTTGAGTCCGCCCATGATACCTGCAAGTGCAACAGGCTTTACGCCGTCACAAATGACAAGGTTCTTGTCATTAAGAGTGAATTTTTTCTCGTCGAGAGTGATAATCTGCTCGCCGTTCTCTGCACGTCTTACGTTGATTGCGTTGCCCTCGAGGTAGTCACAGTCGAATGCGTGCATCGGCTGACCGAGCTCCATGAGAATGTAGTTTGTGATATCGACGATATTGGAAATTGAGCCGATGCCGACTAAAGCAAGTCTTCTCTTCATCCAAGCCGGAGATTCGCCGATTTTAACATCATAGATGTAGTGAGCGGAGTAACGTGGGCAAAGGTCGGGAGCGTCTACCGTTACGGTGAAGCCGTCTTTAGTGACGTCTGTCTCTGTGTAATCGAGTGCGGGAGTCTTAACTCTCTCACCGAGAATTGCGGCAACCTCACGTGCGATGCCGTAAATAGACTGGCAGTCGGGGCGGTTAGCGGTGATGGAAATATCAAAAATATAGTCGTCCATGCCGAGAATAGGCTTAACGTCTGCGCCAATAGGTGCTTCCTCAGGGAGAACGAGAAGTCCGTTGTAGCCTGCGCCCGGGTAAAGGTCTTCACTGAGACCGAGCTCTGTGCCTGAGCAAAGCATGCCCTGAGACTCGTATCCGCGGAGCTTACCCTTCTTTATGGTCATAACGCCCTCGATTGTCTTGTGGTCTTTAGCTGTTGCATAAACGGTAGCGCCGATGAGAGCAACGGGGAATTTCTTTCCTGCGACAACGTTGTCCGCACCGCAGCAAATCTGCCACTTGCCGTGAACGCCTGTGTCCACCTGACACAAATGAAGATGAGTATCCGGGATAGCCTCGCAGGTTTCGACATAGCCGACAACTACATTTGAAACGTCCTTGCCGACCTCGATGAGCTCCTCAACCTCGAAGCCCGAATCAAAAAGCTTTTTCTCGAGTTCCTCGGCTGTAACATTTATATCTACATATTCTTTAAGCCAACTTAATGGTACTAACATAAAAAACCTCCGGTTTTTCTAAAAATCAAAATTGAAAACGAAAGAATTGAAACGGAAATAAGAGAAAAATTTACTTTCCGCATTTCAACTAATTAATCGTTGTCGTTAAGCTGTGACAAAACTCTTAAATCGCTCTCGTAAAGATGCTTGATATTGTTGATGCCGTACTTGAGCATAGCGGCTCTCTCGATTCCGATTCCGAATGCGAAGCCGGAGTACTCGTCGCTGTCAATTCCGCAATTCTCGAGAACCTTTTTGTTAACAACGCCCGCACCGAGAACCTCAATCCAGCCTGTGCCCTTGCAAAGCTTGCAGCCGCAGCCGTTCTTTGTGCCTGTGCCGCCGCATGAGAAGCATGAGCAGTCAACTTCAACGCTCGGCTCTGTGAACGGGAAGTAGGATGGACGAAGTCTTGTCTTGACGTCCTCGCCGTAAATTCTCTGTACAAATAAATCAAGCATACCCTTGAGGTCGCAAAGGGTGATTCCCTTGTCGACTACAAGACCTTCCATCTGGTGGAACATCGGAGAATGGGTTGCGTCATCGTCGGAACGGAAAACTTTACCCGGGGAAACAATCTTAATCGGCGGCTTCTGTGCCTCCATGACGTGAATCTGACCTGCGGAGGTCTGTGTTCTGAGCAAGAATTCGGGCGAGAGATAGAAGGTATCCTGCATGTCTCTTGCGGGGTGGTCTTGCGGTGTGTTAAGAGCGGTGAAGTTATAGTAATCGTTTTCGATTTCCGCACCCTCGAAAACATCAAATCCCATTGATGCGAAAATATCAATAAGCTGGTTTTTCATCTGAGTAATCGGGTGAAGATTGCCTGTGATATTCTCCTCGCCCGGGAGAGTGATGTCGATTTTCTCGGACTCATAGCGAAGCTCAAGCTCACGCTCCTTAAGAGCAGTGTCAATCTCGTTAAATTTGTTTTCAGCCCATGAGCGAATCTCACCGATAAGCTTGCCGTACTCGGCACGGTTCTCCTTGGGAACGTCACGCATGCCCTTTGAGAGAGAGCCGATGGCGCCTGTTTTGCCGTCCATGAAACGTTTTTTGAATTCGTAGGCAGCCTTGGAGGAGTGAAGCTCCTTAGCACCCTCTTCAATCTCCTGCCTTATCTGGGCAAGGCGTTCGTTCAGTGCATTTAATTCTTGCATATTCAAAAATCCTTTCAAATTATAATTAATAATTTATAATTAACAAATAATAATGAGCTTATACACGGTTTTGATTATCTGATTTACTGTGTGATTAAATTGATAATTCCGAAGGAGCAGCTTTTTATCGTCTTTCGCTTAAACGGTCTTAGATGTCGGGCGACCGAAGGTCGCCCCTACGGGATAGTGTGATTTCACTATAACAAAATAAAAAAAGCCAAGATGCCAAAAAGCATCTTGGGACGAAATTTCCGTGGTACCACCCAAATTCGACAGAAAAAGCAAAGCAATTAATCTGCCCTCTTTCAGCCGTAACGTGGCGTTTGCCGTCAGGGCTTACTGAAGATTTTCAGCTCTGCCGCTCCAAAGCGAACTTCGCATTCACTTAACCGTGACTTGCTTTCAGCCGATGACAAGCCATCTCTTTACCGCAGTTTGAATGTTACTTTTCTTTTTCATCGCGTGTAAAGCTATATTAACACATAGAGAAAAAATATGCAACTTAATTTTGAAGCAGATATGATATAAAAGAAATATGAAGAAAAGACAAAGTGAAAAAACATAAAAGTTTTTGCCACGCTTTTTTCAAAAAGCGTGCGGGTGTGGGCGGAGCCCAC
>CAVDQG010000015.1:0-7594 GCA_963611165.1 Bacteroides uniformis
GAGCAGCTGATTTGTAATCAGCAGGTCAGGGGTTCGAGTCCGTTCACCAGCTCCATAATTTGGAAGAGTTCCCGAGTGGCCAAAGGGGGCAGACTGTAAATCTGTTGCGTCATGCTTCGATGGTTCGAATCCATCCTCTTCCACCAAAAAAGACAAGTCTTTTGACTTGTCTTTTTTGCATTTATGTGATAGCTTCGGTACAAAGATAAATGTGCCGAGATAATTGTAGAGTTTGTCACGCACTGCGACAGAGGGCTAAAATCGCACCTGCAAATCACTTGTATACAAAAGCCTGTTTTGCTTTCGGTTACATAAAACTCAAGCTTGCGAGGGTTAAGAAACAGCTTCGTGAAGATTTATAAAATCGGGCACGAATAGAGTAAATTTTTAGACTTATTGCCAGTGTGTTTTATGTCAATCGGTAGTGTGCCGAATGATTTGATTTAACTATATATTGTGGTTTTGGCTTGGCGAGGCAAATTATTTTCTTGTAAAGCGAACAAGCTTTTGTGCACTTTTTTTCTGCTGAAAACGGCTTGCTTTCCCATCAAAACAGGCAAAAAAACAAAGCTGTTAAATGTGTGTGAATAAAAAGCTGTCACTTTTTACAATTGACTTTTTTTGAAAAAATCTATAATATTCTTAACAGACCCTGCGGGGCGTGAAAGGATATGTTTAAATTTATGACTGATTTATATATAACAAAAAGAGACGGACGAGAGGTTAAGTTCGACGCCGAGAAGATAAAGGCGGCTGTCGCAAGGGCGAACACCGAGGTTACAACTCGTGAGAAGCTCTCTCGCTCACAGATCAATGCTGTAGCCGAAATGGTCGAGAGAACCGTCAGACGACAGGGCGAGAAGGTCTCTGTAGAGGACATTCAGAATATGGTTGAAGTTGCCATCATGGAGGTAAGAGGCTATGAGGTTGCTCAGAAGTATGTGAGGTTCCGCTACAAGAAAGAGGTTGCACGGGAGTCAAGAAGTGATTTCTTCGATGCAATCGGAGAGAAGCTTCGTGCCGAGAATGTCGAGAATCAGAATGCTAACCTTGACGAAAGATCCTTCAGCGGCCGTGTGGGTGAGGCTACAAGAGTTTTGACAAAAGACTACGCCATGAGAAACATCATTTCTCCAATGGCAAGGGCAAATCACGAGAACAACGAGATTTATATCCACGATCTCGATTCATATGCAGCCGGCATGCACAACTGTCTTAGCCTTCCGATAGACGATCTTCTTGAGAAGGGCTTTAACACGAGACAGACAGACGTAAGACCCGCTAACAGCGTAAACACGGCTATGCAGCTTGTTGCTGTTCTTTTCCAGCTTCAGAGCCTTCAGCAGTTTGGCGGCGTCAGTGCAACTCACCTTGACCATTCGCTCGTGCCGTATGTAAGAAAGAGCTTTTTCAAGAACTACCGCAACGGTGCAAAGTATATTTTGGACGAAGAGTTCTCACTCGGTGAGCTTGAGCCGAAAAATGTTTCTATCGATGATACAGAGGTTTATTCCGACGAGCGCGTCAGAAAGTACGCTATGGATATGACCGAAAAAGAGGTCCATCAGTCTGTTGAGGGTATGTATCACAATTTGAACACCCTTCAGTCAAGAAGCGGCGGTCAGCTTCCGTTCTCCTCCATTAACTACGGAACATGCACGCTTCCCGAGGGAAGAATGGTCATCAAGTCGCTCCTTACTGTTTCCATTGAGGGTCTCGGAAGACTTCACAGAACAAGCATTTTCCCGTGCGGAATTTTCCAGTGCATGAAAGGTGTGAACCGTGAGCCGGGCGATCCTAACTACGATCTTTTCAAGCTTGCGCTCAGAAGTACCGCTCAGCGCCTTTATCCGAACTACTGCAACGTAGATTGGTCGGGCAATGAGGGTTATGACAGAAACGACCCCAAGACATATTTCAGTACGATGGGATGCCGTACCGCTAACGGCTATGACATCAATGGCTTCGGTCAGCTCAAGGACGGCAGAGGAAATGTATGTCCTGTTACTATCATTATGCCGACTCTTGCCATGGAGGCAAAGGAAGCCGCAGAGAAGAAGGGCGAGGATGTTGTCGAGACATTCATGAAACTTCTCGATAAGAAGATTTTCGAGGCAAAGGATATGCTCATCGAGCGTTTCGACTGGATTTGCCAGCAGAGCCCGGCATCGGCAAGATTTATGTATGAGAACAATACCATGGCCGGTTATGTTCCCGAGGAGGGAATCCGCTCTGCTCTTAAGCACGGCACTCTTGCGTTAGGTCAGCTTGGTTTGGCAGAGACTCTTCAGATTCTTATCGGCTGTGACCACACAGAGGATAAGGGCATGGAGCTTGCAAAGAGAATTGAAAGTCTTTACAAGCAGAGATGCGCAGAGTTTAAAGAGCAGTACAAGCTCAACTTCGGCGTTTACTATACTCCTGCCGAGAATCTTTGCTACACCGCAATGACAAAGTTCAAGAAGAAGTACGGCGAGATTCCTAATGTCAGCGACAAGAAGTTCTTCACAAACAGCATTCATGTTCCTGTTTGGAAGAAGATGAGTGCCGCAAGAAAGATTGATATTGAATCACAGCTTACGGGATATTCTTCAGCAGGATGCATCACATATGTCGAGCTTGACAGCGGAGCAAAGAATAATCTCGAGGCACTTGAGACTATCGTTAATTATGCTATGGATAAGGATATTCCTTATTTTGCAATCAATGTTCCGAACGATACTTGCCTTGACTGCGGATATACCGATGAATTTGACGACTGCTGCCCTGAGTGCGGAAGTCATCACATTCAGCAGTTAAGACGTGTTACGGGTTATCTCACAGGTAACTACACAACGGCGTTTAACGACGGCAAGATTGAAGAGGTAGAGAAGAGAGTCAAGCACATGGGCAGAGGTAAAATCGAAATGCCCGCAGCCGACTGATTTTCAACAATTAAATTGAAATAGTTGAAAACTTATAAAATTTACAGAGCGAAGCGAAACTTAAATTCGGCTTCGCTCTTTTTGTGTGTAAAAAGCACGGCAAAATATTTGTAATCATAGAAATATTGAAGTATAATCTAAGTATTATTTGATGTGTTTGAATTAATTTTTCCGTGAAAAGAGGATAAATATGCTTGAAGTTGAAGTTAAGCTTCCCGTAAAGGACAGGGAAGAAATCATAAAATCGCTCGAAAACGACGGCTTTGTTAAGGGTAAGCTTTTGAGAGAATCGGACGAATATTTCGATTCGGATTTTCATGATTTCAAAAAGTGCGGTGACGCATTCAGAATAAGACGCACCGAAAATCTCGAGACGGGCGAAAAGCACGATATGATAACCTACAAGGGTCCGAGGCTTTCATCGGGAATCAAGGCGAGAAAAGAGCTCGAGACAGGCGTCGAAAATTCCGACGTCATGGAGGAGGTTATGCTTTCTCTCGGCTACCGCAAGGTTGATCCCGTAATAAAGACAAGACGCTATTACCACAAGGACAATATGACCGCCTGCGTTGACAGCGTCGAGATGCTTGGCGTTTTTCTCGAGATAGAAATTGTCGTTTCCGAGGAGATAGGATACGAGAACGCCGAAAAGCAAATTGCCGAGAAACTGACTGATTTGGGACTTGATATTCAAGACAGCATCAAGGCTTCGTATCTCACGATGGTTCAGGCTTTTATCGAAAAGCTTAAGAATAAAAAATAACGGAGAAGAAAGGAATACACCATGGAATTTGCAGAATTGACAAAGGTTAGAAGAAGCGTAAGAAAGTACGAGGATAAGATTGTCAGTGATGAGCAGATAAGAGAGATTGTCTCTGCGGCTCAGATGGCTCCGTCATGGACGAATACTCAGACAGGCAGATATTATGTTGTGAGAACTCCCGAAAAGCTCGAGAAATTCAGACAGGACGTTTTGCCTTCTTTCAATCAGAACAGATCAAAGGGTGCGGCTCTTATTGTCACGACATTTGTAAAAGGCGAGTCGGGCTCCTTAAAGGGCGAGGTTGCGAATGAAATCGGTGACGGTTGGGGTGCATATGACCTCGGTCTTCAGAATGCATATATGATTCTTGCCGCAAGCAACATGGGACTTGACACTCTCATTATGGGACTCAGACACTCCGACAAGATAAGAGAGGAGCTTTCTATCCCCGAAAACGAGGAAATAATGGCTGTTATCGCAGTCGGCTACCGTGACGGCGAACCGAACTTCAACCCAAGAAAAAATCTTGACGATATTTTAAAACTTTACTGATAACTGATAAAAAGGAAGAAAGATGGATACTAAGGCGTTTGTTTCATACAAAGAGAAAATCACAAAAGAGTGCTCAAAGGTGATTGTCGGAAAGGAAGATGTTATCGAGAAGGTACTCATTTGCTACCTTTGCGGCGGTCACATTCTGCTCGAGGATGTTCCCGGCACGGGAAAAACCATGCTGCTAAGAACCTTTTCAAAGGCTGTCGGCGGCTCGTTCAAAAGAATACAGTTCACTCCCGATATACTTCCCTCCGATTTGACGGGAATTCATTTCTATAATCAAAAGAGCGGAGAGTTTGAATTCAGAGCGGGCCCGCTTTTTGCCAATATCGTTTTGGCTGACGAAATAAACCGTGCCACACCGAGAACGCAGTCGAGTCTTCTTGAGGCAATGGAGGAAAAGCAGATTTCGGTGGACGGAACGACCTTCGCACTTGAAGAGCCGTTCCTCGTTATGGCAACCCAAAATCCGCTTGAATCGGGCGGAACATTTCCGCTTCCCGAGGCTCAGATAGACAGATTTTTCATGCGTCTTTCCATGGGGTACATGAGCCGTGAGGAAGAAATGAGCGTTTTGATGAGGAAATCAAGCATAGATATTTTGAGTGAGGTAAAAGAGGTTGTTTCCGCAGAGGAGACTGCAAATCTCAAGAAAAAAATCAGCGAAACGAGCGTTTCAAAGGCTGTTGCTTCCTACATCATGGATATCATCGAGAAAACAAGAAACGCATCGGGTCTCGGTGCGGGAGTTTCCACACGAGGTGCGCTTGCTCTTTATAAGGCGTCTCAGGTTAAGGCGCTTTTCTCGGGCAGAAGCTTTGTTATTCCCGAGGATGTCAAGGATATGGCTGTTCCCGTTTTGGCTCACAGAATTTCTGGAAGTCTCGGCTCGAGAAAAGATTCCGAAGGCTACGTCTTGAGACTTTTGAGCGAAGTACAGGTGCCGCTGGAGAGTATCGAATGATAGTATTTTTTATAATACTTGTGCTTCTCGTAGCTTTTCTTGAGTATTTTCTCAGCCGCTACACGCTAAAGCGTATCGGTCTTAAAATAGCGGCGGAGAAATACCTTGTCGAGCCTGACGAGGAGCTTGCGATCAAAATAACTCTCAATAACCGCTCGGCGTTGCCTGCTTTCTTTCTTACGGCAAGGTGCAACGTTCCGGGAAAAGCTAAGCTTTGCGAAAACCAGAGAGGAAAGCTTGATTCCTACGGTAACCTTGGAGAATACAGCGTTTCGTGCTTTCTTATGCCTAAGCAAACGGCGGAATTTACCGTGAAGATTAAAATTCCCGACAGAGGACTTTACCGACTGACGAACTCCTCCGTTTCGGCGGGAGATTTCATCGGTATCAAGACGAAGTCGAGAGAATTTCGCGGCACTGAAGAATTTGTCGTCATTCCGAGGTGTTTGGAGGACGCTGATATTTCGTTTCTTTCGGGCGGACTTATGGGCGAGAGAAGTGTGAACCGCCAAATTCACGAAGATCCTATTTTAACGGTGGGATTCAGAGAATACACGGGCAGAGAGCCACAAAAATCTATTTCTTGGACGAGAAGTCTTCAGAGTGGCAGACTCATGGTCAAGCAATACGACCACACGACCGACAGAAAGCTCACGCTTTTGTTCTCGTCGGAGGGAGCGGGCGACAAGAGCATAGAATATTGCTACAAGCTTTGCCGAACGGTTTGCGAGAAGCTGGAGCGAGAGCAAATACCGTTTTCGTTCTATCACTCGGGCTGTCTGCAGACATCGATAGGAAGGCTTCCGCTTTTAAAATCAGGTCTTGGCGAACAGCATCTTAGCCGAATTTTGGAGGGTCTCGGAAGAGCGAACTCCTATACGGCAGAGGTTTCCGTTGACGAAATGGTAAACATGGTTTTGAAAAGAGACTATGACACCAACTGCTGTGTACTCATCACACCGAAAAAGACGGAAACGGATATTTCTGCCATGAACCGTCTCAAAGCGAGAACGGGAGCGGCTGTTTTCATTCTGGACGGTCAGACGGAGGCGGACGATGAATAATATAAATATCAAGCATTTTTATACCGCCGTAAAGGCGTCGGCTGATGCCGCACTTTGGCTCTGTGTGGTTTCTGCCGCGGTGGGGGCTTATGTCTCCTTTTCTAATTTAATACCCGTTGTCTTTATTTTGGGAGCGGCGGTCGGTTTGGCTTCGTTTCTTATCACAAAGAACGAAAAGCTTAGGTATATTTCCGTCATAGCGGCAGGCTGTTCGTTTTTCTTCTGCAATAGCTCCTATGATTTGATTATTACCGTCCCTGTCGTGGCTTACACGCTCTTTTTGATAGTTAAAGAAAACCTCACGGCTGAATATGTCGTGCTGAACGAGATATTTCCGAAGGCACTTTTCTTTGTGGCTCTGGCCGGATTTTTCCACGCTTACAGAGGTGTTAGCTGGGGCTTTATGTGCGCTGTTGTCTATACGGTTTTCTCAATCTATCTGCTTAGAGTCTTGCGATACGGCGATGAAACGGGAACATCGGGAAGACTTGCGGCACTGGAGCTTTGTGCGCTCGGTGCGGTGGTAATTCTCTGCTTATTCTTCAGTTCAAAGGCATTTTTGACAGTCAGCGGTGCTGTCGGCGGTGTGCTCTATGATTACATAGTGACACCGATTGTTTCGCTTGTGTTTCTAATCATTTACGGCGGAGTCTGGGTTGTTTTTAAGATTGGCAGTCTCTTTTTGCATGAGGGGGAAGACGCTCACATGGTTAATCTTGCCAACAATGCAAACGGACTTACCGAAGAAATGCTCGAGAACATCAAGACGCAAAATAACAACGCTCACATGATTGTTATAGTGCTGAAAATAATTGCCCTGCTTGTGTTTCTCTCGCTTGCGGTGCTCTTTTTCCGCCGTCTTATCGAGACTATGTCGGCAAGAAAAACATCAGAAAACGCAGTTGGCGGTGTTAAGCTTTATGACGAAGACAGACCGTTTGAAAACGACAGACCGAAATTTTCCGACCGTTCGGCTCAGGCTAAGATAAGACGATATTATGCATCTTACTGTCAGGCGGCTACAAGAGCGGGCGTGACTATTTTTCCGGGAGACACCTCACGAGATGTGTGTGAAGGTACGGCTAAATTTGTCGAGAACGATTTGTCCGAGGAGCTCAGAGGATACTATATAAGAGCGAGATACGGCGATGAAAACGACTTGACTTCGGCTGAAGTTAAGCGTGCGCATGAGCTTTCAAAAAAGCTTAAATCTCAACTGAAAAAGGACTGATCGTTTAATTTATGATTGGGGTGAAAAGCTATGGTTGTTTTTTACTGCGTGGACGATGACGGCGGCTTGCTTTTCAATAAGCGTCGTCAGAGC
>CAVDQG010000015.1:7604-38430 GCA_963611165.1 Bacteroides uniformis
GAGCATGGACAACGAGCTTCGGAAAAGAATACTCAGTTTTGTCGGAGAAAACAAGCTTTTCTGCGATTCGTACACGGCGAAGCAGTTCGAAGAAAAGGATAAGCTTCAAATCGTAGAAGACGATAATTTCACGGCGGCTTCATTTGTTTTTGCCGAAAAGCAAGAGCCGACGAAGCTTTTGCCGTTTGCCGACAGACTTGTTTTGTTTAAATGGAACAGAAAATATCCGTCGGACAGAAAATTCGGTGAAATTCCGAGTGACTTCCGACTTGTGTCGGCAGAGGATTTTGTCGGAACCTCGCACGATAAAATAACACAAGAGATTTACGAAAAAACAGGGGAATGACTTAACTATGAGAAATGCGAAGAAAAATAACTTTAAGCTGACTTTGTCGGCACTGCTTCTGTCGTGTCTGTTTCTGATAAGCGGTTGTAGTGCTGCCGAGCTTACCACAAAGGCGAACGCCGAGTCGGTGAGCGAGAGCATTTCCGATATCAAGTCGCTTGCGGTCGACAGTTCACTTAAACTCGAGGATATAGAAGAATATAACGGAAAAGACGCTTATGTCACAATAAACGACGGTGAGCCCGATTTCGGCGATTTTTATTCGACAGAAAGTGCTGAGTATTATTCTGAACTCGATAAGCTTGGCCGCTCTGGTGTTAGCGTTGCCAATGTCGGAAAGGATCTCATGCCGACAGAGAAAAGAGGTTCTATCGGTCAGGTTAAGCCGAGCGGCTGGAAAACCGTTAAGTATAGCAGTGTAGACGGAAAATATCTTTATAACCGTTGCCACTTAATCGGCTATCAGCTTTCGGGTGAGAATGCAAACGAGAAAAATCTCATCACGGGAACACGCTACCTCAATACAGAGGGAATGCTTCCGTTTGAAAACATGATTGCCGACTATGTGAAAGAAACAGGAAACCATGTGCTTTACCGTGTAACGCCGATTTATGACGGTGAAAACCTCGTTGCAAGCGGTGTTCAGATGGAGGCAAAGAGCATGGAGGATGACGGCGAAGGAATACTTTTCAATGTCTACTGCTACAATGTTCAGCCTAATATCACAATCGATTATGCAACAGGAGACAGCCACGAGAGTGAGAAAGCATCGTCCGAGGTTTCGAATGAGTCAAGTGCGGTCTCAAACGGCGGTGAAGAAAGCTCGCAGAGCTCAAACAGTAATGAAAAGTCCTTTGTTCTCAACACCAACACAAAGAAGTTCCATTATCCGTCATGCAAAAGTGTTAATGACATCAAGCCTGAAAACAGACAGGATGTAACCGATACTGCTGAGAATATTGAAAATCAGGGATATTCACCGTGTAAGAAATGCAATCCGAATTGATTTTCATGGCAAAAAAATTAACTTAATAAATGACTGCTGCCGAGTAGTGGAATGCAAAGCATTCGTTTACACATCATTAGGTCTTAGAAGATGTGTATGCGGATGCTTTTTTTGGAGGTATTGATGAAAGAGTTTTTAGGATTTTCGAGAAGTGAAATTTTGCTGTGGAGCTTGTCGGTGTTTTTTATAGTTGTTTCGTTTTGCATATTTGACCGAGAGAATTATCTCACTTTAGCCGCTTCGGTTGTGGGGGTAACATCACTGATTTTCAGTGCAAAAGGAAAACCCTTCGGACAATTTCTGATGATAATTTTCAGTCTGCTTTACGGAATCATCTCTTTTTCCTTTTCGTATTACGGTGAAATGATTACCTACCTCGGAATGACTATGCCTATGGCGGCTTTTGCTCTTATCTCTTGGCTCAAGAATCCGTTTGAGGGAAATAAATCAGAAGTTAAGGTAAATACTTTGGGCGGCAAGGAAATTTCATTCATGCTGATTTTAACCGTTGCGGTGACGATAATTTTTTATTTTGTCTTGAAAGCATTCGGTACCGCTAATCTGATTCCGAGCACGCTGTCTGTCACGACAAGCTTCTTTGCCGTTTATCTAACATTCAGAAGAAGTTCGTATTTTGCGCTTGCGTACGCCGCAAACGATATAATTTTAATAATTCTGTGGGTGCTTGCGAGCACGGAAAATGCAAAATATATCTCCGTGACCGTTTGCTTTGCCGCATTTTTGGTGAACGATATTTACGGTTTTATCAACTGGAGAAAGATGAAAAAAAGACAGGCGTCATAAAGAAAATTCAGCATTTCCCTTGCTGTCCAAAATGAAAGTTTTTCGATTATAAATTTCATAGTTAAAAAGTATATATCCGAAAAACGGCTGTATATTGAGAAAAAATAAGTTTTTTATCTTTCTTATGTGTTATTTGCTTTATTGATACTTGCATTTTGTTTCATTAAGTATTATACTAAAATACAAGCTTAATGAAAGAAAGAAGCTGAATATGGCTTTAGGAGGATATATCAATGAGCAAGGTAGATTTAGATTGGGCTAACATCGGTTTTGCTTATCACAAAACCCCATATCGTTATTCCGCAAAATTCGTAAACGGCGAGTGGCAGGAGGGTAAGCTTATCACAGAGGATACCATCACACTTTCCGAATGTGCATGCGTATTCCAGTATGCTCAGACATGCTTTGAGGGTCTCAAGGCTTACTACACAGAGGACGGCAGAATCGTATGCTTCCGCCCCGACCTTAACGCACAGAGAATGTATGACACAGCTAAGAGACTTGTTATGCCGTCTTACCCGGTAGATAAGTTTGTTGAGGCTGTTAAGATGGTTGTTAATGCAAACAAGGACTTTGTTCCGCCTTACGGCTCCGGCGCATCTCTTTATATCAGACCGTATATGATGGGCACAAACGCCGTTATCGGTGTTAAGCCTGCTGACGAATATGAGTTCAGAATTTTCGTAACACCTGTCGGCCCTTACTTCAAGGGCGGCGCAAAGCCGATTACAATCAAGGTTTCTGATTACGACAGAGCAGCGCCTCACGGCACAGGCCACATCAAGGCTGGTCTTAACTATGCTATGAGCCTTTATCCGATTACCGTTGCTCACGAGGAGGGCTTCTCCGAGAACATGTACCTCGATTCTCAGACAAGAACCAAGGTTGAGGAGACAGGCGGAGCAAATTTCATCTTTGTAACAAAGGACGGCAAGCTTGTCACACCTAAGTCGGATTCTATTCTTCCGTCAATCACAAGACGTTCACTCGTTGATGTTGCCGCTAAGTATCTCGGTATGGAAGTTGAGCACAGAGAGGTTCTCTTTTCCGAGGTTAAGGACTTTGCAGAGTGCGGTCTTTGCGGTACTGCAGCTGTTGTCAGCCCGGTCGGAAAGATTTACGACCACGGCGAGGAGATCTGCTTCCCGTCAGGCATGGAGGAGATGGGTCCTTACACAAAGAAGCTGTATGATACTCTCACAGGTATTCAGATGGGCAGAATCGATCCGCCCGAAGGATGGGTATGCACAGTTTGTGAGGCTGAATAATTTATTGATGTTTTCAAGTCAAAATCCCTCGATTTTTCGGGGGATTTTTCATTTTGCGAAACTCTTTTTTCAAAGAAATAAATTTAACCGAGCACACAAAATATGTTGAAAGTTCAAGCTTAAATATGACGAATGTGTAAAATATCAAAGTTAAAATACCGTTAGCGCCTAAAAACCTTGAAAAATACCTTGATATGATGATATAATGCTTTTATATGTCAAAGTATAGGAGTTTGCATATTTTTATGCGGACAATTGACTTCAGAAAGGAAACACAATGGGTTTTTTAGAGAAAATATTTGGTAACTACAGTTCCAAAGAAATAAAGAGAATTAAACCTCTTATTGATAAAACGCTTGACCTCAAGTCTAAGTATGAGAGCATGAGCGAATCTGAGCTTCGCTCTCAGACTCAGGTTCTCAAGGATAGACTTGCAGGCGGTGAAACGCTTGACGATATTCTTCCCGATGCATTCGCAGTCTGCAGTGAGGCTGCTTGGAGAGTTTCGGGCAAAAGACCGTATCCCGTTCAGGTTACGGGTGCTGTTATCCTCCATCAGGGCAGAATCGCCGAGATGAAGACAGGTGAAGGTAAAACTCTTACTTCAGCACTTCCTGTTTACCTCAATGCTCTTGCAGGCAAGGGCGTTCACGTTGTCACGGTCAACGAGTATCTCGCAAAGCGTGACTCCGAGTGGAACGGAAAAATCTATAAGTTCTTGGGTCTTTCCGTAGGTCTTATCTATCACGATATGGACAAAGAAGCAAGAAAAGCCGCTTATAATGCCGATATCACATACGGTACAAACAACGAATTCGGATTTGACTATCTTCGTGACAACATGGTTATCTACAAGGATAACAAGGTTCAGAGAGGTCATTATTATGCTATCGTCGATGAGGTTGACTCTATCTTGATTGATGAGGCGAGAACACCGCTTATTATCTCGGGGCAGGGTGCAAAGCCGACAGAGATGTATAAGCTTGCAAATACATTCGCAAGAGGACTTTCTCATATCGACGTAGCAGAGACGGACGACAAGGAGGATAACGACGAGCTTTACGAGGATTACGATTATGTCGTAAACGAGAAGCAGAAAACAGCTACCCTCACAAAGAAGGGCGTTAAGAAGGCGGAGGAGTTCTTCCACCTTGAAAATTTAACAGACCCCGACAATATCTCAACTCAGCACTACATCAACCAGGCTATCAAGGCTCACGGCGTCATGAAGAGAGATATCAACTACGTCGTTAAGGATGGCGAAGTTATCATCGTTGATGAGTTCACCGGACGTCTTATGTTCGGCAGACGTTACAACGAGGGACTTCACCAGGCTATTGAGGCTAAGGAAAATGTTCAGGTCGCAAGAGAGTCGAGAACACTTGCAACAATCACATTCCAGAACTATTTCCGTCTTTATGATAAGCTTTCGGGTATGACGGGTACCGCTATGACCGAGCAGGACGAGTTCAGCGAGATTTATAAGCTTGACGTTGTCGAAATCCCGACAAACAAGCCGATGATTCGTGAGGACTGCAACGACCTCGTTTACAAGACCGAGAAAGCAAAGTTCAACGCTGTTATCGAGGATATAATAGAGTCTCACGAGAAGGGACAGCCGGTTCTTGTAGGTACGGTTACAATCGAGAAATCAGAGATGCTCTCTCAGATGCTTAAGCGCAGAGGCGTCAAGCATGAGGTGCTCAACGCTAAGTATCACGAGAAAGAAGCCGAGATTATCGCTCAGGCTGGTAAAAAGGGTGCCGTCACAATCGCCACAAACATGGCAGGTCGTGGTACCGATATCAAGCTTGGCGGTAATGCCGAATATATGGCTACTTCGGAAATGAGAAAACTTGGCTATTCCGACGAGATGATTGAGGAGGCTAATGCATTCAGCGAGACCGATGACGAGGAAATCCTCGATGCAAGAAAGGTTTTTGCCGAGCTCAACAAGAAGTATGAGGACGAGATTGCTCCCGAGACAGAAGCGGTCAGAGCAGCCGGCGGACTTTATATCATCGGTACTGAAAGACACGAGTCAAGAAGAATCGATAACCAGTTAAGAGGACGTTCCGGACGTCAGGGCGACCCGGGTAAGAGCCGTTTCTATATCTCGCTTGAAGACGAGCTTATGAGACTTTTCGGCGGCGAGAGAGTCCAGCGCATGATGGATACCTTCAAGCTTCCCGAGGATCAGCCGATTGACGCAAAGCTTATTTCAAATACAATCGAGAGCTCACAGAAGAAGGTTGAGGGAAGAAACTTCGGTATCAGAAAGAATGTTCTTCAGTACGACGATGTTATGAACCGTCAGAGAGAGATTATCTACGATCAGCGTGATAAGGTTCTTAACGGCGACAACATGAAGGACAGCATCCTCAAGATGATTGATGATTCTATCGACAACAATGTTGACCTTTATCTTCCTGCAGGCGCACTCCACGATGATTGGGATGTAAACGCACTTCACGAGTACTACAACGGCTGGCTCACAATGGAGCACGAGCTCAGATATAAGGATGAGGAGCTTGAGAATCTCGAGAGAGATGACGTGAAAAAGTTCCTTAAAGAGCGTGCACACACAATTTATGATAAGCGTGAGGAGATATTCACTTCTCAGGTTATGCGTGAGCTTGAGAGAGTTGTTCTTCTTAAGATTGTTGACCAGCACTGGATGGATCATATCGATGCGATGGACGATCTTCGTGACGGTATCCGTTTGAGAGCATATGCTCAGAAGGATCCGGCAGTCGAGTACACGGAGGAAGGCTTCGCAATGTTCGACGCTATGATCAGCGAAATCCGTGAGGAAACAGCTAAGATTATCCTTACCGTAAGACTTAAGACAAAGGACGCACCCAAGAGAGAGGCTGTCGCAAAGGAGACAGGCTCAAGCGGAGCGTCTGACGGAACAGCCGAGGTAAAGAAGACGCCGCTCGTCAAGGGCAAAAAGGTCGGCAGAAACGATCCGTGTCCGTGCGGAAGCGGCAAGAAATATAAGAAGTGCTGCGGCAAGGATCTTTGATAAAATACTTGTATATCCAGGAAGGAAAGAATAATGAAAAAAGCGTATAAACTCTCATTGATTTCAATGCTGATTTTGGGAATCATGCTTTCGTCAACAGGCTGCACAAGCCTCAAAAAGGCTAACGATTTTGACGGCACAGGCTACATTAAGAGCGTTTTGAGATGCAGCTACAATTCGGATTATGAAGATTATATAAGTTTCACAGGTTCAACAACGGATTTAGCCGAGGAATATCATTCGGCAACACTTCAGAATGCGGCAGTCAGATTTTTCGCTAAGTACGAGATGAACGCCGACGATACTCAGGTAGCCGCAATGGAAGCAGTCATTGAGAAGGCTTATGCTAATTCAAAGTATACCGTTAATGCTCAGACAACCGCAGAATACGGTTACGATGTACGTGTTGACTACACCGTACAGACAACTCTTCAGAATATCTCTAAGGATATTCAGTCCAAGAGAGATCTTGCGGCTCAGGAGGGACTTGCAACAAACATCGGCGCAGATTACATCAATGAGGTTATTCAGCTTTGCGAGAACACCGTCAACAACAGCTCGTCTTACGGCGACACCGTGACGGTCACATTCGATATCAAGAAGGACAGCGATGGCTATCTCTCACTCAATACAAACATCTTTGATGATATTGACGAGGGTATTCTTCCTTTCTGATGTAAAATAAATATATTGATATAATTAAATCACAGTTGGCTTAACAGTCGGCTGTGATTTTTGTTATAGACAGAAAAAAGCTCCGATTGTTTCGGAGCGTTTTCGCTTAGATATGAAGTTGTGAAGTATTAAGTGAAGATTTAATCAAATCATTCTCGACTTAAAGAAGCTGCATTCGTCATCGTTGCACTTCTTTGCGTCAACTGTATTTCTCCGTAAACAATATCATCAAAACGCTCGATGTCGGTTGGTGTGGTAAGACCCGCATCACGTTTAGTGTCACCCTCACCGAACATCTTTCTTATTAAATCTGAGGTTTCTGACATAATTAAAATTTCTTTCGCAGTAATCAAGTGAAAAATTTGAATAATTCTAAAAAACAGGGAAGCCTTAGATAAGACTTCCCTGAAAGTTAAACTTATTAAGTTCTGTCCACAGCCTTGAGAGTTTTTTCAATCTCAGGGAGATACTTATCGATGTTCATAAGAAGAACAACAATAAGAATTAAAACAGCCATAACAGCACCGAAGTAACCGAAGCCAAAGGTGATGGTATCAAGAGCCTTCTGAGTCTGAACCTCAGCAGATCCGACATAGCCGCCGACTGTGAGGAAGAGTGTTGAAACGAAAGAACCGAGACCGCTACCGACCTTCATACCGAAGGAAGTACAGGAGTTGACGAGTCCCTCGGAGCGAATACCTGTTTTCCACTCACCGTAATCAACAACATCGGCAGTCATAGCGAACAGACCTGTCACGAGAGGGCCGGTTGCAAAAGCCTTGAGGATGAGACCTGCATAAACAAGTGTAAGGTTGAGGCTTGTTCCGCCTATTCCAACTACGGTTGCACCGATGATGCTTACAACAGAAGCACCGATCATAACCTTTCTCTTACCGAATTTCTTGGTGAGAACAGGGTTGAAGAAGTTTGCCACTACAGCAGGAAGTGCATTACAGATAGATGTGTTTGTGAGAAGTGCGAGGTTGCCCATAACGCCTGAGCAGAAGTAGTAGGTTAGAGAACCGACTCCGACTAGATTTATATAGATGAGCATGAAGAGAAGTGCCTGAAGGAAGAAGTATTTGTTCTTCATGAGAGCTGGAAGTGCCTCTTTAAAAGGAACTTCTTTGACGACAACTTCACCTGTTGAGTTTTCGCCGATATGCTCCTTGCATCCGAAGAAACAGATGAGAAGCATAATTATTTCAACAATGCCGAGTACAACGGTGAGTCTTGTCCAAGTCCAGAAAGAGCCCTCTGTGCCGATTGTTGAAATTGCTCTTGTAGCAAAGATGTTTACGATAAGAGTTGTAAGCTGAGTCATGATGAAACGGGCTGTAGCTGTTTCTGCTCTGTCCTGAACATCAAGAGTCATTCTTGAGAGAAGTGCATTGAATGGGAGATTGTTTGCCGTGTAAACAATGCAGTTCATGAAGATGTAGGAGAAGTAAGCGTAAGCAAGCTTTCCGCCGCTTGTTTTTGCAGGATTCATAAATATCAGGACGAGACCAATCATCATAAACGGTGCTGTCCAGAGAATCCAAGGTCTTGCCTTGCCGTACTTAGATTTTGTTTTGTCAACGACAGCGCCCATCATAAGGTCGGTAACACCGTCGAAAATACGGGCAAGCAGCATCATTGTGCCGGCTGCCGCAGCCGCTATACCAACGGTATCTGTAAGGAATCCTGTGTAAAATGTGCTGGACAATGCAACATAGACATTAGCGGCGCAGTCTCCAAAACCGTAGGAGATTTTTTCTCCCCAGGAAAGGCGGCCGTTAGTTTTTGTAGCCATTTTCTAATACCTCATTTCAATTAGTAGTAAAAATCCAATTTGAGATAAATGTCTTAGACACCTGTCTCATTTATATCGAGGTTATTATAATACTAAATTAACGATTATTCAATGAAATAATTCAAGAAACGAAAAAGATTAGAGATGTGCACAAATTATAATATTTATAATTTGTCATTCTGCTACGAAAAGAAGTATTATTTTTCTCAATAAGCAACAAGAAATAACAAGAAATACAGTTATAAAACAAATAACCAAGAAAACACTTGTCAAAATTTGCACTAAAATAGAAGAGCAACAAAAAAGGACTGCCATTTGGCAGTCCATAAATGTAAATTTTTAATTGGATCTGAGGTTTACATGCTTCTGCATGCCCGCCTTTGTTTCGGCAAGAGAGAAGACTATGCTTACCGCATGGTCAGCCGACTGCTCAAGCATCGAGACGATATCCGAGAAGTAAATTCCTGCTTCGGCACTGCAGACACCTTTGTTGAGGCGGTCGATGTGAGTTTCTTCAAAGCGGTATTCCATGTCATCAATCTCCTGTTCGAGGTCACGAACAGTCATGATTTCATCAAAGTTACCCGTAGTGAGAATGTTTATGGAAAGCTCCCAAAGTCTGTTTAATGCGGCGAGCATTTCCTCGATTTCCGACTTGCTGTCCTCCGAGAGAACTACATTAGCTTCTTTTGCACGGGGGATAAGCTTTGCGATACTGTCGGCATGGTCACCGACACGCTCGATGTCGCTTACCGCATGGAAGTACGAAGCAATCTGATTTGCATCGTCAAGCGGAAGCTCGTTTCTGTTCATCTTGACGAGATAGGAGCTGATTTTTTCATCAAGGAAGTCGACATAGCGTTCTGTCTCGAACATAAGCTCATTTTTGCTGTCGTCGCAGTTTATAAATGATTTAACGGCATCGTTCAAATTAAGAAGTGCCATTTTAGACATACGCTGAATCTCACGAAGTGCATTTGGCATAGCCATGGTCGGGCTTGAGATATCCGATCCGATAAACTTGAGGCGGAAGCCCTCTTCCTTTGCGTCTTCGCCTCGAACGATGACATAAGTCAGCTTGATGATGAGGTTCATGAACGGATAGAGAACAATTACCTGGAATACCTTGAAGAGGAAGTGAGCAACGGCAATGTTTCTGCCGAGGTTTGCGGAGGAATTTCCGTGTCCGCTTACAAAATAGATGATTTCTGCAATCTGATCCGAGAAGAAGAGGAGCAGAACGAACATGAGAATTGTGCCGAAAATGTTGAAGAGAAGGTGAATCATTGCGGTTCTCTTCGCATTTTTGCCGCCTGAAAGGCTGGTGAGAACGGCTGATGTGCAAGCACCGATGTTGCAGCCGAGGATAACGAACATACAGATGTGAAGATCGACAAGTCCCTGTGAAGCCATAACGACAAGGATAGAGACCGTGACGCTCGAGCTTTGTACAACAGATGTGATGACAAGACCGAGTAAAATTGCGAGAACGGGGTTGGTGAAGTTGGCGAAGAGATCGATAACAGCAGGAATATCACGCAGAGCACCCATTGCCGTGCTCATGATTGAGATACCCATAAAGAGGATACCGAATCCCAGAACCACCTGACCGATTTTCTTAGCCATCGGATTCTTGATGAAGTTGACCATTACCGCACCAATGAGAACAAAGAACGGTGCAACGGTGCTTAATTTAAATGCAACGAGCAGCGAGGTGACGGTTGTTCCGATGTTTGCGCCCAGGATAATTCCCGACGCTTCGCTTAAAGTCATAAGTCCCGAGTTAACAAAAGAAACGGTCATAACCGTTGCGGCGCTCGAGGACTGAATGATGGCTGTGAAGAACATTCCTACGATAAGTCCCAAAAGGCGGTTTTTGGTGAACGCTTTGAGAATAGATCGCAGCTTGTCACCGGCGGCAAGCTCAATTCCTTGGCTCATGAGGTTCATTCCTGCAATGAAAAGACCCAAGCCTCCGATAAGTTCAATAAATATAGAGAACATATAAGTTTCCATCCTTTGCCGATTCATCGGCATATATTTGTTTCATTTTTATTTTGACAATAGCACAAAGCTATATATATTGTAAATGAACTGTAATGTTAGTGTCAAGAAATCTTTACCTAACTGAGTAAAATTTAACATAGATTTTACATAAGAGGGTATTTTTGCCTAATTTGTTGCTTAATTATCGCAAAGGGGCAAATTAAAATATGCACAAAACTATCCTGCTCATGTTGTAAATGAGTCAAAATCAATTGCCAAACAGCTCTTAATAATGAATCCGGTAAGAGCTTGGTGCTTATTTTTGACACCATATTTTTAGCTAATATATGTATATCCGTCTTCTCAAAGAAGATAAGCAGCAACTTGTATCTTAAACTCTTTTTTCTCAGCAAAAAAATATCGACCTCCAATCGTTAGATTTTGGTCTGACTTTTGGGGGCCGGTCAAATTTAAGGTGTCTCACTTTTTTCGCAAAATTAAGAACTTGCTGATTATGCAGTATTTATATTAATTTTACATAGCTTGTGTCGCTGTTAATATATTCCGACTGTCATTCCAGTCGTGTAGACTTCTCCTGTGCGAACCAGAAGTTATATACAACCTTATACATAGCGGATGCTTCTTCCGTTTCGGTGATGATTTCAACTTTCTTAGGAAATTCGTGGTTCTTAAAAAAATTTACAATAGCTCGTTCCATGTTTCCCATCGCCTGAAAATTATCGGAATTTTTTCCTTGCAAAGGAAGTCCTTGAAGGTAAAGAGTGTCAATTTCTTTATCGCAGGCATCTTGAAGAATCGGTGTGTAGTAATCGGCAAGTGCGGTTGCGGCACATGTGGCATAAGGTATTGCATGATTAAATTGTTCTTTTGTTCCGACAGTAATATGTATTCTCATGGTATGAACTCCTGATTAAAGTTTTATGTGCTTACATTTTACAGTATAAATGGACTGCGAAAAAGTTGCATAAGTCACATTTTTTACTTAATATACTGTTTAAGGCAAACGGGGAATTCTTTTTCCGAGTGGTTATCTAGTAAGGCGGGAGAATATGGTGATGCTTTTAGTCTGTGATTATGTTCTTATGTTTTATAGGAAAGCAATTTATCAGGGAATCGGATACTCACGAAATATAATTTCTAACAGAGAGGTTATATTTGGCGAAGCATAATCTGCATGGTACAACACACCGAATTCAGCGGTTTGATTGAGGTTGAATGGAATTTTAACAAGCTCATCCATATGAGCAAAATCAGATTCAGCCATAAAATCAGGTAACAGGGCAATTCCGACACCTGCGTATATCATGTGGATGGCGTAATGGACGCTGGTGCTGTAATGCATCTCAATGTTAGAATATTTGAGATGCAGATCTCTTTGCAGTTTGGCAACAAATGGGGTAGTATGCTGGCTGTCTGCAAAAATCAAAGTTCGGTAATTTAAATCAGATTCGCTGACTGTTCCTTTTTTTGCGAGGGGATCATCTTTTCGCATTAAACAGCAGAAATAGCCTTTAAAGAGCGGGCGAAAAGAACCGCTGGTGATAAAGCTGTTACTGTTGGTGCAGAAGACAATGTCCAATTTCTTTTCGTTAAAAAGGCGGACACCGTTTTGAACGGTTACATCGGAACAGACAAATCGAACATTGCGGTTCAGTTTGTTAAAGGCGGCAAAAAACTTATGCAGTCTATGGATGTTAACGGTATTTTCAAACCCTATATGGATATATTCCGGAAGTTTTGAATTTCCTTGGACGGATTGCTTTGCGTTTTCTAACTGAGCCAGTATATCATTGATTTCTAATAAAAAGCGTGTGCCGGCTTCTGTGAGTGTTACAGAGTGCTTATTGCGTATAATCAGAGTTGTTTCCAATTCTTTTTCAAGATTATGTATATGATGTGTGACAGCCGGTTGTGAAATAAATAATTCTTCAGAAGCTTTTGAGAAGCTTAAATTCCTTGCAACGGATTCAAAACAGTAAAGCTGTTGCAGCGTCATTTTTTATAGACCTCCTTAAATTTGTTATAACTTTTACTTATTAATTATAAATAAGCTGTATTTCATTTTCAATAGAAATTCTTATATAATCAAGATAGTTAAAACTATAACAAAATCCAAAAGGACGAAGAGGAAAAAATATGGGAAATAACATAGTAACACTTTATGTTAACGAGAAAAAGTACGTATTTTCCATGGGAGATGCGTACGGTCAGGTTCCGCAGAGCGAGACTTTGCTGGATACACTGAGAAAAAGATTGGGATTGACCGGCGCAAAGAAATCGTGTGATCAGGGAGCGTGTGGATGCTGTACTGTGATCAAGGATGGAGATGCCGTACCGTCCTGTATGCAGTTGACCGTAGACTGTGATGGCAGTCACATCACTACAATTGAAGGTCTTTCAGATCCGGAAACAGGAGAATTATCAAAATTGCAGCAAGCATTTTTGGATCAGTATGCATTCCAGTGCGGATTCTGTACACCGGGAATTATCATGGCATCAAAAGCCTTGCTGGATAAGAATCCGAATCCGACGCAGGAGGAGATCAAGGAAGCATTATCCGGTAACTATTGTCGATGCATCAGCCATTATCATGTGGTCGAAGCAGTATCGGAAGCAGCCGGCACAGGACGTACAGCCGAAGAGAAATGGGAGGACCTTAGATGAAAGACATGAATTATTTCAATAATGAGAATTACAGACCGGAAAATTACAAATATGTCGGCAAGGTAAATGTTCCCAGAAAAGATGCAAAAGATATTCTTACCGGAAAATGTGTATATCTGGATGATTTTACATTACCACAGATGCTGATCGGACGTGCTCTCAGAAGCCCGCATGCACATGCACGTATCAAATCTATTAATGTAGATAAAGCACTTGCATTAGAAGGTGTGGAAGCAGTACTTACCTATAAAGATATGGATCCTGATATGAAGGTAGGATGGCCTCCGACTAAGCCGATTTTGGGAGAAGAGCTGATGTATGTAGGAGATCCGGTAGCATTGGTAGCGGCAGAAACAGAAGAAATCGCAAATCAGGCTCTGGAACTCATCGAAGTAGAATATGAGGTTCTGCCTCATGTACTCGATGGCATGGAAGCAGTCAAAGATGACGCACCGCAGCTGTATCCGGATATGTATCAGAATAATATTGTAACGCCCGGATATCCGCCATTTCAGAAAGACGGCCCCTTCTGGCATCTGATCAAAGGAGATGTAGATAAGGGATTTGAGGAGTGCGAGTATATTGCGGAAGATGTCGTAGAATTTTCAAAGATGCCGGCACCGGCGGCACCGGAGGCACCTGGAGCAATCGTGCGCTGGGAAGGCGACGAAAATTATACCGTATGGGTAGATTCCCAGTCAGGTTATATTTGTAAGATTTTAAATTCATTTGCAGCGCCTAAGGCTAATCTTGATGTGCGTACCTTTAACGTTGGCGGATCCTATGGAAACAAGCAGTCACAGGTTATGCAGGTCATGTCGGCACTGTTGCTTGCTCGTCGTACCAACCGCCCGGTAAAAGTATTTCAGACGAAACAGGAGCAGATGTGTTGCTTCGAGACACGTCTTGGAAGCCAAGTACATGCCAAGATTGGTATGGATAAGAACGGAGTTGTAAAAGCGGTTAAAGCAGAGTGGACAGTCGACACAGGCTGTTTCTCGAATGCGACGCAGGGACAAGTTGGCGTAGGTATCGGTGAAGCACAGTTAGTAATGTGTAAATGTCCAAACTGGGATTTGGATACGAATCTTGTGGTTACGAACAAGCAGCCTGCCGGAATTGTCAGAGGCTACGGCGGTCAGGAATTGAATTCATGTTTGTCACTTCTCATGGGACGCACGATGAGAGAGGGTAATTTTGATCCTGTTGAAATATACAAGAAGAACTATGTAAGTGAAGGTGATATTTATACATGGCGTGATGGTCGCCAGTGGCAGGCACATTCTGTTAACTATGTGAAAGCAATTGAAGAGTCTGCTGAAAAATTTAATTGGAAAGATAAATGGAAGGGCTGGGGAATCCCGACTTGGACAAGTGAAGACGGAAAAATTGTACGTGGTGTGGGATGCGGTATTATCGGCAACGCAGATATCGGAGAAGATAATACAGAAGCATATATCCGTGTTGTTCCGGATCTTGTAGGTGATAAAGCGCATGTAGTTCTGCAGACGAATATCACAGAATCCGGTATGGGTCAGAGAAGTAATCTTGCTAAGATGGCAGCGGAGATTATGAATGTTCCGTATGATCACGTTGAGATTACACCGCCGGAGACCAAGATCAATCCAACCGGATTTGGATTATGCGGAAGCCGTGGAACGATTACATACGGACATGCGGTCAGCAATGCATGTGAAGATGCAAAAAATAAATTATTTGAACTGGCAGTTCCGTATTTGGAAGTAACAACAGACTGTATGTATTTGACAGACTATGGTGTCGCAATAAAGGCTAGACCTGACAAATTTGTAAGCTGGAAGCAGTTGATTCCGCCGGATCTTACATTGACAGGATATGGACAGCATCTTGAGAATTTCTCAACACCGAATATGTTTATTATCTTCGTAGAGGTTGAAGTAAATAAGGAAACGGGAAAAGTTGATCTTATTAACTGTCTGGGTGGTACAGACTGCGGACAGGCTATTGATCCGTCTATGCTTGAAATGCAGGTTCAGAGTGGTATCGGTTCTGCATCATTAGATACTGCACTTTTTGAAGAGCATGTCATCGATCCTGAAACATGCAGGACTATGACGTACGATATGATTGAGTATAAATGGCGTCCGTTCAATGATTTCCCGACATATGATACCTGTATCCTCCAATCTCAGTTTGACACATTCCAGTTTAAAGCTACAGGTGTGGGTGAAATCGCCGGTGCAGCGGCAGCAAGTGCTACTATGCAGGCAATTACTAACGCAATCGGAGTTCAGGTCTCGACTTATCCGGCTACACCGGATGTTATCCTGAAAGCGCTCAAGAAGGAGGAAAATAAGTAATGAGAAAATTCGAATATGTACGTCCTGATACACTGGAAGAAGCTTCTGAGGAAATAAAAAACGGCGGACTCGCAATGGCTGGCGGCAGCGATATCCTTGGCGGGCTGAAAGCGGATATTTATACCAAATATCCGGACAAAGTTGTTAGCTTAAAAGGAATCGAAGGCCTTGATGGCATTGAGGTTGAAGACGAAAAGATAACAGTTAAGGCAATGACGCGTTTAAGCGAAATTGCAGAAAATAAAGAGATTAATGAGCTCGCACCGGCACTTGCTGAGGCTGCAAAGAGTGTAGCTACTCCATTAGTGAGAAACATGGGAACAATCGGCGGTAATGTATGTCAGGATGTTCGATGCTGGTTCTATCGCTATCCACATGAAATCGGTGGCCGTCTGGACTGTGCGCGAAAAGGCGGAGAACAGTGCTATGGTATTCTTGGCGATAATCGTTATCACTCCATTTTTGGCGGAATGAACACAGGAAAGACTCCTTGTACACTGGAATGTCCGGCGGGAACTGATATTCCTGCGTATATGGCACAGATCAGAAAGGGTAACTGGGAAGGCGCTGCCAAGATTATAATGCAGTATAATCCATTGCCGATGCTGACCTCGAGAGTATGTCCGCATACTTGTCAGACGAAATGTAATCAGTGCAAGCACGGTGAGTCTGTCAGTATTCACAGCGTGGAAAGAGCTCTTGGTGACTGGATTCTGGAGCATACAGACATCTGCTATCCTGCACCGCAGAAAGAAACAGGCAAAACAGTTGGTATTGTCGGTGGAGGCCCTGCAGGACTTACAGCAGCCTATTATCTGCGTAAATCGGGTCATAAAGTTACAGTATATGATAAGATGCCGGAAGCCGGCGGCGTACTTATGTATGGTATTCCGGAATACCGTCTGCCTAAACGTTATGTGCGCGGCGTGGTAAAAGCAATTGCCGACATGGGTGTTACATTTGTAATGAATACAACTGTTGGTAAGGATATTCTGATTGAAGACATTGAGAATGCAAATGATGCAGTATTTCTTGATACCGGTGCATGGAAACAACCGATTTTGGGAATTGACGGAGAAGGACTTGCCAAATTTGGACTTAATTTCCTTGTGGAAGTTAAGGGCTTCATGAAACGTCAGATCGGCAAAAATGTTATTGTATGCGGTGGCGGAAACGTTGCAATGGATGTTGCGCTGACAGCAAGACGACTTGGCGCAGAAACGGTTACGCTTGTCTGTCTTGAGCAGAGAGGAGAAATGCCGGCGTCTGATGAGGAAATAGCCAGAGCGCTTGAGGAAGGCGTTAAAATCGTGAATGGACGCGGACTTCATAAGGTCATTTATGATGGAGATGAAGTAAAGGGCCTTGAAACCAGTAAATGCGTATCATTGCGTGACGAAAACGGAAGATTCAGTCCAACTTATGATGAAACAGATCTCGTGACCTTTGACGGAGACAGTGTGCTGCTTGCAACAGGACAGAGAGTAGACCTTGATTTCCTTGGCGAAAAGTATAAGAGTGAAGTTCAGTCAGCAAGAGGATTGATTGAAGTCGGAGAGCATAATGAGACAAGAAAAGCAGGCGTATATGCCGGCGGAGATGCGGCATCTGGCCCGTCCGTAGCTATTAAAGCAATTCGTTCCGGTGCAAATGCAGCACGTTCAATCAATAAATATCTTGGAACAGAAACTGAAGATAAGATCACACAGGAAGGATTCCTGCAGAATGATAAAACCGGAATTGTGAAGACAGTCGGAAAGGTTGAATCAGATACACCGGTTGAAAAACGCTCATTGGATATAGAGGATTCTGCAACATTGAAACCTGAACAGGCAATTGAAGAAGCTGACAGATGCATGAACTGCGGATGTTATTCTGTTAATGCATCAGACATAACTCCGGTTCTGGTGGCGTTAAATGCAACTGTTGTTACAACTAAGAAGCGCATTTCGGCTGAAAAGCTATTTACTTCTACACTGAAAGTAGAGGATATGTTGGAATCAGGCGAGATTATTGTAGCATTTGAAATACCTGTTCCGATGGGTAAGACGCATTATAGCAAATTCAGATTAAGAGATTCTGTCGACTTCGCAATGGTATCTGTGGCAACAAATTATCAGATTGAGGATGGCTGTGTGAAATCAGCAGCTATTGTACTTGGCGGAGTGGCACCTGTTCCGATCCGCAGAGAAAAAGCAGAGGAATATCTGATTGGTAAAAAAATAGATAAAGAGGTCGCAGAAAAAGTTGCTGAAATTGCATTGGAAGATGCAGATCCATTTGAAAAGAATGCGTATAAAGTTGATGTAGCTAAATCACTTATTAAAGATTCTCTTATCGGATAAGCAAACTAAAAAGTCATGAAAAGGAGGATGCGAAAATGGTTTTTCGCTTGGCTTTAACAAATGAATGTCAATGCAATTGCTTTTACTGCAATGAGCATGTGAAAGAAGGAAAAGGAGAATACCTACCGACTGAGCATGTAATTGAACTGGCAGAAAAAGCGGTAGAATTGGGGTATAACACAATAGAGTTAACCGGCGGAGAACCGTTACTGCATCCCGAATTTTCTGAGATTCTGAAAAAAATAAAAGCACATAAGCTCGGACAGAATATAGTTTTATGTACAAACGGTATCTTGTTAGAGCGTTATCTTCCGGAAATTAAGGATGCCGGAATTGAAAAAATCACGATTCATCAGGATTCAGTGCTTGCAGAGCAATATAAGAAAATCACCGGATGTTCGGAGGTGCTCAATCAGATATTATGTGGTTTGTGGAGTGCGATCGCAAAGAAAATGCAGGTTGAGATACGGGTTAAACTTCATCAATATTCGAAAGAACAAATAGGACAAATTCTGTGTTTTGCGAAAAAAGCGAATGTTCATGTCAGAATAGAGGATCTGATAACCGATACAGAAAAATGCACGACAAGAGATTTCTTGCTGAGATGGAAATCTGTAATCGGAGAAGTGATTACAGTTCGTGAGCATGTATATAGCGGAAAAGGATGGAAAGGTACATTTTCATTAGAATTTCAAGATGAGGATTGAAGATTAAATGGGAAACCTGACAAAGTCGATAAGTAAAACAGAATATGCATCATGGCTGTTTTATCTTCCGAGAGGAATAGAACGCTTGAAGGAATTGGGCGTAGTGCGGGAATATCCCGCAGATTATCTTCTGGCGGAAGCAGGAAGCCATACCAATTACTGCTATGTTATATTATCCGGGAGAGTAATTTCCGGCGAATATTCAGAGAGCAGCGAACTGCGAATTTACAGTGTGCATGAAACAGAGTCTGTAGTTCTGGAAGAGGCATTGCTGTTTGATTATGAAGTACCCGTTAATATCTGGACAACTGTGCCGACAAAAGTAATATGTATAAATAGGGATTCTTTGTTAAAAGCTATACAGGAAAGTCCGGAGACAGCATTGGATATTATGCAGTCAATGACAATAAAATTATTTTCATCGGTAGAACAAATGAAGTGTATTAACGAACACAGTGCGGTGCAGAAAGTATGCAATCTTCTTTTGAATTTCGCAGAACGTTATGGCAATAAGGAAAATGGAAGTATTGTGATTCGTGAAAAGCTGACTCAGGAATATATCTCAAGTCTTCTTGGCCTGAACCGAATTACAGTTGTTCGCGTGATGAAAGAATTAAAAGAACAGGGGCTGGTAGAAAAGAAAAACGGTTATTATCATCTCTATAATATTGAACATATTAAGGAGAGACCGGAAGAAAAATGGGCATAATAAAATACTAATGTTTACAGGCTGTGACTAATCAAGAATTTTCGATTAATCACAGCCTGTTTTTCTATTTGGTTTCTTAAGGTTTGATAATAACTGCCGTACCATGCAAGTCGCTGAGCGGAACCAGTAAAAGTGAGCCGTGCTCAGATTCATATTTGTGAACCGCTTCTTTGCATCCTCGAAATTGTGCATTGTTATAATCATGTAACAGAATCATGCCGCCACTGCTCAATTTTGGGTAAAAATAAGAAAGTCCCGATAGGATTGGTTCGTATAGATCCGTATCCAGACTGATAAGCGCAAAAGACCTGTCATCAAGTTTTTCTGCTGTCTGCGGAAAATATCCCTTGTAGAATGAAGCCTGCTCCGGGAACGGAAGGCGGTTTCGGACATATTCTACAGATGTATCGGCAAAATTCTTTGCTTCTGCGCGAGAGTAATTATGTTCTTTTTCAGTCCATACATCTTTTTCATCAAAACCTTCAAAGGTATCAAACAACAGTAACTCCCTGTTCGGAAACAATGCATTCAACTGCCACGCAATGTCGCCTTTATAGACGCCCAGTTCTGCGATGCTTCCGGGAATCTGTTGTGTGATAATCCGTTCTGCCATTCGGTGCAGTGTGGCACTTCGGATATCCAGAGTGCGATAAAGATCCCGAAGCATCAGAAACTGATTTTGATAACCGGCTTCTCTGACCTGCTTAATCAGCGCACAGCTGCGCTCGGCGTCACTGACTGCAATTAAAATGAGATTCGGCTGAAGTCCGGCGGCTTGTTCTACCGGAATAACAGGCACAGAGCCCAGCGGCGTAGAAATGTCTGTTCCCCACAATGAAGAGTTGTTATCTCCGAAAGCCAGCAAATCATAATGATTTCTGTTAATGAGGCTGACAAAAGAACGACCAAACTGCCCTGCGCCAAGTATAATAAGTGTTTGCATATATACAACTCCTGCGAAAAATATAACTTAATTATAGTACATTTGTTTCGTGAAATCATAGTTTTTTTGAGATTATTCAGAAATATCTGATATTAATAAAAAAATTGACAGAAATGTAGCGTACGCTACTTATTATAGAAAACCGACTATGTTATATTTTTAACATATCGAACGATTGATGCAGGAGGAACGAGCAATGAAGAAGACCGGAGCTGTTTTGGTGGCAGCTGGGTTATCGTCAAGAATGAAAGAGTTTAAACCGATGCTTCCGTTCGGCGGATCGACGGTATCGCGTCATATGGTATCTATGCTGAAAGATCTGAATATCGATCCGATAGCAGTGGTGACCGGTTATCGGGCACAGCAGTTAGAGAACCATTTGTCTCACATGGGCGTTCGGTTTGTGAGAAACGAACGGTATCAAGAGACAGAAATGTTTGATTCGATAAGGCTAGGAGTGGAAGCGATAGCACAGGAGTGTGAGCGGGTTATGATTCTCCCGATTGATATACCGGCATTGATGCCGGAGACAATCCGACAGACATTGATGATCGACGCACCGATTTTGCGTACGACGTGCAAAGGTGAGGTGGGACATCCGGTCATTATACAGACGGATGTATTTCCGATTATCTGGCAGAATGACGGGCACAGAGGACTGCGTGGAGCGATGGAAGAGTCGGGCATACCGATTACGAATCTGGAAGTAGAGGATGAGGGTATCTATAAAGATATGGATACCAAAGAAGATTACAGAGAGTTGCTGAAGTGGAATTATGACCGTGGTCAGGGGTATCCGGTGAAACCGTTTGTACAAGTGGGACTTAAGGCAGGAGAGAAATTCTTCGGACCGGGAGCCTGTGAACTGTTGGAACTAATCGGTCAGACCGGATCTGTACAGGAAGCCTGTTCCAGAATGAATCTATCATACAGCAAGGGAAGTAGAATACTGAAAAATATAGAACGTCAGATGGGTGAAGCTGCGGTTCAGAAGTGGGTAGGAGGAGTCGGTGGAGGCGGTTCCGAGCTTACCGAAAAAGGAAAATGGCTGATTGCAAATTATCGAAAAATGGAAGCTGATATAGAAAGTGCGGCAGAGGAAGCATTTGACAGATATTTTGGGGAAGGATGATCAATATGAACCGAAGTCATTCGAGAAGAATATATCTTGTGAGACACGGTGCGGTAGAATTCCCGGAAGGAATCCGAAGATGTATTGGATGTACAGAGCTTCCGTTAAGTGAAAAAGGCCGTATTCAGGCAGATCATTTGGCAGAGTATTTTACGAGACATTCCGTGACAGCGATATTTACGAGTCCGCTGGGAAGATGCAGAGAGACTGCACAGATTCTGAGCAGAGGAAAATATGATATTGAGACAGAAGACGGTCTGCGTGAAATAGATATGGGTGAATGGGAAAATCTGCCATTACAGGAGTTGAAGGAAAGGCGTGGCGGGAAGTTGGAAACAGAACCTGAACATGGAGAGAGCAGAGAGAACGCACTCAAACGTTTCAGGCAGACGATAGATTCTATACTCAGAAGGTCGGAAGGCGATATTGTGTGCGTGGCGCATGCGGGAGTGAACTGCTGTTACCTTGCAGAATTGCTGGGAAAACCACTGGGGACGAGCAGGGAGCTTCCACAGCCATATGGATGTCTGAGTCTGGTAGAAACCGAGCTAAATGGCATAAAACGTGTAGTGGAATACGGCGTTATGCCGGAGAAAATACCAAACACAGAAGAGTGCAGTGAGATATGGGAGCATTACCACACACCGGAAAATGTCCGCAAACACTGTCTGGCAGTTAGTGCGCAGGCATTGCGTATAGGAAATGTACTGAATCAGGCAGGATGCGGCCTGAACCTTCAGATGATTAGGAGTGCGGCACTGCTGCATGATGTGGCGAGAGCGAAGCCTCGGCATACAGAAGAAGGCGCACGGATACTCAGAAGAGAAGGCTATCCGGAACTCGCAGAGATAATACTCAGACATCACAATCTGACGAAAGGCGGATATGAATGGAATGTGGATGCCGAGCCGTGTGAGACAGAGGTCGTGTATCTTGCGGATAAGCTGACGAAAGAGACGAGCACCGTGACACTGGAAGAACGATTTGCAGAAAGCAGAAGGCGGTGCGAACATCAACAGGAAAGCGAAGATGCATTGAAAGAACACGAGAAACGTTTACAGGAAGCAAAACTGGTGGAAAATAAAATAAAGAAATATTTAGATTTACATAGCGGTATTATGCAGGTATAAGGCAGGATAATAACATGAAACTTATTAGAACAGAAGACGCGGTGGGACATGTACTTTGCCACGATATTACACAGATTATTAAAGGCGTGACGAAGGATGCGGTTTTCCGCAAGGGACATATAGTGACTCAAGAAGATATTCCCGTACTTTTATCCGTTGGCAAGGAGCATTTATATGTATGGGAAAAGGAAGAAGGCATGCTCCATGAGAATGAGGCTGCAGAGATTCTTCGTAAGATAAGTCAGGGAGAGCACATGCATCCAACAGATGTGAAGGAAGGCAAGATCGAGCTGATTGCGGACTGTGACGGTGTATTGAAAATCAATGGCGAGAAGCTTCGTACAGTGAATGCACTCGGTGAAATGATGATTGCCAGCCGACACGGCAATTTCCCTGTAAAAAAGGGCGATAAGATCGCAGGCATGAGGGTGATTCCACTGGTAATTGAAGAGGAGAAGATGAACCGTGCAAAGGAAGTTGCAGGTGAGGAGCCAATATTTCATATTCTCCCATATGAACATAAAAAAGTAGGAATCGTAACGACCGGAAGTGAAGTGTATCATGGCAGGATTCAGGATACATTTACACCGGTGATCATTGATAAGGTTACCGAATACGGAGCAGAGATTACAGGACATGAGATCTGTGATGACAAACCTGAGATGATAGAGTGCGCAATCCATAATCTGTTGAACAGAGGATGCAACATGATTCTCTGTACCGGAGGCATGAGCGTGGACCCGGACGACAGAACACCGCTTGCAATCAAGAATGTGACAGGCAATGTGGTAAGCTATGGCGCACCGGTGCTGCCGGGAGCAATGTTTTTGCTGGCGTATTTCGGAGGAGACTTGCCGATTATGGGACTGCCTGGCTGTGTAATGTATGCGAAGAAAACGGTGTTTGACCTGGTACTGCCCAGAATAATGGCGGGAGAGATCCTGACAAAAGAAGATTTGGATTTGCTGGGAGAAGGAGGTCTGTGTCTGAACTGTCCGACATGCACATTCCCGAACTGCGGATTCGGTAAATGTGGCAGCAGATAGACAGTGTGGTATCTTGAACGGATATCGATCAATAATCAGCGGAAGTTGAGGAATGAACTCATGAGACAATTATTTGAAGCAATAGATAACTGCAAAGACGGCAGTCTGAATGTAGTGCTGACTGCGCTTGATGGAGAATATCTGGGAGAGAAGGCACTGGTATCAGACGGAAAGCTTGTTTGGAAGAGCAGTGATGAAGGCTTCTTTTCAGAGAATGAAGAAGCAGTCTGTCAGATGCAGGACAGCGGCGTGGTTACAGTAGGGGACAATCGTGTGTTCTGCGATACACTTGGGCAGGAAAAACGGCTGGTCATCTGTGGTGGCGGTCATGTGTCAATACCTGTGATTAAGATTGGTATGATGATGGGCTGGGAAGTAACCGTTCTGGAGGACAGGCCAAAATTCGCAGACAATGCCAGAAGAGCAGGTGCAAGTCACGTAATCTGCGAACCGTTTGAAGAGGGACTTGAAAAGGTATCGGGAAGCTCTGATACATATTTTGTAATTGTTACTCGCGGACACCGTTACGATCAGGTATGTTTGGAGAAGATTGCTGAGAAAGAACACGCATATATCGGAATGATTGGAAGCCGCAGAAGAACAGTACTTGTCAAAAAGCTTTTGGAAGAAAAAGGAATAAATAAGGCGGTGTTAGATGCGGTCTATACACCGATCGGTCTTGATATCGGAGCTGAAACACCGGAAGAGATTGGCGTAGCAATCATGGCAGAGATTATCGAAGTCAAAAACAAGAAGAAACGTACCTTTGGATATTCCAAAGAAATGGTCAGAGCCATTATGGATACAGAGAAATATCCCGGCAGAAAGGTCATGGCTACTATTATTACGAGAAAAGGCTCTGCACCGCAGGGAATCGGTGTGAAGATGCTGGTGCTTGCAGACGGCAATTGCATCGGAACTATCGGAGGAGGATGCATGGAATCTGCGATAATGCATAAGGCACTGCTTCTTCTCAGAAGTGATGATACCGGAGCAAGAATCTGTCAGGCAGATCTTATGGGCAATGATGCAGAAGACGAAGGTATGGTATGCGGTGGCGTGGTAGATGTTCTGTTGGAGGTTATAGAATAAAAGAGATTATTCTTAATTTAATGTCTATATAGGATATTTTCTTCATAGACACTGACTTAATGAGAAGAGGAAAAGTATGAAAGATTTGCAGGGACGAGATATAAATTATATGAGAATATCTGTTACCGACCGTTGTAATCTGCGGTGCAAATACTGCATGCCGAACAGCATCGAATTAATTCCGATGAGTGAGATTTTGAGATTTGAAGAGATTCTTAGGGTCTGCAAACAGGCAGTGGAGCTTGGTATTACCCGCTTTAAAATCACCGGAGGAGAGCCGCTTGTCAGACGAGGATGTGTAGAACTTATCAGTCAAATCAAAGCACTTTCGGGAGTAGAGCAGGTGACCATGACAACCAACGGTGTGTTGCTTTCCAAGCATCTGGATGAACTTCTGGATGCCGGACTGGACGCTGTGAATATAAGTCTTGATACGCTGGATCGCAGAAGATTTGAAGAGATTACAGGTTTTGACCGATTGCCGCTTGTCTTGAAGTCAATTGATTTAGCGTCAGGCAGAGGACTGCGAGTGAAAGTAAATGCGGTTTTGCAGAAAGATAAAAATGCAGCTGAATGGCAGAATATTCTTAAAATCGCAGAAAAACAGCCCATAGATGTGCGTTTTATTGAGATGATGCCGATTGGAAACGGAAGAAAGTGTGACGGTGTTTACAATGATGAGTTGTTAGAAAAGATTCAGAAGCAGTATCCCGGAGTCAGTAAGGATGACAGCGTACACGGTAACGGGCCTGCGGTATATTATCACATTCCGGGATATGTCGGAAGCGTGGGGTTCATCAGTGCGATTCACGGAGTTTTCTGCGGCAGCTGTAACAGAATCCGTATGACTGCAACGGGAGAATTGAAGCCCTGTCTTTGTTACCGGGATACAGTGTCCGTGAGAGATGCGGCAAGGTATGGGTCCGATCAGGATATCAGGGAGAAGCTGCAGGAAGCTATCCGGATGAAACCGAAGCAACACTGCTTTGATGTAGAAGAGGAAATTACAGAACAGCATAAGATGGTTCAGATAGGTGGATAACAGATGGGAAAGATATTAGGTATTTGCGTCAGTGAGAAGCGTGGCACAGAGAAACATGGGATAAAGGAAGCCAATCTGGTGAAAGATTGGGGAATCGAAGGAGACGCCCACGGCGGCAAATGGCACAGGCAAGTGAGTCTGTTGTCGTTTGAAAAGATAGAAGCTTTCCGTGCAAAAGGTGCAGAAGTGGAATTTGGCGCATTTGGCGAGAATCTGATTGTAGAAGGATACGATCTTCGTGCACTTCCGGTAGGAACAAGATTCCAAATTGGTGACGCTGTGTTGGAACTGACACAGATTGGGAAGGAATGTCACAGCCACTGTCAGATTTACAAGCGGATGGGCGACTGCATTATGCCGAGGGAAGGCGTATTTGCCGAAGTAATAGAACCCGGTCATATCAAAGTCGGTGATGAGATTACCGTGATTCCTCCAAAGAAGGACAGACCATTCACTGCGGCTGTGATTACACTGAGTGATAAAGGCTCTGCCGGAGAGAGAGAAGACAAAAGCGGGCCGAAGATTGTAGAGATGATAAAAGAAGCCGGCTACGATGTGAAGGAGACATTACTTCTTCCCGACGGACGGGATGCACTGGAGAAACAGTTGATTAGATTGGCAGACCAGCGTCAGATTAATGTGATATTTACTACAGGCGGAACGGGATTTGCAGAGCGTGATGTGACGCCGGAGGCAACCACCGCAGTTTGTGACCGTATGGCAAATGGCATCGCCGATGCAATCCGCAATTATTCCATGACGATTACGCCCAGAGCAATGTTCAGCAGGGCGGTATCAGGTATCAGGAAAAAGACGCTGATCATTAATCTTCCGGGAAGTCCGAAGGCAGTGCAGGAGGCACTGGAATTTCTTCTTCCGAATCTGGGGCACGGTATCGGAATATTAAGAGGCAGTGAAGGTGAGTGTGCAAGATAGGCACATAGCACCTCTAAAATGATAAAAGAGCGATAGATATGCTTGCAACCGTTCCGTTTTTAAAAAGTGAACGGTTTAAAATAAAAAAACACGATTATATGGAGGAAAAATCATGAAAAAACGTGTATTGGCAGCAATGTTGGCTGGTGTAATGGTATTAGGACTTACCGGATGCAGTGGAAGTTCCGGTGAGAAAGGGGAAGATACCAAAACGGAGAGCACAGAAAGTGCAGAAGTCAAAGAAAGTGACGAAAGTCAGTTTGATGACACCACAGTTACGGTCTTTGCGGCAAAGAGTCTGAATGGCGTTGTAGATGAATTAATCGCTATGTATAATGAAGAACAGCCGAATGTCGAAGTTATAACAAGCTATGACAGTTCAGGAACTCTTATGGAGCAGATTGAGCAGGGAGCAGCATGCGATTTGTTCTTTTCGGCAGCGCAGAAGCAGATGGATCAGCTCGAAGGTGATGAACTGTTAGTAGACGGAACCCGTGCCAATGTAGTCAATAATCAGGTATGCGTGGTAACATACAAAGGAAGCGATACAAAGGTAACAGGTCTTGAAGACATTAGCAAAGCAGAAAGTTTTGCATTAGCTGACGGAAGTGTACCGGTTGGTAAATACACACGTCAGGCTATGGTGAATGCAGGTATGCTTGATAAGGTTGATGATGTATCCGGGATTACAACTCAGCAGGTATCTGATGCACTCGGCGGAATCGAGATTAATGAGTGTGCCAATGTTGGCGCGGTAACAACAGCAGTATCCGAGGGCTCTAACGAAGTCGGTACCGTATACAAATCAGATACATACGGTCTTGAGGACAAGCTTGATATTTTGCAGGTAGTAAGCTATGACCTGACAGGTGACGTTATTTACCCGATCGCTCAGATCAAGAATGACGAAGCTGATGATTTGGAAAATGAAGCAGCACAGGATTTACTGAACTTCCTGACATCAGACAAAGCAAAAGAAGTATATGAGAAATATTTATTCGACACTGATGTAGAGTAAATAAGATACAAATTAGGAGATGACTGAGATGAAAGAGATTATGGAGATTTTAAATAATCTGGACTGGAGTCCGCTGTTTATTTCAATTAAGACCGGGATTGTGGCGACTGTAATCTCTTTCTTTCTGGGTATCTATGCGGCACGTAAGGTAATTAAGGCAAAACCATGGGTAAAAGCGATTGCAGACGGAATTCTGACGCTTCCTATGGTGCTGCCGCCTACGGTAGTCGGATTTTTCCTTCTTCTGTTATTCAGCAGAAGAAGACCGGTGGGAATTTTTCTGTATGAGACATTCGATATTAAAGTTGTACAGACTTGGCTTGGATGTATTATTGCGGCAACAGTAATCGCATTTCCGTTAATGTATCGTAATGCCAGAGCAGCATTTGAGCAGGTGGATGTGAATTTAATCTATGCGGGAAGAACGCTTGGCATGAGTGAAATGGCAATTTTCTGGAAAGTGGTGGTGCCAACTGCAGGGCCGGGAATCATCTCCGGAACAATCCTAACGTTTGCAAGAGCTCTTGGCGAGTATGGAGCGACATCTATGCTTGCGGGTAATATTCCGAAAAAAACGGCAACCATTTCTCAAAGGATAGCCATGGTTGTGCAGGACGGCGACTATATGACAGCGGGCGTGTGGGTTATTATCGTGATGTTGATTGCATTTGCAGTGATTGTGCTGATGAACCTGATTTCCGGAAGGAAAATGAAAAACATCAAACGTTGGTAATTGGTAAAGAGAAAGCAGAGAAACGGTAATAAATCATGGAAAGAAAAGGACAATTATGAGTGAGTTTACGCATTTTAACGGACAGGGCGAAGCTATTATGGTGGATGTCACTGAAAAGAAGGATACTGTAAGAGAAGCAACAGCATCGGGACGGATTCGCATGTCAGAGGAATGTTATTTGAAGGTAAAAGACGGTGACATAAAGAAAGGTGATGTGCTGGGAGTAGCGAGAATTGCCGGTATTATGGGAACCAAGAAGACCTCCGAGCTGATTCCGTTGTGCCATATTCTGAATCTCAGTAAAGTGGAAGTGGAATTTGTCTGTCATGATGAGACTTGTGAGATTGAATCAAGATGTACGGTAAAAACGACAGGTAAGACCGGCGTAGAAATGGAAGCACTGACGGGTGTAAATGTTACACTGCTTACTATTTATGATATGTGCAAAGCAGTGGATAAAGGTATGGAGATTAATAGGGTTCATCTGCTGCGCAAAACCGGCGGCAAGAGCGGACTGTGGGAAAGAGTATGATTGAGATAAATATCCATAAGACACTGGGAAAATTTCATCTGAATATGGAAGTGAAAAGCGACAGTAAACGTATTGGTATTCTGGGTGCAAGCGGCTGTGGAAAAAGTATGACGCTCAAATGTATTGCCGGGATCGAGTCGCCGGATCATGGAAAGATTATGCTGGAAGGAAATACGCTCTATGACCGAGAGCATAAGATCAATGTGAAGCCACAGAAGAGAAAGATTGGTTATCTGTTCCAGAATTATGCATTGTTTCCGACCATGTCTGTGCGTAAGAATATCATGACAGGGTTGAAATGCAGCAAGGCCGAGCGGGAGTGTATCGCTGATAGGATGATCGCAAAGTTTCAGCTTGATGGACTGGGAGACCGTTTGCCCAGTGAGCTTTCAGGTGGGCAGCAGCAACGTGCAGCACTGGCAAGGATCATGGCATATGAGCCGGATGTGATACTGCTGGATGAACCATTTTCTGCACTGGATGAATTTTTGAAAGACAGATTGCAGCAGGAACTGATCCAGATGCTGGTGGATTATCAGGGAACGGTCATTTTGGTATCGCACAGCCGTGATGAGATCTACCGTTTCAGCGACGAGCTTGTCATCATGGATCAGGGTCAGGCAGTGTGCCACGGAAAAACCAAAGAGATATTTAACAATCCGAGGTGGAAAGAAGCCGCAAGGCTGACCGGATGTAAGAATATCACAGAAGCCGTCAGAGAAGACGAACATCATCTTCAGGTGCCGGGATGGGGGATTCGTCTTACGTTAGAACAGCAGATTGATGAAGATATCAGCTATGTGGGAGTCCGTGCACACGATTTTGAGCCGATCTGGCTTGCAGACGGAGAGAAGTCTGAGGAGGGCTGGATTAAGGCAAGGGTGGACAGTACAGCAAGTCTTCCGTTCGAGCATAGGTATTTCCTGAAAGGATCAGATGAGCAGGAAGATGTATGCTGGTTCGTTCAAAGAAATTTGTGGGATGTGCTTGAAGAAAAAGGGATGCCGGGGTGGCTTAAGATACCGGAGCAGAAATTACTGTTATTGAAATAATGTGGTTTTGCCTGCATTTAAGGAATATCCGTAAATGCTACCGTTGTTTGTATTGGAAACTATGGAAGAAATTAATGATGCTGGTTTATTTATAAAATCAGCAGTACAGTTTTGTGTATTTTTTAACTTGCTCACCTTAAAATTCCAGTATAATGCAAGTAAGGGCAAAACCTGAAAAAATGGTTCTGCCCATTAGTAACTATTCACATATCTTATTATCGTTTTTTAGCGTTTACACAAAATTTGAAATGGTCTCTTTTAGGGAGCGTAGCGACCGTAGTTGACCGAATCAGCCGGCATATTAACACTAAGATAAATATCAAAATTTATTCGCCATTTGTGTTCTGTTTTTTCCTTGTGCAGACAAAACGGCTGTCAAAACTAGACCACGAACGCACAGCGTTGGTTAACTTTGACAGCCGTTTCTGTATTTTTATTTGTGTAAATAAGTCGGCTTGTCGGCTTAACTACGGGCGT
>CAVDQG010000016.1:0-36523 GCA_963611165.1 Bacteroides uniformis
TATATGTGCTGCTATGACCGACCCTTTTGCCTATCTCAAAAGGAGTATACCCTTGATTGATTAGTAAGGATATATGCGAATGTCTTAATCCGTGTACTGTTATTCGTGGTACATTGGCTATTTTAGAGTTTTTATCGATGTAAGCATTTAACGCATTTGGACAAAAGTCAAAAATACGCACATATGAGTTAAATTTGTACAAGCACTTATAATACTCTCTTATTTCATCGCATAGAAAATCAGGGATATTAACCTTACGAACGCTATTCTTTGTTTTTGTCTTTCCTGATACTTTTATACCGTCGACTATTTTTAGACTTTTGTCAATGTTTATTTCTTTTTTGTTAAGATTAATGTCTTTTGGGGTGAGTGCAAGTAACTCACCCTTTCGCAATCCTCCCCAAAATAATATTTCAATAGCAATGTAATAATCTATGTGATTTTCATTTTCCTTAATTACATCTAAAAACAGTTTGTACTGTTCTATTGTCCAAAAATGTATTTCTTCTGTTGGTTGTTGGCTACCTATCTTTTTTACTTTTTTGCACGGATTTTTCTCTAAATCGTAAACATTAACTGCGTGTTCAAAAATGCTGTTAAGTTCAGCGTTTATGACGAATAATGTAGTGTCGGCTAAGTTCTTCTTTTGGAGTTCTCTCTGCCAATTTATAATGTGGTAAGGTGTTATTTCGTCTAATTTTAGATTTTTAAAAAATGGCTTAATGTGATTTTTTTGATAATTTTGTTTTTGGTAAGCTGTTGTTTTGGATCTTGTTGTATTTAGGTCATCATTGAATATATCAACAAAGTCATTAAAGTTCATATGTATGTTTCTTGTGTTTTTGGCAAGAAACTTACTTTCGAATTCTAAAGCTTCTTTTCTCGATTTAAAGCCTCTTTTATCAACTCGTTTCTTTTCGCCAGTCCAATCAAAATAATTAAAACTCACTCTCCATTTCGTTCCGTTATATCCGTTAGAATAATCTTTATACGCTGACATTTTTTGCTCCTCTTTAAAGGTTCTTTTCGTGCAACAAGCACGCTTCTTCGTACCATACACGATTTACTCTGCCTGATACAATCAGGCTGTTAGGGTGCTTCTCTTTTAATTCTTTGTTTAGTTCTCTGATGATTCGGTATGCCATTGATTTAGATACCGAAAAATCATACTGGATTTCCTCGACAGTAACGAACAAAGGTGCTTTTTCTTCATTGTAGTACATAATAATGTCTCCTTATAAAAATAAAATTGAATATAAAAAAGGAAAAAAGACACAATAATCTGAAAAGTTTACAACTTAAATTCGAGATTATATGTATCTTTTTTCCCTCAGTTGTAAAGTATGCCTTTAATTTTCATACTTTACTTAATTTCTCTTGTTTATTTCTTATAAATCAATTATACAATCTGTAATTTTCTTTGTCAAGTGTGACATTTTGGTGACATTTTGCAACGACATAAATGCAAAAACCGCTTAACAAAGCCATTCTTTTATTGATTTTGAATTATTAATTATTATTTATACATTATTAATTATCTTTAACGTCCGTATCAGAAGAAATAATTTCCTTTATGCTTGTTGCCATTCCTGCCAAGCCCTGAATATTGGACGGCACGATAATCTTCGTTGCCTTTCCGTCTGCCGCTTTCTCAAACGCCTCAAGGCTCTTGAGTGCAACAACCGAGTCACTCGGCGACGCTTCGTTAAGCATTCTGATGGAGTCGGCAAGTGCCTTCTGAACCTGTCTTATTGCCTCTGCCTCACCTTCAGCTTCTCTTACCTTTGTTTCCTTGATAGCGTCTGCCTTCAAAATTGCGGACTCTTTCTGACCTTCTGCAATAAGGATTGCGGATCTCTTTTCGCCCTCTGCGTCAAGAATCTTCGCGCGTCTCTCACGCTCCGCCTTCATCTGCTTTTCCATCGACTCCTGAATTTCTCTCGGAGGAATGATGTTCTTGAGCTCTACTCTGTTTACCTTAATGCCCCACGGGTCTGTTGCCTCATCGAGTATAACTCTGATTTTCGAGTTGATAACATCTCTTGATGTGAGCGTATGGTCAAGCTCCATTTCACCGATTATATTTCTGAGCGTTGTTGCCGAAAGATTCTCGATAGCCGAAATCGGTCTTTCTACACCGTATGTATAAAGCTTGGGGTCTGTAATCTGGAAATAGACAACGGTGTCTATCTGCATGGTTACGTTATCCTTTGTGATAACGGGCTGGGGAGGGAAGTCGATAACCTGCTCCTTTAAGCTTACCTTCTTTGCTATTCTGTCGATAAACGGAATTTTCACATGAAGACCCGTCTGCCAAGACACATGATATGCGCCGAGTCTTTCCACGACATAGGCATGAGCCTGAGGTACGATTTTAATGTTTGAAATTACTACGAGCACCACTATAACAAGCAGTACAAGAAATACGATTAATGCCGGCATTTTTTACTCCTTACTGTCAATTCTCTTTACTCTGAGCTTGACTCCTTCAATTGCTTCTACCCTTACCAAAGTATCCTTCGGTATATCTTCGTCACTCACCGCCGACCAGTCACTTCCCGAAACGAGAACTCTGCCCGTTCCCTCAATGAGATTTATCGGCACGATGATTTTGCCCTCCATTCCGACATATCTGTCGGCGTTGGTAGGCGTATTGTCCGCTTTTCTTATCTTTGCGACTATCGGCTTAGTCGCTATGAGCGAAATCACGGTCACCGCCACAAAGGCGATGATTTGCACACTTACATCAAGACCGCACAGCGACAAAATAAATGCCGCAACGCCGCCGACAGCAAACCATATAGAAACTATCTGCGGGCCCATTGCCTCGATTATGAGTGCCAAAACTATAACTATAAGCCAAATCCACTTTACCACTGCATCTCCTCCCTCCGTGGTATCGTGTATGTATCAAGAATATCATATATAGTTTGTTTCTTCAATAAACATTTTGGAGAAATACTCCCATATATTTCTCTTTGCCGGAGAATTTTTCGTTTTTCGGCACAATAAACACTTCTCTTTTCGTCGAATTACATAAACAAAACGGGCTTAATTTATGCAGAAAATAAAAATAAGAATAATTCTTATTATTAGTATTGACTAACCTTAGGTTCATAATATATACTTGTGACAGTAAGAACAAACGAAAGGAGATAAAACATGACAAAGCTTGCTTCTCAGCTTTTGACTTTGATTCAAAACTCAGACAGACACATGAGTGCGGAAGAAATTTTCATGCTGTGCAAGGATAAGGGCGTCAGAATCTCCTTTGCGAGTGTTTACAGAAATCTTACCAATTTGGTTGAGAGCGGAGACATCAGAAGAGTTCCCGTCACGGGCGAGCCCGACCGCTTCGACAAGACAATCAGAGCGCACGACCACGCATTCTGCACAGAGTGCGGCAATGTGGTTGATGTTGACGTCGGCGATATGGAAAAATATCTTAACGATAAGCTCGGTGACAAAATCGAGAGCTACTCACTCACAATCAAATTCATCTGCCCCGATTGCAGAGCAAAACTTAAAGAGGAAAACATTTAATTTATCAATTTCTTAAGGAGGAATTTTATTATGGCTAAGTATGTATGTCAGATTTGTGGTTATGTTTATGAGGGCGAGACTCTTCCCGAGGATTACAAGTGCCCCATTTGTAAGGCTCCCGCTTCCAAGTTCACAAAGCAGGAGGGCGAGATGAGCTGGGCTGCTGAGCATGTTGTCGGCGTAGCTAACGGCGCACCTCAGGATATTATCGACGGACTCAGAGAGAACTTCAACGGTGAGTGCTCCGAGGTCGGCATGTATCTCGCAATGGCAAGAGTTGCTCACAGAGAGGGCTATCCCGAGATCGGTCTCTACTGGGAGAAGGCAGCTTACGAGGAGGCTGAGCACGCAGCTAAGTTTGCAGAGCTTCTCGGCGAGGTTCTCACAGACAGCACAAAGAAGAATCTTGAGATGAGAGTTGACGCTGAGTACGGCGCAACAGAGGGCAAGGTTAAGCTTGCTACACGCGCTAAGGAGTTAGGTCTTGACGCTATCCACGACACAGTTCACGAGATGGCTAAGGACGAAGCTAGACACGGCAAGGCACTCAAGGGTCTTCTCGAGAGATATTTCGGCTAATTTTTAAAAATTTGGGAGAGTGAAAACACTCTCCCTTTTTTCTGTCTTTATGAAAAAAGCTTGCACCGTTTCGATGCAAGCTTTTGCTTTTATTTCTTATCACTCTGTCGGGTCAAGTGCCCACGGACTGTCGTAAACCAAGAACGGGTCGATATCCACACATTTTGCGGCGTTATGATTCCCTGCAACATCCCACGCAACCGTTCCGTTCAGACAATCGAGAGTTTCGTAGAAATATTTTTCATCCTTAAGCGGATAAAAAACCGAGCCTTCTGCGGCATTATCCAAAATCGGCTTGCAGTCGAAAAGCTTAATGCTTCCGTCGGTAAAATAAGCGTAAACCTCAAAATTCTCAGCCGGCAAAACTTTCTTCACCTCCGGCATATAACTTAGGTAAACATTGCCGTCTTCGTTTGAGTACATATCAAGCGGATCTTCTGTTTGCGGACTGTCAAGAATTTCTCCGACCTCGACCGATATACATTCATCGGGATTAAATTCGCCCGACAAATCCCAAGAAAGCTTGCCGCCGATGACATTTATTCTCTCTCTGAAAAAGCTCTCGTCCTTTAGTCTCTCGAAATCTCCGCCGTTTTCTATAAGCTTCTTACAATCGAAAAGTCGGATAGTATCATCGGACAAATAGACATAAGCCTTGTAATCGTCGCTTGCTATTGCCTGTACTGCTTTAAGCATAGTTTTTACCTCATCTCTTTACAAAATACTCCTCATACCAAACAAGGAAGGTATAAATCGTCCAAACCTTGCGCCAAAGGTCGCTGTCTCCGCTGACATAAGCATCAAAAATCTTGTTGATTTCTTCAACATTAAAGAACTTTTCGGCATATTCCGAATTGAATTTTGCCACAACATCACCGTTGTATCTTGAATCTGCCATCCAAATTCTTATCGGAACGATGAATCCAAGCTTCTTTCTGAACGCAACTTCCTCGGGGAGAACCTTTGCCGCCGCAGTTCTGAAAGCTATCTTGTTTTGCGTCTCATTTACTTTGTATTTAGACGGAAGTCTTGAAGCTATATCGAAAATTCTCGTATCGGTAAGCGGCATTCTTATTTCAAGTCCGGCAGCCGTGCTCATTTTGTCGACATTCAAATAAATATCGCCCTCAAGCCAAATTCTTATATCCACATCACTCATTTTTGAAAGCGGATCTATCCCCTCGTTCTCCTCATAAATCGACTTGACAAGATTAATCGGGAGAACGCCGGGGTCATATTCCTTTAAAATTTTCTGCTTCTCGTCCTCTTTCATAATGTTTGTGTTGCCGACATAGAATGTCTTGAGGTTATCTCCGTAACGCTCGGCATTGCGGTACATATTGTATCCGCCGAAAAGCTCGTCGCTTCCCTCTCCCGAGTAGCAAAGCTTGGTGTGCTTTGCCGTGGCATTGCATCCGAGAGTGAAAACTATTGCCGAGGCATCGCCAAGCGGCTGCTCCATATTATACATGGTGTACGGAACAGTATCAAAGAACATTTTCGGCGTAATGATAAGCTTCGAGTTCTTTCTTCCGAGAATTTCCGCTGTCTTAGCGGCAAGCGGCGACTCGTCAAAACGAGCCTCCTCGTATCCGCAGGAATCGGACATCTCTGCATCAGACACGGCAAAAACATATGAAGAATCAACTCCGCCCGAAAGGAAAGATTCGGCTGTTTCGTCAGCTGTCTTAACCTCTTTCATGATACCGAGCAAAGTCTCGTGAATTTCGTCTGCCCATTCATCGAGAGTTTTGCTCTCGTCCGGGTGAAATTCAGGCTTCCAGTAGCGTGTGATTTTTAGTTCTCCGTTCTTAAAGGTCATATAGTGACCCGGCATAAGCTTTTTAACGCCTTTGAAGAAAGTATCCTCGCCGCCGACATATGTAAGCGAAAGATAGATTTGAAGCATCTCTTTGTTGAGCTCCTTTTTGAATCCGTCTTTCTCCATTATATCACGAATCATCGTGCCGTAAAGAAGTCTGCCGTCATCCGTGACGTAGTAATAGAAGGGCTTTGTTCCGAACTGATCTCTCAGGCAGAAAAGCTCATCCTTTTCGTCGTCATAGAGAGCAAAAGCAAACATTCCGTGCATATGAAGCGCCATTTCACCGCCGAATTTTTCGTAAGCGGCAATAAGGATTTTCTCCTCTCGCTCCTCACGGGAAAGCTCTTTCCCGATTCCCAATTCTTCGCAAAGTGCCTCCCAGTTTCTGATATGTCCTCTGTATTCCTTAACTGTAATCATATTTGTCTCCTTGTGCCACACCTTAGTGAAATTTGTGTTTGAATCCACATCACGAAAATTATAACACACAAGCATAATTGTATTCAAGATAACAAACTTACATCCTGATAATTCATTTCAAAGTAAAAAAGCCCCGATTGCTCGGAGCTTTCGACCATTGCAGACGTCAAGAAACACACGCACAGCAAAAAATGTCTTCACAGAGACATTTCGAGGCTCTGCGAAAACATTTTTGCTGTGCGTGCGTTAGTTATTGCCTGAATCCGTGAAATTCAGGTTAAATTTTATCACTCTATGCCTGACGGGGCTTTTTTAAGGCATATAAAAATACAGAAATGACGGTCAGTCCAGCTGCGCAAAGCAACGCAAATAATAACGAACCGTGAACTCCCCCACCCAGGAAATTACCAAAAAACTGATAGATATACGGCGCAAGATACATGAAGAGATTGACACCTCCCATAAGCACCGTCATTGTGATGGGGATATAGCGCGCAGATGTCTCCTCCATCGCTGCTCCGACTACATACGGCAGAATCATGTTAAATCCCAATCCGATCATTGCAGCGCCTAACATGGCTCCTGCAAGAGTGCCTGTAACACAGGTCATGAAAACAAGACCCATGGTAAATATTACATACCCCACAGTCGCAACCCAGGTTCCAATACGTTTTGCACATGCAGGATACAATAATCCAATGGCAAAACTGCCTCCTGTATACAATGAACTTACAAGACCAGCTTGAGCGGAAGTTCCCAGTTTATATGTATTGACCACATAATCTGAAACATTATATAAAAATGCCATGCAGCATGTAGTCCATAAAAATGTTGTCAGAATGATCAACACTAACCGGGCAGAGATCCCTTTTTTCTCAGGTGCAGCCGCTTCCCTGTGACTGTCATCATTTTCAGCAGTATCGGACTGTTTTTCACTGTGCCAGGGCATGATAACAGCAAAAGCGATCATAACCGGAATACAGAGAAGTCCAATATAATAGGCTTTCGGCCAGTCTGCTCCGCCATTACCCGATGCGATCTTACCTCCAAGTACACTCATAAAAGCGGAGCCTGCATACATGATCGAATTTGTTATAGCAACATACACCGCGCTCTTTTCTACCCCAATATATTCACTGATTGCGGAACTTACAAGGGTTAAAGCGCAGCCCTGGGCGATCCCCACAATACAGGATGCCACGATCAGCCACAGAAAGGGACCATTGGCGCCTACCAGGGAAAAAATGATAAAATAAACAGCCATGCTTGTTCCGCATATGATCAACAAAAGCTTTGAACTGACTTTTAAGGCCATAGGACCAAGTGCCAGTACCGCAAATAAACCCACAAGCCCTGGAAGCGTCATGATGGATGTTGTCTTGTACCCAGGATAGGACGCGCTGATATAAACGATCAGAGAATTGGTCATTTGGTTCATTAATAAAATAAAACTCAAAATACATAGTGCAATAACTGATCTTTTAGTTGTATTCATAGCAATATTGGGGAGCCACCGCATCAGCGACAGCTCCGACTCCGCCTCCCTTTGTAATCTTCAATCCGAACTCAGATAAAATCTGCGATACCTTTTGCCTCTCGCATTGCCGAAAGCACGTTTGCAGGGCCTTCTGCGTCACCGAGTAAATGAACAATCTTGTTTACGGATGAACTTATCTCACCGAACTGTGTATAATCAGCTTTGTAGCCCACTGACATGATCACTGTATCCGCTTCTATTACACTTTCTTTTCCATTTGTTGTAATAGTAAGCTTATTTCCGTCAATGGCTGTACACATTGTATTCAGTTTCACATCCACATGATGGTAATTAAGCATATCCTTAAGCATTATCTCATTTCCGATAAATGGTTTTGCCGGTCCGCTCATTAACTCAGACGCAACTTCCAGAAGTGTAACCGATGATTTATGCTCCTGACCCGCAAGCCAGATCGCAACCTCACAGCCAACTTCACCACCGCCAATAACAACCACCTTGTCGCCCAGTTTTGCAGGATCACTTCTAAGGGCATCAACAGCAGTATAAACATTTTTCTGGTCATGGCCCGGGATCGGAAGGATCTTAGGTGCTGCGCCTGTAGCAACAACGATCTCGTCGCAGTCCATATTAATCACTTCATCTACGGTCAGTTCTGTGTTCAAATGGATATCAACACCTGCTTTTTTCATATCACGTTCCAGCCAGGCAATGAGTTTTTCATCTGCACCCTTGAATTTCATAATAGTCGTAGACTGGAACGCACCGCCAAGGAAACCATTTTTCTCATACAGGGAAACCTTATGTCCACGGGCAGCTGCGATCCTTGAAAACTGCATACCTGCAATACCGCCGCCGATGACTACGATCTTTTTAGGCTTTTTAACAGGGATATATTTAGCGTTGATCTCAAGACAGACATCCGGGTTCACTGCACAGGTAAAGGGCAGTCCCTTAAAGCAGTTGCTGATACAGCCTCTGTTGCAGCCGATACATGGCCTGATGTCTTCTGCTTTTCCTTCATGTGCTTTATTTACCCAATCCGGATCAGCGATTAACGCTCTGCCGATGCCCACTGCATCAAGGAGACCGCTTTCAAGAATATTTTCTGCCATGTCCGGATCAAGGATCTTTCCGCCGCCAACAACCGGAATATTTACAGCTTCTTTCACTCCCTTAAAATCATCAAGCCAAAGTCCGTCAGGCTGGTATACCGGAGGATACTGCCAGTAAAGGGCATCATAGCATCCATTTGCAAGCCAGATGGAATCTGCACCAGCTTCTTCTACGATCTTTGCCAGTTCAATGCCTTCTGGAACATCACGGCCAAATTCCGCGTACTTTTCGCCTTCCAAAGTACCTTTTCCAACACCTTTAATGTGATGCTTGGTTGTTATCTTAACCTGAAGAGGAAAATCCTTTCCGCAGGCTTTTTTGATGCTTTGGATCATTTCAACAAGGATGGTTGCCCGTTCTCTGATGGTTGGACCGCCGTATTTATCTGTTCTGTGGTTAAACTCTTTTGTTAAAAATGTATCAATGGTATAGCTTCCATAAGCCATCAGCTCTACACCGTCAAAGCCAAGAAACTTACAGTATGCAGCCATGGTTCCCACATCCTTGACCATCTGCTCTACTTCCTCTGTTGTAATTTCGCGATGCATTACCTTTGGATCCCACAGGTTTGGACATGGGGATGGAGCGATAGGGGTACCTGGATAAAAATCAGCAAAAAAGCTTCTGGTGTAGCAATATCCAATGGAAGCAAACATTTTAGTCCCATATGTATGGACTCTGTTAAGCATTTTTGAATACTGTCTGTATAAATTGCCGTTTTTCATGTCAAACGGCGTATGAATCGGCCCGTATCCCTTAAACTGGGTAATTCCTTCCAAAGTACCTGTACAGATAACTCCCACGCCGCCTTTGGCTCTTTCAACATAATATTCAATTGCATTGTTGTCGCTTATCTCTTCTGAATCACAGTAACCTGCAGGGAACATAGCCGCATACATGACTCTGTTTTTAAGTTGAAGATTACCGATTTTCAAAGGTTCAAACAGCTTATTGTATTTTGCTTTTGACATAGCTTTTTCTCCTCCATAATATTTACGTTTTAAATTTTGTGCACACACAAATTTGTCTATGAACAAATTATATGTACTAAAACTCCTTTTGTCAATATCATTTTGTTAAATAAATAATTATTACGTTACCGTTCAGCCGTGTATCGGGAAGTATATTGCATATTTGGGATAATCATGGTATAATGATTTTTTATGCGGCTCTTTATGCCATTGGAGCTTTTTCACAGACAGGCAGTACATTGACTGCGGAAAGAGAGTGTTGAGCAATGAAATATTCTGTAGGGATCGAAACCAGAAAAAAAATACTTTTAGCTGCGAAACAGCTTTTTCTTGAAAAGGGATATACTGCAACCACATTTACTGATATCTGTCGGTCAGCCCAGATCAAACAGGGATCTCTTACTTATCATTTTAAAAATAAGCTTGAAATCGGACAGATCATTAACAGCGAACTGCTCCAGGATTCCATTTCTTTGTCAGATTCCTTAACAAAGGGGTCAGAGGATCCATTTTATCATTTCAGTATGAACATCGTCTGCTTCTCTTATCAGTATTTTCACGATCCGGCCTTTCAGCGTTTCACAGCAGAATTTGCCCTTGAATCAATGAAATATGATATAAACGAATATGTGGAATACTATATGATCCGGCAGAATCTTCCTGTTCCAGAACAACTGCTGACAACCAAACGGGGAAAGCTGGATCTGATCTCTGTTGTCTATCTTGACAATATAATTCCCGCTTATCTCAGGTCACACATGGATGAGTTTGATTATGAAGAAAGCGCACTATATATGCTGGAAATGTATAATAAAATCCTGTTTGACAATGACCCGGAATTTAATGACAATATTAAACGTGCAGTTTCTGTTTTTCAATCTTATCTGGCAAACTCCAAATAATGACAAAATTTAAGAGCTGTACAGAGACTTTTCTATGTCTCTGTACAGCTCTTGCTCTTATTGATCTGACTTATCTGTGTCTATATCGTTATCTGCCTTTTTCTGAATATCCTTTATATCCTTTTTGGATCTTCCTGTCCCAACTCTTCCTGAAAATCTTCCTTTGTCTTTTCTTCCGTCTTTTCTTTGCAAGCTTCCTTTTCCTGTTTTAACTTCCAGCGAAGGATCACCCTAAACAGATCTCCTTCTATCTGGATCTTCATGTTGCCGCCCTGGACTTCGGTGAAGCTTCTTACAATTGCAAGACCAAGGTCGGAACCTTCTGTATTTCTAGACGCATCCCCTCTTACGAAACGTTCTGTCAGCTCACAAGTCATGAATACAAGGACTTCCTCAAAGAAAATGGCATTCGTCAGAGCATGGATGGAAAAAGTCGCTGGGCTGATAACATTATGATTGGGAGATGGTTGCGCACCTTCAAGTACGATGAAGCATATCTGACAAAATGGCATAACCTCAAAGAGGCAAGAAAGGCAATAGCGACATACATCCACAAATACAACTTTGAACGCTGTCACTCAGCAATCGGATCAGTGCCACCGGCAAGCAAATATTTTCCCGTGCAGCTCTACGAAGCCGCAAAGGAAGTAGCCTGAGGAGAGGCTGTAACCAATGGAGCCGAAAGGCTCCTCCTAATCGGATACTGATGGGTGAAGCAAAAATATAGAACAAAAAGATTCTCGGAGCCTTGAATTACAAGGAGTTCAAGGACTTTTACCAAAAATAAGTTTCACGGATTGAGGTATTAATCAATTGAAGTAACCTTGTAGTCCTTTGCCTCAACTGCACTCTTGAGAGTCTCGTCAGAAACATCTGCAGAAAGTGTAACTACGGCTGTTCCGTTCTCGTGGCTTACATTTGCGGACTCAACGCCCTCGATAGCTTCAAGAGTTTTCTTAACTGTAGCCTCGCAGTGGCCGCACATCATGCCTTCGATTTTCATTGTCTTTGTCATTTTGTTTTCCTCCGTATTTTGATTTTCTTTGTATATAAAAGATACTGCCTTATAGTCATTATCTTCTATCGCTTTTTTCATATCGTTTTCGTTTGCTTTTGATGCAAGCTTAATTTCGACCGTGCCTTTTTCAAAGCTTGGTTTAGCTTCGGAAACAAAGCTTAAGCTCTCCAAAGCTTTCTTCACTCTTGCCTCGCAGTGACCGCACATCATACCTTCAACCTTGATGAGAACATCGGGAGCGTTTATCTCTTCTTCTGTCGTTTTCACCTCGATAGGTTTTATGTTTGATTTACGCTTTTTGTCGTGCTTGGTACTTCTGATATTTACAAGATTGAGTCTGAGTGCATTTGTCACAACGCAGAAGCTCGAAAGGCTCATTGCCGCCGCACCGAACATCGGATTGAGCGACCAACCGAAAAGATGAATATAACAGCCTGCCGCAAGCGGAATGCCGATTACATTATAGAAGAATGCCCAGAACAAGTTCTCGTGAATGTTGGTGAGAGTTGCTCTCGAAAGTCTGATAGCCGCCGAAACATCTGTAAGCTTTGATTTCATCACGACAACATCAGCGGCGTCCACGGCGACATCGGCACCTGCGCCGATTGCTATACCGATATCCGCTCTTGTGAGTGCCGGAGCGTCATTTATACCGTCACCGACCATGGCGACCTTGCCCTGTTCTTTAAGCTTTCTGATAACAGCTTCTTTACCGTCAGGCAAAACTCCTGCAATAACCTCATTGACGCCTGCCTCTTTTGCGATTGCCTTTGCGGTCTGCTCATTGTCACCCGTGAGCATGACAACATGGATTCCCATGTTCTGAAGTTCCTTGACCGCCTGAGGCGAATCCTCTTTGATAACATCGGCTACGGCAATTATACCGAGAAGCTTTCCGTCTTCGGAGAAGAAAAGCGGAGTCTTTCCCTGCTTTGCAAGGCTGTCGGCTCTCTGCCTTACGGCATCGTCAACAGCAACAACGGACGAAATATATTTTCCGCTTCCGCCGACAAGCTTCTTGCCGCCAAGCGTCGCTTCAAGTCCGTTACCCGAAAGAGCCTTGAAATCTTCCGTTTCAGACAGAGTAATGTTATTTTCCTCTGCTCTTCTGAGAACCGCCTTTGCAAGCGGATGCTCGCTTTTTGCTTCAAGCGAAGCCGCCTTTTCGAGAAGCTCATTTTCGCTTATTCCGTCAGTCGGGATAATATCCGTGACCTGCGGCTCGCCCTTTGTTATCGTTCCCGTTTTATCAAGTGCGACTATATTTACCTTGCCTGTTTCCTCAAGTGAAACTGCCGTTTTGAAAAGAATACCGTTTCTTGCGCCCTTTCCGCTGCCGACCATTATGGCAACGGGAGTAGCCAAACCGAGAGCGCACGGACAGCTGATAACGAGAACGGAAATTCCTCTTGCAAGAGCATATCCGACTGTCTGACCGACAAGAAGCCAAACGATAATCGTTACAACAGCAATAGAAATAACTGCGGGAACGAAGATTCCCGAGACCTTGTCAGCAATTTTAGCAATAGGTGCTTTTGTGGCTGCGGCATCGCTTACCATTTTGATTATCTGAGAAAGCGTTGTATCCTCGCCGACTCTTGTTGCCTCACAGCGGATGAATCCCGACTGATTGATAGTGGCGGCAGAGACCGTGTCCCCCACTTCCTTATCAACAGGAACAGACTCTCCCGTAAGTGCCGATTCATTTATAGCGGAGCTTCCCTCAATGACGGTTCCGTCAACGGGAACGGATTCGCCCGGACGGACAACGAAAATTTCGCCCTGCTTTACTTCAGAAATAGAAACCGTCATCTCCTTACCGTCACGCACGACATTTGCCGACTTCGGAGTGAGCCTCATGAGCTCCTTGAGCGCGTCAGTCGTCTTTCCTTTGCTTCTTGCCTCGAGCATTTTTCCGACTGTTATAAGCGCAAGTATCATTGCCGCCGACTCGAAGTAAAATTCGTCCATCCATGGCATTGCCGCTTCAGCGCCGCCGTGAACCTGAGCGTCTGTCATCATGAAAAGCGCATACACGCTCCACAAAAACGATGCGCCCGAGCCGAGTGCCACGAGAGTATCCATATTGGGTGCTTTATGAATAATTCCCTTGAATCCGCTTATAAAGAACTTCTGATTTATCACCATAACGGCGACTGTCAAAAGGAGCTGAACAAGTCCCATGGCTACATGATTTCCGTCAAAGAAGCTCGGAAGCGGCCAGCCCCACATCATGTGTCCCATTGAGAAATACATCAGCACACACAAAAATCCGACCGATGCAATAAGTCTTCTTTTAAGCTTGGGCGTTTCCGTATCTTTGAGTTCGTCGGCATCCGTGCTTGCCTTTTGCGCACCCTTGACGGATGCACCGTAACCTGCATTTTCTACCGCTTTGATTATTTCCGCCGAGCTCGCCGTTCCCTCTACTCCCATCGAGTTGGTAAGAAGGCTTACCGAACATGAGGTGACGCCGTCTACTGCCGAAACGGCTTTTTCCACTCGAGAGCTGCAAGCCGCACAGCTCATTCCCGTAACATTATACTGTTCCATTCTTTGCCTCATTTCATGAGCTTATAAATTACGTCCATAAGCTCGTCTACCGTTTCTTCCTTTCCGTCCTTAATATCCCTCACAACACAGTGATGAACATGGTTTGAAAGAAGCTCTCTGCTGAATGCATTCATTGCCGAGGTGACAGCCGCCGACTGGGTTAAAATATCGGGGCAATAAGCGTCATTCTCGAGCATGCGCTTGATTCCCCTTATCTGACCCTCAATTCGGTTCAGTCGATTCATCAGCTTTTTAATCTCATCGTTTGTTCTCTCGGTTGTCTTCTCGTCCTCACAAGCACAGCAGCATGAGCATTTTTTATTGTTATCTTCCATAAGTTATTACCTCTTCATGACATCTCACATACCCCTGCGGGGTATTTTTATGATTGAATTATACCCCCCGTGGGTATTTTTGTCAACAGTTATTTTGAAGGATTGACTTTATTTCTTCCTTGACTTAAAATAATCAAAAAAGAAAGGAGCTTAAAGCATGGAAAAAATCGCAAGCTTTACAATAAATCATATTGCCCTTGAGCCGGGCGTGTATGTCTCGAGAAAGGATCACATCGGCAAGGAAACCGTAACAACCTTTGACCTTCGCATCACCTCTCCGAATGACGAACCTGTTATGAACACGGCTGAGGTTCACACTATTGAGCATCTCGGCGCAACATTCCTTCGCAACGACCCGCAGTGGCAGGATAAAATCGTATACTTCGGGCCCATGGGATGCCGAACAGGCTTTTACCTCATTTTGGCAGGCGACCTCGAATCCAAGGATATAGTAGAGTTGGTGACGGCAATGTTCGAGTTTGTGCGTGATTTTGAGGGAGAAATCCCCGGCGCAAGCCCGAGAGACTGCGGCAACTACCTCGATATGAATCTTAATATGGCTCATTACATCGCAAAGCAGTATCTTGGAAGAACGCTTTACGGCATTGATGAGGCTCATTTGATTTATCCGGAATAATCAAACAGCAAATAAACAAAAATCGGAGCAGTTTCTGTTTTCACAGTCTGCTCCGATTTTTTATCGAATTATTTGTTTGTAAAAGTAAAAATTACTTAAGTACGATTTTCTGGAACTTCTTGCCCTTCTTGACTACGATGTAGCCCTTTTCGAAGTCCTCTGCGGTAAATCTCTTTGCGACGTCGTTTACCTTTTCGTCATCAACTGAAACGGAGTTCTGTGTGACGAGGGTTCTTGCATCTCTCTTGGACTGAGCAAGCTTGGAAGCAACAAGAATATCGAGAAGTCCGACACTGCCGTCTGTGAGTTCAACCTCTGTTGTCGGCATATTATCGGTAACTGCTGCACCCGCACCGTAAAGTGCCTTTGCGGCTGTCTGAGCCTTGTTTGCCTCTTCGTCACCGTGAACAAGCTTTGTGAGCTCGTAAGCGAGAATTTCCTTAGCCTTGTTAAGCTGACTGCCCTCCCACTTGTCCATCTCGTCTATCTCTTCGAGCGGCAAGAATGTGAGCATTCTGATGCACTTGAGAACATCGGCATCGTCAACATTTCTCCAGTACTGATAGAAATCGTAAGGGCTTGTCTTGTTCGGATCGAGCCAAACAGCACCTGAAACGGTCTTGCCCATTTTCTTTCCCTCGGAATTGAGAAGAAGAGTGATTGTCATTGCCTGAGCCTTTGCGTCCTGCTCCTCAAGGCCCAATTTCTTTCTGATGAGCTCACGACCGCCGAGCATATTCGACCACTGGTCGTCGCCGCCAAACTGGAGGTTGCAGCCGTAATCATTGTAAAGTCTGTAGAAATCGTAACTCTGCATGATCATGTAGTTAAACTCGAGGAAGGAAAGACCTTTCTCCATTCTCTGCTTGTAGCACTCTGCTCTGAGCATGTTGTTAACGGAGAAATACGGGCCGATTTCACGCAAAACCTCAACATAATTTAAATCGAGAAGCCAGTCGCCGTTGTTTACCATGAGTGCCTTGCCGTCGGAAAAATCGATGAAGCGTGACATCTGCTTTTTGAAGCACTCGATGTTGTGATCGATAGTCTCCTTGGTCATCATCTTTCTCATATCGGACTTACCTGACGGGTCGCCGATCATTCCTGTTCCGCCGCCGAGAAGTGCGATAGGCTTGTTGCCTGCCATCTGGAGTCTCTTCATAAGGCAAAGTGCCATGAAGTGACCTACATGCAGTGAATCGGCTGTCGGATCGAATCCGATGTAGAAAGTTGCCTTTCCGGCATTAACCAATTCTCTAACCTTCTTTTCGTCTGTAACCTGTGCAATCAGACCTCTTGCCTGAAGCTCTTCATAAATTCCCATATTTACACGTCCTTTCATTTTTCTTCAGGGGGACGGGAATAAAAAAGCCCCCTGCATAATGCAGAGGGCATAAATTACTTTACGCGGTACCACCTCAGTTTACTGTTTCCTTACGAAAACAGCCTCAACAGGTACAGAAAAAATTTCTTATACCTTTGCGCTTTAACGCTCGCCTGCGGAGACTCCTACTTAAAAATTCAGAGTTCGGCTCGGGAATGTATTTCAGGCGTCCTTCTCTTCGGCTTACACCAACCGCCGAATCTCTTTGCTGAAGCTTACACCATACTTCTTTCCGTCACAGCTTTTCCCGTTTAGTATATATGTTATTTTAAATTTTGTCAAGCACAGAAAAAATCATTTTGCATCAAGCATTTCTTCAGCCATCTTGAGCTTTAGCGGAGTTATCTCGTCGCCGCCGATTATCCTTGCAAGCTCCTTTAGTCTCTCGTCATGGTCTAATAGAGTTACCTCGGTTCTCGTACGGCTTCCGTCATCATGCTTTTTGATAAGCATCTGATTATCAGCCATGGCGGCAATCTGAGCCAAATGCGTGATACAGATAATCTGTCTCGAAGCCGCCGCCTCTTTGAGCTTCAAGCCGACCTTTCTGCCCGCTTCGCCGCTAATTCCCGTATCGATTTCATCGAAAATGAGCGTGTCGATGTTGTCCCCGTTTGAGAGCACCGTCTTAATGGCAAGCATAATTCTCGAGAGCTCACCGCCGGACGCTATCTTGGACATCGGCTTTAGGCTTTCGCCCGAGTTTGCCGAAACCATAAACTGCATGTCGTCACAGCCAAATCGGTTAAGCGGCACTCTGTCCTGACGGACAGCAAATTCAACGCTTGGCATATTCAAGAATTTAAGCTGATTTTTTACCTCTTGGCTGAATCGTGAGGAGCATTCTTTTCTTCTCTCGGAAAGCTGTTTTGCAAGGCTTATTGCCTTTTCCTTGACCTCTTCAAATTCAGCCGTGAGCATTTCCGTTTTCTCGTCGGCAAGCTCGATTGACTCAAGCTCCCTTCTCGAGTTCTCGAGAAAATCAAGAATATCCTGTTCCGTTTCGCCGTATTTTAAGCTTAAACGGTAAAGTAAATCTATTCTTTCCTCTATCTCATCAAGCTCTGCCGGGTCAAAATCAAACGAATCTGCAAAGCTTCTTAGCTCCGCCTCGGCGTCCTCGAGAAGATACTCGGCATTTCTAAGTTCCTCCGCCGTAGCCGTAAGCGGCAAATGACTTCTTGCGGCACTCTCGGCAAGCTGAGCCGCCTTTGAAACATAGGCAATAGCACCCTCAAAATCGGTATCGCCGTTCAAAAGCTGCTTTGCCTCGGTGACATCGTTTGTAATCTGCTCACCGTGGCGAATCTGGTCGGCACGCTTATTAAGCTCTTCCTTTTCGCCCGGCTTTATGTCGGCGGCGGCAATTTCCTCAATCTGATACTTGAGCAAATCTATTCTTCTCGCCTTTTGATTTTCGTCCATGCGAAGCTTCTCAAGCTCACGCTGAATTTCACGCAGTCGGTCATACTCGTTTCGATATTGCATGAGCAAATCTTCAAGTTCACCGTAAGCGTCAATGTACCTTGCGTGAATCTCGGTATTCATGAGATCGTAGCTTTCGTGCTGGCCGTTTATATTGATGAGCGTGTTGCCTATTTCCTTGAGCATAGCCGCCGTAATCGGAACGCCGTTTGCCTTTTGGGTATTTCTCGACGCTCTTATCGTTTTGACAAGCTGTAATTCGTCGTCATCGTGCGGAATTCCCATTTCATCAAGCTTTTTTGTGACAACGGGATTAAGCCCCGTGAACATAGCCGAAACAAGGGCGCTGTCCGTTCCCGTTCTTATGAGGTCTTTTGAGGTTCTCTCGCCCGTAACGGCATGAATCGCATCTATTATGATTGATTTACCTGCTCCCGTTTCACCCGTAAGACAGGTAAATCCCGACTCAAAGTCTATGGAAGCCTTTTCGATAACGGCTATGTTTTCGATATATAAAGCGGAAAGCAAACTCTCACCACCCTATCACTGCATAATAAGCTTGCTGAACTCTTCCTGACGGCTCTTTGCCTCCTCGGTCGACTTGCATACGCAGAAAATCGTATCGTCGCCCGCAAGAGTACCGACAATTCCCTTGAATTCGATAGCGTCCATGGAAGCGCAAACCGCCTGAGCCATTCCCGTCATGCACTTGATGACAAGCATATTCTGAGCATAATTCACAGAAACAACGGAGTCGGCAAAGAGCGAATAGAACTTTGAGGACATATCCGAGCTTGCGTCACGGCTTGTTGAATAGCGGTATTTCCCTCTGGGACCCATGCTCTTGACGAGTCTGAGCTCCTTTATATCTCTCGAAACCGTAGCCTGAGTTACGTCATAGCCGTTGGTTCGAAGTATATTCATAAGTTCTTCCTGAGTATCGATGTCATAATCTCTGATAAGCTCAAGAATTTTGGCATGTCTACCTGTTTTCATTAAATCTCTCCTTTAACGAACGATAAGCTTTTTGCTTACCACGTCATAAAAGCTTGTTTTTCCCATTCTGATAAGCTTTATACTGCGTTTTGCGACAGAAAAGCTCACCACATCGTTTTCATCTATCTCAATCGGCTTGTTTCCGTCGAGAGTCAGTACGAATTTTCCGTGATCTCTGTCCTTTATTCTGACAGAAATCTCTGTTTCTCCGCTGTAAATCACCGCACGGTCATAGAGTGACATCGGACAAATCGGCGTGAATATCATGCAGTTAAGCGTCGGGTCGACTATCGGGCCGCCCGCCGAAAGCGAATAGGCAGTAGAGCCTGTCGGCGTTGCTATGATAATTCCGTCTGCTCGGTGCGGATAAGCTCCGCTTCCGTTAATATCAACCGTGAAATCAATCGCGCGTATATCTCGGCAAGCGATTATTCCGTCATTCAGTGCGACATACGGCAAAGGGTTTCCGTTTACGGAACAGCTGAGCATTTTTCGCTCCTCTGTCTGACTGTTCCCCCTTATGACCTCGGGAATTTTCTCAATATCAGAAGCCTCAAGACCTGCCAAATAGCCCAGTCTGCCCATATTAATTCCGAGTATCGGAACATCAAAGGCAGCCGCATGCTTGGCGGCATGCAGAATTGTTCCGTCACCGCCAACTGTGATTATCACATCACTTCTTGCCGCAAGCTCATAGTGGTGCGAAAGAGTTTCCGCCCCCGAAAATTTATCCTTGAGATTTTCGTGAACAAACACTTCGTCTCCGCTTTTTTTCAGTATCTTGATTATCTCTGCGGTGCATTTTTCCGCACCGACCTTGTCGAGATTCGGAATAAGAGCTACCTTCATTTTAAATCACCCAAGTGTAGAGTGAGAGCTTTCTACCACCTTCGACGGGTCAAAGCCCTCAAAGCATACAGTTTCCTCTGATTTCTGAAGCCATGCGAGATACTCGATATTTCCCTCGGGCCCCTTAACGGGCGAAAAGGTAAGTCCGAGCACGGAGAAACCGTTCTCGAGTGCAAACGCACAAATATCGGAAACAACTTCCTTGTGAACGCCAATATCACGCACAACTCCCTTTTTACCGACCTTTTCTCTGCCTGCCTCAAACTGCGGCTTAATCAGACACACGACATATCCGCCGTCTGCAAGAAGCGGTCTGATTGCTGGCAAAATCTTTTTAAGCGAAATGAAGCTGACGTCAACGCTCGAAAGATAAATATCCTCGGGCACCTGCTCGTGGGTTAAATATCTTGCGTTAGTCCTCTCCATATTGACTACTCTCTCGTCGTTTCTAAGACTCCACGCAAGCTGACCGTAGCCGACATCAACGGAATAGACCTTGACCGCACCGTTTTGAAGCATGCAGTCCGTGAAACCGCCCGTTGAAGCGCCGATATCCATGCAAACCTTGCCCTCAAGAGTTATAGGAAACTCCGCCATAGCCTTTTCAAGCTTGAGACCACCACGGCTGACATATTTGAGAGTCGCACCTCTTACTTCGATTTTCGCATCCTCGGAAACTACCGTTCCGGGCTTGTCGGACTTTTGATTATCTACATAGACAAGACCTTCCATAATCATGACCTTAGCCTTCTCACGGCTTGGGGCATAATTCTTTTCGTACAGAAGTATATCCAATCTTTTTTTCTCTGCCATTTAGTTCTCCTTATTCATGTCGGCTCTTATTTGTTCGGCTATTTTATCTCCTGTAAGTCCAAGCTTTCTCAGAACTTCAAGCATGGGGCCGTGTGAGACAAATCCGCTGTCTATTGCATGAAGCGACGCCTTTCCCTTAAAGCCCTCGAGCATGAGCATGCTTAAAAATCCTTCGCCGATTCCGCCGACAGTGTAGCCCTCCTCGAAGAAGTAAAGTCTTTCGCTCGAAGCCGCCGCTTTTACAGCGTCTTTATCTATCGGAACCACTCGGTTCAGCTTGACTATATTCACCTCGATATCGTCTTTGTGAAGTTCTTCCTTGGCAAGACAGCACTGGGAGAAAATTCTTCCGTAGGTAACGAGAGTTATTTTAGCATTTTTGTCGCCGTATATATCGAAATTTTCAAAGCTTGGCTTGAAATCATCGGGAAGATACATCTGTGCTCCCCTCGGGTATCTTACAGCAGTAAGCTTTAGGCTGTCGTCCGTGAGATATTTTTCCATAATGTTTTCAAGCTCATCATAGTATGACGGCGAATAAACGCTTATTCCGGGTATTGTCCTGAGGTAAGCGCAGTCAAAAACTCCGTTGTGGGTTTTTCCGTCTTCGCCGACAATTCCCGCTCTGTCAACGGCGAGCATAGCTTTGAAATTCTGAAGTGAAATATCGTGAAGTATATTATCATATCCACGCTGTAAAAATGTGGAATACACGGCAAAAATCGGAAGCATTCCTTTTTCGGCAAGACCGCCGCTGAAGGTAACGGCATGGCCCTCGGCAATTCCCGTATCAAAAAATCTTCCCGGGAATTTCTGAGTGAAGTCATACATTCCCGTTCCCGAAGCCATTGCGGCGGTAATTCCGCAAATTCTTTCGTCCCTCTCGGCAAGCTCGCACAGCTTATCGCCAAAGACCTTGGAGAAGTTCTTACCGCTCGGCTCCACTCTTCCCGTTTCGGGATCGAAACTGCCGACTCCGTGGTAAATATTGGGCTGGTTCTCCGCAAAGAATGCGCCTTTTCCTTTTTTGGTCTTCAGATGGATGATAACAGGCTCGTTCAAATCCTTGACAACATTCAAAATATTCGTCACCGACTCGAGATCGTTTCCGTCAAACGGGCCGTAGTACTCAAATCCGAGGTCGCCGAAAATAGTCGAATCGACAACGCCGTTCTTCACCTTTTCTTTCATGTGCTTTGCAAGCTTGGCTATCGGCGTGCCTATCAAGGGAATTTTATCGAGTATTCCCTCGGTATTTTTCTTGACCTCCATATATTTTGAGGTCACTCGGATATTTCTCAGATACTTTGAAAGTCCGCCGACATTCTTGGAGATTGACATCTCGTTGTCGTTGACAATCACGATAAAGTTTCTGTGAATTCTGCCGGCGTTGTTAAGTCCCTCAAAGGCAAGTCCGCCCGTCAGCGATCCGTCACCGATAATGGCTATCGTGTGGCCTTCCTTTCCCTGAAGCACTCTGCCCCAGTCTGCGCCCAGAGCAGAAGAAACCGAAGCGGAAGAATGTCCTGTTGTAAAGTGATCGTAAGGACTTTCGTCACGGTTCGGAAATCCCGAAAGTCCGCCCATTGTGCGAAGTCCCGAGAAATCCTTGTATCTTCCCGTCAAAAGCTTATGAGCATAAATCTGATGTCCGACATCCCAGACGATTGTGTCCTTGTCCAAATCGAAAACGGAAAAGAGTGCGACCGTCAATTCGACAACACCTAAATTAGACGCCAAATGACCGCCGTTGTGCGCTACCGTTTTAATTATCTCGTTTCTGATCTCCTCGCAAAGGTTAAGCTTTTCTTCGTCGCTTAACGCCTTAACATCCGATGGAGAAGCTATATTCTCTAACAATAAAATTACCCCTTTACCCTCATGCCGTTATTTTTTACGGGTGCAAGCACTCACCAGAAACGGCACAATTTAAAGCCTGTCGGTGGTTTGCGACAGTGTATTTAGGTATCAATCAGTTTCTGACTGCAAGCGTGCGGCATTCAGAGTGTTCTGCATGAGCATCGCAATGGTCATGGGGCCGACTCCGCCCGGAACAGGTGTGATGTATCCCGCTACCTTTTCTACTGCCTCATAGTCGACATCTCCGCAAAGCTTGCCGTCCTCTGTGCGGTTGATACCTACATCTATTACCATCGCACCGGGCTTTACCATATCGGCAGTAACGAACTTCGGCTTGCCGATAGCCGCTACGATGATATCAGCATTTCTGCAAATTTCCTCTATGTTTTTTGTCTTGGAGTGACATACGGTGACGGTTGCGTTATTGTGGAGCAAAAGCATAGCCATCGGCTTTCCGACAATATTGCTTCTGCCGAGAACAACGGCATTTTTTCCGCTCATATCGTAGCCTGTGGACTTGATAAGCTCGATAACGCCTGCCGGTGTGCACGGAAGAAACGCATAGTTTCCTATCATTATTCTTCCGACATTTCCGACCGAAAAAGCGTCGACGTCCTTCTTTGGATTTATCCTTGCGATAACAGCCTCCTCGTCAAGACCCTTTGGAAGCGGAAGCTGACAAAGTATACCGCTTATCTCCTTGTCCTCATTGAGAGTATCGATAAGTCCGAGCAGCTCCTCCATGGTGGTGTCCTTCGGAAGACTGTACTCAGCGGAGTAAATTCCGCAAGCCTCGCATGCCTTCTTTTTGTTTCTTACATAAACCTGAGAAGCGGGGTCGTCACCGACAAGAATGACCGCAAGACCCGGTCTTATTCCCTGCTCCTTAAGTAAAGCTACCTCATCGGCAACTCTTTTCTTTACAGCAGCCGAAACTGCCTTTCCGTCTATAATATAAGCCATAATTAACTTCTTTCTTAATATAAAATCTAACTTATTCTTTTTCGTCTTCTGACTTTGTTTGCTTGCTGTCCTCTGATTTTTCCTCTGGCGAAGCATCGCTCTTTTCTTCCGTATCTTCTGCCGTTTCAGATGCGTCATCATCTATTTCGTCCGATACATCCTGATTTGACTCGTCATCGTCATCGGCAAAAATTGTGCTTTTCTTGGGCTCGTTTTCAGCTTCGGAAACGTCCTTTTTGACAATTTCTCCGTTAACAAGGCTTAAGCCGTTAAGCTCCATGACTTCCTTTGAACCGCATCCCGTGAGAGCTGTTCTCTTTCTGAAAACTATCAAAAGAATGACAGAAGCCACGACTATCGCCGCACTTATGAGCTGAGAAACTCTTATATCAAGTCCCGGAACGGTGAGAGAATCTGTTCTGAGTCCCTCGATGAAAAATCTGCCGACACCGTACCAGAGCATATACATCAAGGTTGTCTGACCGTCATATCTTCTCTTGTATCTTGTGAAAAGGTGAAGAAGAATGAAGCCCAAAAGCATCCAAAGAGATTCATAAAGAAAACACGGATGAACAGGGCCGACAACTACCTTTTCGGTAGCGTCTGACTGCATTCCCCAAGGAAGCGACGTTGCACCGCCGAAAGCCTCCTGATTGATGAAGTTGCCCCATCTGCCGATGCACTGTCCGATAGTGAAACCGACAACCGCCGTATCTATGCAAGCGGCAACCTTAAGCTTTCTTAATTTGCAGGTGATTCCGCCGCCGAGAAGTCCGCCGATGATTCCGCCGTAAATTGCAAGTCCGCCCTCTTTTATATTGAGAATTTCAAGCGGATTGTTTATATATTTGTCCCCGGGGTAGAAAATGCAGTAGTAAAGTCTTGCTCCGATAACACCGCAGATAAGTCCGACGATGATTCCGTCAAAAAATCTGTCTCGGTCGATATTCATCTTCTTTGCCATGGCGTAGCCGTAAAGAATGGCAAGCATAAAGCCGCAGGCAATGATGATTCCGTACCACTGCACGGAAAACGATCCGATAGAAAACGCCGTGGTGTTTACGTTAAATTCAAGTCCCAACTTCGGGAACGATATACTGTGATTCATGATTAGTGCCTTTCAAATCCTTGTTTGACTTGATCAGATATTCTCTTCGCTCGGAAGAATAACGCTGAGAACCGCCTTGTCCTCACGCATAAGCTCGTTAAGTCTGTTTTCGACATCCTTTAGCGTAATGGATGCAAAGGAGTCTATATATGTGAAAATTTCTCTGTTTCTGAACTCGAGGGAGATCATGGCGTTTGCAATTGAGGACGAAGAATTAAGTCCCTGAATGTTTGCGCCGTAAAGTGATTTCTTTGCGACCTCAAAATCATTCTCGTCGATTCCCTCTGTTCTCAAACGCTTGATTTCCTTGTTGATTTCATCCGCTACACGCTGTGGGTCGGTACTTTCACCGCTGAAAATCGTTGCGGCATATCCGTCGCCCTCGAAGAAATCGTAGCCGAAGGACGCCTCGTTGATAAGTTCCTCATTATAAAGCTTTAAGAATAACGGTGAAGCGTCGGAAGCGATTATTTCGAGCAAAATTTCCGTTGTGGCAATGGTTTTTTCATCAGCCGAACCGCCCGAAACATCCTCCTTGAAGCCGTATTCGAATATCGGAATACCGACTGATAATTTCTGCTCCTTGTAGTGCTCGACTACCTCATCGGGCTCTTCGTCAAAAATTCTCGCAACGGTGACGGGTTCGGACGGCTTGAGCATTTTATCGCACATCTCAAGCACCAGATGAGGATTTATGTTGCCCGCAATCACCAGCGACATATTATTGAGATTATAGAAAGTGTTGTAGCAGCTGTAAAGATATTCGGGAGTAATCTTTGCGATGCTCTCGACCGTGCCCGCAACATCCTTTTTAATCGGATGAGTGAAGTACATTCCCTCAAGCAGATTGAACATAACTCTCCAGCCCGGGTCATCGTCATACATTCTTATTTCCTGACCGATAATTCCCTGCTCTTTAGCGACTGTCTCCTCGGTAAAATACGGCTTTTGAACGAAGTCGAGCAAAATCTCGAGGCTGTCATAGACATTCTCGGTTGCCGAGAAAAGATAGCAGGTTTGGTCAAAACTTGTGTAAGCGTTTGCGTTCGCACCCGTTTTTGCAAATCTTGCGAATGCGTCGCCATCCTCGCTCTCGAAAAGCTTATGCTCAAGATAGTGAGCGATTCCGTCGGGAACTCTCGTGACCGACTCCTCGTCACTTCTCTTAAACTGCGAATCAATCGAGCCGTAATGTGCTCCGAAAATCGCATAAGTGGTTTTAAAATCCGTCTTGGGATAAATATATATGTTAAGACCCGACGGGTGCTTACATGATAGGTAATAATCGCCCGTTCTCTTGGAATCGGTTCTTTTAAGCTTATAATCAGCCATTTTCATCCTCCCCCTTAAGAACATAGACCGTATCGAGCGAAACCTTCCTTGCCGCCTCGATGACGTCTATTCTTGTTACCTTGTCAACCCTTTCGGCTACCTCACCAGGCGTGAGCGTCTCGACATTGAAAACCTGATTCATATACCAGTTCTCTGTGGCAAAAAGCGAATCGCCTATTGATTTATAGGAGTTAATCATGGCAAGCTTCGCATACATCAATTCGTCTTCCGTGAATCTACCGTCCTGAACCGCCTTAAGCTGGTCGGTGATAGCCTGTCTTGCGGCATCAATATTGTTGTTCTGAACACCCGACTCAACAAACATTGCACCCTTGACGTCCGTGATTCTCGAACCGCAGTAGTAGCAAAGTCCCATCTTCTCACGAACATTCATGAAAAGCTTCGAGCTCGGCGAACCGCCGTAAACAACGCTCATAACCTTGGTGGGAATGCTGTCCTCCTGAGTTACTCCCGTACGGTAGCCCATGACAAGCTTCGACTGAGCAATCTTCTGAGTTTCGCAGACTTCCTTGAGCGGGCCCGCCGAAAGCTGAATTCTGTTCGTGATATGAACAGGGTCTCTGTCGTACTCCAAGAAATCCTTGAAGGTTCTGCAAACGGAATCGAAGTCGCAGTCACCGCTGACAAAAAGCTCGAATCTTGCTTCACGCATAAGCTTAATCCAAGCCTCTATAAGTCTCTCCTTCGTGACTGCCGTGACCGTTTTTCTCGTGCCGTAACGGCTGATAGCCGCTGGCTCTCCCTCGTAGAAAATCTCGAGGGCACGGCGCTTAGCCCATGATTTTTTATCGTTGTAGTTTGCGTTGATAGTCTCGAGAAGCTGACGCTTTTCCTGGCGGATACTGTCCTCGGGAAAATAGCCGTCATCCTCAATGAGCGGATCGAAAACCGCAGAGGAAATAAGCGCTGTCAGTCTCTCCGCAATGTTCTCGCCGTCAAAAGCGTAACGGTTGCTGATACCGGCTGCGGCAACAGTCAAAATCTGGTTATCTCCTATTTTGGACAGTCCCGAAGAAAGCGAAGCACCGTAAAGTGCGCTTAAATATCTTGAAAGACTTCTGTAGTCGGGAAAATCTTTGGTTACTCGGGAAACAATCGACGGCATGAGCGCATTGCATGCGGCATATTCCTTATCAAGCGGAACAATCATATTCACGCTTATTCTTACCGTCTTAAATTTGGGGTCAATAAGATTTCTTGCGGTTATATTCGGCGCAAGCTCTCTAACCTTAAGTTCAGGCATGTGAAAAATCTCTTTCCTATTTCAATATTTTAAATTTCAGTTATATTCATCCACCGAAAACCGAGTGGAATTAGACATCTTCTTCAGATTATAACATACTGCTCCCTGAAATTAAAGTATTATTGAATTTATTAACGCAATATTCATCATTGAGTGTATATTTTTTCACAGGCGCATCGATTTTCAGCTTGTTTTTTTTGCTTTAATACAAACCTAAGGCTATAAAGCACAGTTTACAGAAAGTGCGGTTTATGTTAAAATTTATGTCAGATTAGCTAACCCCGTTCGGCTAAGGGAGGATTTTTATGTTGGAAGAAAACCACATGCATTCACACAATCATACTCACGACCCACAAGCTAAAAAACGCCAGATTAACCGCATCTCACGCATGGTAGGACATCTCGAGCATGTCAAAAAAATGATTGACAATGACGAAGACTGTGCGGAAGTTCTCATTCAGCTTTCGGCTGTACGCTCGGCACTTGACGGTCTGGGAAAGGAAATCATCACGGAGCACCTCGACCACTGTATTATGCATGCCATGGAGGACGGCGACACCAAGGCACTCAAGGACTTTGAGAAAGCACTTCAGCAATATTTATAATAACAGACTAAAGATAATTCAAGGCACAGCCCAAATTTTCCACGGGCTGTGCCTTGTTTGTTCAAAACTTTTTCTTTTCGAGCATTACAAATATAATGAATGCCGAAGCAATTATAACTGCCGAAATCGATGCGCCAAGGCTGATGACACTGCTGCCGAGCGGCCCAGCTATCATTCCTACGACAGCAAGCACCGATGCAGAAATCAAAAGTATCAGCGCAACAAGCTTTTCAATCTTATTTACCATTTAGTTTTCCGCCTTTCCGAGCTCCTCACAAAGAGCGGCAAGCTCATGAAGCTTCAATTCCTCCGCCCTCGCCTTTTCGTTAAGACCAAGAGAAACAAGCGCATTCTTTATTGTTTCTTTGCCTATGCCAAGACCCGATGAAAGTGAATTTGTGAGGGTTTTTCTTCTCTGACCGAAAGCCGCCTTGATGAATTTGAAGAAGAATTTCTCGTCACTCACCTTTGCTCCCGGCTCGTCAAGTATATTAAGCTTGATTACGGCAGAATCGACATTCGGAGCGGGCATAAAGCTGCCTCGATTCACTCTGAAAAGAATTTCGGGATCGGCATAATATCTCACCGCCGCACTCACGGCGCCGCAGGCTCTTGTGCCCGGTTCTGCGCAAAGTCTTTCAGCCGCCTCTTTCTGAACCATAACGGTTATCGAGCTTATCGGCAGACGCTCCTCCAAAAGTCTCATGATTACGGGTGAAGTGATGTAGTACGGCAAGTTAGCGCATACGGCAACCTTTTCTCCGCCGAACTCCTCGTCAATCAGCTTTTTGAGGTCAATTTTCATAATATCGTCGTTAACGATTTTCACGTTGTCGCACTCTGAGAGCGTCTCGTCCAAAACAGGAAGAAGCCGCTTGTCAAGCTCAATGCTCACAACCTTCTTGCTCACTTTGCTTAGCTCATATGTGAGGACGCCTATTCCGGGGCCTACCTCAATGGCTCCGGCCTGAAACTGCGCACCGCTTTTTTCTGCCATTTTGGGGCAGACGGTCGGATTTATCAAAAAGTTCTGACCGAGGCTTTTGGCGAAATTTACGCCGTGCCTCTCCATAACGTCTCTGATATAAGAAATATCGGATAATCTTGAATTACTCATATAATCAAATCCCGGTCTTGTAAATTCTTGTTTCTCCGTCTGAATAGACCAATTCAAACATCGACGCTATCTCTTCCTCGTCCACGCTGAACGCCGCCAGCTCATAATTTGAAATCTCGATATAAGAGACATTGTATTTCTCAAAAAGCGACATACTCTCGCTCGGATTTTCGTACATAGTCCTTTCGTCGCTCTGCTCAGTCGAGTAATCGAGTCCGTGATAGTAAAGATAGCTTCCCGAACCGCAAACAATATTTCTTCCCGTCAAAACGGCAATGGCATTATTGTGGCGGTCGTCCGTAAGAACGGTATCGGTAGGCTCTGTGTTTTCCTCTATGAATTTTGCCGCATTTACCTGAGAAGCATCAAGCAGACAATATTCTGCGCAAAGCTCTCTTCCGACGGTAAGAACGGCTGAAATCACGCAGAAGAACATCACCGCCGCCGAAAGTGCGTACTTAACTGCTTTTTTGCTTTTCAGCTTAGAGTATACTCTGACCAACAGGTCGGACGCAATGCCGCAAACGAACAGATAGCCGACATAAAGAAGCTTGTTGTTATCATAAGTATTTGGCTGAAATACGACAAGCTCGGCAACAAACCAAATGAGCATGAAGGGAGCGGCTGTAAGCAAATCTTCCTTTTTTCCCGTGAAAAAGCCGATCACAAAGGCAACCAAAACAACGCCCATGTTCTTAAGATAGAACCAAAGGTAATTGTCATTAAGATTAGCCCAGTTGAAATAACCTCTGATAAATCCGCCGTTGGAAGCCTGATTAAATGTCCATGTGAAAAGCTGCGGCAAAGCCAAAATACATACTATAAGAAGGTAAATGCCCCATGTCATTGCCAAATCCTTAAATCCGTTTTTTCGGATATAACGCACGACAAAAAGTACGATCGCCAAAACAAACACAAATGCGCCGATAAGGCAGACATACATATTTGCGTCAGACTCTCTCATGGTATCGCCGCTCATAATAAAGCTGTAAAGCGTGAAGAAAATCAGCAAGAATCCGAAAACTGCTTTCGGAACGATTTCATTTTCCTTACCAATCAGCTTGATAAGCACCCAAACCGCACTTATCATAGCTAGCGCAACAAAGCTGTGAGTGTGAATCATCGGCAGTGCTCCGCCCAAAACAGCGCAAAGCACGAAATTCCTTGTCTTTCCTTTATCTGAGCCGAAAACAGCCTCGTAAAGAAGATAAAGAACCGTGAAAAGCACTGCGTAGCCGAAAAGAGTTGCCCTCTGCGGCAAAAGCATATCAACTATGAGATTTACCCAGCGGATATTTTTATCGATTAAATTTGTCGGAGTCTCGTAAAACTCCGTAAAAATTCTCGTGAAATTGCTTGTACCTGATAACGGCAAGAAGTAAATAAAGCCGAGTCCGCCGCACCAAAAGTAAAGCACCCATGCCACAAGAGCCTTGCCCTTTGAATTAAGCCACTTTTTGAAGAGCATCCACGCTCCGACAAAAACCTGAACTCCCGCAAAAAGCATCGGCAGAACATAAGCTAATTTCAAATGACAGCCGAATACATAAAGTGACGATGAAATGCTGTCAGAGAGAAACGGATAACCAAGCTTATGCCCCGGAAGTATCGAATAGTTAGGCGGAAAAATCTTCTGCTCTGATATACTCGTGATGAAGCCTAAGTGCATCGCCATATCACCGTAGGTTGCCTGACTCGAATAGACCTCGCCGTTTCTGAATTCAAGACCGCTCAAAACGAGAACAAAGTAAATCGCAGTCGTGAACGCTATTATAACAAAGCTTACGGAAAAATCAGGATTCGGCTTTTCTTTGGTTATTTTTCCCTTGCCGAATTTCAAATAAACCGCAAGACTTATAATCCACATAAGTGCCGCCCCAAACCAATGAGCCGTCACGGTGAAATTAAAGATAAACGCAAAAAGAAGCGGCAGCCACTGAAGCATTACCGAGCCGCAAACACTGCCGACAAGTAATTTTTCTGCCGGTTTTTTCTCACGCAGAACGCTGAAAGAGATAAGCAAACCGCCCGCCTGAAACAAAAGAAAATACAGCACGGCAACAATATTGCCAAGCGCATTTCCGTAAATTGCGGTAGTGCTCATCAGACCTCCTTATATTCTGCAAGAAGAGTCTCTGCAAGCTGTCTGTTTACCGTGAGGAAATTATTACCCTCTGTAAAATTCAGCGAACGCAGAACCTCTGCGCTCTGCTCGTAAACCTCGCCCTTGATTGTGTGATAAACAGGCTTATCATTGCCTGCAAGGAAAATCGCAAACTCGAGTGAACCGTCTACCTCTTTCTTTGAGAAATAGCAGTCGACATCCGTGTTCTGATATGTCTTTGTGATGATTCCCCAGAGAGCGTTCTTTACAAGCTCCAAAGCGACATCGTTAAAGCCCGCATCGAAAATCAAAATTTTCTCCTTGAGCTTAGCAAGACTGTCGACCTTACGCTTCACGACATTTCTCAGAGAAATCGGCGGCTCCTCATGGTTTCCGCTCTGTCCCTGAGCATACATAATGACCATAAATCCCGCTGTCGGGTCATGGTAAACAAGCGGATATGTTATCTGGCATGTGTAGCCGCAGCGCTCGCATCTGAAATCAAACAAATCCTCGTTCAAAATTCTTTCCTTAAGCTCGGGATTGTCCGTAGCATTTATACTTGTGAAAATTTCCATGTCGTGCGGAACTCCGCAGTTGGGACAGGAAACGGTTTTTGTTACCGATGTAGACATATTTTAGTACCTCCGTCAGGATTTTTCTTCAAGCTTAATGAGGTGCTCCTCTGCGCTTATCACGCGCTTGAGTCCCTCGTCTATCTCTTTACAATGCTCCTCGCACTCGGGAATATTCTCGTCACGAAGATTGTTGTAGTAATATCTTCCAAGTGCGGCGTACTCTCTGTCAAGAGAAGCTCTCTCGCACTTTATAACCATTTTAAGTCTTGATATTATTCCGTTTTTTCTTATTGATTCATTCACGGAATCCTTGATGTCGGATGCCGTTGTCAATGCTTTCTTTATGTTTTCGTTCATAATCATTCTCCGTCTATTGCTTTAGTCGTGTAGTACCAGCCCCCGTTGTAATTAACGAAGTTGATATAGAAATTTTCGTTTGTGTCATCATTCTCGGGTGTTATATCATATGCTGTAATGTAAAGCTCGCACCTGACCGTTACCGCATCGTTTCCGTCTATGCTTCCGCGGTCGTAAATCTCTTCAAAATTAAGGGAGAGATAAGACCACATGAAATCATAGTCCGTTCCTGAATTTTTCTGGATTTCCTTGAAAGCTTCGATACATGCGTTTTCTTTGCTTCCGCATGTTTTTATCAGTACTTTTGCTTTAGCGTTAATCGTGCTCTCGTCATCGTCAGCGCAGTCATAATTTTGGCTTAATAAATCATTGTAGTCATAATTATAGAGAGCATAGGCAAGATCATCGCATGCCATACCAAGCTCGCTTTTCTCGGATGAAGATGACTTTGTAGAAAAAGTATCATATACAAGCGGTATAACTCCTATAAGAACATAAACCGCAAAGAAAACCATAATTATCTTTACAAGCTTTGAAGGACGCTTCTTTGTTCTTCCGTGCTTCTCCCACGATGCCGTGCTGTCGACTCGCTTTTTGGGAAGCTTTATCTCTTTAGGCTTAACTTCCTTAGCCTTCTGATTGCTTTGCAAATATTCCCGAAACGCTTCGGCGCTTTTTTGAACCGTTGATTTATTTAACTCGTCAAGCTCCTTTTTCTCGGCTTCTTCCTTTTTGTCATAGCTTTCAAATTCGACGGCACGCTCGGTCGGGGCATAAACGCTTTGGTCAAATTCAAATCTCGAGAAGTCATTATACCTTGTATCGTTCGCAAAATAATCGAACCTATCGTCTCTTTGCTCGTATTCCTTATATTCGGAGTTGTTTCTCTCGCTCAAAAGCTCACGCTCTGCGAAAGTCATACCGCCGTCATCGGTTATGCCTTTGCTTTCTTTGAAATCTTTCGGCTTCAAAATTACGGCGTCTTTGTAATCCTTTGCGGGACAATCGTCATCGCTTATCAATCCCTTGCCTTTTGAAACAGCCGTACCGCAATACGGGCAAAACTTTGCGTTCTCGTCAACATTACTCTTGCATTTTGGACATTCCATAATTGTTCCCCTTTTTGTAACATATGAATATTCGATAATATCATTTTATCGAATACTCATCTTGGGTTAAACCCATAAAACGGTAAAATAGAAGTGTTTAATTCTCTTTTTCAGCGTCAATTTTCAAAAGTCCGTCAAAGCATTTTTTCGTGAGCTCACCGTCTGCAATTCCCACGGAAAAGCTTGTGGCAGAACCGCATGCCGTAGCCAAAAGCATTGCCTTGTGCTTGCTGTAGCCACGTTCGATTCCGGCAAGAAAACCTGCAAGCATGGAGTCGCCCGCTCCCGTCGTGTTGATAACTTCTCCGTCTGCGATTCCGAATTTTTCCGCACCCTCATCGCTTATCAGTACACTGCCCTTTGCTCCGAGAGAAATTATAACATTTTCGGCACCCATCTGCCTGAGCTTTTCGCCAAGCTCCAAAAGGTGGTTTTCGTCCTTTATTTTCGTTTTGAAAAGCTCTTCAAGTTCAAAATTATTCGGCTTTATCACGAATGGCTTGAATGAAAGAAGTTCCTTGAGCCTTTCGCCCGCAACATCAACCGCCGTTCTGATGTTTTTACCCTCAAAAGCTTCCATTATGTGTAAATAAATGTCCTTAGGAAGTGACGGCTGAATATTTCCCGACAGAGTAACAAAGCTTCCGCTTGGAATTTCATCTATCTTTTCATAAAAGGCTTTAAGTTCATTATCAGAGACCTTTGGCCCCTTGCAATTGAGCTCCGACTCTTCCTGGGCATTCAGCTTCACATTTATTCTTGAAAATCCGTCAGAAAGCTTTACGAAATCGCACATAACACCCTTAGAGCTTAGCTGCTTCTCAATTTCGGCGCCGCTCATTCCGGCAGAAAATCCGAGTGCGGTCGATTTTATTCCGAGGGACGACAGCATAAAGCTTACATTTATGCCCTTGCCTCCGGCGACAAGACCTCTGCAGTCGGGACGCATAATCGTTCCGAGTTCTACTTTATCTAAAGCCAAAAGCAAATCAAGACTGGGATTTAAGGTTACCGTATATATCATTTTGTTCCAACCTTTCGGGTATCCACATACCTATACTATTTTATTTTAACACAAAGGAATTAACTAATCAACAATCCGAAAACATCAACTTGAAACGGCGATAAAATATCTTGAAAAATTAATGAAAAAAATTTAAATTTTCCTCTTGAAAACGGTTAAAAAAAGAGTATAACTATGGTATGAACAAAAATATGAAACCATGAAGGTTTCACATAATTTATTATATTACAAATCTGACACAACCGCACGAAAGGGAAACTATATGCCAAACTCATCGATTAAATTCAAGGTTCTCTTCATGGAAATCTTCTATTGGTTCGGCTGGGCATTTGTCAGCTACCAAACCGTCTATCTCCAGAATAACGGTATGGATTCTTCATATATCGGCGTTTTGAATGCGATATGCTCGATAGTGGCAATCATCGCCATGACAATCTGGGGAATGGTTTCCGATAAACTAAATTCCGTCAAACTGACATTCATCATATGTTTGATTATGAGTATGGTGCTCTATGGTTCTATCGGATTTTTACCTGCAAAAATCAAATTTGCATCCACCATGTTCCTCATCTATCTTCCGATTATGAACTTCGCGAAGGGGTCAATTTGTACGCTTCACGATAATTTCTGCGTGAGACTTTGCACAGAGCACGGCATAAATTACGGCAGTAACCGTGCACTCGGCTCTCTCGCCTACACAATCGGCTGTTTGCTTCTCTCTTTTCTCTTAGTGCCGCTCACGGGAGTAAAATATACATTTCTCATGTACCTGATTGCCTCCGTCCCAGGACTTCTCTTTGTTGTTTCTCTTCCAAATCCAATGGTCGTGAAGAAACAAAGGGCTAAGCTTAATCCGAAGGAGCTTTTCAAGAATTATCACTATGTAACATTTTTAATCTTCATGGTTATCACTTACATTCCGCTTAACTGCGAGTTTGGCTTTATCTCATATCTGATGGAGGCAAGAAATGTAAGCCTCGATAATTTCGGAGTTGTGTGTGCTATTCGAGCCTTGACAGAAGTACCTATTTTACTTTTTATCAATAAACTAAGAAATCGTTTCAAGCTAAAATACATTCTTCTCTCAGGAATATGCGTGCTCGCATGCGAAAGCTTTTTGACAGCATTTTTCTCCTATACACTGATAAGCGTAACACTGATAACATCTCTTATCGGCATCGGTAACGGAATTATTATCGGCACTACATCGCATTACCTCTATAAACTTGCTCCCGAAGAATTAAAAGCAACAGCCCATACATTCTACGGTGCCGCAACGGCAGGAGCATCATTTATCGGCTACTTAGTAGGAGGATTCGTGTTTAAATATCTCGGTGCGACTAAATTCTATCTGTTCCTCTTCTCAATGTACATGATAGCAATCGTGTTCTTCTCACTAAGCATAGCACTCTATAAGAAAACACCGAACCCGGCTGACGAATAATAAAAAATTCCCGTTTGACGCAAAAAATCAAACGGGAATTTTCAATTTTTAAAATCACAGCCTAAAAATATCGTGGAAAATACCGCCAATTATATTCATAAATTTAAAGAAAAGAATAATCGGAGCAAACATGATAACAAAGGGAGCTATAAATGTCCAAACCAACATTTTAATAAAACACATAAAATCACCTCTGACAAACAAAAAAGCAAATACATAAACCTCTGATTTTATTGTAACCTCGCCGAATTGCTTTGTAAAGAGAAATTTTAGAGTTGAGCGGTCACTGTCACAAAACAAACACAGTGAACACAAAAGTTTTTTCCACGCTTTTTACAAAAAGCGTGCGGGTGTGGGCGGAGCCCACAAGAGAAATAAATAGCAGAAACTAAAAACGAAAGAACAGAGCGAAGCGATATAAAAAAAGACAGCAAAATAAAATACGTCAAGAATGCGAAGCATTCGCAGACGGGCATTTTATTTTGCGGATTGCTTACATGAAAAGAAATTTGGAATACTAGTATATACAAATGGAAAGGCTGTCAAAGTTAACCAAAATGCGAAGCATTCGTGACCCAGCTTTGACAGCCGACTTATTTACGAAAAGAAAAAATAGAACAGAAAAGGCATTTTAAAACAAAAACAGTGCTCGGTCGACCGAAGGTCGCCCCTACGGGCTAATCGGAAAAATATGCTTTACGGAAGCCCCGTAGCCTAACAAACTGACGAACTGTTTTGCACAAAAAATACAAATCACAAATATTAAAGCGATTCATAAACAAAAAAAGAACACCTCA
>CAVDQG010000017.1:0-36329 GCA_963611165.1 Bacteroides uniformis
GCTCTTTTTAAAACTTTTTTTCAAAATCTTAAGTTTTGTTTGACTTGCTGTCTTTGAACAGCTTGTCTATTTTATCAAATCCCTTTCGGTTTGTCAAGTGGTTTTTTGAAAATCAATTCAGAAACTCTTGATTCACTCTAAGATTTGTCGCTGTTTTTTCAGACAGCTTCGTTAGTATACTAAAACTCAGTGCTAAAGTCAAGCTTTTTTATAAATTTATTTGTGTTTCTTTGTTTTGTTATTATTATCTAATCAGATTCGTTGTTTTTTGTGCAAATTAACGCAAAACAGGGGATAGGTGTTTGTTTTCTTAATCGTATACAAAAGGACAGAATTCCTTGTTTAGAACTCTGTCCTTTTATTATTTCTTATTTTCGCCTGTTTTATTAGATAATTTCCTCGTCTATGCACTTAAGGACAAATTCTGAGAACAGGGAATTTGACCATGCAAACCACGGACGGGTAAACTTAGTCGGATCATCTTTATGGAAACCTTCGTGCATAAATCCCTTGTCTGCATCGGTTGTCTTCAGCAAATCAAGAAGCTCCTTGCACTCCTCTGGATCATTGCTTGTCAAGCCCTGCATTGATAACGCAATATGCCAAATGTAGTCCTTTGGTGTGTGCGGTGAACCGACGCCTTTTGCGGCTTTGCCCGAATAGTAGTACGGATTTTCGCTGCTTAGTACAAACGCACGTGTATTTTTATATATTTCATCGTCAACAGAGCAATAGCCGAGATACGGTATTGAAAGTAGGCTCGGAACATTTGCGTCGTCCATAAGAACGTAATTTCCGTTGCCGTCAGTCTCATATGCGTAAATTTTACCGAACTTCGAATGCTCCACAATTCCGTATTTCTTGATTCCTTCGTCAATTTCAGCCGCTAATTTCTCAGCACGTGCGGCAAGAGTTTCGTCTTTATAGATTTCTCTCATAATTTCTGCCGTATATCCGAGAGTTACCACCGCAAACATATTGGACGGAATGAGGTATCCGTAGGTGCAGGCATCATCGGACGGACGGAAGCCCGACCATGTCATACCCGTTACCGCAACGGGATTTCCCTTGCCGTTATTGACGAGAGTATCTGTAGGAGGGCAGTTCTCACGGATAAAGAAATACTCGCTCTTAGAATGATCCTGTTCACGCTCAAAATGATTCAGGATAATCTCGGTGCTCTTCTTGTATTGCTCATTAAACTGAGCGGCTCTGCCTGTTGTTTTCCAGAAAAGGTAAGCGAGCTGAACGGGGTAGCAGAGGGAATCTATCTCATATTTGCGTTCCCAAATCCACGGCGATGTAAAATCTGTCGTGTCACGCTCTCCGTTTGTTTCTCCGAGAGTTTGAGCCGCATAAACAGGCCAGCAAAGACCGCTTGGCTCGCTGTTGAATGCATTTGCGTAAGAATCGATGGCAATGCACTTAAACTGGCGGTTGATGAGTCCCTCGATGGCGTCTGCTGTTTCTTCGTCTGTTTTTGCGACAGGGAGATAATGACGAACCTGTGCCGTGGAATCACGCAGCCACATTGCGGGAATATCTCCGGTTATGACAAAGGTATCCTTTTCTCCGAGACACTTAACTGTCGTGTCCATTGTGTTGGGATAACAATTTTTGAAAAGCTCCGAGAGCTTTTTGTCATCTGCCAAATAATTTTCACACACACTTTTTACTTCTGAATCGATTGCTTTCATAAAAGTATCGTCCTTTCTTGTAAAAGTGAATCGGCATTTTGATTTTAACGCCAATTCAACCTCATATTAATCACACAACATCAATATAACCAAAAGTAAGTCAAAAGTAAATAAAATTAATCGTAAAATAAAAATAAGCCGCACGGCAAAGTGCGGCTTAGAGCTTCGTGATATTATTTGCCGACAAAGTTAGTGAACTTATCGTTCATTCTCTCTGCCATTGCTTTCTGAGTGTCATCCTTGGATGAAGCGGAGTTCTTGTAGATCATGAGGAACTTTCCGCTGTTTGAAAGAGTAGCTTCAACATCCTCGTTAAGTGAACGGAACGTGCCGTTTTCCTTGACGGATGCGATAGTCTCTTCAGCCTTTTCGTTCAAGTTATCAAGATCGTACTCGTAAATCTCGCAAGTGATGTTTGTTCCCTCATAGGAGAAAGAGAACTTGCCGCCGTTGACTGCGCCGATAAAGTCGGAAGCCATCTCGGAAGCATCGCCTGCCAAAACCTCACTGTCCTTGAGGTAGCTTACGATACCGTCAAAATCGTTTGTATATGAGCTCATCTCGGGATTCTGCTCTTCTGCGCTTACCTCAAGCTTAGAGGAAGAGCTTGATGAGCTTGAAGTTGTACATGCGGTGAGGGCGAAGCCCAAGCACATAACAAGAACCAGAGCGATAATTTTCTTTACACGGAAGGAACGTAAATTTTTCATAAGTAATCCTTTCATAACAGAAATATCAAAGATATGTTTTATTTAAAAAAATAAGCCCTGCCTTAAACGATCAGACAGGGCTTTCCGGTTTAAGAGGTTAAATTTAGGTCTTGATACAAAAAGCCCAAATCATCACTGATTTGGGCCGTTTGGTGACCCGGACGAGAATCGAACTCGTGATACCGCCGTGAAAGGGCGGTGTCTTAACCTCTTGACCACCGGGCCGTATGGTAGCGGCTATTGGATTTGAACCAACGACACTTCGGGTATGAACCGAATGCTCTAGCCAACTGAGCTAAACCGCCATTTTTAAATGATAAAAAGTCAGGTCACTCAACGACACCGTTTTATCAAGCTTTGTTATTATAATCAATCCAGACGGTTTTGTCAATAGCTTTTGTGAATTTTTTTGAAGAAAAAATAAAAAACTCTCCGTGAGGGAGAGTTTGGAGAAAATTTTCTGTTTAAGCAAAAATCATACTGAGAAAAACAATCGCCGCTCCGATAACAAAGCCGACTAAGCTCCTTGCCCATTTTTTTGCGTGAATGATGCCGGGGAGAAGCTCGAAAAATACGATATAAATAACCATTCCGAGAGCCAAGCAAATGAGTGCGCACTCGATGCCCTCGTTCATAAATTCTCCGAGCAGATACATCAGCAAGCCGCCGACAAATGTTGAGAATGCGGCGCATGAAAGGACAATTCTCTTTTTTAAGACTTTTTCTTTGTCGAGAGTGGAGTAGATAAGCATGCCCATAGGGATGTTGTGAAGTCCGATTCCTACAGCAAGCGAAATTCCGCCCGAAAGCGAGGTGCTCGAAATGCTGTAAACGCTCATTCCCTCAACTATATTGTGAAGAGACAGAGCCATAACCGTCATAACACCGATATGAACCATATTTTCTTCAAGCTCATCGGAATCGTGGTCGGGAACGAAATGGTCAAGTCCCATCAGCAAGCCGACGCCGATTAAAACGAATAGGGCAGCCAAGAATAGTTTTGTGCCGCTCCAAATCTCAAAAATCTCGGGAACGATATCGCAGGCGGATATGAAAACAAGCGCACCGAGCGCCGCCGCAACGGAGAAATCCTCGAGCCGCTCCTTGTCCTTTACGATTTTGACGACAAGTGCGCCGGCAATGAAGAACAAGCCGAGAACGAATGTGATAATAAGTGAAGTCATGATCTCATCTCTTTTCTGTCAGTTTATTTTGTTTATTATCTCATTAATATATCAATATATCGTGCACAAATCTTTATGCGCACGCGGATTAGATTATATCGGTAAGGTCTGATTTAGTCAAGAATAATCGCAAAAATCGGCTTTATTGCCGTATAAAAGGGCGGTCAAAGACCACCCTTTTGGATTATTTTACGAGCAAAACTCTTGTATTCGATTTTTGTCAGGTTTACTCAACGCAATCGATTACAATATCCGCAGACCACCTGATGTTGTTTTCTTCAAGATATTTTTTCTCCTTTACCATGCTTGCCTCGGCAAACTGGCGGTAACCCTCGGCGCCGTACTTTGAACTTAAAATTCTCGCCTGAACAACATCGTCGGAGTCCACATAAATACTTAAATCGTAATATTTTCCAAGCTTTGGGTGCATGGAATAAAGCCCCTCGACTATATTGAGCCTTTCGGGAGCGACTGCCTTTCGCTTGTCGTATTTGCCTTTCTCTGGATTATAAACTCCCCAGGAAAAGCTCTCTGTGTCCTGAAGATGATCGACTATCTCCGACTTGAATCGGTCGATATCGAAGTCGCTTCCTATGCCGTGCATTGCGGTTTTTGTACGCATAACGGGAGGGAGTCTGAAATCCTCCGTGTGGAAAACATTGCACTGAAAAATGCCCGCAATAAGTTCAGCAAGCTTTGTCTTTCCGCTTGCGGTCATTCCGTCAATGGCGCATGAAGAGAAATTTCCGCTTGAATAAAGCCTTGAAAGCTTCACGAAAATCTCGAGATTATCGCAGTAAACATTTTTCACAACACGATAAGCAGGCTTATACGCCTCGACATATTCCTTCGAGTGGTGCGGAGCAAACGGCTCGCCCGTCTTATTGACTTCTTCAATATAGGAATCGATATATTCCGTGGCTTCTTTATATGTAAACGGACTTTCGCCCTTTTCGCTCATATCCTTAATCATCTGAAGGCTAAAAAGAAAGACTTCTTTTTTCTCCGCCGTTTTCTCCTCGGCTTCATTTGATTTCATAAACATTTTGCCGACGACATCATAGGGAAGTCTTGTGAGAACAGACAGATTCATTCTCGAATATTCCTCGGAAATTCTCTCGATTTCGGGGTACAGATACTGCTCTGCAGTGAGGTCGGAGCCCTCGTTCTCAATTCTCTCGAGGCAATAAAACCAGTCCTTGATGAGGTGTCCGCCGCCGAAAAGACCCTGAAAAACCAGCTTGACGGCGTCGCACGGCTTCATCTTCGGGTATTTGTTAAATTCGTTTACAAGTAAAATGTGAAAATCTTTTTCGTGCTCTCTTGGGTCGGGCGTCACGATTATTGTTCCCGGTAATGCTAATTGATGCTGTATCATATTATAAAAATATCCGTAAAATTCTCCGCAAAACACAAGCATTGTGTTTTGTAAAAAATATTTTCTATTTATTTTATTGAACGATTGACAAATGAACTTATGATATTATTATAGAGGTAAATTGTGAACTCAGCAAGAATAACGATTGAAATCAATATGTTTTTTACCGAGTTTAACATCAGTATAAGGAGTGTTTAATAATGAAATTCACAAAAGGTTATTGGTTGAATCAACCCGGCGTAGAGAACTTTGACGTCTGCCAAATCAGAGAAGTCAAAGTAAGTGACAGCGAGGTCTATCTTTACAGCGTGCCGTATCATCAGAACGAAAGAGCTATGGGCGGCCCCGTAATCGAGATGTTTATTTCCTCACCGCAGGAAAACATCATCCGCATGAAGGCATATCACTTCATGGGTTCGGGAAGAAAGGTGCCCGAATTTGAAATTGAGGACAAGAAGCTCAAGCTCGATGTCACAGAAGATGAGAACAAAGTAACAATCAAGTCGGGTGAGACAAAGCTTGTAATCACGAAGAATCCCGCATCATTCACTTATTACTACAAAGACAGAAAATTAACAGAAATCGGCGATAAATTCGGTCACGCCATGATTTCCTACATGAAGACAAACGACGGGCCTTTCATGAGAACTCAGCTTGACGTTGACCTCGGCGAGAACATCTACGGTCTGGGCGAGAGATTCACTCCGTTTGTCAAAAACGGTCAGGTTGTCGATATGTGGAACGAAGACGGAGGAACATGCTCCGAAATTTCCTACAAGAACATTCCGTTCTACATCACAAACAAGGGTTACGGCGTATTTGTGAATTCATCGGACATGGTAAGCTACGAGATCTGCTCAGAGCAGGTAACAAGAGTTCAGTTCTCCTTGCCGGGTGAAAGCATAGACTTCATGGTAATCGGCGGAGAGGACATGAAGGATGTTCTCGTCAATTACACAAACCTCACGGGCAAACCCGCACTTCCGCCAGCATGGACATTCGGTCTTTGGCTCACCTCATCATTTACCACAAAGTATGACGAAGAGACCGTCATGGGCTTTATCAACGGCATGGAGGAAAGACACATTCCGCTTTCAGTCTTCCACTTTGACTGCTACTGGATGAAAGAAAACGAATGGTGCAACTTTGACTTTGATAAGGCAATGTTCCCGGATATCAATCATCAGATTAAGGTGATGAAGGAGAGAGGACTCAAAATCTGCGTTTGGATTAACTCCTATATTGCTCAAAAGTCTCCGCTCTTTAAAGAGGGCATGGAGAACGGATTCCTTCTCAAGAGACCAAACGGTGACGTTTGGCAGTGGGATTTGTGGCAGGCAGGCATGGGAATAGTCGACTTCACAAACCCCGAGGCGGTAAAATGGTACAAGTCCAAGCTTATCCGTTTACTCGAAATGGGCGTTGACTGCTTCAAGACCGACTTTGGCGAGAGAATCCCGACAGATGTTGTTTATTTTGACGGCTCCGACCCGAAACTCATGCACAACTACTACACCTATCTTTACAACAAGGCTGTTTTCGAGGTTCTCGAGGAGTTCTATGGCAAAAATCACGCTTGTCTTTTCGCAAGAAGCGCTACCGTAGGCGGTCAGAAATTCCCTGTTCACTGGGGCGGCGACTGCTCGTCTAACTATATGTCCATGAGCGAATCCTTAAGAGCGGGACTTTCGCTTTGCATGTCAGGCTTCGGCTTCTGGAGTCACGATATGTCAGGCTTCGAGGGAACAGCTCCCGCCGATGTTTACAAGCGCTGGGCGGCTTTCGGTCTTCTCTCAACTCATTCAAGACTTCACGGCTCAAACTCCTACCGTGTGCCGTGGCTCTTCGGCGAGGAAAGCGTAGACGTCGTCAGATACTTCTCCGAGTTCAAGTGCCGCTTAATGCCTTATCTCTTCACAGAGGCTGTCAAAACTCACAAGACGGGTATTCCGACAATGCGTGCTCTTGTTCTCGAATTCACAGAGGACAAGTCCTGTGACGCTGTCGACAAGCAGTATATGCTCGGCGACAAGATAATGGTATGTCCCGTATTCAGAGAGAACGGCGATGTTGAGTACTATCTGCCAAAAGGAACATGGACAAACATTCTCTCCAACAAGAAAATCGAGGGCGGCTCATGGCTCAAGGAGAACCATGATTTCTTCAGCTTACCGCTCATGGCAAGAGAGAATTCAATCATCGTTTTCGGTGCAAACAATCAGAAACCCGAGTACGACTACTCATGCGGAAGCGAACTCCATGTCTTCGAGCTTAAGGGCGAGACAAGCACAGAGGTTTACGATACAAATGCAGAAAAGCTCTTCACTGTAATCGGCAAAAACGAAGGGGATAAGCTTTCATTCACACTTGACGGCAAATACTCCGACCTCAAGATAGTTCTCAGAAATATCTTCTCGGTTAAGTCGGTAAACGGCGGAGAAACTGAAGAAAACGAACTCGGCACGGTAATCAAGGTAACGGGCGATAAGGTAGAAGTTACTCTCTGATAAAATCAAATAAAATAAACTTGGAATCGTCTCATTTGAGGCGATTCTTTTTTTGTCCGTAATCTGTCCTATCACAAACTTTAAAATGGTCTCATACAAACGGAAAAGAAAAAGAAAAGATTTTGAAAAAGACTGATACAAAAGAGGAAGAAAAAAGGAGAAAAACAATGCACGCACTTATTTTAACAGCAATGATATTTTCGGTAATAGTCGCAGTATCGAGCCTGTGTTCTTGGCTTTCGGCTAATTATTAGTTCAAAAAAGAAAGGAGTAAAAAAGATGGCACCAATCGCAATTATTTTGTTTAGCTTTGCAATATGCGTTCTCGGTGCTTTGAGCGCACCCGAAACGGTGGACGAAAACAAAGGGGATTAAATGATTATCACAATTTTATTTACACTCACAGTCGCATTCATAATCAAGCTTGCGATAGACCACATCAGGTGGTATTACGTTCAACAGACAACAGAATTTGAAAATGACATTTGGATTATAACAAACTATGAGAGTAATCTCACAAAATATTTGACAGAAGACAACGATTATCTTGATTTGACGGAGGTGCAAAATGACAAAGAAACATTCACTATTGGGTAAAGTAATTTCCGCAGTATTGGCAGTATCAATGCTCGTCACGGCTACAATCGGCTTAGGCTCGACATCCGCCTCGGCAGCAAGTGCTAAAATCTTCTCTGACGACAACGCTACGGTTGTCCTGCATGAAGACGGAAGCGGCGTTATAACACTTAACAAAGAATTCACCTATGAAAATCCTCTCACAGAGATTGCCGGCGTTCCGCTAAAGGAAATCATCACCTTTAGCGATGGCGGCTACGTTGATGAATTCTATACAGAGCATTGTTACCATCCGGGCGGAGGTGTAGCTGATATCATAGACTATACAATGCCATACATCATTCGTGTTCACGGTCGCGGTCCTGGTGGTTTTGGCAGCGGAACCGGATACCTCCATTTCACGGATAAAACAAACGATACCTACGACCTCAAACTCTGGTCAAGCATTACAAGATGGCACTATGTAGGATACAACAGTAAGGACGCAACGATTGTAAAAATCGCTTGGAATTCCTAAAATTTAATAATTAACGCAAAAGGGAGCATATCGCATTGATATGCTCCCTTAAATTATTTTCCGATTTACTAAATCAAGACAATTTTTATTCCTCGCCGTTTTGCTCTTCAAGATCCTTTTCGGCTCTCTCTAAAAGCTCGCCTAATTTGCTGTCGGTCTGAACGGCAGTTTCTGTTGATTCAGTTGTTTCGTTTGTTTCACTAACTTCGTTTACTTCGCTAACCTCGGAATTATCCTCGGATTCTTCGCTCTTTTCCTCCGACTCTTCGTGAGCTGTTCTTGTGAGGGTCATGAGCTTGTCGCCCTCCTGAAGTCTCATAATCTTAACGCCCTTGGAGGTTCTTGATGTGACTCTTATCGTCTGAGCGGCAATTCTTATGATAATACCGTCCTGAGAAATAAGAATGAGATCGTCACTGAGGTCAACCATTGAGATTGCGGCAACGTCACCGTATTTCTCGGTAGGATAGTTATTGATTCCCTGTCCTGTTCTCGAGGTGATGCGGTAATTGTCAATCGGAGAAATTCTGCCGAAGCCTGTCTCTGATGCCGTGAGGAGATATTCTCCCTCGTTCGTGGTTGCAAGACCGACTACAACGTCATCGCCCAGAAGCTTGATAGCTCTTACGCCGTGAGCATTTCTGCCCATGATACGAACTTCGGTAGCGTTATAACGGATAGCCTTACCGTGCTTTGTGGCAACGATAATTTCCGTGTTGTTGTCTGTGAGCTTGACCCAATTGAGAGTATCGCCCTCGTCAAGATCCATGGCGTTGAGTCCGTTCTTTCTGATGTTTGCGAAAGCTGAAAGCTCAACTCTCTTGATAACAGCGTGCTTTGTGAGCATGATAATGCTTCTGTCGTCGTCAAAGTCCTTGACGGTAAGCATTGCAGTTACCTTTTCATCGCCCGTAATTGGAATGAGGTTCGTGACGTTCATTCCTCTTGACTGACGGGATGCCTCCGGAATCTCATAGCACTTAAGCTTGAAAGCACGTCCGGCACTTGTGAAGAAGAGAATATTATCGTGAGTTTCTGCGATAAACATATCTCTGACGATATCCTCGTCACGCCTTGACATACCGGAAATTCCTCTGCCGCCACGGTTCTGGAGCTTGTAAGCGTCAAGCTTCTGGCGCTTGAGGTAGCCGAACTCCGTCATGGTGATAACGCAGTCCTCGTGCGGAATGAGATCCTCTACGTCAACTTCACCGCTGATTGTAGCAATTTCTGTTCTTCTCTCGTCACCGTACTTCTTCTTCATCTCGAGAGCCTCGTCCTTGACGATTGCTCTTCTTCTTGGCTCGCTTGCGAGAATATCCTCGTAGTCGGCAATCTTCAATTTGAGGTCATTAAGTTCATCCTGAAGCTTCTCTCTTTCGAGACCTGTGAGTGCTCCGAGTCTCATCTGGACGATAGCCTGAGCCTGAACGTCATCAAGGCCGAATCTCTCCATGAGAGCTTCCTTGCCTTCGGGGATAGACTTTGAGTTTCTGAGTATATTGATAACCTCGTCGATAGCGTCAAGAGCAACAAGCAAGCCCTCCAAAATGTGAGCTCTGTCCTTTGCTTTCTTGAGATCGAACTGGGTTCTTCTGTAAATTACTTCCTCCTGGAACTTCAAATACTCCTCGAGTATCTGCTTGAGGGTAAGAGTTTTCGGCTCGCCGTCAACAATGGCAAGCAGAATTGCTCCGAAGGTTGTCTGCATCTGAGTGTAAGCAAAAAGCTTATTGAGTACAATCTGAGCAGAGGCGTCACGGCGGACATCGATGACCATGTGCATACCGTTTCTGTCGGAATGGTCTTCGACATTTGTTATGCCCTCGATTCGCTTCTCCTTGACGAGAGTTGCGATATTCTCGATAAGTCTTGCCTTATTTACCTGATACGGGAGCTCGGAAACGATGATCTTGCTTCTTCCGTTTTTCTCCTCGACTATCTCTGTTCTTGCACGAACGGTGATTTTTCCCTTGCCTGTAGCATAAGCCGAGCGGATTCCGCTTCTGCCCATGATGATACCGCCTGTCGGGAAATCGGGGCCCTTGATGTGCTGCATGATATCGTCAAGGCTTGCCTCGGGATTATCAATGACGCAGCAAAGACCGTCTATAACCTCACCCATATTGTGAGGAGGAATGTTTGTTGCCATACCGACGGCAATTCCCTGAGAACCGTTTACGAGAAGGTTAGGGAAGTGGGACGGAAGAACCTGCGGTTCCTGAAGTCGGTCGTCGTAGTTCGGCATGAAATCGACGGTATTCTTGTCGATATCGGCAAGCATATCCTCGCTGAGCTTGCACATTCTTGCCTCTGTGTATCGGTAAGCTGCAGGCGGGTCACCGTCGACAGAACCAAAGTTTCCGTGACCGTCAACGAGCATATATCTCATTGAGAAGTCCTGGGCAAGTCTTACGAGAGCATCGTAAACGGATGCGTCACCGTGCGGATGATATCTACCGAGAACAGAACCAACGGTATCGGCACACTTACGGTATGCCTTGTCGTGCCAGAGGGTGTTCTCGTACATTGTGTAAAGTATTCTTCTGTGAACCGGCTTAAGTCCGTCACGGACATCCGGAAGGGCTCTCGAGACGATAACCGACATGGAGTACTCCATAAAGGAGTTTTTCATCTCCTCGTAGAGGTCAACGTCTATGGTGCTGCCCTGAATTAATTCGTCTTTTGTCTCCATCTATTCTCTCCATTAAATATCAAGATTTGTGACGTACTTAGCGTTCTTTTCGATAAACTCTCTTCTCGGCTCGACCTTGTCGCCCATGAGAACGGTGAAAATCTCGTCAGCCTTCTGAGCGTCGCCCACGTCAACTCTGAGCATGATTCTCGTCTCCGGGTTCATGGTTGTCTCCCAAAGCTGCTCGGAATCCATCTCACCGAGACCTTTGTAACGCTGAATTTCGTAGCCGGACTTAAATTCTTCCATGAGAGCGTCTCTTTGCTCGTCCGAATAAGCGTAGTGGTGCTTTTTCGACTTTGTGACTCTGTAAAGCGGAGGCTGAGCCAAATAAACATGACCCTCCTCGACAAGCGGCTTCATGAAACGATAGAAGAATGTGAGGAGAAGCGTTCTGATGTGAGAACCGTCGACATCGGCATCAGCCATGATGATGACCTTACCGTAGCGAAGCTTGCTCAAATCAAATTCCTCGCCGAGTCCTGTTCCAAGCGCGGTAACAACGGGCATGAGCTTCTCGTTGCCGTAAACCTTATCAAGTCTTGATTTCTCAACGTTGAGCATTTTACCCCAAAGCGGAAGGATAGCTTGGAACTTTCTGTCTCTGCCGCCCTTTGCGCTGCCTCCTGCGGAGTCTCCCTCAACGATGTATATTTCTGTCTCCTCGGGGTTTCTCGACTGGCAGTCTGCAAGCTTTCCGGGCAAGCTGTTTCCCTCAAGCGCCGACTTTCTTCTGACTAATTCTCTGGCCTTTCTCGCAGCCTCTCTTGCTCTTGAAGCAGCCATTGCTTTATCGAAGATTGCTCTTGCGACAGCGGGGTTTTCCTCAAGGAAAGTCATGAGATTCTCGTTAACAAGACCCGAAACAAGAGAGCCTATCTCGGTGTTTCCGAGCTTAGCCTTGGTCTGACCCTCGAACTGCGCCTCCTTGACTTTGATGCTGATGACGCAGGTAAGACCCTCTCGAACATCCTCGCCAGAGAGATTCTTGTCGTTATCTTTGAGTATATTATATTTTCTTGCATACTTGTTCATGACAGAGGTGAGGGCACGCTTGAAGCCGTCCTCGTGAGTTCCGCCGTCAGTGGTATGAATGTTGTTTGCAAACGATAAAATGAGCTCGTTGTAGGAATCTGTATACTGAAGAGCTATTTCAGCCATGGAGTTTCCGTCAGCTGCGCTTGCCGCAAAGTGCATGACGTTCTCGTGGATAACCTCGGCACCTTTTTTCTTGTTGATATAATCAACAAAGCTTGAGATACCGCCCTCATAGTGGAATGTGTCTACTGTCGGCTCGTCCTTCTTGCGAAGGTCTGAAAGCTCTATTTTGATTCCGCCGTTTAAGAATGCCTGCTCACGAAGTCTTGTGGCAAGGGTATTGTAATCATAAACCGTTGTTTCTTTGAAAATTGCAGGATCCGCCTTAAATCTGACGGTAGTTCCGCTCTTTTTGTAGCCCTCGGGTGCTTTTCCGCGGTGCTCGAGATCGCCGATATACTTTCCGCCGTTCTCGTATCTCTGGAAATAAATCTCTCCGTCAGACACAACCTCAACTTCAAGCCATGTCGAAAGAGCATTAACAACGGAGGCACCGACGCCGTGAAGACCGCCCGATACCTTGTATCCGCCGCCGCCGAATTTTCCGCCTGCATGAAGTACGGTAAATACAACCTGAACAGCCGGAAGACCCGTCTTTGACTGAATTCCGACAGGAATGCCTCGGCCGTTATCGGATACCGTGATAACATCCCCCTCGTGAATTTTAACTTCAATTTTATCGCAATAGCCCGCAAGTGCTTCATCGATAGAGTTATCTACAATCTCGTAAACCAGATGGTGCAGTCCTCTGGGACCGGTTGAACCGATATACATTCCCGGACGCTTACGGACTGCCTCAAGTCCCTCAAGAACCTGAATCTGATTTTCGTCATAAACCTGATCGACATGCGTGACAGACTCGTCTATCTCGCCGTTTTCGATTATGTTTATTTTCGCAGATTCATACTCAGGCTCTTCGATATTTTCGATATTTTCTATGTTTTCTGCCATTTCTGCCTCCTGGATATTGGCATGAAGGCTTTCGCCTTTCGCCTAAAGATATCTTGTGACCGCAACCCGCAGGGCACAATGCATCTTGATAATTTACTTTATTTTTGTGCTTTTGCCGCTGTTTAAAGCCGCAAAGCGTCCCCCGTTCTCAAATCAAAGACGGCTCGAAAAGCTCTTTCCGACTTCTCTTGTTCCGTCTTCCTTTGCCTTTCTCGATGCTTCGGCATAGAAAGCCTCTTCGTCCTCAGCCGATATGTCGCCGTAATCGTCATTTACGGGCATAGGAAGGTCAACGCTCGGAGGAGTCATTATATCGTCCTCATAGGTTTCGCTGTAATCGTTGTCGTAATTCTCGTCGTAATCGTCGTAGTATTCTTCGTCGCTGTTTTCGTCGTAATATTCACCGTTATCGTAATTATCGTAATCGTCGTAATATTCCTCACGGCCGTAAGAATCGGAGTCGTCCACAATAAAATTATTCTGCGGTTCGGGCTCGTAGTCTGCTTTTCTGCCCGTCGGCTTCAATTTGCCGTAACGCATGGAAAGCTCGTTTCCGTCCTCGTCAAAATATCTTCCGTCAGTGGTTTTTCTTACACGCTTAATCTCCGGCTTTTCGAGATAAACCATAAAAAGGCTTATCAAAAAGAACGCCGCAAAGGGGAGAAAAACATAAAGAATGGTCATAAGACTCAAACTTTCGGTTATAAATCTCGCGAAGAAATACACCAAAAAGCCTGCCGCTATCGCAATAAGCGCAAAGACATAGATAAGCGGCGAGAGGTAAATATTCGAGATACCTCTGCATCTTGGGCAGCGATACTCACCGTGCTTTTTGAGATTCCAAACTCTTATCATATTTACCCTTTTATGGCAATATGGGCAAATAGGTACTCCAATAAGCTGCATTTATTTTCCTTTCCGAAACAAAATTTTCGTGGTTAAAATCATTTAGGTATAATTCGCCTTAAATCCGCAAGCCTTTTTAAGTCTTGCACGCCGTTCTTCTCCGCCGACCGAGCGGTAAAGAACACACACTCTAATTATATATCTTTATCGCCGTTATGTCAAAATTTCAGCGCAAAACATCCGTACTTTCGTTGTACGGATGTCTCATCCTTTTGAAAAGCGTTGACGGAGCAAGCTGAGAAATATAAACTCTTTCTTCGCCGTTTTCGTGTGCCACAATGAAAGATTTAGGCAACTCGTAAGAAACGTTGATTACAGAGCCTTCCTTTTCCGCACGCGCCAAAAATTTCTTTGTGTGCTTTGAAATACTCGTGTTCTCAAGGTCGAATATTCCGACGATATTCTCAGTGTTTATAACGGTGTCTCCGCCCAAATGCAAATACATTTATTCTATCCTTCCGCTTTCGACATAGAATCGCTTTCCCTTTTCCATAAGGTTTACCGTCTCGGGACTGCAACACGTGATAAAGACCTGTCTGTTCTCAAGGTGGTTCAAAAGATAATCCTGACGCGAGGCGTCAAGCTCGCTCATGACATCATCAAGCAGGACAATCGGTGCTTCTCCAACAGCTTTTTCGAGTATTTCAGCCTCGGCAAGCTTCAGCGAAAGCACCACGCTTCTCTGCTGACCCTGAGAGCCGAAGGTTCTCGCACTTAAACCGTCAAGCGTGAAATCTATATCGTCACGATGCGGGCCGACAGAGGTGTGACCGAATCTCAAATCACTTTGTCTTGATGAATTCAAAGCCTGTCTTAAGCTTTCGCTTATGCTGTTCACATCCGATTTATCGGATATTTCAAAGCCGGAAACAAGGTATTTTATACCGATTTTTTCTCGGTCTCTCGAAATTCCACGGTAAATTTCTTCTGTTTTCGGAATAAGCCTTTCGATATAGGAGAGCCTCTCCGATATAACTCGGGCGCCGAAATAAACTACTCTCTCGTCCCAGACATCGAGAGTATCTATTAATTCAGGATTGCCGAAAAGCGACTTCAAAAGGCTGTTTCTCTGCTGAACCGAACGGTTATACTGCGACAAAATTTTTGTGTAAGACGGTTTTGTCTGGCAAATCGCCCCATCGATAAAACTGCGTCTTTTTCCCGGCCCCTCCTTAACAAGAAGCAGGTGCTCGGGAGAAAAAATGACCGCACAAATTTTACCCACAAGTGCAGAGCCGGTTTTCTTCTCGATTCCGTTTATAACACTTGTCCTTGTGACAACCCCCGCTTTCGGAGAGTTCAGAAAAAGCGATGCACTCTGCGTTCTGTTTTCGCTGAAAAATACAGCGTCAAGCTGTGCTTTTTTCTCCTTGCCCCCTATAGTAAGCAGTTCGGCGTCTTTATTTCCCCTGAAGGAATGACCTCCGGTAAAGAGCCAAACCGCCTCCAAAAGGTTGGTTTTCCCCTGGGCGTTGTTTCCCCAAATAACGTTTATATCGGGAGCGGGAACTATAGTGCTGTCCTCAAGATTTCGAAAGCCCATAAAGCTTATCTTTTCAAGTCTCATATTTAGGATTTAAGCATTAAAGCTTGATTTTAATGTAACCTTATTGTCGTCAAATTCAAAATAATCGTTATCACGCATTTTTTTGCCGCGCATGGTGCAGGTTTCTCCGTTTACCTTTACCATACCCGCCTGAATGACGCTTTTAGCCATGCCGCCGGTATCTACCATGCCGGCAAGCTTCATCATGTTATCAAGTCTGATAAACTCGGTATTAATTTCTACTGTATCTTCTCTTATCATAATTATTTTTCTTCTCTTATGTTAATTACTGGTAAATTACTCGTTTTTAAGTCTTACAGGGAGAACAAGGAAAAGGAAGCTGTCTGAGTTCTCAGGTGTTATTACCATCGGGCTGAGTGCCGAACCGAGAGAAATTTCTATCTCGTCACATTCACAGTTTTTGAGTGCGTCGAGAAGATATTTATTGTTAAATCCCATTTCAAGATCATTTCCCTCAAGTGTCGCTTTAAATTTATCGTGAGCTTTACCCACGCTTGTTGTACAGGAAAGCTTCACTCCGGATTCGCTGAAAATACATCTGATAGGGCTCTTGAGTCTGTCGGAAATAATCAAAGATACTCGCTCTGTGGATTCGATAAAATCTCTTGTCTTGAGGTGAACCTTGGTCGAGAAATTTTTCGGAACAGCCGAGTGATAATCGAGGAAATCTCCCTCAAGTATGGTAGACACAATAATATAGTTTCCGATTTTAAACATTATATTGCGCTTGTCAGGGAAGATCTCAACCTCGCCGTCTTTTCCGTCCTTTATAAGCTTGATAACCTCGCTGAGAGTTTTTCCGGGAACTACAAAGGATGCGTTTGTCTCAACATCTATATTTTCTCTTCTGAGTGCTAGTCTGAAACCGTCAACAGAGACAAGCTCAAGAATTTTATTCTTCAGTGAAAATAATGTTCCCTGATGAACAGGCTTTGCATCAGACTCGGCTACAGCGAAAATAGTTTGTCTTATCATGCTTTTCAGTGTTTCGCCGTTTATCTTAAAGGAAGATTGATTTTCGACACCGGGAAGTTCCGGAAATTCTTCCGGATCCATTCCGATTAATGTGAAGCTGGAATCTCCGGATTCTATAGTTGCGATTTTTTTGGAATCAACGGTTATCTTAACTGTATCGCTCGGAGCTTTTCTTACAATCTCGGTGAAAAGTCGTGCAGAAAGAACTATTGCTCCGCTTTCTTCCACGCTTGCCGAAAGAGTTGTCTTCATGCCAAGCTCTGTGTTGTAAGCTGTCATAATTATAGAGTTTTGATCTGTTACAATGAGAATACCTTCTAAGGTAGGTAAAGTGGTTTTACCGGCAACTGCTCTCCCGAGATTGGAAACAGCCTCCGAAAGTTCTTTAGTGTTTACTGAAAATATCATATTTTTACCTGTCTTTCACGCAAGGACAATTTTGCAAGTGGATTTAAATCTCTTGCAAAAACGTTTTTCTCTCAAATGCAGAGAGCTGAATTAAAATGTATATTTATTAAAATCTATTGATTTAGAATTAGTAGTAGGGGGCGACGAAAAGTTGAAAGAGTTTCGTAGCCCTGAAGAACAAGCGAAAAATGCCCACTTGATATTCAACTTTCAATTGTAGAAAAGTTGTTAAATAATTCTGGTGTCCAAAAATATTCCACAAAAGCGTGGATAACTTTTTGTTTAAAGTTAAGAAAAAGTTGAAAACTTTTAGTGCTAAAAATTACCCTAAATTCCCGGGTTCAAGGAAAGTAGGGGGTGGGTATTTTGATTAAGAGACGGTAATCGGTCGGCACTTTGTGCCAAGATTTATTTGAGTACAGAGTTTTTAAAAGAGCCTTATTTTGACCGCACATCTTTAATTATATCGGAAACAGTCTTTTTTGTGCTCGGATCTTTTCTCATTTTTTCTTCTACTACCTGTATAGCGTAGACAACGGTCGAGTGATCTCTTCCGCCGAATGCTTCGCCGATGGACTCCATTGAAAGCTGCTTTATCTCACGGATAACATACATGGAAACCTGTCTTGCTAAGCTGATTCTTGCCTGGCGGCGTGAGGATTTAATATCTTCGACCGAAACGTTATAGGTTCTTGCCACTTCGGCGATTATCTGATCGACGCTCTTTTCGTTTTCTTCAGAATCGTTGAGCATCTGGTTGATTGCGAGATTTGCTGTGGAGATGGATGGAGTTTTTCCGTCCATTGAGTGATAAGCGTTCAGATTTTTTACGGCACCCTCGAGCTGTCTTATGTTGCTTTTCAGCTTGCTTGCGATGAATTCGCAGACGTTTGGTGGGATAGTGAGGCCGAGAGTTTGCGCTTTTCTGTTTATAATAGCTACTCTTGTTTCAAAATCCGGGGGCTGAATGTCTGTGATGAGGCCCGCGATAAATCTTGATCTCAGACGGTCGTCAAGGTAAGCGATGTCCTTGGGTGGGCGGTCGGAGGCGAGAATTATCTGTTTTCTTGAGTTATAAAGCTCGTTAAATGTGTGGAAGAACTCCTCCTGTGTGGATTCTCTTCCTCCGATGAACTGAATATCGTCGACCAGAAGAACGTCAACCTTGCGGTATTTTTCTCTGAATGCGTTTGTTGTGCCCTTTTGGATGGCTGTGACAAGCTCGTTTGTGAACTGCTCGCCGCTTACATATACAATGTTGAGGTTATCGAAGTTTTTGTTGAGCTCGTACATTGTGGCATTCAAAAGGTGAGTCTTTCCAAGTCCCGAGTTTCCCCAGATGAAGAGCGGGTTATATAAGGTAGCCGGCTTTGTTGCAACGGAAAGGCAGGCTGCGTGAGCGAGCTGATTCGTCTGTCCTACGATAAAGTTGGAGAAAGTCATTTCTTCGATTTCGGGTACGGCATTTTGCTGTTCGTCCTCTTCTGCAGAGCTTACTTTTCCGCGTTTGACCTCGAGATCATGAATTTCCTCGCTTGTCATTATCTTATATTGAATGCTGCCGTAGAAAATATTATCAAAAGCTTCCTTTAAAAGATCGGCGCCGACTTTTGCGACTATATTCGCATGAAAGGCGTTTGGTGCTTCGATTATCGCAACACCTTCGGTGAAGTCGAGCTCGTACGGGGTTAGCTTATCGAACCAAGTGTTGTAGGCAACCTCGGTCATTCTGGAACGGCAAAAATCGCACACTATTTTCCAGGTATCTTCGAATGAATCCATTTGCATTACTCCTTGATTTAATTTTATGAATATCATTGTGATTGTAAGACAGTAAAGAAATCCCAGCGGAATTCAGTTCTGTGTTTTTCTACATATTGTGTTTTGTCGGAGAACCGAAACTAATAGCTCGATTTTCTGCAAATCGCAATATATAGAAAAGCACAGAAGTTTTGAATTTGAATTTTGAGGGCACTTTTCTTTATAATCTTATCTTAGACAGTATAGCATAAAGAGAAGCTTTTTTCAAATTTTTATACATTTTCAAAAAGTAGAAATTATACACTGAAATTTATAAAATTTAGTAACAAACACAGAATAAAACAGAAAATGACAGAGAAAATTAAAAGAGTCTCTCTTTTTCTCTTATATATAGGATAAAAACTTGAGTTTTATCCTATAAAAGCTTGAAAATCATATTGACATGCACCCGTATTTTAAGTTATAATCAATTCTTGCAAGGCTTAGGTAAAATTTTGCCTTGAATCACGACTTAGTTTCCGAAAGGAGGGTTTTCGATATGCTGAGAACATATCAGCCAAAGAAGCTCCACAGACAGAAGGAGCACGGATTCAGAAAGAGAATGTCCACAAGGAACGGCCGCAAGGTTCTTGCACGCCGCAGAGCAAAGGGAAGAGCACGCTTATCTTATTGATAATTGCCTTAAAGGTCACCCCCGCGTGGTGACCTTTCTTTGTTATGTGGGTAAATTAGGTGAATCCAAAGACTATGGAAAAAATTGTACCTATATGTGAAAACAGGGTTTTTCGCAGAATGTATTACCGCTCGAAGTCCATAGTGACCCCTCAGGTGGTAATCTATTACAGTAAAAACAGGCTTTCCTACAACCGATTGGGAATCACAACCGGAAAGAAAATAGGAAATGCCGTAAAAAGAAACAGATCAAGAAGAATAATCAGACAGGCTTTCAGGGAGGTTTCTCCGTATATCAGGCGGGGATACGACTTTGTTTTGGTCGCAAGGGGAAAGACACCCTTCCTTAAGACTGATGATATAAGAAATCAGCTTATATATCAGCTTAACGACAGAAATCTTTTAATTAAGCTCCCCGGTGATTACACGCCGCCGAAAACGGCTGCCGCCACTAAAAAAGAAGACGGTATCGTATGAAAGACATTCTTCTCGCCCTGATTCGATTTTATCGGAAATCGCATGCCGCAATGGGCGGCAGGGCTACCTGCAGGTATTATCCCACCTGCTCGCAGTATGGGCTTGATGCTGTCGAAGGCTACGGTGCCTTCAGGGGATTTTTGCTGACCGCATGGAGAATTCTGAGATGCAATCCTCTCGGAAAGACCGGGTACGACCCCGTGCCCGAACGCTTCATGGGAAAGCAGCTGAAAAAAGGAATCAAATATCATTCTTATATGGGAGTTTACGGTGAGGATTTTTCCGAAGAAGAAAAACAAGACGAAGACTCTCGGTAAATTGAAAAAGCATTAAAAACCGGAAAGGAATTTATCTTCAATGGTTGCACTATTTAACTTTTTCGGAAACATAATGGGTTATCTCTTATGGTTCCTCTACTGCATTTTTAAGAACTACGGCGTAGCTATCATTCTCTTTACGCTCGTAATCAAGATTGTACTTTTCCCGACTTCCATCAGTCAGCAGAAAAATATGGCTAAGCAAGCCAAAATGGCTGAGAAGCAGAAGGAGCTTCAGAAAAAGTGCGGAAACGACAGAGTAAAGTATAATGAAGAACTTCAGAAGCTTTACGACAAGGAAAACATGAGCCCGTATTCCGGATGCCTTATCACACTTCTTCCTTTCCCGATAATGCTCGGAATTTACTACTCGGTTATCTATCCGCTCAGCAATACTCTTCATATTGCGTCGGATGCCATTACCAAGGCTACAAACTATGTTGCAATGATTCCCGGTGTGTCGTCTTCGACAAGCTCCGGAAACTATATTCAGCTTATAATCGTTAAGAACTGGTCTGTTCTCAAGGACAGCATCGGCAGCTTCTTCTCCGACGGCGACATCGCTAAGATTGAGTCTTTCGAGAAAGGTTTCAAGGTTTTCGGTATTGACCTTCTCGGAACGCCTAAGGGCTCTGCGTTCGGCGATTTGCTTTGGCTTATCCCGCTTTTCTGCGTAATTTCCTATTGGCTTTCTACATTCTATATGCAGAGAGCATCAGGACAGAAGGGTCAGGGCTGCATGAACGCTACTCTTTATCTCATGCCGCTTCTCTCCGCTTACTGGGCATACATCATGCCTGCGGCTGTCGGATTCTACTGGATTATCTCCTCACTTCTCGGATTTGTTCAGACTGTTATCGTTCAGAACTTCTTCAGTGTGAACCATGTTCAGGCTATGAGCGAGGCACAGCACTTTGTATCTATGTCTAACAGCGATATGGCACTTAAGCCGCTTTCGGCAGATCAGCAGGCACAGGTTGCCGCTAAGCTCGAGGCACAGAACAATCAGATTCAGGCTAACAACCAGAAGAATAAGAACACATCCAAGAAAAAGTCAAAGTCGTCTAATAATCAGAAGAGCAACTCCAATGATTATATCGGCAGTGGCAAATAAAAATTAATATAATAAAAATTGATAGGATATATTTCTTTTAAAGAAATATATCCTATTCAAAATATCATACAATATTTTAAGAATTGCAATCAAGCTGCGGCAACCACTTTTTCTCCTAAGCCGCGGCAGAATATATTTTTACAAGTTTTACATTACGAGACATTAACATGGAGGAAGAAAAGTGATTAAGGAAGTTATCGCTACAGGCGAAACAGTCGAAGAGGCTACTGCGAAGGCATTGGCAGAGATTGGCGTATCTGAGGCAAAGGTCGAGGTTATCGAGGAGCCGATCAAGAAGAAGTTCGGACTTTTTGGAGAGAGCCGTCCGGCAAAGGTAAAGGCTGTTTATGCACCTTCACCGGCTGAGTGCGCAAAGAACTACCTTCAGGATATCATGAAGGGCATGGAGCTTAATGATGTAACTGTTACTGCAGTCGAGGACGAAGCAGGCGCAGCACTCACACTTGAGGGTGACGGAATCGGATTTATTATCGGACACAGAGGAGAGACTCTCGATTCTCTTCAGTTCCTGGCACAGCTTGTTGCTTCAAATCAGAGAAAGATCCTCGAGCAGGATAAGGCTGATGACGATGAAAAGTCCGGCTATTACAGAATCACACTTGATGTCGGTTCTTTCAGAGAGAAGAGAAAAGAGACTCTTGAGAGCCTTGGAAAGAAAATGGCTATCCGTGCCGTTAAGACAGGCAGAAACGCTTCTCTTGAGCCGATGAACCCGTATGAGAGAAGAATCATTCATACAGCTGTTCAGGAGATTGAGGGCGCTAAGTCTTGGTCTGAGGGCGAGGATCTCGCAAGACACGTTGTTGTCGGCCCTGTAGACGGCGAGAGACCACGCTACAACAACAGAAACGGACGTTATAACAACAACCGTGGCCCAAGAAACGGCGACAGAAGAAACGGCCCGAGAAACGGCGGAGACAACAGACGCGGCGGTCAGAGAAGAAACGGCGGTGACAGAAGAAATTCACCGAGAAAGTACGACAACCGCATTAACCCCGCTATCAGCGAGACAGCTCCGGTACCGTATTCACCGGCACCGCTCGATACAACAACCGAGCGCAAGAAAGTAGTCGATGCACCGCTTTACGGCCGCATTGAGCTTACAAAGTAAATAAAGATAAAAGATGAGAGCCTTGGCGATTGGGTCGCTGAGGCTCTTTGTTTTGCTGTTTGAAGTGCCCTGGGAATGTTGCACGGGGGTTAGCGGATATCTCCTGTTTATAGGCGGTTTAGCTTTTATATTAGGTGAAACTTGTCTTTCGCTCGTGTTTGGATGATATGTTTTTGTAGCTAAAAACGGAGATGATAATGCTTTTTTGACTTACTTGTAAACGGTCTGCACTCACGCTTTCTGCTTTGATATTTGGCGGAGAATGCTTTTACTTTGACTATTGTTAAGCATTGTTATACTTATATCGGTAGCTGTTTGATTGTGTGCTTGTGGCTTTTCTAAGGCAGATATCAGGCATTTAAGGGAATAAGTTTTTATAACGATACTGTTTGAGACACAAGACTTGCAAGAGGCTTTCTAAGAAGAAGATCAAAGGAAATACTTCGAATCGAGGAAGCCTTGTCAGAGTGGCTTAAGGCTTTTCATGCTTAATTGAGCTTGATTGATAAAGGTGCCGAAAAAATCTAATCTCGAATTTGAAATTTTAGTATTGAAGTATACATCACGAAGCATATAATTACTTTGTTCGAACGGTTTCAAACCCGTCAAAACACAACATTTGGTGTACGAAGAATTAAAAGCCGGAGATTATAAATTACAATCAGATAACAATATGTTGTTTTATAGTAAAGGGCAATGCGATATAAATTGACTTAAATTTGTAATTTTGAAGCAGCAAGATATGAAACAACATTTGAAAAAACAGTGTTCGAAAGCCTTACTGAAAAAGATATATCTAACATACGAGAAAGCAAAGAAAAAGGATAAAAAGCAAGCACAAAATATACTTGTATATTGATTTACAAAATTAAATCAAGCAGTAAAAATTGCAACTGTGAATTTAAATAAAACACTCACCAAGAGAAGTTTGTGGATTTGTCGCTGAAATTAGCTCACGAAAAGTTGTATTATTTAAAGTAAACCACTAATTTGCAAATTTTATCGATAGATTAAATATCAAGTTTACATAATATTTTGAGCTTTAGCAAAAGTTATTTGCGTTATTTACTTTGAAGTAACTTCTTCGAGGCAGACTTATTTTACAGATGTGTTACTTGTTCGGCATTGTAGCTCTATTTTGTCAAACAACGGACAGATTAAACGAATAAAGCCGAAATAAAGGTATTTCCTTGACATTACCGTGTTTTTTTCATAAGATAAAAGGTATGAAAAAATACAAATTCACTTGTGAAAACGTGTGTACATGAAAGCATATGATATTAGATAATTCTTTATATAACGAACATAGTAACGAATATAGCAAAACAGATACGGAAAATTCATCGACAATTGCGGCTATATCCACTCCTATTGCCCCGGGAGGAATAGGGGTTATAAGGGTATCTGGAGAGTCTGCAAGTAGCATTTGCGACAAAGTTTTTCGCTCTGTAAGCGGCAAAAAGCTATGTGATATCGGAGGCTATCAAGCTCTTTACGGAGTGGTTTATTCTGCTAGCGGTGAGAAATTGGACGAGTGCGTTGCTCTAAATTTCGTTGCTCCCAAGAGCTTTACCGGCGAAAACACCGTCGAACTCTCTTGTCATGGCGGCTTATTTATACTCAGAAAGGTTCTGGAGGCACTTTATCACTACGGTGCAAGACCCGCCGAGGCGGGAGAGTTTACCAAACGCGCCTTTCTGAATGGGAAAATGGATCTTGCTCAGGCTGAATCGGTTATGGACTTGATAAATGCGTCAAGTGCTCAAAGTGCGAGAGCAGCCCTCAGCGTTAAAGAGGGTGCACTTTCAAAGAAAGTCGGAAAAATAACCGAATCGCTCATTGATTTAGGTTCGCATTTGGCGGCATGGGCTGATTATCCTGATGATGATATTCCTCAGGTTGATGACGAAATGTTGTCTGAAAGGCTCGGCTTTGCCGAAAAAGAGCTAAAAAATCTCATTGACAGCTTCGATGCCGGAAGAATAATCCGACAGGGCGTTTCTACGGTCATAGTCGGCAAGCCGAATGCCGGAAAATCCACGCTTATGAATCTTCTTTCAGGATGCGAAAGAAGTATTGTCACGTCAATAGCCGGAACAACCCGAGATGTTGTCGAAGAAAGCGTTATGCTCGGTGATATTCCGCTTCGACTTGCCGATACTGCCGGAATAAGAGATACTGACAATCCCGTTGAGAAAATCGGCGTGGAAATCGCAAAAAACCGCCTGAAATCGGCAGAGCTGATTTTTGCGGTATTTGATTCCAGTGTGCCGCTTACAAGCGAGGATATCGGGCTTATTGAAGAAATTAAGGGCATTCCGTGTGTTGCTGTAATAAATAAATCCGATCTTGAAAGTAAGATCGATATAAATTATATCGAAAACGAATTTGAAAATATCGTTTATATCAGTGCCTTGAACGGAGAGGGAATAAGCGAGCTTATTTCTGCAGTAGAAAAATTATTTGGCACGGGCGAGGTGGATTTCACAAGCGGAGTTCTCTATTCGGAGAGACAAAAGAATGACGCTTTGAAGGCTTATGAGGCAGTCAAAGAAGCAAAAGCCGCATTTGAAAACGGATTCACTCTCGATGCTGTCACGGTCAGCTGTGAGGGGGCTGTCTCGGCGCTTCTCGAGCTTACCGGACAACGAGCAAGCGAAGAGATTGTGGCGTCGGTATTCGAGAAATTCTGCGTTGGAAAATAAACGTCGAAAATTTCAAAAAATAAATATTGTGGGTCAATATATGGATAGTATTTTTGAAAATTTTACAAAAAATAAATATTCCGCAGGCGATTACGATGTTGCGGTAATCGGTGCGGGGCATGCGGGAATTGAGGCTTCTTTATCATCAGCAAGACTTGGCGCAAAGACCGTTTGTTTCACTATAAATATGGATGCGGTCGGCAATTGTCCGTGCAATCCGTCTATCGGCGGAACGGCAAAAGGACATCTTGTAAGAGAAATTGATGCGCTTGGCGGAGAAATGGGAAAGACCACTGACGAGGTGTTTCTCCAGTCGAGAATGCTCAATCTCGGAAAGGGCCCTGCCGTCCATTCACTGCGTGCTCAAATCGACAGAAATCATTACGCACGAGTGATGAAACATAAGATGGAACTTCAGGAAAATCTTGATTTAAAGCAAGCTGAAGTTGTCGAAATTAAGCGAAATTATGGCGGAAAATGGGCACTTCTTACCAGAATGGGAGCGGTTTACACTTGTACATGCGTTGTAATCGCAACGGGAACATTCCTTGGCGGAAAAATTTTTGTCGGAGATGTTTCGTATGAGGGCGGCCCCGACGGAATGTTCCCGGCGGCTTTTCTCGGAAAGTCGCTCAAGGATTTAGGACTTTCTCTCAGAAGATTCAAGACGGGAACTCCTGCGAGAGTGCTTAGGTCTTCGATAGATTTTACTGATCTTGAGGTTCAGGAGGGTGACGAACCTGTTGTTCCTTTCTCTTATGACAACGAGGACAAGGAGCTAAAAAATCAGGTTGTCTGTCATGTCAGCTGGACGAATGAAAACACCAAAAAAGTTATAATGGATAATATCCATAAATCGCCCCTCTATTCCGGAATGATTGAGGGAGTCGGTCCCAGATATTGCCCAAGTATCGAAGATAAGGTTGTCAGATTTTCCGAGAAGCCACGTCATCAGCTTTTTATCGAGCCGTGCGGAAAAGAGACGGAAGAAATGTATTTACAAGGAATGAGCTCATCACTCCCTGAGGAAGTACAGCTGAAATTCTATAAAACTATAAAAGGTCTCGAAAACGTAAAGGTGATGAGATCGGCGTATGCGATAGAGTATGACTGCGTAGATCCGGTACAGATGAATTCGACCCTTGAGTTCCGTGATTTCTCAGGACTTTTCGGAGCAGGTCAGTTTAACGGAAGCTCGGGCTATGAGGAGGCTGCCGCACAGGGACTTATTGCAGGAATCAATGCCGCGCTTAAGTCACAAGGCAAGGATGGCTTTGTTCTCGGAAGAGATACTTCCTATATCGGAACGCTTATCGACGACCTTATTACCAAAGGATGCACAGATCCTTACAGAATGATGACGTCAAGAAGCGAGTATCGTTTGATTTTAAGACAGGATAATGCAGACGAAAGACTCACTCCGCTCGGCAGAAAGCTTGGACTTATTTCTGATGAGAGATGGTCTCATTTTGAGAACAAGGAAAGACTGAAAAAAGAGGAGCTCGAGAGAGCAGAAAACACGATTTTTTCGCCGTCCGATGCACTAAACAAGATACTTGTTTCACGTGAAACATCACCTGTTACAACGGGCGTCAGACTTAGCGAATTGCTAAAAAGACCGCAGATAAGCTATGAAGATTTGACAGAGGTTGATGTGAATCGACCTAATCTTCCTAAATATGTTTTCGAGAATGTTCAGATTGAACTCAAATATGAGGGTTATATCAAGCGTCAAAGGGCTGATATTGCCGAGATGAGAAGACTTGAAAATAAAAAGTTGCCTAAAGATACGGACTATGGCACTATAACAAATCTTCGACTTGAGGCAATAGAAAAACTCAACCGAGTAAAGCCCGAAAATGTCGGTCAGGCAAGCCGAATAAGCGGCGTCAGCCCTGCTGATATAAGCGTGTTGCTCATCTGGCTTTCGGGAAAAAACAGAGGCTAAAAAGGCTAATGTGTAATATATGAGGTGAAGGATATGCCATTTATTAGTTTTAAAACCAACATTGATTTGGAAGAAACCGAAATTAAAAACATTGAAAAAGCTGCGGGAAAGTATATTTCCAAGCTTGATGAAAAGGACGAAAGTCAATTGATGACCTCGTTCGAGTCGGATATTCCTATGATGTTCAGGGGAGAGGACGATCCGTGCATGATGATTCACATGGATGTTTTCGGAGATCCCGACAAAAAGCAGTTGGATGAGTTTTTTTCCGCTCTTTGTGACCACATTGAGGACGAGATTAACCTCGACAGAAAGAACATCTATATGAATGTAACTCCGTTTTATTCATGGGGAGCGAACGGAAGATATAATTAATCGTACCAAGAGGTAATATGGAAACAAAAGAAGAAAAGTTAATCAATAATGAAACAATCGAACAGACTGATTCAAAAACAGAAGTGCCGGATATCAAAGATGAGCTCATCGCAAAGGCAAAAGAAGTAGGGGTAAAGGTAACTAAGGCTCAAGCTGAAAAGTTCCAAAAGTACCTTGAGATGCTTCTTGATTGGAACGAGAAAATCAATCTTACAGCAATCACCGACCCAAGCGAATGCGTGGTCAAGCATTTTGTGGATTCGCTTCTGTTTCTGAAAACAGTTAGTCCAAAGCAGAACGCCAAGATAATCGATGTCGGAACGGGAGCGGGTTTCCCCGGAATACCGATTGCAATTATGCGTCCCGACGTAAAGCTTACACTGCTCGACAGCCTAAACAAGCGACTTGTCTTTTTGCGTGAAGTCTGCAAGGAGCTTAATATAGAAGCGGAGTTTGTGCACAAGAGAGCCGAAGAGGCGGGAAAAATCAAAGGCATGAGGGAGAGCTATGACATTGCCACGGCAAGAGCGGTAGCAAGAATGAACACTCTTTGCGAATATTGCATACCGCTTATCAAGATGAAAGGACTTTTTGTTGTTATGAAAGGCCCCGGTCTTGAAGAGGAAATGGTTGAGGCTAAAAAAGCAATAAGCTTGCTCGGATGCGATGTTAAAAAAGAGGAAAGTTTTACTTTGCCGAACGAGGAAAAGAGCGAAAGAAGAATAGCAGTTCTTCAGAAGCTTCGATTTACTCCGAAAACTTATCCCCGTCACGGAAACAAAATAACAAAAGATCCGATTATCTGATTTTAGAAAAATCGCTTCCAAACGGAGGCGATTTTTGTTTTTTTGCCGTTATTTTTTTGAAGAAAAAAGCACTTTTGCTTTAAAATATGCTTGTATGAGAGCAATAAAACCAATTTTTGAAGAAAAAAGAGCTTTATTTTCTAATTTGTCTTTGTCGTTTTGTGTGTTTAATCGGTTGTTATTGAGGGTGGAATATGATAAAATAAACAAGTTGAAGAAAAATAAGACGAAAACTGAAAATTTCACCGTAGAAAAAGCATAAAAAGCAAGAAAAAACATACGGAAATCACGAAAAATCAGTCAGAGGAGCGAAAATATGTCAAAAATTATATCGGTTGCTAATCAGAAAGGCGGAGTAGGAAAAACCACAACCGCCGTGAATTTAGCCGCTTCTTTAGGAGAAAAAGGAAAAAAGGTACTTCTTATAGATATCGATCCTCAGGGAAACTCCACTTCGGGACTTGGAATTGACAAGAGAAATGTCAAAATCACAAGCTACGATGTCCTCATGGAATCATCTGACGCCGCATCGGCAGTACTTGAAACAGAATTCAAGAATTTATCACTCATTCCGTCAAGCATGGATCTTTCTGCCGCCGAAATCGAGCTTGCCGAGAAGGAAAAGCGCGAGAGCATAATGAAGAACGCACTTGCACCGATTCGTGCAAATTACGATTATGTGGTTATCGATTGTCCTCCGTCACTCGGACTTATCACAATGGGAGCACTTGTTGCGTCCGACACAATCCTCATTCCGATTCAGTGCGAATTCTATGCGCTTGAGGGACTTTCACAGCTTATGAATACCGTAAGAAGAGTTAAGCGCCAGTATAATGACCGCCTCGACATCGAAGGCGTTCTGCTTACTATGTATGACGGAAGACTTAACCTTACTCAGCAGGTAGTCGGAGAGGTTAAGAAGTTCTTCCCACGCAAGGTTTTCTCTACTTCAATTCCGCGTTCGGTTCGACTTTCCGAAGCACCGGGCTTTGGTATGCCTGTTCTTTATTACGATAAGAGCGGAAAGGGAACAAAGGCTTATTTGAAGCTTGCCGAAGAGATACTTGAGAACAACAGAGATCTGTAAGGGGAATGAACATGAAAAGAAGCGGACTTGGAAAGGGTCTTGATACCATTTTCGCTCAGAATATCGACGAGACAAGCGGAAATGTAAATATTAAAATAAGCGATATCGAGCCAAACAGGGAACAGCCCAGAAAAGAATTCGACCCCGAAACTCTCACGGAGCTTGCAAACTCAATTGCAGAGCACGGAGTTTTACAGCCGATTTTGGTGCGCCCGATTTATGCCGGCGGCTATCAGCTTGTAGCGGGCGAGAGAAGATGGAGAGCCGCAAGGATTGCGGGTCTTACTGAAATTCCTGCCATAATAAGAGATATGGACGACAGGGAGTTCATGGAGATTTCACTCATTGAGAATTTGCAGCGTGAAGACCTTACGCCAATCGAAGAGGCTAAGGGAATAAGCGTACTTATGGATACCTACGGACTCACTCAGGATGAAGTAAGTAAATCAGTCGGAAAATCACGCCCTGCCGTTGCAAATGCACTGAGACTTCTCAAGCTTCCCGAGGATGTACTCGAGATGATTGAAAACGGTTTGCTTTCCGCAGGTCACGGCAGAACTCTTCTCGGACTTGAGGATGAGAGCAAGATAGTTTCGGTTGCTGACAGAGCGGTTGAGGAACAGTTGAGCGTCCGCGAGCTAGAAAAGCTTGTAAAGAAAGAGAACACCGCACCGAAAACGGTAAAGCCCCAAAAGCAGAATCACTACTTTGAAGAAGTGAGACTTGCAATGGGCGAGCACCTCGGAAGAAAGGTCACCGTTACAGGCAATAAGAAAAAAGGCGTTTTGCAGATAGAATTTTACGGCGAAGAGGACTTGGCTGAGCTTGTGAAACAGCTTGAAGCAAAATCTGACAACAAATAAATCAAACGACAGGTCGGCGAAAAAGCCGATCTGTTTTTTTGGTGTTTTCTGTATTTCTCTTTGTGTTAATCGGTCGGCTGCTTCGGTCAACTACGGTCGCTTCGCTCCCTAAAATCACTTCGTGATTTTGGTTTCCCTCATCAGCCTTATCTTTTTTATTTTCGCTTCGCTCTGTTTTTTCGTTTTTAGCCACATCTATTAATTTCTCTCGTGGGCTCCGCCCACACCCGTTCGCTTTTTGAAAAAAGCGAAACCAAAAACTTTTATGTTTTGCTACACTTTTTTGGTGTTTTTAGGTCTAACTTAGTGGAAATCGGTCGGCTTGAAAACTTAACTACGGGCGTACCGCCCTAAAAATGCTCCGCATTTTTGGTTAAGCTTCCAAGCCTAGCTTTTTTATATCGCTTCGCTCTGTTTTTCGTTTTTAGCTTCTGCTATTTATTTCTCTTGTGGGCTCTGCCCACACCCGCACGCTTTTTGAAAAAAGCGTGGCAAAAACTTTTGTGTTTCACGTGAAACATTGAAGAAAAACTAATTGATAAATCGTCTCTGTTAGAGTAAAATAAAATCAAATAATCTACAATTAAGGAGAAATGATATGGTTAAACATGTTCTGTTCAATAAGCTTAAGGATCCTACGCCTGAAAACTGTCAGGCTCTTTGCGATAAATTTATGACTATGAAGGGCAATGTTCCTTGTGTTATTGATGTTGTCGCTTATCCCGATTTTCTCAGATCCAAGAGATCTTATGATGTAATCCTCGAGGTAACTCTCGCATCCAAAGAGGATTTGACTGTTTACGCTAATGATGAATTCCACTGCACACAGATTAAGCCTTATGTTCATTCTGTCCGTGAGAGCGGAATTTCAATTGATTACGAGTATTAATTACAATGTTAATGCAATGCTCTAAAGGTGTGTGATGTGATGATTTCGATTATTATAGTAATTATTTTGGTGATTGTCGCACTTATCTTTGCCGCAGGTTACGGGTTCTTTGCTTACTCTATCAAGAGGGTTGAGCCGAAGCCACAGAAAATGGACAATCCAAATGACCCGTGGGTGAAGATAGAGCCGATACTCCAAAAGGGAAGAGAGTATATAGAGACTTGCCCATATGAAGAGTGGACGATAAAATCAGGCGACGGTCTTAAGCTTTGGGCACGCTTTGTGCCTGCTTATGACGAGGACGGCAAAATAAGCAAGAAAGTAGTTTTGATGACTCACGGCTATCACAGTTTTTATAACAATGATTTTGCCGTGTCATTCAAATATTTCCATGAAGCCGGTTATTCCGTTCTTCTTCCGCATCAGCGTGCTCACGGAAACAGCGAGGGAAAGTACATTACCTTCGGTATTAAAGAAAGATACGACTGCTTGCTCTGGGCAAAAGAAATAGTCAAGAGACTGGGAGAAGATATAAAAATCGTTCTCTCGGGTGTTTCCATGGGCTGTGCAACGGTCACAATGGCTCTGGGACTTGATTTACCTAAGCAGGTGAAGTGCTGTATTTCTGATTGTGGCTACACTTCGCCGTCAGATGAATTCAGATCTGTTTTGCACAGAGATTATCATCTGCCGGATTTCCCATTTATGTACACTCAGAAATTCTATTGCAAGTTAATCGCAGATTTTGATATAGACGGATGTTCAACTCTCGATGTTCTGAAGACGAACAAGAGGCCTGTTTTCTTTATCCACGGCGGAAAGGATACCTTTGTGCCGACAGAAATGGGAAGAAAGAACTATGAGACTTGCACTGCGCCGAAGGAGCTTTTGATAATCGAGGAGGCTACTCACGCTCAGTCCTTTGATTTACAGCCCGATAAGTGCTGGGAGAAGGTTTCTGCTTTTCTTGACAAGTATATGTGATGAAATAAATTGTTCGAGTAAACAAAAAGAGATGCTTTTATTACGGAGCATCTCTTTTTTTATTTTCTTTTTCCGTTTAGAGGGAAATTTTTCGGCAAAAAGGGGGATAGGTGAAAAGTAATGTGAAAGGATGATTTTAATGAAGAAACTCAGAGGGCCGGATTTATCGGAATTTAACGGAAATATTGATTTTGATAAGCTCAAATCTAATGTGGACTTTGTGATTTTAAGGTGTGGTTACGGCGGAAACTATCCGAATCAGGAGGACACTAAATTCACGCAATATGCGAGCGAATGCGAAAGATGCGGTATCCTGTACGGGGTTTATTTATATTCGTATGCGAAAAGCACGGATGCGGCAGAGGACGAGGCAAGGCACGCACTTTCTCTCATAAGCGGAAAGAATGTAAGCCTTGGTGTCTGGTATGATCTTGAGGATGATGTTTTGCCGAACAACCGAACCCTTTTGACCGATATTGCACTTGCATTTTGCAAGGAAATCAATAAAAACGGCTATTTTAGCGGAATTTACACATCTCTTAACTGGATAAACAACCGCTTTGACGATTCAAGACTTGACGGAATCGGAAAATGGATTGCCCAGTGGAACGACTCTTTCGATTATAACGGAACAGCAATCATGTGGCAGTTTACAAACCATGCCGAGCTTGAGGGAATGCCATATCCGTGCGACTGTAATCTTGCGGAAAATGAGTTGTTCGATTTGATAGATAAGAAAAATGATAGCGGTGAAAAAGAAGAAAAAGAAACCGATGAAAAAACCTTAGTGGTAACGGCGGATATAGGGCTTAATGTGAGAAAAAAGCCGAGTGAAAGCTCCGCTGTCAAGGATGTTCTGAAATTCGGTGATATCATCAAGATAAGCGAAACTCAAAATGACGGTTCCCTTGTCTGGGGAAAATTATGTTACCCGAAGAAATTTAAAAATTGTTATGCGGCTGTGAGCTATTGCTCGGAAATTGAAGAAATAGATGAGTCTTTCACGGTGACTGCCGATATAGGATTGAATGTCCGTTCTGCTCCGAGTACGGCATCAGAAATCAAGCGTGCTGTCTGCAAAGGGACAAGGGTAAGCGGAAAACTCAAATATAAAAACTGGATAAAGATAAGTTCTCCTGTAGGCGGCTGGGTGTGTTCCGATTATATCGAATGATTTTTGCTTGTGTAGTTAACGCAGATTTAATATAGCTTAGCTTTACAAACCAAAATCGTAGGAATAGAATTAAGGGGTAAATTTATGTGTGAATGGGGGAAATTATATGTGGATAGTATTTGCTTTTGGCTCTGCGATATTTGCAGGTTTGACAGCGGTACTTGCCAAATGCGGTATACGAAAAACAGATTCAACCGTAGCAACCGCAATCCGCACGATTATTGTTCTTATCTTTTCATGGCTCATGGTTTTTGTGGTCGGATCACAGGGAGCAATAGGAGCGATAAGCACAAAGACACTTGTGTTCCTGATACTCTCGGGACTTGCAACGGGAGCAAGTTGGCTATGCTATTTTAAAGCGCTTCAGCTCGGAGACATAAATAGGGTCGTTCCGATAGATAAGTCAAGCACAGTCATGACGATAATTCTTGCGGCGATTTTTCTTAAGGAGGGAGTATCACTCACTAAAGGAATCGGCGTAGTGCTTATAGCAGTCGGAACATTTCTCATGATTGAGAAAAAGGAAAGTACAGGCGATAAATCTAAAAACTTTGCATGGTTCTGGTTTGCACTCGGCTCCGCAGTGTTCGCAAGCCTTACGGCAATACTCGGAAAAGTCGGAATAACAGGAGTGGAATCGAACCTCGGAACAGCAATCCGAACAGCGGTCGTGCTAATCATGTCATGGGTAATGGTATTTGTGACGGGTAAATCCGGAGAGATTAAAAAAACGCCAAAGAGCGAGCTGGGATTTATATGCTTATCGGGAATTGCAACGGGCGGAAGTTGGCTATGCTATTACAAGGCACTTCAGGACGGCCCGGCAAGCGTAGTTGTTCCGATAGATAAGCTGAGTATTCTTGTTACGGTTTTGTTCTCGTATGTTGTTTTCAAGGAGAAATTAACCACAAAATCGGCAGTCGGTTTAGTCGGAATAGTCGGAGGCACGCTTTTAATGCTTGTCTGATAAAAAAGTGGAAAAACACAAAAGTTTTTGCTTCGCTTTTTTCAAAAAAGCGAACGGGTGTGGGCAGAGCCCACGAGAGAGAAGCGAATCAGAAGAGAAATACAGAAAAACAGAGCGAAGCGATAACTAAAAAGAAAGGTTTGGAAGCTTAACCGAAAATGCGAAGCATTTTCAGGGCGAATGCCCGTAGTTAAGCCGACAAACCGACTGATTTACACAAAGATAAATACCAAACAGGTAAAAAGACAGGCACGGAAATTACGTCAAGAATGCAAGGCATTCGCAGACGGGCGTTTTCCGTGCCGAACCTTTCGCACAAAGAAAGATACAGAACAGAAAAGACGGTTTAAATGGAAAAATAGCAAAAATCACTTTGGTTCTATACAGGAATATCTGAAAATCACACTAACGCTAAAAAGCAAACAGTCCGAGTTGTTTACACTAAGATAAATACAGAAATAAATACATAACGCAAAGAAGAAACCCACCGTAAGACTTTGATAGCTTTGCGGTGGGTTTACTGCCGGTTATTTTATGGCTTCGATAGTGTATTCTCTTTCCCAAGACTCGTTAGGGTTAAGGAGATTTCCGAATTCACGCTCGGAGAGTTCACCGTCAAAGTGAATGCTGTCGCATCTGCCGTACCACGGCTCAATGCAGACAAAGGGAACATCACTTCCGACAGGCGACCAAATTCCCATAAGCGGACAATTTGCCGTAAGCGTAAGGTAAGCCTCGCCCGACTCTTCGCAAAGAGAAACCTTATGTATCGACTGATTTTCGAGAACAAGTGCATCTTTGTCGAACAGCTTCTTTGTTACATCGAGAAAATTGTTATTCAGTGGGATAGTGTCAATTTCATCTCCCGCAAGACCGTTCACAAGAGTTCTTGATTTGATACTGCCGTCAATGTCGAACAGAAGCTTACTGTTTTTGCGGTTGTTAAATGCGGGGTGACCGCCGACGGAGAAGGGGAGAATTTCCGAGCCGATATTTTCTACATGCCAGATGACCGTAACTTTGTTATTTTCGATTCTATATCCTATTTTAAAGAAAAATTCATACGGGAATTTTTCGAGTGTATTTTCATTTGATTTAAGTTCAAACCAAAGAGCATCTGTGGTTTTTTCTGACAGCGAAAAGTCCATATCACGTGCAAAGCCGTGTTGACCCATGCTGTAGCTTTTTCCCTTTGTGCGATAAGCTCCGTCTTTTACCGCACCAACAAACGGAAAGAGGACAGGAGAAGTGCGACTCCAATATTTCGGATCTGCGTTCCACATATACTCTGTTTCGTTATCCTTGCGAACCAAAGATTTCAGTTCTGCACCGTGCTCATCAATTTCGACTTCAATCAATTCGTTTTCAAGCTTATATCTTGCCATTTCTTCCACTCCTTATTTTATGTTGGATTCGACCTTGAAATTATTTTAAATCGGAAAATTCTTTCGGTCAATGTAGAATGTTTAGAAGTTATCGGTTTTATTTTTCTTGGTTTTAATTTTATTGCCTTGCTTGTTTTCTTTGAGTTCTCTTTATTTCTCTTCGTATTAAGTAATTAGGCTTGTATCTTAGCGTTCTGAATTTGAATTTGTGTAAATCGGTCGTCTGTCAAAGCCCAACCACGAACGCTACGCGTTCTAAAATGCTACGCATTTTGGTTAACTTTGACAGCCTTTCTTTCTTATTATCGCTTCGCTCTGTTCTTCTTTATTTCTCTTTGTGCATCACTTTTCTCTCGTGGGCTCTGCCCACACCCGTTCGCTTTTTAAAAAAAGCGAAACCAAAAACTTTTGCCTTTAGCTCATTATTATTTATTAATTATTAATTATCCGTGGGCTCCGCCCACACCCGCACGCTTTTTGAAAAAAGCGTGGCAAAAACTTTTG
>CAVDQG010000018.1:0-25397 GCA_963611165.1 Bacteroides uniformis
AATATTCTCTGATTTTTCGTTCTGTCCGTTTGAATAGAAATTCTGAAAGCGGACACGTGTCCGCTTTTGCATTTTTTACCTGTTCTATCTGTGCTTTTAGCTCGATAACAGCTAAGTCACAAAGCGGAACAGTACGCAATGCATTTTGATTTTTGCCCTGTGTGATTTCACCGTGAATATTAATCGAACGCTTAATGTTTATGCAACGCTTGGTAAAATCAATATCCGCAATTTGCAAGCCTAATAACTCTCCCGGTCTGCATCCGGTCAAAACCATAAGCCTATAATAATGAATGAACGGATCGGCAACTACTTTTCGTTGGAGAAGAGTTTTGTCGCTCTCAAACAACTTCTGAATATCATTTTGATTAAGTATTGTTTTCCTTTGCGATTTTGCACTTTTTGGAATTTCAACATCATCAAATCGGTATGTAGTAAGCTTGTATCGTCTGCAATACTTGAGGAATAAGCTTAGTACTCCCTTGATACCTTTGATTGTTTTCTTTTTCCGTCCCATTCTGCAAGCAGTATTAAGCAGATGTTGCACATCACCGTCACACAGGTCTTTGACTTTGATTTTGCCGAGATACGGAATTATCCAAACTCTGCAATTCTGCTCAATTCTTTTAAAATCGGAATAACTTGTTAAGCCATCCCTCTCCTCTAAGAATTTAGGCATTAACTCTGCAATCGTGGGATTTTTCTTTTTTGCCATTTTGATTTTTTCCTTTCAGTATTAAAATAATTAATACTGAAATCAAAACAGCACAAAGTGTCAAATTTGAAAATAGCCAAAAAAGAAAGTTTAGTTTTCCAAGGTCAATGACGAGGTTCAAGTCCCGCCACCCGCACCAAAAAGCTCGCAGTCGCAACTGAGAATTACCAGTTTCGACTGCGAGCTTTTGTTTTTTTGTAACTAAGAATTTTATAATTTAAGAGGATTATCTATAGGAACTACACAAAGCAAACAACGCTGTAAAATATCCGTATAAACTGTCTCAAATTCAGCTTTAGTATAATTCATACCGACATCCCAACAGAAACATTTGACAGTGCATTTTCGATTATCAATTCGTATTCTTTTACATTTCTATATACATCATCCCACCACCTATATGATAAATTTAATCGTTCTCTGCACCCTAAAAGAACAGAAAACAGTTACATTAAATTATACTTTAAATCTCATTAAAAATCAAATCACCCAAGGAAGAACCGTCTGAAAAACTGCTACGCTTTTTTGTTGTTTTTAACGACTGTGATAAGAAATTACAACCATAGAATTTGGAGAACACTTTCTTCCACCAAAAGTAACTTCCTTTCCGTTAACACTTATTGATTGTACCATACCGGGCTTTTTCATCAATCCAAGCGTTAAGTCATTTAGAGGCACGCTTCTGACATTAGTAAATCCCGCACTGATAAAAGCGGCTTCCACAGTTGCATAATTCTTATTTTGACAATCTGACACGATTCTCGGAATTCTTACCTTCTCACCCATTAATACAGTTATATCAGAGTCATCTTTATTTCTGAATAGCGAGATTGCAACAATTATGAGTGCTATACCGCAAATAGAACCTATTCCATTCATTGCATCCACCCTAAATGTCGAACCTATGAATAAAAACAGAACTGTAATCACTGCTAAAACAAGACATACCTTTATCTTTAACGATTTTGCCTTTTTACTTGTCTCGTATTGTTTATCAAGCATTTCTAGTCTTTTGGTTCTCACTATACGGTCTGTTTCAGCCTTTTTCATTTCAGCTTCGTCAATGTGCCTGTAAATATGTTCGTTTTCATTAGACACCAAAATTTGTGAGCCGCAATAAGAACAAAAAACTTTATCCCTGCCTTCTCCAATAGTTATGCTTGCGCCGCATTCGGGGCATTTAACGGATTTAATTTCAACAGACATTTTCTTACTCTCCTAATATAGATATAGTTTAATTGAATTAAAACAACATTAGCTTAACCCAACTATACTAATTAATAGTAGAATTACAAAACGCAAGTATCAATGGCCTTTTTTTTATCAAACACCTATTTTCAATGTATTTTTTGTATCATTTTAGTTCTTATAAATCTTCGCTTATGCTTCTATTAACCCCTTACTTCTTTTTCTTTGTTGGTACTAATAGTATAAGCAACAAAATAAGAAGCATAGGAATCGCAACAAGCGGAGCTACAATTATCGGTTCAATCTGAATAGCGTCAGAGGTGACACGGATTGTTTCTCCGCTTGCTTCATTCTCGATTCTGTGCCCACGAACCAAAAGGCGGTGAGAATTGACTCCGTAAGGAGTACAGGTGACAAGCGTACAAAGATCCTTACCTTCCTCTATTTGAAGTGCATCAGTATCATTCGGCTCAACAATCAGAATTTGATCCACCTGATATGTAAGAACCTCGTCAAGTACACGAAGGACAAAGGTATCTCCCTCCACAAGCTGATCAAGATTCGTGAACAGCTTTGCACTGGGCAAACCTCTGTGTCCTGAAAGCACACAATGTGTACTTTCACCACCTACGGGCAAGCTTGACCACTCCAAATGTCCGACTGCGATTTGAAGCACGGAATCGTCCGTACCATGGTAAATTGGCAATGAAATATTTATGTTTGGTATCTCAATATACCCCATGATACCCGTGCCAGTTATATCAAGCAAAGATTCATATTGCTTTTTCTGCTCTTCTGTCAAATAAAAGTTGCCGCTACTCAAGGACTTATTATATTCTGTTGCCGCTTTCCGAATTTCTTCATACTTAGCGTCGCTTAATTCACTGACCGCCGCACTGTAATCCGCAACTGCTTTTGACGCATGAAAAGAGTTCCAATAATCACTGACTGTCGGATACAGAAGCAAGGACAAGCCTGCAAGAAAAGCTATTGTCAGTAAAACGGTGGATATTTTATTTTTCATTTGCAGAATTCTCCTTGTTACTGTAAAGGGGCGGGGCTTTAAGTGCCCCACCCCACAGCAAATATTCAAATAATTAAATTAACTTTTTAACTTTCAAATCAATTTTCAGATTTGTTCATACGCTTCTTAGTGACGAGAGCAATGCCTGCACCGACTACAAGCAGTCCGCCAATCACATAGAAGAGTGTTGTACCCATTCCACCTGTTGAAGGAAGCTCGTTGCCTGAGTTATTCTCTACGTTAAATGAGAACAGATTGTCGTCGCCTGCACTAAGAGTTGTGCCATCCTTTTTGACAGTCCAGTTTGCATTGTTCATATCAGCATTCTCTGTGATTGTAACAGTGATGGGATCTTTAAGGAGATTATAGCCGTTCGGAGCAACCAACTCGGTGATTGTATATGTTCCTGCGTTCAGACCTTCAAATGTGAGGATACCGTTTTCATCGGTATAACCGACAGTATTAATCTGGGTTGCGACAGTATCTTTATTAACAACTGTTACCTTTTCATATTTCTGAGTAGTGGAGTCATACTTATTAGCATTGTAGCCCTCTGCAGTTTTATCTGTGACTGCCGGAGTCGTTATATAAGTGCCGTCCTTCAGCATGTAGTAGGTACCGGACTCAGAAGCCTTGTACATCTCTTTGTTTGTAACAACAACTTTCATGGCTGTTCCGCTGATAGAGAACTTTGCGCCAACGAGCTTTTTGGTGCTGTCCTTGCCGTCAACCTTGTTGATTTTAATACCTGTTACATAAGTCTTAACTTCGCTCTTCGGAGTTGTTCCTGTTGCATCGCCTTCACCCGGCTTGTCGGGATTGCCCGGAGTACCTGTGCCCTGTTCATTCGGGTTGTTGGAATAAGTCAAATCAACCTTGTTGGAGTTACCCTCAGTAGCTGAAAGGTTTGCATTTTCGTTAACAGTTGCAGCGTAAGTGACTGTAACAGCAGTACCTGTCTTATCCTTATACTGAATGAAATTCTTAAATACAATAGTGATTGTAGTTTCGCCTGTTGTAGCATCTGTAGATGACTCTACTGTGTAATCAGTATCCTTTACAAGTGTTGTATCTCCGATTTTAACCGTCATGCTGTTGTCGCCGTCATAGGTGAGTCCCTTTGATAAAGTATCGTTCATCACAAAGAAATACTTCTCGTAGCCCTTCATATTAGGAACCTTGGAAGATATCTGATAAGTTACAGTATCTCCGATTGAAGCTGTGTTAGCATTAACCAGATCGTCACCCTCAACAATTTTCTTCTCGATAGAAGGTGCATCAGCCTTGACAGTTACATCTGCATCAGGATCTGTTGTGGTAAGTGCGCATGCTGCAACAACTGTCTGATTTCCGTCAGCTGTAGCAGAACCCGCTACCAAATAATAGCCTGCAGTAGGAACAGAAATAGTAGCCTGTGTTGCGCCAGTCTCTGCGGTTACTAAGCCTGCGGCTGTAATTTCGTTATCAGTTGCATACTTAAGAGCAGCCTCGGCAAAAGTATCAAGTGCCTCAGCATTGTTAGTGAGAGTTGCAAGGTAGTTAATTAACTCTTCACCGCTTACAGTCTTGTCAACTGTTGCACCGTCTTGCGTAGTGCTATAAGTATACTGGAAATTTGCAAACTCATCGGTGATTGTATAAGAATAATTACCACCTGTTGCTGTAACATCGGAGTAAGTTACATTAAAGAGTTTATATGCGCTGTATTTGTTGCCTTCCATGGATATAGAATCATTGGAGTTCTTTACTGTGATGCTGTAGCTTTCTGCAGCAGATGATGTGATGCACAGCGTCAAAGTGAGCATCAATGTCAACAAGACTGCCAGAGATTTTTTTAGTGTTTTCATAGCTTGTTTTCCTTTCTTTAAGTTAAATGAATATTTGAAGATATGCCCATACACATGATTCATATAGTACCTTGTCTACTTTAAGAACCTCCTTCCCCCTTTGTGTCTTAAAGCATATTCGATCAACATACTTGTCACAAGCAGTAACATTCCGCCTACTGTGAACAGAGATGTACCGATTCCGCCCGTCTTGGGAAGTTCATAACCCGATGTGTTTTGCACAGAAACAGTACATACATTTTTAACAGCGTCACTGCGATTAACAAACTGACCCGAATTCTTCGGTAAATCGTAACCGTCAGGAGCCTTTACCTCGAGCAAGTAGTAGCTGTCTCGACCGAGTTTATCCCAGAGAGCGTTGCCGTTTTCGTCCGTAGTCTTGATACCGCACAGATACAGTGTGGATTCATCGACAGAGATTTCCTTCTTAATGTCAAGACCCTTGTACTCATCGGGTACCTCTATCTTATCTTCGACATTTGTGCTGTACAATGCGAACACAGCACCCTGAAGCTTGATCTCGGTATTTTTGCCGTCTACCTTTATCAGGTTGAGCGACCACTGCCAAAGTGTATTGCGACAGGTAAGTACAACATCGCTTGCCGCATGATAAGTGAACGTAACCGTCTTATCAGCACCGACAAATCCTGAGAGATGATATTTTTCCGTCTCGCTGTCAAGCTCTGTCACCGTATATTTCATGCCTTCTGTCCAGTTAAAGCTATCGGTTCTTAAATATTCTGTTTCGCTTTCCGCTTTACCCGCTTTTACTGTCAGCGTAGTTTCCATATACTTGCGACCGCTTTCGTCAAGAGCGTCTTTTAAAGCTTTTTCGGTGTTATATCCGCTTAACGCTTCTCCCTCATAGACGAGGAAACGGAAGCTTGTGTTTTCATCAGCTTTAACCAACTGATTCGAATCATTGACAAGCTGTTTTACGAGCGTTGGAATCGAAGGAGTTTTTACACCGACGACAAGCGGCATTGCCTCCAATTCGGCGTGCGTGTCGATAAGTCCATAGTGGTAGCCATAGCTGTTCCAAGCTGTTTTACCCGGTTCAGCATTATCAGCCGCAACGGCATTGAAGCTTACCTTTATAGTTGCTTTCGCAGGAAGCTGTGCGCCGTCAGAGTCTGTAATGATTATTCTAAGTGAACGTGCATTAGAAGCGGAGCTTATCCATTTTCCTGTGTCTGCTCCCTTCCAGTCGTCACTTTGCTGGCCGCCAAAATCAGTTGATGTGCTGTATTCTACCGTGTAATATTTACTGTCAAGTACAGTCGTTGTTCCGTCTTCTGTCGTGACATTTACCTGAATATCAGGGGTGTCCGCAAAATTGACATTAAACTCGCTGTTTCGTTCTGCCGAAGTATCAAACGGACTGTGGTCGCCAACCTCCGGCAAATTATCAATCAAAACAAGCTTGGTCATTGCCTTATCGGTATCATTATTGACAGTAAGCGTATATCTGAACTCACTGTTTTCAGATGGGAGCATTATCCAGTTGTTTTCAATATTTGTAGAAACTGCCGTGTTTTTGTCATTTGCTATTTCAGTTACACTCTTCTCTGAGCTTGTGGCATAACCGAATGTTACAGTTACAGGAGAAGAATTTCGCACGCTGACGGGCTTTCCGCTATCGTCTCGCACGATACTGCCCTGACCTGCATTTGTGAATGTCTGCTGATTAGGTGTAACCGATGCCTGATTTACATAAACTGAGTTAGTATAACTGTTTGTTGGGTTGACTGATGAGAATGTGATATCCATATATCCACCCTCAGGCACAGAACGATTAAGAGTCTTTACATGCAAGGATAAAACTTCATTACCCTTTTCGTCAGTGCTGATCGAAACCGATACCTCGTCTTTCTTAAGCCAAGTTTCTGTTCCGTCAAGCGCTACGCTTATCGTCTTGCCGTCTCCCCATACATTCTTTATCGATACACTGTCCTCAGTCCGTTCGCCCGTGAAGCTAAAGAAAGTTCCTGAGAACAAGCTTACGTTTTTAGAGTCATAAATCGAATATTTAACATCGCCTGTGAATTTATAAGGATTTGGCATAATATCCGACACAGTGTAATCAGACATAGAAACGGTACCCGTATTCTGTACACGAACACGCCAGTTGACCGTATCATTTGGCCCGACAGAGTTCTTGTAATCATATGTAACCCCGCTCTGATTGTTGGTGTAGGATTCCGTGTACTTTGTGATACCCGGAACGATGCCGCCTCGCTGCAGACTTACGCTTGAAACAAGCCATTCCTTTTCTTCACCTGTAAAGCCGTACTGCTGCTCAACTGCATTGCCACTCATAACCCTGCGGTCGCCATCGTTTAGGTCTGTGAAGCAGCCGCCTGTCACAGCGTTAACCGACATACTATCCTTATCCAGTACCGTTACACCGGAGGAAAGGTGATCCGTATACGGCATAGCTATGGTATTTGTAGCGGTATCTTCTGTCTTGTCTGCCGTTCCGACAGTAGCGCCATAGGAGAATACAAGAGCTTCGCCGTGGTCAAGATAATACTGCTGCTGTTTTTCGTCGTATTTCAGCGGATATTGACCACCGTTACCCGAAATACTGAAGGTGACGCTTTGCAAATCCTCAGAAGGCTTCGCTGTTACATAGGCGCGCCGATAAACTGTATTTTCATCTCCGATATTAACGGCAACATTCGTCTTTCCCTCATTAGTCGAGGCACTATAGCCATTATGGATATACCAGCTTTCTCCCTCGTTGAATCTGGCGGAGTTATGCTCCATCTCCAAGAAGGTGAAGCCTTCCGGCAATTTATCTTGTAAGTCGCTCAGATACATGCGTGTGTTTCCGCCGTTATAGAGTGCCACATAGTAGAACACCACTCGCTCGCTACCGTCTTTATTGGCATAATGCTGACGATCGTTTCCTGTTGCGTGCATATAACGGTAACCACCCTGATACCACACAACTGAAAGCACGCCCTTTTGCAGCAGTGCCTTGCCTTCTTCTTTAAGGTCATGCTCCACTTTGTCAGAGTTACGGTAGACATAGAAAGTGTTATCTAATTTCGCACCTGCATTCTTAGAGACATACTGCGACCAAATATCACCGTCATCAGTATCCGATGGGAATGTAAGTGTGACATACATATATACCGCACTCTTACCTTGGAATTTAATTTGTGTATCCTCTGGCCAAGCCATGCACTGTCGTCCACCCGTCAAGCCGATTGCCGTCTCCGACGCATCAACAAGACTCCAGTTCTCGAGCCCGGAAATCTCCACATCTCCGGTGGTTACATACTCCATGGCTATATTTGTGCCCTTCTCCCATGTGAATGCATCATAGGTTTCAGGCAACATATCAACCAAAGATTTTCCGCTGATTGTGTAATCAGCTTCGGTTTTGTTGATTAGAGCAAGGCGATAGGTCACCTTGTCACCCGAGGCAATAATCGAATAATCGTCTTCATTCAGAATATCCTCTGAAGGAGTGTCGCCCTTTTCATCAACAATACTTTTATCATAATCAATAAGTGTTCCGTTACCCCAAGAGATAGATGCGTAGATGCGATCATTCGTCCTGTCGTTCATCCAAACTACATTTCCGAGGGAATAGCTGACGCCCGAAATACTCAGATCCTCAACAGCCTGATAACGAACGCTCTTTCGGTAATGTCCTCCGTCCAAATGACTGAAGTACCACTTAATCTGGGTGTGAATTCCCGAATAAGAATTTCCTGTTGTTGACTCTGTTTCTTGATCATCCGTTTTTGTAACGGTAATTGAATTAGCCGTCAACCAGTTTTCTTCGTCATCTTCACCAACGACGATATTCGAATATTCACCTTCGGTTAAAATGTAATAAGTGACACCACCGGATTCCTTTGTAGCAAGTCCCTTATCGGCAAGGCTTGGATTCAAGTCTGTTCTCACCAACAGATATTGGCTTCCGTAAAGGTCATCTACCATTGGCAAATTGTCATATTCTCCGCTTCCGTAATGAGTGAAATCAAGCTGATAATTGAACACTGCTCCGTCAGATACAGTGTATCCATTAAGCTTTGTGTTGTTTTCATCATACAAGCTCTTGCTTATTACCGCCTCACGATGAATCGTTGTCTTAACAGAAGCAGACTTTTCTTTGGTCTCTTTGTTATTTGAAATGCTTATCAAATTTGCATTGTTTTGCACAGATATATTTTGAGAAGAATTATATTCCTCCGGCCAATCCTTCGTAATCATACCGAATGTGTCTTTATAAGTCGCATAAATCTTGTAGACAAATTCAGCACCATTTTGAATTACTAAGTTTTCAGCCTTACCCTTATCAAGTGACCACTCACAAATGTAAGCAGCATCTACCGACACAGCATATCCTGCGTCTTTAAGAGCCTGAGCTAAACTGCTGTTCGAATAAGAACTTCCACCATTAACCGATACGGTGTAACCGTCATCGGACTTTTTAATAGTGAGAGTTTTTCCCGTATCACCTAAATTACTGTTAGCAGAAGTTTTGTATGAAGTTCCGCCGTCCGTGGAAGTAACATTTTGCCACTGGGCAAGAGTTGCATTCTTTATCGTAACGGTTAAATTATCTCCATACTCATCAGCGAACATTTTCTCCAGGTTCTCCGCAGAAATATAAGAGTATTTGCTAAGTTCATCACGAACAAGATAACTATCCTTTGTTCCTGTCCAGTCTGTTAAACCTGTATTCTTTAATTTGACTGTATAAGTAACATCCTCTCCGAAATAATATCCGCCAACAGCTGTCTTTGTGAGAGTAAGCTCTCCCTTTTGCGGTATGAGCTGTCTGTCTACACTTGCATCGAGAACATTATCTTTACTGTAAGTGTAGTGAACAGTTGCTTTCGCTGTATTTGTGAGAGTCGCGCTGTCCTCTTTGAAACTGTCTGTGTCAGCCTCCAAAGCAACGGGATAAACGGTTAATTTTCCCGTAACAGAACCAAGCTCCTCCGATTTGCTTGAATTTGTGCATTTCCAGCGGAATATCAGATTCTCACCGTCATCGCTGAGAGAAACACCTCTGCCCGTCCAATTCGTACCTGTTAAACTTGCGATTATAGTGTTATCAATGTAAATATCATTACCTTTTGTACGCAGTTTACCGTTTTTGGCAGCATCCAAAACCGTTTGCGACCACTTGAAACCTGTCGGAAGCACAAGTTCATCTGTGAAGTTAACTGACTTTACAATATCCTTGCCGTAAGCTGAAGTTGTATCCGTATCTCTGTCAAGCGTTATGTTCCAGACAAGATTGCTTGTCGGCCTTGCAATTCCGTCATCGGTGCTTGTAATGCTTATATCAGATGTGCCGTCAACAGTTTTCGTAAGCTTGTACGGATCACGTTTCGTTTTCCAGTAAGCTTCGATTTCTTTGCTTGGTGTGCGGACAGTCGTCTTGTCCTCAGCCTCACTTGCTGTCAAAATCTCGCCCCATATGGAAAGTCCTCCGCCTTTACTGGTTGGAGAAGAATAAACCGCCGTTACAGGAAAGCTTAGCGTATTTCCTATGCCGGGAACAAATTCCAAATAAATAATATTCGGATCATCTGTTTGATAGCATGTCACTGTGTTGTCGTTAAAGCTGTAGCTTTCGCCGGGAGTGACATTCAAAACACAGTCAGAAGAATCCTTCTTGAGGTACACACGATACACATACTCGGTGGTTCCTTGAGTATTTCCTGCCGCCGCCGTGATATTTAAGGTGTCACCTGTCAAAAGCGTGTATCCGCCGCTTCCGTCCTCGTTTTCTTTCCACTGAAGCGTTTCGCCCTTAGCACTAACCTTGATTTCAAGATAAGACTTGTCGTCTTCTTCAATGACAAGAGCTTTCTCTCCGTCCATGCTGTCTTCGTCAATAACGCCGCCCGAAGAATCTTTCAAACCGGTATTATCAAGCATGCCGTAACCCTTTTTCGCATTGGTGAAAGTTGCTTTTGCTTCATCAATTGTAGTTTTTCCGTTCACGCTTGTGAGCGTCGGGCAGTTTGCCAAACCGTATGTATTGATATCTGTAATTGATTCAGGTGAATCAAAAGTAATGCTCGTAAGATCCTTAGCAAGACAAAGTGCGTTTGAACCGACAGTAGTAACCTTACATGTCACTCCGTCCTCAGGAGTAATGGTCTCAGGAATTGTTACTTCTGAAACATTATCAGGAACATATACAAGCTTAGCCGTACCCTCAGAAGCATCATAAGAATATACAACGCCCTGACTGTCCACATATATCGTGCCCGATAAGCCTTTTAAAGGTGCGGGTGCATCATCAAAAGCACCGTCTGCAATTGTAATTTGATTATTCGCCTCGAAGCTTATCGAAGTCGAATGATTTACAAAATAAGAGAACTCTGTGGCAAGAGTATCAACTTCATTGCCGATTACAAGCCCGAAAGAAGCCTCTGTGCCGCACGGAGCAGTTGCGGCGGCACCAAAGGTAGCAGACTTTGCATTGTAGCGCAGAGTTTCAAGTCCAAGCATTGAGCCATCGGTAAGATTTGCTATGAAACTTGTCACACCGTTTGGAATCTCAAAGTATGTTACATTCGGCCAGTTGCCTTTTACCAGACCACCAAGAATCAACTTACGATTTTGTGGCAGATGATATGTCACCAAATCATCCGAGTTGCCACCGCCCCAACTGTAACCGCTTATCTCTAATGATGATTCATTTCCTTTTCCGTCCTCAAAGATAATCTCCTTAATGTTGCCTGAAATACTCATCGATACACTTCTAACCGATGTTGGAATTATCAGCCTATCGCAGCTATTTGTCTCAAAAACCACATAGTTAAGCCTTGTAACGGTATCGGGAATGCGATATTCAGTCAAATGTCGAGAGGTAAATCCATAAAGCGTTGTTTTATCCTTATTAAAAAGAGCATTGCCATCTTCATCTGTTGTGAAGTAAGGATTATTCTCATCCACAACAAACTTACCGATATTATTAAACGGTCTATTTATTCCAATACTCTTGACGGTTGAAGGTATATATACAGTAGACGATGAGTCTATGCAGAAAAACTGATCTTCCGCAATTATTTCTGTTCCCTCATTTAAGATAACATTCTTAATACGAGTCATCGCAAAAGCTGATCGTTGGATTTCCTTTACAGTTCCGGGAATATTTAAATCATAGTCTTCTAAGCCAACGCAATAGTAAAAAGCTCTTTCTCCTATTGTTTTCACCGTTTCAGCAATCTCTATACTTTGCATAGTGAAACGGCAAAGAGAATAATTACCGATTTTTGTAACACCGTCACCGATAACAATTTTCTTTAGATTATATTTTCCCCACGAATAGTTATCCCAAGGCCTTGTTTGGTTTTCGACATAATCAGCCATTGGGCCATCACCTGAAATAGTTAATGTATATTCACCGTCATCATCTTTTGTGACAGTCCAAGTCATCTCGTTACCTTCAGCACCCTCAAATGTTCCGCTGTCCACTACCTCGTCAGGAAGCACTTCTGCCACCATAATGTCATCTTCGGAAGAAGTCTCCTCTTCTTGGGCATTCGGATTTTTGGGAAGCAAACAGTAACCTAATATATTGCCGTCTGATGTTGAATAAGATTTCTCGACTACCGCACCGTCAACATCACCTTCAATCGTCTTGATGCTTAATTTGTCTTCTGTGACCTCAATCACAACACCAACATGGTCGGCTGTGCCGTCAGAATTATTATCGAAAAATACAAGATAACCTGCCTCGGGCTCGCACTGTGAAGCACTGCTGTAAATTCCTGAATTAATTAACTGCTGTACCCACTCACTGCAAACAGAAGCATATGGGACTGAGCTGTTCGTTACTCTCGCATAATTCAAACAGAATGATGCGAACATAGCGTCCCAGTCTTCATAAGGCTTAGAGTACCACTCACCGTAACGGGTATATCCCCTTGTAGTCACTCCGTCTTCAAGTACTGTGTAGTTAGCTGTGCTCTCATTATAGCCAAGCTGACTTTTTGCAACTGCCACGACATTATCCGCCCAGTTGTCGCCAAGGTTTTGCGGAACAGTGCTCTCCCAAACGGAAGATGTTTCTTTATCGGCATCGGGATTTGAATAACAGCTTAAAGTGTGAGTGTGTTCCTCTTTATCGCAGATAAGCTTGCTTTCATAACAAGCGTCTGTGTGAACGTGTAAAGCTTCTGAGCTTTCCACCGTTTCTTCCTGACCGCATATCAAAACCTTTTCTTCTTGATAACAGTTGTCGTCATGCGTATGACCCTCGGATTCCTCCAAGCCGCAAATCAGGTTTCCGTCCTCATCATAGCAAGTCTCGCTGTGAGTATGGCCTTCGCCCTCTTCTTTTGTGCACACAAGAACCTTTTCTGTCTCATAACAATCATCGGTATGAGTATGAGTAGGTAATGGAGTCTCGGAAGACTCAGCATCGTCATATCCGCAAATCAAAACCTTCTCATAGCACTCTTCAGTGTGAGTATGCTCCTCTTTACCGCAATAGGTTTCGCCCGTCATGGTTATGGCAGGCAGAATCAGTGCATAGGTAGTGCAGAACACCACCACGCAAGCAAGTGCAGTCACTGCAACACGCCATCGCTTATGCAGCAAATTTTCACTTATATAATCTTGTATTCCCTTTTTCATAGTTTTCCTCCCGACATGCTACTTCACCGCTCCGAATTTAGAAAGCGGCCATATACGGAAAACAACCTTTCCAACTATCTGCTCATCTGCAACACAGCCGACTGCCGTGTTTCTTGAATCAACTGACACATCTCTGTTGTCGCCAATCAGAAAATACCTATTATCAGGCACCTGATACGGCAACTCTATATTTGTTTCGCCATAAGCCTTTTCTTCAATGTACGGTTCATCAAGTACCGTACCGTTCACGGAAACATTTCCGTCAGCATCGATATCCACCCAATCCGCCGGCCCGGCGATATACCTCTTAATTAACAGCTTATTTCCCTGATAAAACGCCACAATATCGCCCGGTTTAAAGTCCGTGGTCTTTACGCTCACTACAATCTGTCCGTTCTCCAGTGTCGGCACCATGGAAGTGCCATAAATTCTGAGAACAGGCATCCAAAGTGTAGCTATCAAGACAGCTACCGCCGCAACGACTATCAGAATTGCCGCCGTGCTTTTGAGCATACTCCCGTAACGGCTCTTATATTTCAGTCTGTCTCGTTCCCTTTCGACCTGTTCGAGCGTAGGAAGTTCCGTTACTGTTTTATTCTTTTTCATTTGCCGTTTCCTCCCATAAGATTTTGCAATTCCTTATGGGCTTTTATCAAATCATTCGCACGGCTCTCAAATTCAGTCCACTTTTGCTTCGCTTGCTCTTCGGATTCGTCCAGTATTTTCTGTGCCTGCTCTTTAGCCGACGATACAGTTTCCTCAGCTTGCTTTTTCGCTTCCTCGAGAAGTTTTTCCTGTTGAAGCTTAGTCTGCTCTTGCTTAGCTTTAGTTTCTTCTGCCGCCTTCTGAACCAATTCAAGATACTGGTCTGCGGCAGATTGTGCAGTTTCAAACACGTTATTCAAACTGATTGCCGCCTCGGCGATAGAACCGACATTCGAAATTTTTATCGTTTTATCATCTAACTCAGACTGTATCCTCTTAATCTGAGCATCCTTTTCTTCATTTTGCTTTTGAAGCTCATAAATAATATCAATAAGTTCTCTGCGACTTAATCGTTTAAATTCCTTATCTGTCATATTTTTACCCTCTTTATTCAGTTAACACACAATTGTATAATTTAAAATTTATTATATTTGCGACTACTTTTGTTAAAATTTTAGCACTTACTTATATAAATTTCAATAGCAGAATGTGTATTTTGTTCTATGTTTGCTATTTTAATCTATTATTAATTTATATAAAGTTCTCCTACTTGCTACATACAATTAAAGTGTTTACAATTGATTACTATCAAATATTCAATTTCAAAGCCGTAATTTACGCTGTTACAAAAATTGCTAACTTTAGCAGGCGTAGCACAAGTTTAGCTGTGCTATAGTTGTATATTATTATATTCAACTAACTTTCTTCAAAAAAAAAGCTCCGACTTTTTAACTAAGTCGAAGCTTTCTAATCTATTAAATTTTAACTCAATGATTTTTGAGCCAATTCTCCGCACAATATGCGAACGAAGCCGCACCGTATGGACAAACATCCTCGTTAAACCTTGCTTTAGGGTGATGAATGGGATAATCACCTCTCTCATCATCAAAACCGGCTGTCAAATCCATATATGTGCACGGTATCTTCTCTGCGATTGAAGCAAAATCTTCCGATGCGGAAGCTGTTATGCCGTCAATACCGTTAAATTTCGGCAATTTGGCATCCTCCATATATTTAGCCATTTCTTTTGTCAATTCCGAATTACAGATTAATGGCGGAACACTCGAAAGAGTTTCGATTTCTACCGAACCTCTGTATAATTCTGCTGTTTTTTCCACAACTTCTCTGAGTCTCTTCACAAGATAGTTTCTTGACTCCACACTGTTTGAACGCAGAGTGCCCTCAAGTATTGCCGTATCAGGAATTATATTAGGCGCTGTTCCCGCTTCAAATTTACCTATTGTAAGAGTACATACATCCTGCGGAATGCTCTCTCTTGCGATAAGCTCTTGAAACGCAAGATGAATATGAACTCCGATATTTATAGGATCTACTCCGTAATTAGGATATGCGCCGTGAGTGCCCTTTCCTTTGATGATAATTCTGAATCCATCTACCGAATTCATCATTGTTCCGTTTGAATTATACAAAAATGTACCGACAGGATTTCTGCCAATTGCCACGTGATAAGCCATGGCTACATCAGGTGTAGGATCAGAAAGAATACCGTTATACAGCATATCTTTTGCACCCTCGAATGTCTCTTCGCCCGGCTGGAACATCAGCTTAACTGTTCCTTTAAGTTTGTTTTCGTTTTCCTTCAACATTTTTGCGGCGGTTAAAAGCATCGCTGTGTGCAAATCATGGCCGCAAGCGTGCATATTACCATTTTTACAGGAAAATTCTTCCCCACTCATTTCAGTAATCGGCAAAGCGTCCATATCGGCTCTAAGCATAATAACAGGAGTTCCCTTTCCTATTGTAGCAGTCACACCGTGACCGCATTTCTTTGGCTCAATTCCGTATGACTTAAGTTTCTCCGAAACAAATTTTGCCGTATTTTCGACATTAAGCCCTGTTTCTGCATTCTTATGTATATGCCGGCGAATTTCAACTGTCTCTGATTTAAGTTCATTTGCTCTTTTAAAATAATCCATAAACATGCGTCCCTTCTTGAACATCTTATATATTAAAATTATAGACGCAAGTGAGCAAAAGATTCAATGTTTGAATTTTAACAATCTGTAAATTTATCAAATTTCTTCATTTTAACCACATAACAGACACAAGTCGCAACTGCCGTAAATGCCCACGAAACAGGGCACGATAAAATTACACCGTAAAGTGAGTTAAGTTCCGGTATAAACGATGGCATTAAATATACCCAAGCAATTCGCAAACCGCAAAGTCCCACAATATTTATAATCATCGGAACAATGACATAACCTATACCTCTGAGCGCACTGCTTGTAACTTCGTATAGTGCAACTATTGCATAATATGGTGCAATCGCCTTTAATACCTGCATACCTGCAAAAATTACACTTTCATCGTTTGTAAACAGATAAAACAGCTTGCCACCGAATATCAGGAAAAACAAAGATAAGATTCCCGACAATACGAAATCAAAAAGGAAACAAATTCTGATTCCCTTTTTCATACGATTTTTTTCGCCTGCACCGATATTCTGTGCGACAAAAGTAGCGGTTGTTACCGAAAAAGCTGTTGAAATCATCCAAAATATAGAGTCAAGCTTGGCGTATGCGGTGTTACCTGCCATTGCTGTGACACCAAACTCATTTATGGCAAATGTCATTACCATACCGGATAAGCTGTTCATAAGACTTTGTATCGCTGTGGGCAGTCCTGTCCATAATATTCCTGATAATAAATTTTTATTCGGCTTAACAGATGCCATATCAAATTTCATCTCACTGTTTATACTGAACAATGCTCTGAACACCAGTACTGCACTGACTGCCTGTGCAGTAACAGTAGCTAAACCTACACCTGCTACCCCCATATTACTAATGGTAACCAAAACAACATCCAAAACTATATTAATCGCACAACATACAATTAAATAGTAAAGCGGTCTTTTGCTGTCACCAAGCGCACGTAAAATTGCCGAGCCTATATTATAGAAGACTGTAAAGATAATTCCTCCAAAATAAATATAAAGATACTTTAGAGAATCTTGCATTATTGATATCGGAGTATTTAAGAGTTTAAGCATTTTAGGTGTGAAAGCAATTCCTAAAGCCGTGAAAATAACTCCTATTGTAAAAGACATAAAAACCGACGTTCCAACAGCCTTTTTTAAGCTGACAAAATCTTTTGCTCCATATAGGCGGGATATCACAACGGTAACGCCCGATGAAATACCGACAAAAAAGCTTACAGCCAAATTAATTATCATACTCGATGAGCCTCCGACTGCAGCAATGGCATCGGCTCCGCAGTACTTTCCGACAACAATAACGTCTACGGCATTGTATAACTGTTGAAATAGCGTTCCGAACATTATCGGCAAGCTGAATTTTATAAGCTTATTTAAAATGTTACCTTGCGTTAAATCTAAAGTTTTGTTCATATTTATGCCTCCGTTTCTTCTAAGCTGATAATACCAGTTCAGAAACCGAGGGACAAGTACGCACTATTTTGTTACCGTAAAGTAAAAAAGCTCGGTCTCAAATGAGACCGAGCGAGGTGTGGCGCGCATAAGCTTCCTTGGCTTTGTCATCCCAAGCAAAGCCAAAAAGCTTACGCGATATATAAAATTACTCAGGCTTATACTCGTCAAAATCGTACTTAATAGTACCGAAAGGTGTCTCCTGCTCACGAAGTGCGATAGACTTGGACATCTTCTTGATTTCCTCTGCCGTTACACTTCTGCCGAGCTCACTTGAAAGAACAACACCTTCAGAAAGGAATGCTGTCTGCATAGCGATATACGGAGAGTCAATTCTTGTTTCGTCTGTAAGCTCACCTCTGAGGTAAGAATACCACTGGAGCTGGTTATCGTTATACATTTCCATCTCAGGGTGAAGCATAAGCTCCTGCTGACCTGTGATATCGCCGATTGCACAATCAAGCTTATTCTCGAAGAGATTTCCGTCACCGTCAACTCCGAACCAAACAAGCTTCGGGTTCTGGAGAGCACCGCCTCCGACAATTGAGCCGCCCTCAGGAACAGCCATAGGGCCACCTGTTGTGTCAACATCAATGAACTTCAAGCCGCCGTTAGCGCCTGCAACAAAGCTTGTTCCGATTTCGTCCATATGCATTGCCCAGTCCTCATAGATATCCATGCAAAGACCGCCCTTAAATCTTGCCATACCGACACCGAGATCCTCAACAGGAGCTTTTCTTCCTGTGATTTTATCAATTCTCTCATCCGTCCAGTAATCGCAAGACTGCATACCGTAAACACTTTCAAGCTCAGGCATACCGAGAACATAAAGCATCTGTGCGAGGTGATATATACCAAGGTCAAAAAGTGGGCCGTGAACGCCGATGATAGGATCGATGAAGTCCTTGCTGAAGAATGGCATATCGTAGCCCGGTCTTCCCTGACGTCTGTGTCCTACGCTTCTTGCATGGTAAACCTTACCAAGCTTGCCCTCTTCGATCATCTTCTTTGCGATACGGGTCTGTGGGTTGTAAATGGAGCTTATCTGAACAGCAAGCTTCTTGCCGTACTTCTTCTGTGCATCATAAAGAATCTTTGCGTCAGCATAGCTTGCAGCCATCGGCTTCTCGGAATAGCAATCAAAACCTGCAGCCATAACAGCTGTTGCAACTGAAGTGTGAAGGTTGTTGTGAACGCAAACTTCTACCTCGTCGATATCGTCTCTCTTGAGCATCTCACGGAAGTCCTGATAAAGGTTCTCCTCAGCAATACCGTACTTCTTACCAAAAGCCAAAAGCTTATCCTTGTCGATTTCTGCGGCGGCAACTACTTTAAGAGCCTGTCCTCTTTTCTTTAAATTCTCGATAACAGTCATGTGTCTGTGAGAGATCATACCTGTTCCGATGATAGCAATTCTGATTTCCTTCATGGTTTTTTGTTCTCCTTATATAAAGTTCTAATTTGATTTATTCTGATTACCAACCGAATATTCTGAGATACTCACGGCTTCTTCTTGCACACTCGAGCGGATCTGTCTCGTAATGCTCGTCCTGTTCAACGATAACATACTGTGCATTTGCTTCGATTGAAGCCTCAAGAATAGGCTCCCAAATCATCTGACCGAATCCGACAGGTCTGAATCCGAAATATCCTGTATCGCCGCCATCGTCCTCGGTATCAATTCCGATAAGCTTGTACATGTTCTTTACTTCGCCCTTTTTGATGTAGTCCTTAAGATGAACTACTGGGATACGGTTTGTATATTTGTGAACAAACTCAGGTGCTTCTCCAGTAGCGACATCACACCAACAGGTATCAAGCTCACTCATAAGGTTGTCGTGAGGGATTGAATCAAACATTTCATCATAACCCCACTTGCCGTTTTCAAGCTTAACAAATTCGAAATCGTGGTTATGATAAAGGAATGTCATTCCTGCATCGTGTATCTTCTTACCGACTTCATTCAAAAGCGGAAGGAACTGCTTGAATCCCTCGGGATTGACAGGACGATACTCCTCTGCCATATAAGGCATAACAAGATATTTAACTCCAATAACAGAATAATCCTCGATAACCTTGTCCAAATTCTCCATCATGTCAACAAACGGAACATGTGCACTGATCGGGATAAGTCCTACTTCGTCAAGAACTGATTTTACATACTCGGGTGTCAAGCCGTAAAGACCTGCAAGCTCAACTCCGTCATATCCGATTTCTTTAACCTTCTGCATTACATTTTTGAAATTCTCAGGTGTGTTTTCGAGAAGATCTCTTAAGCCGTAAACCTGAATTCCGACCGGAAGGGTTTTGCTCATGTGAAAAGCCTCACTTTCTTATATTTCTCTGTGCTTGATTAAGCATCTATCAACTGTCTATATTCTACTCTGATTCTTAATTAATATATTTTCGGTGTTTTCACTTTATTGCAATTTCCTTGCAGAAGCTAAAGCGGCACAGACAGTCTGCGCAACAAATGAAACTCGAGCATTGCACAAAACGACCCCACAGATTTCTCTATAGGGTCGTTTCAATAGTTTTCTAAGTTTATTTACTGCAGAAAATATGTATCAGTGTAATCTCCTGCGGCTCAATTTCAAGTTTAATATCAAGTGTTCTGTCGCTGTCGGCAATTATTTTTTTATTCTGAGTCAGTGTGGGAATACTGATTCCTTGGAGATATTTCACGTCCTGAATTGTCAGCCTGTTATCGTACTGAAAATTACCCCATTCGTTCAGAATACTTCCGTTTTGACGGTTCATGGTTCTCTTTTTGATGTAATACTCTCCGCTTTCCTCTAAATTATCGAGATGGAAATTCAAATAAAGCGGATTTTCATCTTCAAAAACCATTGAGTTATAACGGTTAAGATCTATTAAATCATCTTGAAGCATATAGTTTCTCTTGAACCAAGAATAATAGAAGCAAAGAATATATATATCCCCACTGCTCTTTCTTGTGATTATGTAGTGCTCGCCCTTGTCAAGAACCTGTTCACCCAGCTGGTTAAGAAAGTCAACGGCAAAGTAAGCGGGTTTTCGGATATTATCCTTCGTTAAAAGTCCTATTCCGCCGTTAACTATTCCTACGGTATCCATATGGCTTGAAACAAGGTCAGTTCCGGACATTATTCCGACCATATCGACTTTTCCGACAAAACGATCCATTCTTTCGACAAGATAAGCCGCACGGAAACAGCTGTCGTTTAAATAATTGCGGTTTGAAATGGTGTTGTTCCATTCTGTTATATAAATAGCGGCATCCTCAATCTTGCAGTGCTTTAATAAAGTTTCAATTCTGCTTATCTGCTTATCTTCGCTGTAATCTATATCGGTAGTCCCGTTAAGGTTCGGCTTAATTTCGAACGGAAAAACGATGAATGATACAAAATCAGGCTTCACATTTTCTTTAACGCATCTTTCATAAAATTCAGCAAGGTAATTTCCGTCAATTACAATAACTCCGCCGATACCGCCAAAAGACACATTCGGTAGTCTTTTCTTTATCGTGCGGTGCATGAAAGCCCATGCGTCAAAGAAATCATAAGACTTATCCTTATAAAGCGGAATCGGTTTGTTTATAAAATCCTTGTCAAGCTCAAATATCCACTCCGAAACCTCATCCTTACCGTATCGGTCGGATAGATGCTTAATAAAGCTGTCTATCATTTTTTGCCAAGCTTCTTTTGACTCGAAATCGATATACTGTTCATCAAGAAAAACCTCATTGCCGTCAGACCGCAATGCCATATTCGGCCTTCTTCCGAAATCAAGAAACGGCTTTAAATTATTCTCGACAAGAAAATCAAACACTACATTAATTCTGTCATAGTTGTATTTGCCGCTTTCAGTTCCGTCTGTAATCATCATCTTTTTGGAAAGAACATTCCAAATTCTTATGTATTTGAAATGCAGATGCTCGCTCAGCCAAATTATCTGCCTTTGAACATTCGCTTTGTTCAAATCCCAAATTGGGCCTATATTAATCATCTTGTTCCAATTTTTCTTGTAGCTTTTCCTGTTTGAATCCCCAACATTAAGGTTTATGTTCTGAGTTCTGTCCTTCTTGCCTAAATCATATCCTTTTTCCTTGAGTTCCTCACGGATTCTGATCTCTTGTTTTTCGCTTTCTGTTTTTTTAAGCTTGTTCTTCTCTCTGTATTCACTGGGAGTCTCACCCATCACCTTGCGAAAAGCCCTATTGAAAGTTGCCGAATTTGAAAAGCCTGATGACAATGCAATCTGAGTCATATTTTGATCGGTGTATTCAAGATAACCGATTGCTATTTTTATGCGGAGCTGCATGACATAATCGGCAAAATAGACGCCCATATTTTTCTTGAAAATACGAGAAAGTGTCGAAGTAGAAACAAACATTGATGCGGCAAGGTCATTAAGGCTGATATCTTTATCAAGATTTGCCATAATGTACTGCATGATTTCTCTTATTCTGTAGTCGTTATCGTTTTCGCTTGCCTCAAGGTTCTTTTTGTTCAGCTGATAATTTTCGACAAGGCAGTCGAGAAGCTTCAGCAATAGGCTGTCCATATAGCATCTTGTCCGGTGAGATTCTGCGGCAAACTCTGCGGTCATACTGAACATAATGTTTCTTAAATCCTCATACGAATGGCGGTCGTCATTCATAGAGTTGCAATAGAAAATTGTATTGTTGCTGTTTATTACCGCCGCAATCATATTCATAGAAAAGGACGCAACACCGTAAATCGCATTATGTGTACTCAGTATCTCATAGCTTACACCGGGATTAATTAAAATTATATCCTCCGATTTCATCTTGTGCTTTTCGCCTAAATACTTCACCGTCATTTCGCCTTCAAGCAGAAATATTATTAAAAGCTCTGTTTGAATGGTCTCTTCCATTATCTCGGCTTTTTGCACCTTAAAACTCATTCCGTTAACTTCCATACAAGAAAATCCTTTCACACCTTGAACTTAAGTTTATTCTACCACAAACAGAAATAAAGATAAAGCCGAAGCATAACTTCGACCTTATCTCTATATGAATTCTTAACTTTTACTCGATAACAACTGTTCTTGTCATTGAGCCCTCAAGCGGAACGGGGATATAAGCTGTTCTTGTGCAAACTGTAAGCTTAACCTGATGTTCGCCCTTAGAAAGTCCGCCATCTTTGAGAACACGAACCGTAGCGGCTGCACCGTACTCCCACTTGATTGTACCGACAGTTTCCATTTCTTTCTGTGTGAACCAATCGATATTGTCGGGTGTGAAGCGGATATCCTCCTCAGGCACTTCCTCGCCGTCTACAGAAACCTTTAAAAAGTTAATCATAGAAAGCGGAATTGCTCTGTAATATGTGATATGAGTTTTCATCTCAAAGCCGATAACCTTACCGTCCTCTACGACATTTTTGCAAGTACCGGGAATAAATACATTATTATCAAACATTGTTATTGACCTCCTTAGCCCTCAATCTCTTTAATCAAACGCTGAATCATCTTCTGATGAGCAGAAACCTGCTCAAGCTCAGGAATCGGATTGTCAGGAAGAACCCATCTGTTTCCTTCATACTCTGTGGATACATATCCGTTATAACCGTGGTCGTGAAGATACTGGAGAATTTCCTTGTAGTCGATGCTGTACTCATTTCCGTCTTCTGTCATCTCAAAGAGCTTGAAGTGGAAGTGCTTGATGTACTTGACATACGGATCCATAACAGAAACAGGGTTATTTTCGTAACCGTCGAGGTTAACTGCATAGAACATATCCTTAGCAGGATCCTTTACTGCTGCGGCAACTCTCGGATCCATCTTTCCGCCGTTCTTCATGGTTAGCGTGTATGTATCTGTTCCGCTTGCAAAAATCTCTTCGCCAAGTTTAATGAGTTCGTCATTAGTGCCGTAAACCTCACGGCAGTAATTTGTCATAACACGAGGCGGTCTCTTGCAGAAAAGTCCTGAATCGGGAACAATGCCGATATAAGGAGAATTGAGTCTGAGCATTTCAGCGAGGAACTCCTCTGTCTTCGGAACACCGAAGCCAAGTCCTGCATGAATCTCAATGCACATGCAAACATCGTACTTCTCAGCAGTCTCAAGACACGGCTCGAGAACCCAAGCGGGAACCATTGAAACAAGTCTCAATACTTTGAATCCAAGGCGGTGAGCAAGCTTGATTTCCTTTTTGATGAGGTCGATACACTCTCTCTTTGTGAGTTCACGGTTTTTATACATGTTCGTGTTAAGGAAGCAGTCATCGCAAGCAAGTCCGATAGGATTATTTTTGATAATCTCATCCCACTTTGCAAGTGTTTCCTCTGTCGGTTCCGGTGCACCGGGAATCATCTGGTCAGGCAGAAGCTCGATTCCGTCTGTTCCGAGAGATTTAACATATTTTACGATTTCCTCAAGGTTCATTTTTCCTGTGAGGTACTGATACTGAAGGCTGTATAAGCTGACTGATGATTTAATGCCCATAATTATTTCATCCTTTCATATAATTTAATTCTGTGAATTTTTTGCTTTGATATTAGCTCTGATATCGTCAAAATCCTTTTCTGACTTATCCCAGAGGATTAAAAGTCCGATTGCTGCAACGATAAGAAGAACTGCAGGAATAAGGTTTACAGTAATATTGATACCCGAAAGAGCCTTTGCGCTCTGCTCCATGCTGCCTGCAACATAGCCGAAACCGCTGATAACAAGAATACCGAATGCGGAACCGATAGCATTACCAAGCTTTGTGGAAAGGCCGTAGGTTGCATAGTAAGAGCCATCCTGACGAACACCCGTCTTGTCCTCCCAGTAGTCAACACAGTCGGCAACCATCGAAAGACACATTGGGAAACCGCAGTTGAATATACCGTAGATGCAGTGACCGATAATAATCTGAGTCATATTTGTGAACGGAGCAAAGTAAACTACGAAAAGTCCTATTCCCTGACCGATTAAGCAAGCCGCAAGAGTTTTCTTTTTACCGAATTTATTGGCAAGAGGTGCAACGATAAATGAACCCACAACACCGCCGATTGACGGAATTGTCATGATAAGAGAAATGAGAGCAAATGCGCCGAGGCAATAGATTACGTAGTAAGTAGTGATTGAGATTCGACCCATGAAAGCAACCATCTGGATAGTGGAAACGATGAATATAACCATGAGGTATTTATTCTTTACCATACCGCTTAAGGTTTCTTTCGGATTGAGCTTCTTAGCCTCTGTCTTGGGGATAATGACTTCCTTAGATGTAAAGAAGACAATCAGGAACAGCGGAATAGCGATTATTGAGTATACAACAGCTGTCATCATGTAGCCATGACCTGTTGCAACCTCTGCTCCGTTACCTGAAAAATGAAGTGCCATACCCGCAGAGCAAGCATTAACAATAATCATACCGACGTTCATACCAATGTTTCTTGAAACGCCTATTGCATTACGCTGCTTCGGATCCTCTGTCATAACTGCCGCCAACGATGAATAAGGAATGTTGACAAGAGTATAGAGCATGCCGGCAATAATATAGACAACTGCCGAGAAAATAATTCCGCCTGTGCCATTTCCGAGGTTAATAAATGTCATAACGGCAAATATAGCAAGGAACGGGCAACCGAAAGCAATCCAAGGACGGAAGCGTCCGAATTTTGTACGGCAATTCTCAGCAATCGAACCCATCATCGGGTCATTGACAGCGTCCCATACACGGGCAATAAGCATAATAGCAGAAACTACAGCAGGAGCAAAACCGACTACATCTGTATAGAAAATCGTCAGATAAGAACCGACAAACGTCCAAACAAACTGTGATGCAAGGTCACCGAGTCCATAACAAACCACGGCAAGCTTTGACGCCTTTTTTACATTAACATTTTCCATATCCTTCACCTTTAAAAATTTAATTATATTTCC